>DASXKU010000054.1:0-88469 GCA_036496645.1 Gaiellaceae bacterium
CGACCGGGCGACCTCGCGGCTGACGACGAGGTCGAGCCCGAGCGCAGAGACCCGGACGAAAAAGGCGAGCGACACGGCGAGCGTGTAGTCGCCGAAGGCGGCTCTGCCGAGCGATCGCGCGATGATCGCGTAGAGAACGAACACCCCGGCCTTCGTGACGGCGTCCGCGGCAACCAGGGCAACTGTGTTGCGGGCGACGCGCCGCGCAACGGCGCGGCGGTCGCCCCCGGGCTCTCGGAGGTGTTCGGTGGGATTCACCGCGGCCTCGGCTACTGTAGCCGCCCGATGGCGCCCAGCAAGTTGGAGGTCTCAGGCCTCGGGGTCTTCCGGCTCATCCTCGAGGACTACCGAGCTTTCTCGAGAGTGCGTGGAGACTCCCCACTCCGTCGGCGGCTGCTCATGGGCCCTCGCCTTCTGCTCAACCCGTCGTTGCAGGCAGTGGTGCTCATTCGCTTCGCGATCGCGGGACCGCGTTCGCTGCACTGGTTTTGGCGAAACATCCTCATTTGGAAGCATTCGATCGAGGTCATGTATCGGCCGTTGATCGGGCCCGGGCTTCTGCTCCCGCATCCGTTCGGGATCACGATTGCGAAGGGCGTCCGGATCGGACGCGGCGTCACGATCATGCACCTCGTCTCGATCGGCGCCAACCTCGGCAGCTCGGAGGTTCCGGTGATCGGAGACGGCGTGGTGGTGTTCGCGCACAGCATGATCTTCGGCGCGGTGGAGATCGGCAGTCGCAGTCTCATAGGAGCCGGCGCGTGTGTCGATTTTGATGTTCCGGCCGGCGGCGTCGTACGTGGGCCGCGAAGCGAGCTTCGGGAACGGGGTGCGGAGATTCTTCTGCGGCGCACAAGGCTCGATAGGGAATAACGTCGTGACGTCGATCCCGCGCTCACGCCGGTTGGCAGCACGGCATCGTCCGCGGTTCCTCAGGAACGGCTGGTTCGCGGCCCGATACGCGCTCGGTAGCTACCGAGTGACCTATCCGGTTCTGCGCGTCGCGCCCGCGCCCTATGCGCGTGTGATGGTGGATCGCAACAAGGATGCGTGCATCGAGGGCCTCCCTCGGTGCGCGAACACGTTCGGCGGGATAACGTTCCTCGAACGAAACCCGGGTGTGCGGCTCGCGCATCACATGCACGTTCCCATGCAGTTCGAGCGCTCCGTGCGGCTCGGTGTGCCCTGCGCGGTTCTCATCCGTGAGCCGCTCGGAAACCTGACCTCGCTCGTCATCGCCGGCGACAGCGATCTCTCGCACGGCCTCGCACTGCGCGTCTATCTGCACTACAACCGCCGCGTCGCTGCGCTGTGCGATCAGGTTGCCCTCTGCACCTTTGACGAGGTGCTCGACGACCCGGCGATCATCGCCCGCCGTCTGAATGCCCGGTTCGGCACGGACTTCGACGGCATCCCGGTGACGACTGAAGAGAAGCAGCGAATCGTCGAGCACCTATCGAAGTCGGAACTCGAGGTAAGCGCGCGCGCCGCGCACGGCACCGTTCCGAACGAGTACAAGGAGCGCTTGAAGCCTGGCGTTCGCGAGCAGCTCACCTCCCATCCGCTGCTGCCGGCAGCTAGAGAGCTGTACGCAACGCTCGCAGCTCGCGCGACTAGCTGAGCGACTCGGGGTCGCCGCTTCGCGGGTGTCGGAGAACGTGCACAGCGCTCCGCAGCCAGAGCGCCTCCGTCGCTGCCTTTCGTCCCAGCGCTCGCTTCACGAGCCACCGATCCGCGTGGAGGACGAACTCGGTAGCGAGGTCGTAGCGTGCCCTGCGGGCACCGAGCCGGTTCCGCACGACCCACCGACGCGCCTCGATCTTTCGCGTCATGCCGGAGTCCGCAAACGCCCGTGCACTCGACCGGCTGCCTAGGTGCACGATGCGGGCTACATCCGGCGCGAACACGCACGCAACGCCCGCAGCTCGTGCGCGAACACAGAGGTCGATGTCCTCACCGAAGAGCGGCAGGCGCTCGTCGAACGGGCCGAGCTCGAGCAGCAGGTCGCGGCAAGCCACGAGACAGGCGGCCGAGAGCCAACCGGCGGCCAGCCGACTGTCGAGGCGCCATGGCTCGCACCGCTCGCGGAGCGGTCGCGGTAGCAGCGCTCCGGGCCAGCATGCGATCAGGCCGAGCTCCCAGCTCGCCGGAGCTGGGAACGCCGAGATCTGCGGCGAGCCGTCGACGTTCAACAGGCGAGGGCCGAATAGCGCCCGTTCGGATTGCGCGAGCTCTGCGAGGCGAGCGAGGCTCGAGTCGGCGACGACTGTGTCGGGGTTGAGGAGTGCGACAACATCCGTGTCTGCTGCACGGACGCCTGCGTTCGTAGCTGGTCCAAAGCCGACGTTGGTCTCGAATGCGAGGAGTTGGCTTTGCGGAGACAGTCTCCGTATGGTCTCGAGCGTTCGATCTTCCGACGCGTTGTCCACGAAGACGATGCGGAGTATGTCTGCGAGATGGCGATCAACGCTCGCGATGAGCTTAGGCACCTCGCCTTCGGAATTGTGCGTGACGACGACGGCAGTGAACGTCAATCGGCTCTCCGGGCGGCGATCAGGTAATACGGTGCGAGGTCGAGGTGTTTGCCGCGACACGCCCATTCTTCGTAGGCGATGTACGAGGCACAGAGTGCGCGGGAAAAGAGAACGTATCCGGCGCCCGTGAACAGAGGCAGTACCTCCTGCTCGGTCCAGCCGGAGCTCAGCAAGTTGACGAGCGCCGAATGCGTGCACTGGTCGTAGCGAGCGGGAAACACGGTTTCGGGCGCGCGGCCCTGGCTCGCCCGCAGCAACCGCCGGGCAACCGCTTGGGGCACGACGCGGTTGGCGAACGAGGCTGGGGCGAAGCGCCCCGCGAGCTGGGCGAGGAGAGCTCCACCCGGGCGCAGGTATACGCGTGCGTTTTCGACCGCCGCCGCCGCCGAGGTGACGTGCTCGAGCGCGAGGAAGCTCACGACGAGGTCGAAGCTCGCCTCGAGTGATGGGATCGGCGTTTCCGCGGGCGCGACGACCGTCTCGTCGTAGGCCCCGGCGGGCGCCCGCGCGAGCTCACTCGCGTCGGCGTCGAGACCCACGTAGACGGTTCGATCCGGACGTTCGGATGGAGCGAGGAATGGGCGGGAGCCTGCGCCGACATCGAGGATCTTCATTCCGGGGCGGAGCTTTCGCTCGAGCCGGCCGCGCATTGGCGCGTCCCACGCCTGTGTGCCGTAGCGCGGCGGCAGTCTGCGCCGGGACGCGTCGGCTGCGGTGCGCAGGATGCTGTGCTGTTCGGCCGCGATGGTGTAGGGCCTCATTCGGCGGCAGCCTCTACGTATACCGTCGACAGCGTGGCGACGGCTCGTTCGATCGAGAATTGCTCTCGCACGAGACGCCGCCCACGTTCGGTGCGTTCGGGGTCAGCTGTCGTCAGGGTGTCGGCGAGCGCTGCGGCGAGGGCTGCTGTGTCCCCTTCGCGAACGAGCGTGGCGCAGTCGCCGAGCGTCTCGGGGAGCGCACCCGATGCGTATCCGACGACCGCCGTCCCGGCCTGCAGCGCTTCGACTGCGGCTAGACCGAAGCCCTCGCGCCAACCGCTCTTGGGGTCGCGAACACTCGGCACCGCAAGCACGTCGAACCCTGAGATGAGCACGGCGGCATCGTCGCGGTGTCCGAGGAAGCTGACGCATGACGTGAGCTCAAGCTCGTCCACACGTTCGCGCACGCGTTGCTCGTACTGCGGCTCAGTGGGGTCCGCGCCTCCGACGAACACGACACGGGTGTCGTTGCCGCCGCGCCGCAAGTCCGGCATCACCTCGAGCAGTTCGAGCTGACCCTTCCCAGGGTGCAGACGCCCGACGAGGCCGACGATGCGTGTCTCCGCCTGAACGTCGACAGCCTCCGCGACGAGAGCGCGCCCGCGCGCTCGGTCGACATCGCGATTGGATACGCCGTTCCGAACGACGACCGTTTGCACGCGCGGGTCGTACGCGAAGGTCTCGACGGCGGCGCGGCTCACGCCGACCACCACGGCCGCGCGGCGCGCGACCCAGTTCGTGATGCGACCTTCGCGCGCGAGATCGTGTTTCTGCCAGACGAGGGGGATGTCGAGCCTGAGCAGCGCGAGCGTCGCGACGAACGCGGCCCGGAAGCCGTTGGCGTGCACCACCGACGGCCGGCTCCGACGCACGAGCCGGCGGAGCGCGTACGCCGCCAGCAGCAACTGCGCGCGATTCTCGAGCCCGATTCCGGTTGCCGGCAGGCCCGACGCTCGCAGTCGGGGAAGCAGAGGCCCGGGCCCGAGCACGGCGATCGCCGCGATCGACTCCCGGGGCACGTGGCCGAGGAGTGTCTCGAGAGCCAGCTCCGCGCCGCCGAGCTGGCCGTGCGACGAGACAAAACAGAGCCGAAGCGGAGCCGTCACGACGGCGCGGCGACTCGACGGCGGGCGCGCGAGCCGGGAGAATGGCGGTCGTCGGAATGGAAACGTCGTTGAGATCGCACCTGCGCGGGCTCCCTCGCGCGCTCGGCGTGCGGCGGCTGCTCAAGGCGCTCGCGGCCCGAGCGGGCTTCGATCTCATCAAGCGCCACTACTACAGCCCCATCCCAGATCTCCAGGCTATTCCTTCCAGCTTCTGGAGCGAGCGTTCGGATCTGGTCGGACTTCAGATCGACGCCGATGCGCAGCTCGCCTTCGTGCAGAGGGAGCTGTCCGCCTACCTGCCCGAGTTCTCTCGTTCGAAGCGTGATGCGGGACAGTTTTATCTCGACAACGGCACTTACGGCCCCGGCGACGCGGAGCTGCTGTTCGCGGTCGTCCGGCGGTTTGCGCCGGGTCACGTCATCGAAGTTGGATCCGGATTCTCGAGCCTCGTGCTCGGCGAGGCGCTCGCCGCGAACGACCGCGATGGCAAACGGAGCGTCTACGAGATCGTCGATCCGCATCCGGCATCTGCGTCCCGTGAGATCGGGGGCATCGCCGCGCTCGAACGCATCGCGACGGTGCGCACCGTCTCCGTGACGGCGGTTCCGTTGTCGGTATTCGAACAACTCGCGGCCGGCGACGTGTTGTTCGTTGACTCGACACATGCGGTAGTGCTCGCCGGGGATGTGACGTATCTCGTCCTTGAAGTACTGCCCAGGCTCGCCTCCGGCGTCCTTGTTCACTTCCACGACGTGTTCCTGCCGTGGCATTACCCGCGCGCGTTCGTCGAGCGCGAGTTCTTCTGGTCCGAGCAGTACCTGCTTCAGGCGTTTCTTGCGTTCAACGACGACTTCGAGATCCTCGTCGCGGCCAACCTACTCGCGCGCGAGCGCACTGCACAGTTTGCGGCACTCGTCCCGAGTCTCGACCTAGTCGCGCCACCGTCGGGTTTCTGGCTACGGCGCCGCTAGCCGGGCGCGAGCAGCGAGGCGACCTGTTCTTCGACGAACCCTCGCGCGTTGAGCGTGCGGTTTGCTTCGTAGAGGTCCGCGCCGAGGCGACGCCGGGCGGCGAGGTCCGTGAGCAAGCCGACCGCGGCGTCTACCAAGTCGTCGCCGGCGGAATACGCCGCGAGCGGCAAGTACGAATCCGTTGACCCGATCGCCGCGCGCGTGCCGACGACGGGGACGCCGTGACGCGCGGCATCGAGCACCTTGACGCGCACTCCGCCTCCGGTTGCGACGGGGGCAAGAAGCACGGCTGCTGAGCGCCAGACCTTGTCGAGATCGTCGACGAAGCCGGACCACATGACGCCTTGGAGCTCGCGTCGCGGCTCCCGTTGCCCGGGCTCGCCGACGATGAGCAGGCGCGCGTTAGGCGCCTTGCGGGTGATGTTCGGCCAGATCGCGAGCAGGTGGCGAAGCGCCTCTTCGTTCGCGAGCGCGCGGCGATCTCCGACGAAGACGGCGGTTTGCGTGTCGAGTGGCGCAGGCGACTCGGCTGGGGGCAGGACGAGGTCGAGTCGTGAGCTTCCCGGGGCGTGCGAAGCGAGCTCGTCACGTTCGCAGTCACTCAGAAATGCGACGCGTGAAGCGGCACGCACGCATCGAATCTCGTCGTGGCGGGTCCTGCGAGCCTCGACCGATGCGAGCGGCCCGCGAAGCCGGAGGACAGTGGATTCGAGGACGTCAGCGACTACGACTAGCCGGTCGCGCGGCGGAACCCGCTCGGCGTCGAGCGCGGCCTCCGCCATGTACACGCGCCGCGCCACGAACACGTCGGCCTCGATTCGCGTGAGTGCCTGTTGCAGCGAGCGTGGTGCGAAACGGGTGTGGATCAAGCTGCGACGACGGACGGCGCTTTGGATCGCCAGGCGGCCCAGGTGCAACTCCGGCTTCGCGACCTCGATTACGGGCACGCCGCCGTAATCTCCTCCGGCCTGCTCCGACAGTGCGACGACGGTGACGCTGCACGCGCGCGTAGCGGCGTCGACCAGCAGCCGCGAGATGGCGGTGTCGCCGTCGCGGACGCCCGACGAAGGGTGCTTCGAGACGAGGAAAACTGCGCGCGTGATGATCAGGCCGGTGCCGGTGGGACGGCGGCGATCAGCCTCGCTGTCCGCGCCCGTTGCGCGGCGTGCGGCACGAGTGCGGACTGGCGGGTGGCGATCGCGGCCAGCAGCACGACGACGAGGAAGAACGCGTTGTCCGAGAACGTGTAGTCGAATACGCCCTCGATCGGGATCACAAGCAGAGCGGCGGTGACACACACCGCAAGCGAATACTGCGGCTCTTCGTGTGACCGCAGCAGACGCCGCAGGGTTTGCGCGAGAGCGACTGTGAGCCAGGCGAGTACCGCGAGGCCCGGCAGGCCGAACTCGGCGGCGAAAGTCAGTGCGATGTCGTGCGCGTGCGTGTAGGGAACGCCGCCGGGCGCGACGATGCCGTAGCGCGCAGCGTCTGCCTGGAAGTTGTCCGCGCCGACGCCGAACGCGAGGTGATCCTCGATCATCTTCGGGGTTCGCTTCCAGAGCTGCAGCCGGTACTGCGCAGTCTGCGACTGCGTCGAGCCAACCGATTCGATTCGCGAGACCAGGACGTGCGTGTTCACGACGTCGCCCAGCGGCGTGATGCCGCTCAGCACCACGACGCCGCAGAGCACGAGAACCGGGGTGATGCGCCGGAACGGCTTCCATACGAAGACCAGCCAGGCCGCAATGACTGCGAGCGCCACGAAGACGCTTCGCGTCATCGCCAACGCCAGCGCAAGCGTCGAGGCGAGAGCTCCCAGCGCGCTTACGAGTCGGACGATTCGTGACGAACCGCAAAGCGCAAGCCTGAGCTGGAGGGGCAGCGTGATCGCGACGAACGCCGCGAAGAGCGTGGGCGATCCGAACGACCCCGTCGCGCGATCGGAGACATTTCCCGTGAGGCCAACGAGCGCCTGGTGCGAGCCGCCCGAGCGGACGACTGCGATTGCCGAGATGATCGCGCCGGACGCTGCGATCACGTTCGCCATCGTCTGTGCGGTGCCCGGCCGCCGCTCCGAGATCACTGCCAGGAACAGCACGAAGAACGCGCTCCACATCACGGTCTCCTTCATCACCGCGAAGCGATTTGCGGCGACGAACAGCCCCGGGATGTGAACGAGGAGCACGCCCGCCAGTGCGTAGGTGAGCGGTGAACGGAGTGGTGGCCCACCGCTTGCCAGCCGGTGCATGATCCAGCCTGCGGCGGCCGCAACCGCCACGAATTCTGCTGGGCTGATCGTGAAGGCGTGGCCGAAGCCGGCGCCGAGCCCCTCGAGTGGGATCAGAAGGACTGCGAGGTACACGGTCGCGATCGGCCTGAGGAGCGCGAGCAGAATGACGCCGAGCACGGGCAGCGCGGCCAGCGCGAGCACCGGCGATGTCGCCGCGCCGAGAATCGTCAAGCTCCCGGCGACGAGGATGCCGAGTGCGACGACCGCCGTCGTCGTGCAGTCAGGTCGTCTTTTCAAACCGGCCGAATGTGCGCAGACGACCTCGTCTTGCCGGCTGCGCTTCGTGGCCGCCGAACTCACGGTCGCCGTGCCGGATTCCTGTGACGACGACGCCGAGCAGGCGAGCAGGCAGCCGTTCGATCGCTTCCTGCGCGGCGTGAATCTGCTTCTTCGTGGTCTTCCCCAACCTGACACAAAGGAGAGTGGCGTCCGTGCGCAACACGACGTCGCGCGCCTCGCTCGCTGAGAGAAGGGCCGGGCAGTCGAAGACGACGAGGTCGTACTCGTCGGTCATCTCCGCGACGAATTGCTGGAACCGCTCCGATCCGATTACGCCCGCCGGCTCGAGCACATGAGTGCCCGCCGGCAGGTACGCCAGCGTGACCGGCTCGTCATCGGCCGGCCGCGACACGTCGATGGTGCGCAACGACTCGTCCCAACTTGCGCGGCCGGCGAGATAGTCGGACAAGCCCGGACCGGGGAACGGGGAGTGCGACCGGCGGAGGTCGGTGTCGACGAGCAATGTCCGTCTCCCGGTTACGGCGTTCGCGTACCCGTACCAGGCAGCAACTGTGCTCTTGCCATCGTCGGGCGACGGGCTCGTGACGGCGATCGATGACGGCTCGCCGTTCGGTGTGAGGAAGCCGACGTTCGTCCGGAGGATCCTGACGGCGTCGAGGTCGTCGCGCGAGATGTCGTCGGCGCCTACGCGCGCCGCGAACATGGCTTCTCCAAACCGTCCGACGACGGGCCAGAGCAGCGTCTCCTGAATGCCCCGTTCATTCGCGAGCCGTCTGTCGAGTGCATTGCGAACGAACGCCGCGACGACTCCGAGGATCAGGCCGAGCACCGCCGCCAGGACGATGTCGAGCACCGGTTTGGGCGATGCCGCACCGCGAGGTGCGGTCGCGGGTCGAATGACGCTTACGGGGTCGGCGACCTTGCTGAGGACTCCGAGCCGGGCGATCGTCCGCTGGTACGTGGCCGCCGTTTGTGTGGGGACTCCGCCGGCAGCGAGTGCGGCACGAAGCTGCTGCGCGTCGACGGCGTAGCTCTGCCGTGTCTCGAGTGCGATGACCACCTTCGTCTCGTTGGCGAACGCGTTCGCGATCCGCACCGAGAGCGCAGCGCTTCGCGTGGACGCCTGAACCAGGATCAGGTTGGAAGTCGGCTCGACGGTGGCGCTGATCTTGGCGCGAAGTTGATCGTCGGACAGCCCGCTGTGCACGAGGCTCTGTACGTTCGCGACGACGTCTGCCCGCGTCACGATGCGGCTGTCGGCGGCGGCAGTCAGGCCCGGGTTGAGATCGACGGGAACCTGGAGCCCGAGTATCGAGAAGTCTTGCTGGTTTCCGAATTGCAGGGATGCGGTCGCGACGTAGATCGACGGGCTGAGAACCGCGTACGCGAGGCCGATGGCGACGGTGAGCGCAGTGACAGCGACAACGATCCATCGCCGCGCAACCAGGATCTGCACGTAGTCCTGGAGTGTCGTATCCATCGGCGCGGCCAGACCGTCAGGATTACACCGATCCCGGGGTGATGCAACGAACGCTCCCGGCTGAAGGAGTCTAAAAGGGCCGGGAGCGCAGCTGGTCCCACGCGCCGCGCAGTAGATCTGCGTCGGCGGTGACGAGGCCGTCCTCGGGCCTCGGCTGCGGGGACGTCGCGCGCCGCGAGCCGATCCGGCGAGGCGCGGTGGAGTCCCAGGAAACACGGTTCATGCCTGCACCTCCTGTGCGTTGGCGCTGTAGATGTGGATGTCGCCGCTGACTGTGCGTGCCTTGATGTGCACGAGCGGCCCGTTGCCGTTCGGTTCGTCGCCGCTCAGGTCGAGCTCGGAGCGCGTGTCGCCACTGACGGTGTTGCAGTCGAGATGTGCGCGCGTGCCGCGGCGAAGACCGACGCCGATGTCCCCCGACGCGGAGTTGATGCTGATGTCGCCGCTACCGCTGGCCTCGATGCTGATGTCGCCGCTCGCGCTGTTCGCCTTGAAACCGCCGCCGGCCGCGTCGACAGTGATGTCGCCGCTTGCCGTGTTGGCGTTGACGTCGCCGGCGACTCGGCCGATGCTGACGTCGCCCGATGCGGAGTTCACGCTGGCGCGTCCGCCGACGTCGCCGACGGTGGTGTCGCCCGATGCGGTCTTGACGCTCGCGTCACCGCTCACGTCGCGGAGCGTGACATCGCCCGATGCCGTTGCGACATCTGCGCGTGCCAGGTTGATCGACACGTCGACGTCGCCCGACTTGGTGCGCGAACGGAGGGACGAGCCTTCGGGGCAGCGCACCGTGCAGGTGATGCCGCGGCTGCGGAAGCTGAACTTGAAGCCGCGCTTCTCGGGCACGTCGACGACCAGCGTGTTGCCACGCATCTCGACGGTCGCGTTGTCGACGAGCTCCTGGCTTTCGGCGTCGTGGGCGACGAGCTCGACCTCTGCCTTGCCGTCCGTGCCGGCAGCGACTTCGATGTCACCTGCGGTCAGGCTCAGTTCCAGCTCGATGGGGCCGCCGATCTCGAAGGTCTTCTGCATGGTTCCTCCTAGCTCTGGACGTAGCCGGACAGGCGCCGGCCGCTGTGGGTCGCAGGACGGGACTCGGCGGCGCGTGCAATTGCGCGCACGAGCCAGGTGTTGGCGGACACGCCTTCCCGGTCGGCGGCGCGCTCGACGGCCGCCTTCAATCCCTCGGGAAGACGGAGTGTGATTCGGGCCGAAAGCTCCTCGGAGGACGAGCCGGTGTGATCCGGGCCGACGTCGTCAACAAAGATGAGCTCCGGCTCCTGCCCGACAAGGCGAACCTCGACGTGGCCGTTCGGGAGCTTGGACGACAGCTCGACGGCGGCCTGCGTCAGCAGGTCGAACACCTTGAGGCGGAGGTTGGAGCCGAGGGCGTCGGCAAGCCGGCGGGCGATCTGGGCCGAGCGCTCGTCGCCGAGCGAGGCAATCCCCTGCAGGTCTTCCGTGAGTCCCTCGAGCACGATTGTCAGATTCATCGTGACAGCACTATGACATCACGAATGGTGTCTGTCAAGTGCCATCGTGATATCACTGCATTTGCAGGCACAAAGAAGGCCCGGCGCGTGCCGGGCCTTCAGTTCAACCGTCAAGTCGGCATGCACTTAAAACAACAGCGCTAGTACCCGGGAGGCGGTGGCCCCTCGTCGACGGTGGTCGTGCGCCGGCGGCCGTAGCCGGCAGGGCCGCCCCAGCTGGACCAGAACATCAGCGAGAGCAGCAGGCCGACGATGCCGACGATCATCAGGATGACGCCGACCGTGTTGATGTTGAGCCCGGACACGGTGGCTTCCACGGCCCACGTGAGGACCGCGCCAACGGCGATCAGGATGAGGCTGACTCCAATACCCATTTGACTGTTCGAACCTCCTTTGGCTCGACACTGCAACGTGCGACAAGCAATTTCAGTTACGTGACTCCCGCAGCATCGACCTCAGCGAGCGGCGTCCACTAGGCTGTCGAACGGGTGCGCAAGGGCTCGGTCATTCAGCTTGCGGCGATCTCATTGGTCGCCGCTGCGATCTGCGTCGTGGTGGCTCTTGCCATCCCGTGGCTGCCGGAAGCCGCGGGCAAGGAAGCCCAGCGGATCGACTTCGTCTTCTGGTTTACGACCGGGATCGCGATCGCCGTCTTCTCGGTGGTGATCGCCGTCATCTTCTATTCGGTGTGGAAGTTCCGCGCGCGCCCGGACGACGACTCCGACGGGCCGCCGATTCACGGGCATACGAAGCTGGAGATCTGGTGGACGGCGATCCCCGCCGTGCTTGTCACCGCGATCTCGATCGTCAGCGCGATCGTGCTCGCGCAGAACTCGAACGCCGGCTCGAACCCCGTGAAGATCAACGTGCTCGCGCGGCAGTTCGCGTGGACGTTCACGTACCCCAACGGTAAGACGCTCGGGTATCTCGAGGTGCCGCTGAACAGAAAGGTTCAGCTCGACATCACCTCGAGCGACGTCATCCATTCGTTCTGGGTGCCGCAGCTCGCGCAGAAGCAGGACGCCGTGCCCGGCCAGCACAACAAGCTCGTGATCACGCCGATCAAGAAGGGAACGTTCCCGGTGATCTGCACCGAGCTCTGCGGCCTCGGCCACTCGCTGATGCGCAGCCACATCAACATCGTCAGTCAGGCGCAGTTCGCGTCGTTCCTGAAGAGCGGCGGCAGTACCTCCGGTCCGCCGGGGCTCGCCGTCTTCCAGCAGAACGGCTGCGCCAGCTGTCACACGCTCAAGGCGGCCACCGCGACCGGCACGATCGGGCCCGATCTCGACAAGCTCAAGCAGTACGCAACGCAGGCGCATCGCGGATCCCTCGCATCGTTCATCAAGGAGTCGATCGTGACGCCAGGCGCCTATCTCCAGCCTGGCTACCAGAACCTCATGCCGGCGACGTTCGGGCAACAGCTCACTGCGAAGCAGTTGAGTGACCTCGTGCAGTATCTGTCGAGTCAGGCGAAATAGAGATGACGACGACCGAGCACACTCATGAGCACGTCGAGACGTTGCCACCGCACGGCTGGCATCGCCTCACCGCACCGGGGTGGTTGCGCGTCCTCTGGATGACGCCGATCTTCTTCGGACTCGGCATCGGGCTGCCGGTGTTGATCCGCTGGCTCGCGCACTGGCATCCGCTCTTCAAGGGCTCCGTGATCACGACGGTCGAGCTGACGACGACGCCGCTCGGCTTCCTCGCGGCGATCGGTGGCTTCGACTACTGGCTGCACTACGCATCGGGCCGTCCCACGCGCCCCGAGGATCACTCCGGGCACGGTGCGAAGTCGTGGCGCGACTACTTCCGCATCAACACCGACCACAAGGTGATCGGGATCCAGTACCTCGTCACCACCGTCATCTTCTTCATGGTCGGCGGGCTGATGGCGATGCTGTTCCGCGCCGAGCTCGCGCGGCCGGGCGACCAGTTCTTCAACCCGCAGACGTTCAACGTGCTGGTCTCCGAGCACGCGGCGCTGATGATCTTCCTGTTCGTCATCCCGGCGTTTGCCGGGCTCGGGAACTTCGTCATCCCGCTGATGATCGGCGCCGCCGACATGGCGTTCCCGCGCCTGAACGCGCTGTCGTTCTGGCTGTTGCCGATCGCGGGGACGATGATCGTCGCCGGCATGGTGACGCCGGGCGGCGGCCCGTCCGCCGGCTGGACCGCCTACGCGCCGTTGTCGTCACACCAGCCACTCGGGCAGGTGTTCTTCAACATGGGCGTGCAGTGGGCAGGCGCGAGCTCGATCATGACCGCGCTCAACTTCCTGGTCACGATCATCACCATGCGTGCGCCGGGCATGACGTTCTGGCGCATGCCGCTACTCGTGTGGGCGAACTTCACGACGTCGATGCTCGTCGTGATCGCGACGCCGTTCATCGCGGGCTCGCAGTTCTTCGTGATGTTCGACCGCGTGCTGCACACGAACTTCTTCGAGTACCAAAACGGCGGCTACGTGCTCGGGTATCAACACATCTTCTGGTTCTACTCGCACCCGGCGGTCTACATCATGATGCTGCCCGGCTTCGGGATCATCAGCGAGGTGATCTCCGTGATGAGTCGCAAGCCGATTTTCGGCTACCGGTTGATGGCGCTGAGCCTGATGGCGATCCTCGTGCTCGGCTTCAGCGTGTGGGCGCACCACATGTTCGTCGCCGGCATGGCGGGCTGGCTGCGTGTCCCGATGATGGTGACGAGCATGGTGATCGCAGTGCCAACCGGCATCAAGATCTTCTCGTGGTTAGCCACGATGTGGGAAGGGCGAATTCGTTTCACAACGCCGATGCTGTTCGCCCTCGGCTTCCTCTCCATGTTCGTGATCGGTGGGTTGTCCGGCATCTACCTCGCGTCGGTGCCGATCGACATCCACACGAGCGACACGTACTTCATCGTCGCGCACATCCACTACGTGCTGTTTGGCGGCTCCGTGTTCACGATCTTCGCCGGCATCTACTACTGGTTCCCAAAGATGACAGGGCGGATGTACAGCGAGCGGCTCGGCAAGCTGCACTTCTGGCTGACGTTCGTCGGCTTCAACCTCACGTTCTTCCCGATGCACTACATCGGGCTGCAGGGGATGCCGCGCCGTGTCGCGAACTACGCGCCGCGCTTCGCCGACCTCAACCTCTTCATCTCGATCGCGTCGTTCGGCCTCGGCGCTTCGACGCTCGTGTTCCTCTACAACATGATCCGCTCGTGGCGCTACGGCGAGCGCGCCGCGTCCAACCCGTGGCGCGCGCTCACACTCGAGTGGCAGGTCAGCTCGCCGCCGCCGATCTTCAACTTCGACGAGATCCCGCAGGTTGTCGGCAACCCGTACGAGTACGGCGTTCCCGGCGCAAAGCACGCGATCTTCGGTGCGCCCGTCCCTGAGCCCGTAGGTGCCGACTAGTGCACGTCTTGGTCGTTGCGAACGAGACGGTGGCGTCACCGACGCTGCTCGAAGCGGTGCGCGTCGAAGCGCACGGCGAGGGCGACCGCGTGACGGTGATCGCACCGGTCAGCGAGCCCAGCTCGGGCTACGTCGTCTACGAGAGCACGCGCCGCACCTCGGCGCGGCGGCGGCTCGACAAGACGCTCGATTACCTTCGCGGCGCCGGAATCCCGGCGCAGGGGTTCGTCGTCGAGACAGGACCGGTGCAGGCGGTGAAGGACGCGCTCGCGCAGCTCGAGCCGGCCGTCGACGAGATCGTCGTTTCAACGCACCCCGAAGAGAGCTCGGGCTGGATGCGGCGCAACGTCGTCGAGGACATTCAGCGCGCGGCCGGCGATCTGCCGGTGAAGCATGTCGTCGCCGACGCCGCGCTCGAGGGTGGCCCGGTGAACGTGCTCGTGATCGCGAACCAAACTGTTGTGTCACCCGAGCTGCTCGACCGCATCCGCCAGCGTCACGCCGAGGGCCCGGCGAGTTTCCTGCTCGTCGTTCCCGCAGGCGACGATCCTGAAGCTGAGCACTCCGCCGACCGCCGTGTTCGTCGCGCGCTCTCCGAGTTGCGCATGGAGGGAATCGATGCGCATGGCGAGATCGTGCATCCCGACCCGTTCACCGCCGCCATGCAGGCCACGCGCGACGAGCGGATCGACGAGATCGTCGTCTCGACGTTCCCTGGCGAGCGCTCTGGCTGGCTGCGCCGTGACCTCGTGTCGCGCTTGCGCAAGGAGACGAACCTGCCGGTGCAGCACGTCGTGTCCGAGCCCAGCGAGGTTCCGGCATGAGCGCCGCGGCCGAAGCTCACGAGCATCACGGCCCGCCGCCGATTCACTACAGCTCGCGCGTGTCTCCGTCGGTGCTCGGGATGTTCCTGTTCATCGCGTCGGAGATCATGCTCTTCGGCTCGTTCTTCACGGTGTATTTCTTCGATCGCGTCGTCAACCACGGCGTCGACGGTCACTGGCCGCCACCGCAATTCCACCGCCCGGTCTATCTCGCCGCGATCAACACGCTGATCCTGGTGACCTCGTCGGGGACGATTCACTGGGCGACGGTCTCGATCAAGAAAGGCAACCGTGCCGGCATGCAGGCGGGGCTCGTCCTCACGTTCCTGCTCGGGCTGTCGTTCCTGCTGACGCAGATCGTCGAGTACCACCGCATCGGCTTCAACACAGGCGATACGTCGTTCGCCGCGACGTTCTTCGGGCTCACCGGCCTGCATGGCGCGCACGTCTTCGTCGGCCTGACGATTCTGCTGATCATGACTATTCGAGCGTTTCGTGGGCACTTCTCACCCGAGCATCATCACGGTCTCGAGATCGGCGGCATCTACTGGCACTTCGTCGACGTGATGTGGGTCGTCGTGTTCGTGACCGTCTACCTCCTCTAACCCGCCGATGAAGAATCCGTTCCGCAGCGAAGGCGACGCTTTCCGTTTCTTGTGGATCGTGATCGGCTACGGCGCGCTGATCGTGATCGGCTCGGCGATCAACACGTGGGTGGGCCTCGCGGTCTTCGTCGTGCTCACCGCGTTTGCGGTGTGGTGGGGTGTGTTGCGCGGCCGCGGCGAGGCGCCGGTCAAGCACGCGCCCGTCCCCGGGCCCGCGCACGAGCACCGCATCCTGGTAGTCGCCAACGAGACGGTTGGTGGGCCTGAGTTGATCGCGGAAGTGCAAGGTCGTGCCCAGGGACGCCGCTCGGTCGTCTTCGTCGTCGCGCCGGCGCTCAACTCACCGTTGAAGACGTGGACGTCGGACGAGGACGGCGCGCGCGCGACCGCGCAGGAGCGCCTCGACGCCAGCCTCACGTCGATGCGCGCTGTCGGCCTGGACGTAGCGGGTGAGATCGGAGACGGCGATCCGGTGCAGGCGATGGAGGACGCGATTCGCACGTTCCGGCCCGACGAGGTGATCGTGTCGACGCATCCGCCGGGCCGTTCGCAGTGGCTCGAACGCGGCGTTGTCGAACGCGCGCGCGAGCGCTTCGAAGTCCCGCTCACGCACGTCGTGGTCGACCTCGATGCAGACGCGCACTGAACTAGCTGTCGAGCTGATCGACCCGCTCGAGCACGCCGACGAGCTGCGCGAGGTGCACCGCACGGCTCTCGGAGTCGGCGCGATCTCGGATGAGTGGGCGCGCCGGCAACTGCCGCGGCACACGCAGCGCGACGACTTCGTCTTTCTCGTTGCGCGCGACGACGACGGGATCTCGGGATTCGCCTACGGCTACACCGGCGAGTACGGGCAGTGGTGGACCGACAGCGTCGCGCGGTCACTCACGCCCGAGCAGCAAGCGGCGTGGGTCGACGAGCCGCATTACGAAGTTGTGGAGCTGCATGTGCGACCGTCGCGGCAGCGCCGCGGCATCGGCAGCATGCTGCTCGCGCATCTCCTGACGCGTCAGCCGCACGATCGCGCATTGCTCTCGACGCGCGCCGGATCGACGCAGGCGCGCCGTTTCTACGCTAAGAACGGCTGGACGGAGCTCGCGCCGGTCGACTTCGGCTCCGGCTTCGCGCCGTACCTCGTGCTCGGCAAGCTGCTCACCAGCTCTTCCCTCACGGCGCTGAACTCGAGAGCGGACAGTCCGGCGCATTGAGCTACACGAAGGCCCGCCATCGGCGGGCCTTCGGTGTCGTAGCTGAACGTGTACCGACGTCTCGGCGGCGAGACGAGTCGTCTCTTCGGGCCACAAAGCTCTCGTCTGGGTCAGTGTTCGGGAATGTCACCAGAACCGCGTTGGGCGTGGCACGATTCTTGAGTGGCGATCGCGGTTCGGCTAGCCGAAATGACTGACGAGGCGGCGCTCAGCGAGATCGAGCGAGAGACCTGGGGGCCACACGTTTCCCCGAGCGAATACAGGTCGAGACCCTTCTTCGAGGACACTCGGCCCGATGAGGTTCTTGTCGCCGTGCTCGACGGTTGCGTCGCCGGGTTCGTCTGGCTGCGCCCTGCTTCACCGCTCTCGTCAAACGCCCATGTGCTGGTGGTGAGCGACCTTGGAGTGGCTCCGTGCGCGCAACGGAGAGGTGTGGGCAGCAGGCTCCTCGAGGCGGCGGAGAGCTATGCAGCGGAACGCAAGATCGAGCGGCTCACACTTCGTGTTCTGTCGGTGAATCGCGCTGCACGCGCGCTCTACGAGCGGCATGGGTACCAGATCGAGGGAGAACTGCGCGGCGAGTTCCGCTTGCCCGTGGGCCCCGCGGGCGCCCTCGCGGCAGTTGATGACGTACTCATGGCGAAAACGATCGCGTCGCACGAGGCTTGACCCCTGCGCTAGTGCCCGTGGGAGGATGGTCTCTGATGACAACCGTTCGCGAGTACCTCAGGGCCTACGACGGTCAACTCCGGACTGACGCAGAAACCCCGAGCGCGGCAGCCGTGACGCAGCTCGGGCCGCTGAGGCTGGTGACGTTCGCGGGCGGTCGTGGGTTCGTCACATACCGGGATCTCGAGGGCGGTGATAGCGCGGTGATCGCCCGCTACGTGGGCAGCGCTCTTGCGCACTACCGCGAGGACCCTGAGATCACCCGCGTCGAATGGAAGACGCGCGGCCACGACCGTGCGCCGGGGCTTCACGACGCGCTCGTGCGAAACGGGTTCGTGCCGGAGGAGCAGGAGTCGATCATGATCGGTGAAGCCGCGCTCCTGGCGGTTGATGTTCCGTTGCCGAACGAGATCCGGCTCCGGCGAGTCACGAGCGAGCCGGACGTGCTCGCCCTCAGCGCGATGCAGGAAGAGATCTTCGGGGGCGCGTTCGCACAAGAGATGGCAGATGCACTACTCCGACGCCTTGGCCTCGGTGATGGGATGGAGCTTTGGGTGGCAGAGGCCGATGGGGAGATCGTCTGCTCGGGTCGTCTGGAGCCGGTAGCCGCCACAGAGTTTGCCGGGATCTGGGGCGGTGCGACACGACCGGAATGGCGTGGGCGCGGGATCTACCGGGCACTCACGGCGGCGCGTGCACGATCAGCGCTTGCGCGTGGAAAGAGGCTGATCCACAGCGACTCGACCGAAGACTCGCGACCGATCCTCGAACGAGCGGGACTCGTCAAGGTCTCAACGACAACGCCCTACCTGTGGCGACGGGTCTGCGCTTGAGGACGCACCTACTACGTCGCGTGCGCGAGCGTTCGGGAATGACGCCTGAGCTAGCGAGCCGGAACCGTCTCGCCGCCGCGCACGGAAACCAGCTTGTGCGGACGCACCTTCCGCCACCAGCGCCCGTAGACCTTGACGATGACGTAGAGGTCTGACTTCCACGGCTCCATGTCCCAGAACACAGACGATTTGACTCGATACGTGCGACCGCTTGGCGCGATCACGTCCTCATTGCGGACGCCGTAGCTGTCGAGGTCTTCCCACGACATGTCCCCAATCACGCTGAGTTTGGCTTGCCCGAGTTCGCGTGCCTCGCGTCCCATATGGCAATGATGGGCGCACCACCGGCTGCGCCAGCGTTCGGGAATGACGCCTGAGTCTATTTCTCGAGCAAGTCGCAGAAGACGAATCCGTCTCGTTGTACAACCTCACCCCGCGTGCAGGGAATCGGACCGTCGAAGATCGGCCCCGCGTGAACGAACGTGTGGAACTCGCCGTTTTCTCCGCAGGGGTCGACACTCGATGGGAGGTCCGCGAGCAGTTCCCGGTTGAACGAGCGCCCCGCGAAGGACGCATCGAGTTGTTGCGGGTCGACGCACACGAGAATTGCCTCGAATCCGGCATCGATGAACTCATGCGCCAGCACGGTCGTGTCGCGGCCCCAGACGGGGAAGATCCCCGTTTGTCCGGCGGCCGCCAGCCGTGCTTCGCGGTAAGCGCGGATGTCTTCGAGGAAGAGGTCACCGAAGGCGACGCATCCCACGTCGCCTAACGGCTCTGCGGCGAATGCTTGTCGGAGCCGCGCCTCGTAGACGTCATTGCTGCAGGCAGGCGGGATAGCAACCTCAACAAGCGGAATCCTGAGCTCCTTCGCCTGAAGCGCAAGGAGACTGCGCCGGACGCCGTGCATGCTGATCCGGTCGTAGGGTTCGGTCACGGTTGTGACCAGTGCGACCGGTTCTCGTTGTTCGCGGCGCAGCTCCCACAGCGTCAAGGCGGAATCCTTCCCACCGCTCCACGAAAGCGCGAGAGCGCCTCTATCACTCCGATGCACGCAGCGACTACTCACAGAGGCCAAGCCGCGAACAGCCTAAGCCCTCAAGCGCGGTCCTCGGCTGCGCGAGCGCCCTTAACGCCGCGTGACGGAGAGTCGCTACTTGCCGGCGACTGAGGCGACGTACTCGGCGACCGCTTTGATCTGCGCGGGCGTGAGTTTCCCCCTGAACGCCGGCATCACGCCGCCGCCGTTCGTGACCTGCTTCTCGACGATTGCTTCGCCCGGTTTCAACTGATCGAGGTTCGGCCCGATTGTCCCGGTTGCGCCCGCGTCCTTCAGCGTGTGACAGCCCGCGCAACCGGCGGATCCGAAGACTGATTTGCCGGCGGCTAGGGGTGACTGCGCGGTCGTAGTCGTCGACTGTGTGGACGTCGCCGTTGTCGTCGCCGGCTTCTCGGCGGTGACGCCGCAGTTCGGATTGCCAGAACATTTCGCGATGTAGATCGCGATGTCGTTGGCGTCCTGGCCGCGGTAAAGGTTCGCCGGCATCGGTGCCTCGGGGTATGCGATCTGCCCACGGATCAGGTCTTCCATCGACCCGATCTGGAAGCCCTGCTGCTTGTCGGACGAGAACGCGTCGTCGAGGTTCGGCCCGACGGTCCCGGTCGACCCCGCATCCGCAAGCGTGTGACACGAGGCGCACGACGGCTGGCTCGGGCTCGCGCTCGCGAGGAACAGCTCCTTCCCATGCGCCGGATCGCCGCTCGTGACCCGCCCCACCGCACCGCATGCGCTTGCGAGCAGTGCGACAACGGCGATCGCGGCGAGTGCGAGGGGTTGGGTGCGCAGAGCTTTTACGAGCAGGCTTAGGAGGGGAAGGAGACGCTGCCGAGTGCGGCGACCGCCTCGTCGCGCGTCGCATGGATCGCGAACACCCGGTCGAGGCCCGTGATCTCGAAGATCTTGGTGATGTTGCGGTCGCTGCAGACGAGTGAGAGCTGACCCTCGTTCGTGCGCAACCGCTTGACGCCGCCGACCAACACACCGAGCGTCGTCGAGTCGATGAACGTCGTGTTCGTGAAGTCGACGATCACCTGCTTGCCGCCCTGCCCGATCACCTCGAGCAGCTGCTGCTTGAACTCGGGCGCCGTGTACAGGTCGACCTCGCCTGCCAGCGAGATCACGTAGGCGTCGTCGGAGATCCGTTCAGTCTTGATGTCGAAGTTCATCGCGTTATTCCCCCCGCTCGAAGTCGGGCGTGAGTCTACTTCTTGGCGGGTTCAAGTTGCTTCAGCACCGACTTGACCTGAGGGGCCAGCGGGTCGGTGGGCGCCAGCTTGAGGAACTTCTTGTAGGCGGCGATGGCCGAAGCCGTGTCGTTGGCCGCCTCGGCCGCCTGACCAAGCTGGATCTGAACCGACGCGTCCGAGGGGCTCAGCGCCGCCAGCTGCTTGAAGGTGTCTTCGGCCTGGGACTCGATGCTGGTCAGCTGCTGGACGGCGGTCTGCGTCGTCTGGTTGGCCGTGTTGGCATTGGCGTTCGAAATCGGGTCGGAGAGGGGGCCGGTGGTGCTGGTGAAGGCCTTGCCCAGGCTCGTGTTCGAGGCGGGCAAGAAAGTCGGCGAAAGGTTCGCCGTCTCCTGCGCGATCTCGGCGCTCTGCGCCTGCGTGTTGTACGTGTCGGCGAGCGAGGTGTACTCGGTCGCAAGCTCCTGCAGGCCGGACTGATCCTTCGGCTTCAGCTGCGTGTAGTGCTGCAGGGCGGTGATCGCACCTTGTGTGTCGTGCTTCGTCTCGTACGCGGTCGCGAGAGCGCGCCAGTCGGCAGCGTTCTTCGGGTTCTTCGCGACCTTCTTCTCGAGGTTCGACACCGACGGGCCGCTAGAGCCGCCGAAGTTGAAGAAGTTCGAAAGCGCGCTCGAGATGCCGGTCGACCCGGAGCCGACCCCGAAGAACACGAACGAAACCGCGAAGACCACCGCGAGGAGGACGAACATCCACTTCGCATGCACGCGCAGGCGCGAGAAGAAGAGCTGCTCCTGCCATTGCGGCGGCTTCTGCTTCTTGGACTTGCGCGGCGCGGCTACCGCGGAAGCGGGCCGAGCATCCGGCCGCGGGCGACGCTTGCGATGTTGCGTACCTCTCGCCACTCGTTGTCCTCTATCCGGTACCTGGTTTGTCCGTTGACGACCGTCTCGAGCACCCGCTCCGGCGAACCACCGAACACCACCGCCGCAGCCGGATCCTCGACCGGATGGTAGGGGCTCTCCGCCAGCGAGACGACCGCGAGATCGGCTCGTTTACCGGGCGTCAGGGTACCCACCTCCCCGTCGATCTGCAGCGCACGGGCGGCGTCGGCCGTGGCCAGGCGCAGCGCGTCCGTCGCCGAGAGGGCCTCGGCACGGCGCTCGCGAGCCCGCGCGGCGTAGATCGCGGCGCGCATCTCCTCGAACATGTCGAACGACGGGGCCGACGCCGGCGAGTCGGTGCCGAGCCCCACGCGCACGCCCGCCTCGCGCAACGCGGTGAGCGGCGCGACGCCGCAGCCGAGCAGTGCGTTCGAACGGGGACAGTGCGCGACAGGAACGTCGCGCTCGGCCAACATCCTTAACTCATGCGGCTCGAGGTCGACGCAGTGCGCGCAGAGCAAGTCAGGGCCGAGCACGCTCTCGAGCGTGGGCACCGCGCGCTTGCCCGTCGGCGGCACGACGATCGGCGACCCGCCGAACGGTCCTGCGCCGTGCTCGAGCCATTCGTTCTCGTTCGCACTCTCCGACAGATGTGTGCCGACCGGGACACCGAGCGAAAGACACCACGCGAACACGTCGACGGAGCAGAGGTACGGCGAATGCGGCGAGATGCCGATCGTCACCAGCTCGGACGGCGGCAGCTGATCTCGCAGGCGCGAGTAGCGCTCGGCGGCGGCGGCCGGCTCGTGCGCGAACACTTCGAGGTAGACGATCGCGCGCAGGCCGAACTCTGCAGCCGCGAGCGCCGCGTCACCCGAGAAGCTGTAGTCCGCGGTCGTCGTGATGCCCGAGCGCAGCGAGTCAGCGGCGCCGCGGCGTGCGACCGCGAGCATGTCGGCCGGCTCGAGCCGCGCCTTGCGCTGCGTGTGCAACGTGATCCACGGCCCGAACGCGAGCCCGTCGCCGAAACCCGCGTACACCGAGTACTCGATGTGTGAGTGCGCGTTGACGAAGCCAGGGATGATCGCGGCCTCGGGAAAATGCCGGTCGCCGCGGCCTTTGCCGACGCTCACGATCGTCGCGCCGTCGAACTCGACGTAGCCGCCGTCGATTGGCTCCCCGTCCATCGGGAGCACCCAGTCGGCGGAAAGCTTCAACTGATTTGCCTAAACCTGCAGTGCGGCTGCATTTTCTTAAACCTGCAGCGCGGCTGCGCGCGCCCGGGCAGCGCGACGGTCGAGGAGGATCGACGCCCAGATCGACCCTTCGTACAGCACGAGCAGCGGCGCGGCTTCGAAGCAGGTGGTTACCGGATCGACGCCGGGCAAGGCAACGGCGACGCACATCACGACGAAGTAGCCGATGCGCCTGTTTCGCCGCAGCTTCTGCGTCGTGAGGATTCCGGTGCGTGTGAGCCCGACGACGAACAGTGGCAACTCGAACACGATCGCCATCGCAAGCAGCACCTTCGCCGCGAAAGAGATGTAGTCGCGCGCGCGAATGTAGACGGTGTACTGCGACCTGTCGTAGTGCGCGAGAAAATGATCGGCAGCTGGGAGTGCGAGGTAGTACCCGAACAGCACACCTGCGGCGAGCAGCGCCGTTGCGACCAGCGTTAGGTAGCGCAGCATCCGTTCGTGCGCCGGGTCGAGCGCCGGCACGAAGAACGCCCACGCTTGCCAGAGGATGACCGGCAGCGCGACGAGGAAGCCGGCGTAGAGGCTGATCCACATCGACGTCATGAACGGCTCGCCGATCGTGAACGTCGCGAGTTTCCGATGATCAGGAGGCAGCGCGAGCACGAGCAGGTGAATCAGGCGGCGATGAAAGATGAAAGCGACGACGAAGCCGAGGCCGACCGCGCCCAAGCAAACGAAGATCCGCTGCCGCAGCTCCTCGAGATGCTCGACGAGCGTCGCCTCCTCGCCGTGGTGCAGGCGGCGTGGCAGACGCTTCATCGTCTCGAACTAGGAGACGTGCTTGTTTTCGCGGGGCTGCGCAGGGGTCGTGTCCTGCGTGCCGGCCGGCAACGACGACGTCTGCGTCGGCTCGCTCTTGGTCGCCCCGGTGATCCCATCCTTGAACTCCCGCATGCCGCTACCAAGCGAACGGCCAATCTCCGGGAGGCGCTTCGCGCCGAAGAGGAGCAGTGCAACGAGGAGCAGGAGGACGATCTCGCCGGTGCCGATATTTGGCATGTCCTGAGCGTAGCGCGTTTTCTGGGGGTACGGACCTCCGCGCGCCCGCACTTGGCTACCCTAGAAGGCAGATGGCGACTCTAGAGCTGAAGAACCTGCACGTCGCGCTCGAGGATGGGACGGAGATCGTGAAGGGCGTCGATCTCAAGATCTCCTCCGGCGAGGTGCACGCGATCATGGGCCCGAACGGGTCGGGCAAGTCCACGCTCGCGTATGCCATTGCGGGCCACCCCGCGTACGAGATCACCGAAGGGCAGATCCTGCTCGACGGTGTCGA
This sequence comes from Gaiellaceae bacterium, assembly GCA_036496645.1. Classification (GTDB taxonomy): domain Bacteria; phylum Actinomycetota; class Thermoleophilia; order Gaiellales; family Gaiellaceae; genus PALSA-600. The sequence continues at coordinate 24,081 of DASXKU010000054.1, forward strand.
CATCACGGAGGCTGCTGCCGACGAGCGCGCGCAGGCGGGGCTCTTCCTCGCGTTCCAGTATCCGCATGCGATCCCCGGCGTCACCGTTACGAATTTCCTGCGGCAAGCCGTGAACGCGGTGCGCAAGGCGCGCAACGGCGGTGTGGCGGATCCGATGCCCGTGCCGGAGTTCCGCAAGGAGCTGCTCGCGCAGATGGATCGCCTCAAGGTTTCGCGCGAGCTCGCGTCGCGCTATCTCAACGATGGGTTCTCCGGCGGCGAGAAGAAGCGCGTCGAGATTTTGCAAATGGCGATCCTCAAGCCGAAGATCTCCGTGCTCGACGAGACCGACTCAGGTCTCGACATCGACGCACTGAAGATCGTCGCGGGCGGCGTGCAAGAGCTCGTCGGTCCCGACATGGGCGCGCTCGTGATCACGCACTACCAACGGATCCTCAACTACATCAAGCCGGACTTTGTGCACGTCTTCGTCGGCGGGAAGATCGTCGAAGAAGGCGGCGCCGAGCTCGCCGAGAAGCTCGAGGCCTCGGGTTATGTGGAATGGGAGGCGGTGCCGGCATGACGCAGACCGAGTCTGAGGTCGTCCAGGGAATCGGGTCCGACTACGGGACCAAGTACGGCTTCTCGAACCCGGACGAGGCGAAGAACTACTTCTTCAAGTCGGGCCGCGGTCTTTCGCACGAGCTGGTCGAGGCGATCGCCGAGCACAAGAGCGAGCCGGACTGGATGCGGAAGTTCCGCCACAAGTCGCTCGACTACTTCCTCGCGCGTCCGATGCCGACCTGGGGCGGCATGCCGTCGCTCGCCGAGATCGACTTCGAGAACATCTACTACTACATCAAGCCCACCGAGAAGCAGGCCAACTCGTGGGAAGACCTGCCGGCCGATATCAAGGACACGTGGGACAAGCTCGGTATCCCGGAGGCGGAGAAGAAGTACCTCGCGGGTGTCGGCGCGCAGTACGAAAGCGAGGTCGTCTACCACAAGCTGCAGGAGAGCCTCGCCGCGCAGGGTGTGATCTTCCTCGACACCGACACTGCGTTGCGCGAGCACGAGGATCTCTTCAAGCAGTACTTCGGGACGATCATCCCGCAGAACGACAACAAGTTTGCGGCGCTGAACAGCGCGGTGTGGTCGGGCGGCTCGTTCATCTACGTCCCACCGGGTGTGCACATCGAGATGCCGCTCCAGGCCTACTTCCGCATCAACGCGGAGAACATGGGCCAGTTCGAGCGCACGCTGATTCTCGTCGACGAGGGCGCATATGTGCACTACGTCGAAGGCTGCACGGCTCCGATCTACTCCACCGACTCGCTGCACTCGGCGGTCGTCGAGATCGTCGTCAAGAAGGGCGGCCGCTGCCGCTACACGACGATCCAGAACTGGTCGACCAACGTCTACAACCTGGTCACCAAGCGCGCCGTTGCGTACGAAGGCGCAACGATGGAGTGGGTCGACGGAAACCTTGGCTCGAAGCTGACGATGAAGTATCCGGCGATCTGGCTGATGGGCGATCACGCTCACGGCGAGGTGCTGTCGATCGCATTCGCTGGCAAGGGCCAGCATCAGGACGCGGGCGGCAAGTGCGTGCACGCTGCGCCGAACACGACGAGCGTGATCACGTCGAAGTCGATCTCGAAGGACGGCGGCCGTGCCGGTTACCGTGGTCTGCTCGAGGTGGCGAAGGGCGCACGCGGCTCGAAGTCGAAGGTCGTTTGCGACGCGCTGATCCTCGACGACGAATCGCGCTCCGACACGTATCCGTACATCCGCATCGACGAGAACGAGGTCGACATCGGCCACGAGGCAACCGTCTCGAAGATCGGCGAGGAGCAGCTCTTCTATCTCATGTCGCGCGGCCTCTCTGAGGCTGAAGCGTCGGCGATGGTGGTCAGCGGGTTCGTCGAGCCGATCACGAAGGAGCTGCCGCTCGAGTACGCCGTCGAGATGAACCGGCTGATCCAGTTGCAGATGGAGGGGTCGGTCGGTTGATCGTCGAGCGCACCGATTTCATCACCGTCCCGGTGACGGATGTCGAGCGGGCGAGGCAGTTCTATGGCGAGACGCTGGGCCTCACCGAGATCGAGCATCCCGAGCAGGGCTTCCCGGAGTACCAGCTCGGGGAGAACGTCAGCGTGTACCTCCTGAACATGGAGTCGATCGGCTCGTCGTTCACGAGTCCCAACACGGCCGGGTTCACGCTGCGCGTGCCCGACGTCGCCGAGGCGCGTCAGGAGCTCGAGGCGAAGGGAGTCGTCTTCGACGGCGACACTCTCGACACGGGCGTCTGCCACATGGCGTTCCTGCGCGACCCGGACGGAAACGCAATCACGCTGCACCGTCGCTACGCGCCGCGCTGATGATTACGCGCGACGACGCACGCACGCGGTACGACGCGCTACCGCTGCCGACGACTGCCGATGAGCACTGGCGCTTCACCGACCTGCGCGGTTTCTCGGTGCCTGGCACGGTTTCTGTGCCTGGCACCGTTTCCAAGCCGACACTTGACCTCGACGTCGCAGGCTTCGCACGCGTGAACGAGTCCGGCATCGAAATCCTGTCGGCGCCCGAAGGCGTGACGTTCGAGCCGCTGCCGGCTGACTATCCCGCAGAGCTCGTGCCCGACGACGACAAGTTCGCGCTCGAGAACCTTGCGAACTGGCAGCACGGTTTGCTCGTGCGCGTGCCGAAGGGCGTCGAGCTCGAGAAGCCGCTCTATGTGCAGGTGACCTCCAACGGAGGCTCGCTGTACTGGCGCATGGTCGTCGTCGCCGAGGAGGGTGCGCGCTTCACGGTGATCGAAGATCTTTCGTCCGCCGGCCCCGATGTGCTCGCGTACTCCAACGCGGTCGTCGAGCTGTTCGTCGCACCGAACGCGAAGATCGAGTGCGTGTCGCTGCAGAACCTCTCGCAGGAAACGTGGCATTTCGGCCGCTATCGCGCGCGGCTCGAACGCGACAGCGAGCTTGACTGGGTGATCGGCGGCTTCGGCTCGAAGCGCGGCAAGGTGTGGATCGAGAACGATCTGGTCGGCGCGGGCGCGACGTCGCGTGTGACGGGTGCGTACTTCGCCGACGGCGAACAGCACCTTGACTACGACACGTTCCAGGAGCACGCAGCGCCGAATACCGAGAGCGATTTTGCGTTCAAAGGTGCGCTGCGCGAAAACGCGTCGGCCGTGTGGCGCGGCATGATCCGCGTCGAAGAAGGCGCGCAGAAGACGAACGCGTACCAGGAGAACCGCAACTTGCTGCTCTCCGACACTGCGCACGCCGACTCGATTCCAGGGCTCGAGATCATGGCCAACGACGTGCGCTGCACACACGGCGCCACGCTTGGCCGCGTCGACCGCGAGCAGCTCTTCTATTTGATGGCCCGCGGCCTCACGCGTTCCGAGGCCGAGCGGATGATCGTGCGCGGCTTCTTCCAGGACGTGCTCGACCGCATCGAGCTGGAGCCCGTGCGCGAAGCACTCGGCGCCGCGCTCGAAGCGCGTATTCCTGAAGCCGTCTAGGCGCGTACCAGCGGCTTGTACTTGATGCGGTGCGGCTCGAGTGCCTCGGGACCGCGCGTTTCGCGCACCCAGTCGGCGTACTCGCCCCAGTCGCCTTCGAACCACGTGACCTGAGAGTCGCCCTCGAAGGCGAGGATGTGTGTCGCGACGCGGTCGAGGAACCAGCGATCGTGGGTGATCACAACCGCACAGCCGGCGAAGTCGAGCAGTGCGTCCTCGAGCGCGCGCAGCGTGTCGACATCGAGATCGTTTGTCGGCTCGTCGAGCAGCAGCACGTTGCCGCCGCTCTTCAACACCTTCGCGAGATGCACGCGGTTGCGCTCGCCGCCGGACAATTTGCCGACCGGCTTCTGCTGGTCGCCGCCCTTGAAGTTGAACCACGACGTGTACTGGCGCGAGTTGATCTCCTTCTTGCCGAGCAGCACGATGTCGTGTCCGCCGGAGATCTCTTTCCAGACCGTATTTTTCGGATCGAGCGACTCGCGTGATTGATCCACATATCCGAGTTGCACGGTGTCGCCCAGGCGCAGCTCGCCTGCATCAGGCGTCTCCTCGCCGGCGATCATGCGGAAGAGCGTCGTCTTGCCGGCGCCGTTCGGGCCGATCACGCCGACGATGCCGGCGGGCGGCAGCGAGAACTCCAGGTTCTCGAACAGCAGCTTGTCGCCGAATCCTTTCGACACGCCCTTCGCGTCGATCACGTTGTCGCCGAGGCGCGGTCCCGGCGGGATGTGAATCTCGACACGGTCGAGCTTCACGTTCTCCTCGTCGGCGAGCAGCCGCTCGTACGCCTGCAGGCGCGCCTTCGACTTCGCATGACGCGCGGTCGGTGATGCGCGCACCCACTCGAGCTCGCGCGCCAGTGTGCGCTGTCTCGCCGACGACTGCTTCTCCTCGATTGCGAGCCGCGCTTGCTTCTGCTCGAGCCAGCCCGAGTAGTTCCCTTCGTAGGGAATGCCGCGCCCGCGGTCGAGCTCGAGGATCCAGCCGGCGACGTTGTCGAGGAAGTAGCGATCATGCGTGACCGCGACGACCGTTCCTTTGTAGTCGGCGAGGAACCGCTCGAGCCAGAACACCGACTCCGCGTCGAGATGGTTCGTCGGCTCGTCGAGCAACAGCAAATCCGGTGCCGAGAGCAACAGCCGGCAGAGCGCGACACGCCGCCGCTCACCGCCTGAGAGGGACGTAACGTCGCGGTCGCCGTCGGGCAGACGGAGCGCATCCATCGCGTGGTCGAGGTGCGCGTCGAGCTGCCAGGCATCTGCACGGTCGATCCGGTCTTGCACGGTCGCCTGTTGGGCGAGCAGCACGTCGTAGTCGGCGTCGGGCTCGGCGAACTTCGCGGAAATCGCGTTGAACTCGTCCATCAGGTCACGCAACTCGCGGACGCCGTCCTCGACGTTCTCGCGCACCGTGCGCTTCGCGTCGAGCTCGGGCTCTTGTTCGAGCAGCCCCACCGTCGCCCCCGGCGCGAGGTCGGCGGTGCCCGAGGACGTCTCGTCCTTGCCCGCCATGATCCGCAGCAACGTGGACTTGCCGGAGCCGTTCGGCCCGAGCACGCCGATCTTCGCCCCGAGCAGGAACGACAGCGAGATGTTGGCCAGCACCTGGCGCTCCGGGCCGTAGAACTTGTCGGCCCGGTACATGCTGAAGATGAATTCACTCATTCGGCAGCCACGATACCGGGGGTACAGTTCAGCGCGGGATGGCCGTGACGACGGAACGGAAGCTGGACGCGCACAAGTTGCGCGCGGACTTCCCGATCTTCGAGCAGCAGTTCCACGGCAAGCCGCTCGCCTATCTCGATTCCGCCGCGAGCTCGCAGAAGCCGCGCCAGATGCTCGACGCGATGACCCATTTCTACGAGACGTCGTACGCGAACGTGCATCGTGGCGTCTACGAGCTCGCCGAGCGCGCGACCGAGGCGCTCGAGCATGCGCGCGAACGGTGCCGCGCGTTCGTGAACGCGCCGAGCGTGTCGGAGATCATCTTCGTGCGCAACGCAACCGAGGCAATCAACCTTGTCGCGTACGCATGGGGTCTCTCGAACCTCGGGCCCGGCGATGTCGTCATCGTCACCGAGCTCGAGCATCACGCGAACTTCGTGCCGTGGCAGTACATCGCAGGTAAGACCGGCGCGGAGTTCCGGATGGTTGAGGTCGACACCGACGGCGCGCTCCATCTCGAACAGCTCGACGAGATCGCCGGCAACGGCAACGTGAAGATGGTTGCGACCGGCTATGTGTCGAACGTGCTCGGCGGCTCGAACGACGTGCCACGGATCGCAGCGTGGGCGCACGAGCACGGCGCCATCCACATGTGCGACGCGGCGCAGGCAGCGCCTCACAAGCGTGTCGACGTGCAGGCACTCGGCTCCGACTTCGTCGCGGTCAGCGGCCACAAGATGTGCGGGCCGAGTGGCATCGGGTTCCTCTGGGGCAAGACCGAGTTGCTGTTGGCGATGGATCCGTTCCTGACAGGCGGGCACATGATCCGCAGGGTGCGCGAGGACGAGACGACCTGGGGCGAGCTGCCGCACAAGTTTGAAGCCGGCACCGCGCCGATGGCCGAAGCAGTCGGTCTCGGAGCGGCGATCGACTATCTCGAAGAGGTCGGTCTCGAAGCGATTGAGCAGCACGAGCACGAGCTCGTGGCATATGCGCTCGAGAAGCTCGCGGAGATCCCCGGCGTCACGCAGTGGGGGCCGCCGGCCGACAAGCGCGCCGGCATCGTCAGCTTCGACGTCGAAGGCGTGCACCCTCACGACGTCGCGCAGATCCTCGACCTCGACGGCGTCGCGATCCGGGCCGGCCATCACTGCTGCCAGCCGCTGATGGCGCGCCTCGGCGTTGTCGCAACGAACCGCGCGAGCTTCTATCTCTACACCGTGCCCGAGGAGATCGACCGCCTCGCCGCTGGCCTGCTCAAGGTGAAGGACACGTTCGGTGTCTGAGCTCGACCAGATGTATCGCGAGGTGATCCTCGACCACTACAAGAACCCGCACGGGCACGGATTGATCGAGCACGCCGATGCGCAGGCGGAAGGCATGAACCCGCTCTGCGGCGACGAGGTGACGATCTCCGTGAAGTTCGCCGCCGACGGCGAGACGATCGACTCGATCGGGTTCGAGGGACGCGGCTGCGCGATCTCGCAGGCGGCGACCTCGATGCTCACCGACCTCGTGAAGGGACGGAAGGCATCAGACATTGCGGCGCTGCCGAAGGAAGATCTGCTTGAAGAGATCGGCATCCCGCTCACGCCGGTGCGCATTAAGTGCGCGATTCTCGGTCTCGGTGTGCTGAAGGTCGCGCTGCATCGCGCGAAAGGCACGCCGCTGCCCGATGAGTGGCAAGGCCTCGACTTCAATTAATGCCGCTGATCGAAGTTGCACCGCTCGACGAGTTCGGGCCCGGCTCGTCGAAGATCGTGCAGGTCGGTTGGACGTCGGTCGGCGTCTTCAATTGCGCCGGCGCGCTCTACGCGATCGAGGATCGCTGCTCGCATGACGACGGGCCACTTGCCGAAGGCGAATGGGATGAGGACATGTGCCGCGTCATCTGCCCGCGCCACGGCAGCGCTTTCGATCTGAGAACAGGCGTGCCGTTGTCGCTGCCCGCGTTCGAGCCGGTTGAGACGTATCCGGTCGTCGTCGAAGACGGCATCGTCAAAGTCGAGCTGCATTGACGGATACGCATTCGAAGAACATCGTCCGTTGCTGGGAGACGAGCGACCCGGCGTACAACACCTACCACGACGAAGAATGGGGCCGGCCGGTGCTCACCGAGGCAGCGCTCTACGAGCGGTTCTGTCTTGAGGGCTTCCAGTCGGGTCTGTCGTGGCTGACGATTCTGCGCAAGCGGCCTGCATTTCGCGAGGCGTTTGCGGGCTTCGACCCCGACAAGGTTGCGCGTTACACCGACAAAGACGTCGAGCGCCTGCTCGCCAACGCCGGAATCATTCGCCATCGCGGCAAGATCCAGGCGGCGATCGCCAATGCGAAAGCAACGGTTGCGCTTCGCGACACGGAGCCGCTACCGAAACTCGTCTGGGCCCACCGCGACGGTGACGAGGCGAGCGCGAAGGAGCTGTCGAAGCGGCTGAAGAAGGCGGGCTTCGGCTTCGTTGGGCCGACGACTGTCTATGCGGCCATGCAGGCGTGCGGTGTCGTGAACGATCACATCGCGGACTGCTGGGTGCGTCAGGACGTCGAGCGCGAACGCAGCGCGGCCTTGACCGCGTAGCGAACGTTCGGCAGCGGGTGCTTGCTGCGCCACGTGAACGTTCCGTTCTTCGCAGTGACGCCCGAGACGCGCGCGATCAAGCTCGAGCCGCGCCGCACGACCAACGACACGGGCAAACCCTTAGCCGGTGCCCTGCCTCGCGCGACGTGGACCGTGACGACGAGGTAACCCTTCACGTGACGCGTCGTCACGCTTGCGATCCGCGCAGGCGGCCGCGAAACGCTCACGCTCGTCGACGCCGACAGGCTGCCCAGCGTTGCCGTGAGCTTTCCGCGGCCAGCTGCAGTCGACGAGGCGGTGAACGTCGTCGACGCACCGCTCACGGGCGAAAGCGTGCCGAGCTTCGGCGAGACGATCGACCAGCGCACCGCAGCGTTCGTCGGATTGCCGTACGTGTCGGTGACGCGAGCGGCGAAGAGGCGCGTCTTCCCGCCGACAACCGTCGCGCCGCGTGGTGAGAGCGCGATCGCCGTCGGCGGGCCCGAGGCAACGGTCACTGTCTGCAGCGCGGGCGTCTGTCCCGCGACCGCCGCCGACACGGTTGGCGTGCCGGCGGTCGTGTCCTCGTAGTAGAAAGACGCCGTCGATCCTCCCGTCGGAATCGTGAGCGTGAGCGTGTTCGTCCACGGCCCGGTGGCTGCGGTCGAAAACAGCCCCTTGGGGGATGTGGAGGTGAGCGTCACGGGCGTCGGCTGCTGCGCCACGGTGGCGATACCGTTCGTCGAGAGCTGCAAGGTGATCGGCCCGGCGACGGCGCCGGCAGTGACCGTGACCGGCGGCGTCGTGAACGTGACTCCGGCCTGCGTCCAGGTCGAGAACGCGCTCCACGCGTTGGTGAACGCCGCGCCGGGCACCACGGTCTGGCACCAGAGGTTCTGGCCGAGCGGCCCGCAGGCGCCGACGCCCGGGTCCAATGGATCGACCGTCTCACTCGAGTCAGCGATCGCCTGGGCCAATCTGTCGAGGATGGCCGCGGTTTGCGTCGTGAAGTCCTTGGTGGCGAGCCCGAGCGTGTTCGACGGTGCCCAGCCGAAGCCAAAGCGATCGGCCGGCAGGCCGCTCTCGGCGTCGAAGGCGCGCGCGGCGTACACCTGCCCCGACACGAAGTCCTGCATCTGCGCGTACGCAACCGACGTGAAGCCATACGCCGCGCTGTACGCCCACGCAGCGTTCGCGACGGGGCCATACGCGGCTGCGAGGAACGAGTGCGACGCGGTCGTGAGCGTGGCGCCTGCGGTCGAAAGCGCGAGTGGATGTCCGAGGTACTGCACGAGCGCATCGCGCCGCTGCTGTGCCGACGCGCCGCTCACTGCGTAGTTGCGAATATCGCCGTAGTCCTCCTGCATCCAGTCGACCACGTCGTTCGACAGTTGCGACCAGAACGTCGTGTCCTGCAGCCAGCCCTGCATCGTCACCTTGTAAGCGGTCTGGTCGCCCGGTTGCCCGACGCCGATCACGAACACGATGCCCTGCACCGGGCTGCCCCCGCCGTCGTGCAACCCGTTCAGGAATTCGACGAGGTTCGAGCGTGCGCTGCCGGTGTTGCGCCGCACCGATGACGGCACCTCGTTCAGCGCCCACGTGTCGCCGGCGCCGACGTCGTAGCCTGCGGTCGCCATCGACTGGCGCGCCGCGACGCCGGCCGCGAACCAGTCGCCGTTGCCTGCGCCCACCCACTTCGACCAGGCGGCGAAGTTGACCTCTGCGGCCGCGTGCATGTTCGGCCCGAGTGCGCGGATCAGGTTTGCTTGCCCCGGCCGCGCCTGGGTCTTGTTTGCGGTGAGCGGCGGGATCGAGATGTAGTAGTCCGCGCAGGGCGAGGCGTTCTGCGCCAGCTTCGTCGCGAGCCGCAGCCAGTCGGTGGCCGCGTACATGGCGACGCGCGCGGGGCGGCAGTCGGCCTGCGCGCGTGGCGCCATCAGCTTCCGCTTTGCGACCAGCTGGTGCCAGAGCTTCCACGTGGCGACTGGCGTCAACGAGGGGACCGGCTTGGCCGGTGCGGCGAGCGCCTGCGGCGCCAGGACCAGCGCGAGCGCAGCGACCAGAACCGCGGACTTCCGAAAGGACACCTTCACGACCCCGGCCCATGCTAGCCGGGGTCATCGGCTATGTTTTGGCTATCCGCGGAAAGGAGGTGGTCCGGCGTTGGAGACTTCTAGTACGGGCAGTGGAGGTACCAGCTCGTAGAGGTGCGTCCCCGGGACCTTGACGGGGAATCGCCTAACCAGCGTGGGGGACTCGCGTAAACGCGCCGCCTTAAACGGCCGGAAGCGCCTCTACGGAGAACCAGCTGGTAACCGGATCTGAGGGCCGCGCAAGCGGCCCTCAATCTTTTTTCTAGGGAGAGAAGCGCCAGATGTCGGAGCCGTGCCAGCTCGGCACCCACGCGTCGCCGGCGATGTTCGTGATGACGAACGGGCCGATGCCTGCGTGCACCGTCGACACGACGGTGTTGCTCGCCGGGTCGACAATCGCGATCGAGTTAGCTGCGATCTGCGGTACCCAGATCATCCCTCCGACGAAGTCCGGGTCGCCGATCTTCGGCGCGCCGTCGAGCGGAACGGTGGCGCTGATCGTGTTCGACTGAGGGTCGATGCGGGCGAGACCTGTCGCCGTCGTGACCCAGACGGAGTCCGGGCTGGCCGCCGTCCAGCTGGCGCCGCCGGTGACGGGGATCGTCGCAAGCACCTTCTTCGAAGCCGGATCGATGCGCTCGACGCCGTTTAGCCCGGTCACCCAGACACTGCCGAACGCGCCGACGACCCCGGTCGCTCCTCCGACGCGCCAGCGGTTCGCGACGCGGTTCCTCGCGGGGTCGATTCGGTCAAGCTCGCCGGCGCCGAACGCCGTCGTCCACGCTGATCCGAAGGCGAACGTCGTGTCATAGGGAATCGCGTCGACCTTGATCGCGCGGCGCTTGAACGTGGTGACGGAGACGCGGCTGACTGTCGACGAATTCGTGTCCTCGACCCACATCGCGCCGGCGCCGTAGGCGAGGCCGCACGAGCCGTTGCCGATCTTCACTTTCCCGACCACTTTGTTCGTGTGTGGGTCGACACGCACCAGGTACGACTGGCTGTACTCGGCCACCCACACGAAGCGGCCGCCGGCGCTCGCTGCACACGGCGACGAATAGCGCGCCACGGCGATCTTTGCAACGAGGTGCGCCTGAAGAGCCGCGTGAGCTGCTGAGCCAGCGGCGCCGGCGACGAGGAGGACGAGGAGGAAGCGTCTCATGCGCTTCCGACAATACTACGAATCCGGAGAAAATGCTACGAAGTCGGATCAGTCTCGAGAACCTGCTCGAATGCCTCTCCCAGCTCAAGCAGGACGTCTTTCGTGGCGGCGTCGTCGGCCAGCTCTCGAGCAAGCGCCCCGTTGATGCGCTGGAGCGCGCCCCAGCCGCGCTTCCACTCCCGGTCGCCGCGCGCGGTCAGCTCGAAGAGAAACGACCGGCCGTCCTCGGGGTTGGGATGGCGGCGCACCAGGCCACGCCCCTCGAGTCGGCGCACGATGTCGGAGGCGGTCGTCAGCGGCAGGCCGAGTTGCTCCGACACCTCGGTCAGGCGCATCGTGCCGCGTGCGCCGATCAGGCTATACACGGCGTAGCCGTCCGACTCCACGCCGTCGCGTGCGAGCTCGCGCTCGACGAGCTGCGACATGCGCTGGTGCGCGGCGACGAGCAGCAGCAGCAGCGAGAGCGGCGGCTTAGGTTGAACGTCGGAGCTGCTCGGCGAGCGGGACGAGCGGGAGCTGGAAGGTTTGGACGGCATCGTCGGTCGTGGGCACATTGTCAGGTCCCGCGAGCATCTCCACCTGGTCGGCCGACAGCGGGGCTCCGGGGAGTGACTGTGTGAGCCGCGCGCCGGCACGAGCGACGCTGAACGGGACGTGCACGAACGCCCGCCGTTTGCCGAGCGCGCGGGCAATCTCGAGGTACAGCTCATTCCACGTCACGACGTCGGGGCCGCCGAGCTCGAACACGCGGTTTGCCGCGCCGTCGTGATCGAGGGACGCGGCGAAATACGCGGCGACGTCGTCGATCCAGATCGGTGCGCTGCGTTGCAAGCCCGGTCCGATCACGGTGACGACCGGCGAGTACTTGACCTGCTTCACGAACGTCGAAAGTGCGCCGCCGCGACCGAAGACGAAACTCGGGCGGAAGATGACGTGCTCGAGCCCCGACGACTTCACGGTCTGCTCCATCTCCCGCTTGGCGCGGTAGTACGGGACCTCGCCACTGCCGAGTGCGCTCATCAACACGAAGCGCTCGACGCCGGCGTTACGCGCCGCGTCGACGAGGTTGTGCGTGCCCTGCGACATAACGAGGTCGAACGCAGCAGGCTTCCCGGTGATGATCGCGACGAGGTGAACGACGTGTGTGCAGCCGTTCGCGGCGGCGGCGAGGCTGTCAGGGTCGGTGACGTCGCCGACCGCGAGCTCCGCGCCGAGCGACTGCACGTGTGTGCCGCGTTCGGGTGAGCGCACGAGCACGCGCACGTCGCGTCCCTGCGCGCGCAGTGCGTGCACGATCCGCGGGCCGACGAAACCCGTTCCTCCTGTGACGAGAACTTTCACTTGAAGTTCTGCCAGTACCTGCTCGGCGTGGGGCCGCGCTGGCCCTGGTACTTCGAGCCGAGTTGGGAGCTGCCGTACGGCGCCGACGCGGGCTCGGACATCTGCATGAACGACACCTGGCCGATCTTCATCTGGTGGTAGATCGTGATCGGCAGGTTGGCGACGTTCGACAGTTCGAGCGTCACGTGGCCGTCCCAGCCCGGATCGATGAACCCCGCGGTGGAGTGAATCAGCAGCCCGAGCCGACCGAGGCTCGACTTCCCTTCGAGGCGCGCAACCAGATTGTCCGGCAATGAGATGCGCTCGAGTGTCGAGCCGAGCACAAACTCTCCGGGATGCAGGATGAACGGACGGTCGTCGTCGATCGCGACTTCTTCCGTCAGCTCCTCTTGCGGCTGCTTCACGTCGATGAACGGATAGCGCGCGTTGTGGAACACGCGGAAGTACCGGTCGACGCGCACGTCGACGCTCGACGGCTGCAGCAACGCATCGTCGTACGGGTCGATGCCGATGCGCCCTTCGGCGATCAGACGCGCGATCGTGCGGTCGGAGAGAACCATCGCGTCGGATTCTCTATCAGCAGGCGGCGCGTTCCGGGACAGGTGGGTACCTGTCCCCCTCAGACGGATTTCGAGAGGCGGCGGGGACAGTTCTCCGGCGAGAGAAGTCCCTGCACTGCGGCCTCTTTTGTCTGATTCGTGACACAAGGCGGGGACAGGTACGTGCCTGTCCCCCGATTACCAGCCAACGGCAGCGAGAACCCTGACGAGCAGCGACTTCAGCGAGCAGCGCTCGCCGGTACGTAATAGCGATCGGTGTACTCGATCACGGCGCGCTGCATCGAGAACACAGGCGAGAGGCGCGCGATCGACGCACGCATCATCCCGAGCCAGCGCTCACGGTCGGCGAAGCATGGCACGAGCTCGTGCTCGAGGCGGCTGTACAGCTGCTCGCGGTCGTCGTCGTCGGAGCCGCCGTCGATCGCCCAGCCGAACGCCGGGTCGAACGCCTCGGCCCACCAGCCGTCGAGCACGGAGAAGTTGAGCACTCCGTTGATCGCCGCTTTCATCCCGCTCGTGCCTGACGCTTCGTAGGGGCGTCGCGGCGTGTTCAGCCACACGTCGCAGCCGGGGATGATCTGCCGCGCGAGATCGATGTCGTAGTTCGCGACGAACACGATGCGGCCGTTCGTCGACGGGTCACGCGAGAGCTCGACGATCTCCTGCATCACGTCCTTGCCCGGCACATCGGCCGGATGCGCCTTCCCCGCGACGACGATCTGTACCGGCAACGCAAGCAGCCGCTCCAAATCGCTGAACACGAGACCGGCGCGCTTGTACGTCGCGAAGCGGCGCGCGAACCCAATCGTCAGCAACTCGGGGTCGAGCCCTGCGAGGCCCGTTACGCGGCGCTTGCGAATCTCGTGCACCGTTGCAAGCGCCTCGAGATCGAGCGCTTCGGCGGCTTCCCAATTCGCCCAGGCAGGCGGCGCCGACGGTCGCACGCCCGCGTCCATCAGCAGGTCGGCGAGCTCAGGTGCAAGCCACGTGCCGAGATGAACGCCGTTCGTGATCGCGTCGATCGGCGGCGTCTGGCCGGGCCACAGCGGCTGCCACATCTCGCGCGCGACGTCGCCGTGCAACTTCGACACGCCGTTGGCATGCGCCGACAGCCGCAGTGCAAGCGGCGTCAACCCGAACCCATCGGTTCCCTCGCTGTGGCCGAGTGCGAGCAGCGCGCTGTCGTCGACGCCCGCCTTGTGCGCGAGCTCCGACACGTAACGCATGACGAGCTCGTCGGCGAAGACTTCGTTGCCGGCCGGCACCGGTGTATGCGTCGTGAAAACCGTCGTCGCGCGCACATGCTCGAGTGCATCGGTGGTGCTCATGCCGTCCTGCACGAGCGCGCGCGCGCGTTCGATCGTGAGGAACGCCGAGTGGCCCTCGTTGACGTGGTAGACGGTGGGCTCGATGCCGAGTGCGCGGAGTGCGCGCACGCCGCCGACGCCGAGCACGAGCTCCTGCCGAATGCGGTGCTCGCGGTCGCCCGCGTACAACGCGTCCGTCAGGTAGTCGACGGCGAGCAGGTACAGCGGCACGCTGCCGACGTCGAGCCTCCACACCTCTGCCGAAACAATCTCGTGGCCGAGATCGACGTCGATCGTCACGGGCTCGCGCACGAGGCCGAGCGCTTCCGGGTCGAGCGTCGCGTAAGTCTCGCTCTGGCGCCCGCCTTCGTCCAGTCCCTGCGTGAAGTAGCCGCCGCGGTAGAAGAGGCCGACACCCACCAGGGGCAGGCCGAGCTCGGCCGCAGCCTTCAGATGGTCGCCCGCGAGGACGCCGAGCCCGCCCGAGTAGATGGGCAGGCGTGCGTCGAGCCCGAACTCCATGCTGAAGTACGCGACGCGGACGTCGTCGCCCCCGTGCTCCTTGGCCCACCACGAGGTGGCCGTGTCAATTGTCTCGTAGGTCGTCAGCGTGTCCACGCGCGGCAACCTAGCGATGGAACCGGTCACGAAGCATCGGCAACCGGGTTACCGATTGGGGCGGGATGAATCCTCGCCATTCATCTATGCAGACCACCGAGCCGCTTCGCTACAGTCGAGGAGATGGCCGCAACCCGCGTAATTTCGCTTAGTACGGCCCTTCCCGGGCCGCGTTCCCAGGCGATTCTCGACCGGCTCGCGGCCAGCGTCGCGCGGCCGCTCGCGATCACGTTCCCGATCGCAGCCGCCCAGGGTCGCGGCGCGACGCTTACCGACGTCGATGGCAACGTCTTCCTCGATTTCACGGGCGGCGTCGGCTGCCTGAACGTCGGCCACGCGCACCCGCAGGTGGTCGCGGCCGCGCAGGAGCAGCTCGAGCGCTTCGCCCACACGGATTTCACGGTCGTGCCGTAC
Source organism: Gaiellaceae bacterium (assembly GCA_036496645.1). Classification (GTDB taxonomy): domain Bacteria; phylum Actinomycetota; class Thermoleophilia; order Gaiellales; family Gaiellaceae; genus PALSA-600. The sequence continues at coordinate 39,314 of DASXKU010000054.1, forward strand.
GAGGTGTACGCGGACCTCGCCGAGCGGCTGGTCGCGCTTGCGCCGTTCAGCGTTCCGGCAAAGGCCGCCTTCTTCAATAGCGGGGCCGAGGCCGTCGAGAACGCGGTCAAGCTGGCGCGCGCTGCGACGGGCCGGTCCGCGGTGATCGGGTTCGAGGGCGCATTCCACGGCCGCACTGCGCTCGCCGTCGCGCTCACCTCCAAGACGCACCCGTACAAGGTGGGCATGGGCCCGTTCGCGCCCGAGGTTTACCGCGTCCCGTTCAACGACGTTGCTGCGCTCCGCGGTGGGTTCAAGACGCTGGTTCCGGCAGAGGATGTCGCCGCGATCGTGTTCGAGCCCGTGCAGGGCGAGGGCGGCTTCATCCCGGCAACGCAAGAGTTCGTGCAGGCCGTTCGCGATTTGTGCGACGAGCACGGCATCGTGATGGTCTGCGACGAGGTGCAGACGGGCTTTGCGCGCACCGGTCATTTCTTCGCGATCGAGCACTTCGGGATCGAGCCCGACCTGCTCGTGCTCGCCAAATCGGTTGCCGGCGGGCTGCCGCTCTCGGGCGTCATCGGCAAGGCGTCGGTCGTCGACGTGGCGCACGAAGGCGCGGTCGGTGGCACGTATGTCGGCAATCCGGTTGCGCAGGCTGCCGCCCTCGCGGTGCTGGACGTGATCGAGGAGGAAAAGCTCGTCGACCGAGCTTGCGAGATCGGCGACATCCTGCGGGCGCGCATGGAGGCGTGGCAGTCGCGGTTTGCACAGGTTCAGGAGGTTCGCGGCCTTGGCGCGATGCTCGCAATCGAGCTCAGCGCCCCCGAGCTCGCAACCCGGGTCGTCGACGAGGCGTTCTCGCGGGGCCTCCTGCTGCTGAAAGCAGGCGTCTCGCTCAACTGCATCCGCGTGCTGATGCCGCTCGTGATCACCGATGCCGAGCTCGAAGAAGCCCTTGGCGTCTGGGAAGACGCCCTCGAAGCTGCGCTTTAGAGCTGGGTGAGCGGGGTAGGCTCGCTGACGATGGTCGGCGAGGTTCTGGCGGACCGCTACGAGGTCGAAGAGCTGGTCGGCGCGGGGGGAATGTCGAGTGTCTACCGCGCGCATGACCGCCTGCTCGAACGCAAGGTCGCGCTCAAGGTCATGCACCAGCATTTCGTCGACGACCCCGAATACGTCGAGCGGTTCCGCCGCGAGGCTCGGTCGGTCGCCGCGCTGCAACATCCGAACGTCGTCACCGTCATCGACCGCGGCGAGCAGGGCAACCGTCAGTTCATCGTCTTCGAATACATCGAAGGCGAGAACCTCAAGCAGCTGATCGACCGTCGCGGGCCGGCACCGGTGGCGACCGCGCTCGAGCTCGCGATCCAGATCGGCCAGGCGCTTTCGTTCGCGCACCAGCAGGGTCTCATCCACCGCGATGTGAAGCCGCAGAACATTCTCTTGAACGGCGACGGCCGCGCGAAGGTGACCGACTTTGGCATCGCGCGTTCCATCGAGGTGCAGCACGGCGTGACGCAGACCGGAACGGTGCTCGGCACCAGCGACTACATCGCGCCCGAGCAGGCGCAGGGCCAGCAGGTCGACGAGCAGACGGACATCTATTCGCTCGGGGTCGTGCTCTTCGAGATGTTGACGGGCAGCGTGCCGTTCCCGGGCGACAGCTTCGTCGCCGTTGCGATGCGGCACATCAACGAGCCACCGCCGCGCGTGCGCGACGTGCGTCCCGATGTGTCGATGCGCGTCGAGGCCGTGGTGCAGCGGGCGATGGCGAAGAGCCCGAGCGACCGCTTCCCGACGATGGCTGCGTTCTGCGCAGAGATGAGCTCGTGTCTCGCCGAGCTGCAAAGTGGCGCGACGGAGGTGATCGCTGCTCCGGTGCAACCCCGGCGTGTGCGCACCTCTCGCAACTCATCGGCGTGGCCGGTCGTGCTCGCGCTCGTTGCGCTGATCATCGCCGGCGCGGTCGCCGGCTGGATCGTGCTGCACCGCAACGGCACGTTCGGCGGCGGCGGGAATCCGTCGAGCCCGCTGAACAGCACGGTGCACCTACAAGGCGTGACGGCCTACGACCCGTTCGGTGACAAGCATGAACATGACGCCGACGCGCATCTCGCGACCGACGCGAGCTCGTCGACGTACTGGGAGACGGAGCACTACCACTCATCGCTCGCGTCGATCGGTAAACAGGGTGTTGGGTTGGTGATCGACGCAGGCTCCTCGCTGCGACTCAAGGAGCTCGGTATCGCGACGGCCACGCCGGGCTTCCACGCTCAGATCGAGGCCGGCGACTCGGCGACGGGCCCGTTCGACACCACCGTGTCGCCGAACGAGATCGTGACGACGCAGAAGGTGTTCAACCTGACCATGTCGTCGCAGCACCGCTACTTCCTGATTTGGATCACACAGCTGCCGCCCGGCGGCCAGGCGCGCATCAACGACGTCACCGCGTCGGGCTAAAAGGGGTCTGGCCCGGGCCTGACCCCGGCGCGCGTCGCCGGAGGGGCGACGGTGCCAGACCTGAGCGTCGCCTTCTCCCTGCTCAGGGGACACTTTTTCGCGATTTCGCGGGACCTTCGGTGCCAGGCACGTGCCAGGCACCGGGGGCGGCTAATACCGCAGATTCGCGCGGCGCTCGAAGCGCTCGACGGCGAGCGCAGCGAGGCGTTCGAGCAGCTCCGGATACGGGATCCCCGACGCCTCGAAGAGGCGCGCGTACACGCTGGTCGACGTGAATCCCGGGATCGTGTTCAGCTCGTTGACGAGCACCTCACCGTCGTCGCGCACGAAGAGATCGGCGCGCGCCATGCCCTCACAGTCGGTTGCGACGAACGCCTCGACGGCGACCTGCTGCGCACGTTCGATCTGCTCCGGCGTGATGCGCGCGGGAACGACGAGATCCATCTCGCCTTCCTCGTACTTCGCTTCGTAGTCGTACCACTCGTTGCTCGTGACGACGATCTCACCGGGGAGCGACGCGAACGGTGTGCGGTTGCCGAGCACGCCGACTTCGACCTCGACGCCGCTGACGAGCTCCTCGACGAGCACCTTCTCGTCGTGCTGGAACGCCAGCGCGACACCGGCCGCGAGCTCGGAGTCGTCATGCGCTTTCGAAATGCCGACGCTCGAACCGAGGCGCGCGGGCTTGACGAAGCACGGGAAGCCGAACGGATTGCGCGGCTCGTCACCGGCGCGCAGCGTGATGTTGCGCGTGACGGGAATGTTGTGATCGCGCATCACCGACTTGAAGACGTCCTTGTCCATGCACAGCGCGGAGGCAAGCACGCCCGCGCCGACGTAGGGGACGTTCGCGAGCTCAAGCAGCCCTTGCACCGTGCCGTCCTCGCCGAACGGACCGTGCAGCACGGGGAAGACGACGTCGACGTCCCCGAGCGTCGTCGCAACGTCCGTCCCGGGCAGCGACCCTGCCTCGAGCGCTTTCTGCCCCGAGCCGAGTTGCCACGCGCCGTCGCGCTGAATCGCAACCGTGACCACATCGTTCCCTGCTGCGGTCAACGCGTCGACGACGCTCTGCGCAGACGCGACGGAGATGTCGTGCTCGCTGGAGCGCCCGCCGAGGACGACGGCGATGCGACGGCTCACGGAGTCGAGGTGGTGGTCGTGCTCTGCACGAGATGACCGACTGTGATCGTTACCGTCTCGCCCTTCACACCCGTCGAGTTTCCGGCCGGATCCTGCGCGATGACGATCCCGTCGGAGCCTGGGTCGGTGACGTCCTGGTTCACGACCTGCACCTTGAAGCCGGCGCCCTTGAGGATCGCGATCGCGTCACCTTGCGTCTGGCTCGTCACGTCAGGGATCTGCGATGTTCCGGGTCCCTTCGAGACCGACAGCGTGATCTTCGAGCCCTTCGGCACGCTTTGACCGGCGGGCGGATCCTCGGAGACGACGGTGCCTGGAGGCTGGTCGGATTGCACGTCGATGCGCGCCACGGTGAAGCCCTGCGCTTGCAACGCGGACTGCGCGTTCGCGAACGGATTTCCCGTCACGTCAGGGATCGACACCGGCTTCGGCCCGCGTGAGATGTTGATGCGCACCGCCGAGCCTCTGAGCACGTTGGTCTTCGGCGCCGGCGACTCGCCGACGACGACATTCGCCGGCTGGCCCGAGTAGACGTACACCGGTTTCGCGGTGAGCCCGGCCGCAGAGATCGCCTGGACGGCGTCGACAAGTTGCTGGCCGCGCACCTCAGGCACGACAGAGCGCGGCTTGCCTTGCGAGATGACGAGCACGACCTGCGAGCCCTTGCCGACCTTGGTGTTCGAGCCTGGGTCTTGGCTGATCACCGAGCCCTTTGCGACCGAGTCGCTATAGGCCTGCTCGAGCTCGGGCTTGAACCCCGCATGTTGGAGGTTGCTGATCGCGAGCTGCTTCGCTTCGAGCCGCACATCCGGCACGGCGATCGTCGCGTTCTTGTTGAGCTGGTGCTGAATCTTCGTGTAGAGGAACCAACCGCCGACCGCGCCGAGAATGATCAGACCGAGTGCGAGCAGCCACGGCCAGAACGAGCGGCCACCGGGCTCCTCGTAGTCGTAGTACGGGCGCGGCGCGCGGTACGCGGGCGGTGTTGGCGGCATTCCGGTGCCGCGCGGGCGTTGCACCATCGTGGCCGCGGTCGAGATGCCGACGCCGGAGAGCACCTGCGTCATCGCCTCTTCCGTCTCGTGTGACACCGCAACGCCGCGCGCAACGCGCGCGAGGTCGGCTTCCATCTCCTCCGCCGATGCGTAGCGCTGCTCCGGGTCCTTCGCGATCGCGCGCATCACGACTGCATCGAGGTCGTGCGGCACGTCGGCACGCAACTCCGACGGCGGCGCCGGGATCTGCGAGAGGTGCTTCATCGCGATCTCGACCGGCGTGTCGCCCGTGAACGGAACCTTGCCGGTGAGCATCTCGTACAGCACGATCCCGAGCGAGTAGATGTCCGAGCGTGGATCGACCGGCGCGCCACGCGCCTGCTCGGGGGAGAGGTACTGCGCGGTGCCGACGATCGAACCGGCTTCCGTCATCTGCGACGTTCCGGAACGCGCGATGCCGAAGTCCGTCACCTTCAGCCGGCCGTCGCGGCCGACGATGATGTTGTGCGGCTTGATGTCGCGATGGATGATGCCGTTGCGATGTGCAAACGCGAGCGCGCCGAGGATCTGGCGCGCGTAGTCGATTGCGATCGGGATCGGCGTTGGTCCGTTGCGAACGAGCAGTTCCTTGAGTGTGCGCCCGTCCAGGTACTCCATCGCGATGTAGTACGTGCCTTCCGCGCGCCCGCGATCGAAGATCGACACGATGTTCGGGTGATTGAGGCCGGCGGCGCTCTGCGCCTCCCGGCGAAAGCGCTCGACGAATTGTTCGTCGGCCGCGTGGCGGTCGTCGAGCAGCTTCAGCGCGACGCGGCGTCCAAGCTCTTGGTCCTCGGCGAGGTACACGTCTGCCATCCCGCCCGAGCCGAGCTTGCGCTTGATGACGTAGCGCTCGTCGAAGGTGCGATTGATGAGGGTGTCGCTGGCCATACGCGTCCGGCTTTAGTGGTTCGACGTCTGCTGGAGGATCGCCTGCATCAGCTGCTTCGCGATCGGGGCCGAAACGGCGCCACCAAAGCCGTTCAGCTGGTTCTCGAGCACGACTGCTCCCGCGACCGTGGGGTTGTCGGCCGGAGCGAAGAAGATGAACCAGGCGGTGTAGACGTTGGGCTTCCCAGTCTCGGCGGTGCCGGTCTTTCCTGCCACCTTGATACCAGGGATTTGTGCGGATCGGCCGGTTCCTCCGGTGACAACGGCCTGCATGAACTGATTCAGGGTCGAAGCGGTCTGCTGGGACATCGCGTGCTTCCAGACCTGTGGCTGCACCTTCGTGATCAACGAGCCACTGCGCGAGCGGACTTCCTTGACCAAATGCGGGACCATGATCGTCCCGTTGTTCGCCACTCCGGCCGCGACGAGCGCCATCTGCAGCGGCGTCACCAGCATGCGCTCTTGGCCGAAGGCGAGGCGGCCCGGGTCGACGATGCTGCCGTTGTCGAACAGCTTGTGCGTCTTGAAGTTGAGCAGTCCGCTCGCCGCAACTTCATCCGACGGCAAGTCGATCGGCGGCTTCGAGTAGAACCCGAACTTCTTCGACTCGTCGATGATCTTCTGCGCTCCGAGCTTCTGGCCGATGTTGCAGAAGACGGCGTTGATCGAGTGCTCGAACGCCGACTCGAAGTTCACCGTGCCGAATGCTTCGGGACCGCTCTGGTCGAGTGCGTTGTAGACCTTCTTCCCGTACTCGGTGCAGTAGCCGGGATCCTGGAACGTCGAGCCAACGGTGTACACATTGTCATCGAGCGCCGCGGCGGCAGTGATCGTCTTGAACGTCGAGCCCGGCGCGTACAGGCCCTGCGTTGCGCGGTTGAGCAGTGCCGACGATGAGCCCGGGCACGCGGACGGCGCTTTCAGGATGTTTGCGAAGCCGGAGTTCGACTCGATCTGGTTCGGGTTGTACGTCGGCGACGACGCCATCACGTACACCTGGCCGGTCTTCGGGTTGAGAACGACGGCCGCGCCGCAGCTTCCTTGCAGCGCTGCTTCCGCAATCCGCTGCGGTCCCGGCAACAGGTTGAGGATCAGGTTGTTGCCGTCGATCGTCGCGCCGGACAGATCGGAGGTGAGCTTGTCCCAAATCGTTCCAAGGTTCGCGTCGGATGCCGTGAGATACGCGTTCTCCGAGCGCTCGAGCCCAGCGCGCGAACGGCCCTGCGTCGAGTAGCCGACGACTTGCGATGCGAGCCCCGCTTGCGGATAGCGGCGGAGATAGAGCGTCTGCCCGGCGACTTTCTTCACGCGGTTCGCTGCGAGCACCGTCTTGCCGTCGGCCGCGTAGATGAGGCCGCGCTTGATCTCGAATTGCGCGACGCGCTCGAGTGCGTTGTCCTGCTTCGCCTTCAGGCCCGGCGCAGCCCACGCTTGCCAATACGTCGTCGCAAAGACGAGCGCGGCGAGCAGCAGCAGTGCGAACAGCGAGATGCGTGAGATCTGCTTGTTCATCTGGAGTTCGCGCGGTTGGAGACGAGGAGGAGGCCCGCGAGCACGAGGAAGTTCGCGACGACCGACGAGCCTCCGTAGGAGACGAACGGAAGCGTGATGCCGGTCAGCGGGATGATCCGCAGGACGCCGCCGACGATGATGAACGCCTGCAGCGCGAAGCCGAACGTGAGGCCGGCGGCGAGCAGCTTCGAGAAGCCGTCATCGGCCTGCAGCGCGGTCTTCATGCCGCGCATCACGAAGAGCATGAACACGAGCAGCATCGCGGCGACGCCGATCAGACCGAGCTCTTGTGCAAGCGCCGAGTAGATGAAGTCCGTGTTGACGAACGGGATCAGCTGGATCGGCGGATTGCCGGGCAGCACGAACGTGCCCTTGCCGAGCCCTGTGCCGACGAAGCCGCCGTTCGCGATCGAATAGAGCGAGTGAACCAGCTGGTAGCTCGCGCAGTCCTGCCGCAGCGCGAGCCCGCCCGTCTGCGCGCAGTACACCTTGTGCGCAGTGAACGGGTGCAGCCAGATCGTCACGCGCTCGCGGACGTGCGCGATCTTCTCGTACGCGCCGAAGCTGCCGACGATGAACAGACCGAGCCCGATCAGCACGTACGACACGCGCGCGGTCGCGACATAGAGCATCGCCAGGAAGATCCCGAAGTAGAGGAGGCCTGAGCCGAGGTCGTTCGTCTCGAGCAACACGAGCATGCAGCAGCCCCAGATCGCGAGCAGCGGGCCGAAGTCTTTGAGGCGACCCTGCGCCAGCACCTCTCGTTTCTCGCGCAGGTACGCGGCGAGGAAGACGATCAGGAAGATCTTCGCGAACTCGCCGGGCTGCAACTCCAGGCTGGCGACGTGAATCCACAACCGCGCGCCGTTCACGGTCGTGCCGATCCCGGGCAGGCGTGGGAGGAACAGCAGCACGATTGCACCGACGCCGAAGATGTACTTGTACTGCTCGAGCACGCGGTAGTCGCGACGCAGCCCGAGTAGCGCCACCGCGAACAGCGCGACGCCGATCACGATCCACAGGCCCTGCTTGAACGCGTCGCTCGGCCCAAGGCGATAGATCTCGGTTACACCGATCGCCGTGAGGAGACCGGCCAGCGGCAGTAGATACGGATCGCCGTTCGGCACTGCGATGCGCGCGACGATGTGCGCCGCGACGTACAGCGCGAAGAAAAAGACGGCGTACCCGAGCGACCCCCAGCTGACGACGGCTTGCTGTGCGATGTAGACGGACGCGAAGCCGACGGCAGTGAGGATGCCGACTGCGCTGATGTACAGCAGCTCGCGGGTGCGGAACGACGTCATGCGGAGCTCATCGAGCTAGACCCCACCAGACGAGCACGACGATCAGCACGGAGAGCGCGATGATCACCGCGAGCGCAAGCATTCGTCTGCCGAGACCTGCCTCGAACTCTTCTTCCGCCTCCTCTGGCGCAGAGACCTGCGAAACAGGGATCACCATCGTGTCGTCAGCTGCAGGAGCCGGCGGCGGGGGCGCGACATGATCCTCCGGATGCAAAGTGTCGTCGTCGCTGACGGGAGGCGCGCTGTATTCGCGCGTCGTTTCGTCCGGCTCGCCATCTCCGGCCGTCTCGAACAACACGGCGGTGATGTTGTCCTCGCCACCCGCTTTGTTCGCGGCTTGGATCAACGCGCGCGCTGCGCCGTCGAGGTCGCTGCGATGCGTGCGCAGGATCACCTCGAGGTCGCCGCTGTCGACCATGTCGGACAAGCCGTCGGAGCAGATGAGATAGAGGTCGCCGGGCTTCGCCTCGATGCTGAACGTGTCGACATCGATGTCGGGGTCGGTGCCGAGCGCGCGCGTGATCACCGAACGCTGCGGATGAACCTCGGCTTCTGCGGGCGACAGCTCGCCACGGCGCACAAGCTCTGCGACGAGCGAGTGGTCGTTTGTCACCTGCTCCAGCCGCTCGTCGCGCAAGAGGTATGCGCGCGAGTCGCCGACATGGCCGAAGGTCACGGTGCCGTCGCTCTCGACGACTGCAGCGGTGATCGTCGTGCCCATCCCCGACGTCGATGCGTCGGTCGACGCGCGGTCGTGCACGCGGCGGTTTGCCTCTTGAATCAGCGCCTTGAGGCGATCGGCGCCCGCACCTTCGGGCAGCTCACGCAGTGCGTCGGCGGCGAGCGCAGACGCAACCTCGCCGGCTTGCGCGCCGCCCATGCCGTCTGCGATCGCAAACAGCGGCGGCTGCACGACGTACGCGTCCTCGTTGCCGCGGCGCCTGCGTCCCGGGTCGGTCCTCGCGGCCGAGCGGCCGACGCGGATCACGGCTCGAACCTCAGATCGGTCTCGCCGATGCGAACGACGTCACCCGGCGCGAGCCGGCGCGGACGCGTGACGCGGATGCCGTTGACGAACGTGCCGTTTGTCGAACCGATGTCGTCGACCCACACGCCGTCGTGACGCGCCTCGATGCGCGCGTGGCGCGTCGATGCAAACTCGTCGTCGGGAAGCGGAACGTCGTTGCCACCGCCGCGGCCGACGCTGAGCGGATGTGCGTCGAGCGTCAGCACGTGCCCTTCATCGAGTGCGGGGCTCGACACGACGACGAGGTGCCCGAGCTCGATGCGCGGCGCCGCCTGCAGCATCCCTGCTACCTGGGCCGGGCCGAGGATCATCGACTCCTGGGGCAGACGCAGGTCGCGTGCCGCCGAGCGCACGATGCGCCAGATGAAGAGATAAAGGACAACGAGGAACGCCAGCTTCAGGACGAGCAGCGTCGTCTCGACGGAGGCCGAGGCGACGACACTCATTGAGTCTCCAGAGTGAATGTGAGCTCGGTCGAGCCGACGACGAAGCGGCTTCCGCTTTCCAGCTTCACGCGCTTCACCCGTTTGCCTCCAACCTCCACGCCGTTCGTCGAGTCGAGATCGACGAGCCACCACGTCGCGCCTTCCTGCTGCAGCTCCGCGTGGCGGCGCGAGACGTTCGGGTCCTCGACCTGGATGTCGGCGTCGCGCGAGCGTCCCATCACGACGCGCCGCGTCTGGATCTCGTGGCGCTTGCCTTCCCACTCGAGCACGGCCACCTCGCGCTGCACACCGAGCTCGACCGGCGACGCGGCCTCGGTCTCCTGCGGAGCGGCCGGCTTGTAAACCATGGTGGCGCCGGCCTCTGCCTCCACGGGCTCGTCGGCGTCGCGGCCTTCCGGCTGCGTCATACGCGTGGCGATGCCGAAGACGCCGAGGTCGAGGTCCTCGTCGGTCTCGAAGGCGACCCGCGGCGGCGTCAGGGTCGCGTAGCCCTCGCGGCGAGCGTGCTCGGCGAGGTAGTCGGCGAGCTCCCCTTTCAGCTGCTCCTCGTAGCCCTCGAACTGGGAGCGGTCACCGGCCGACAGGTAGATCGAGTACTCGTTCGGGACATAGACCCGTGAAATGGAGACGTTCTTGTGCTCGTCCATCTCCTTCACCAGCTTGCGGGCGAGCTCGACTGGTTGCACGTTCGTACGGAAGGCTCGCCCGAAGACGCCTTCAAAGAGTGATTCGAGTTTCGACTCGAGCGTGCGCAGCATGGATGGTCGCGCCCGGTCTACCCAGGCGAAAGAAGTCTAAGTCTCCAATGTAAGGGCAACCGACGTGAGCCACGCCGTGGCAATCAGCGGGATCACGGCTGTCGCGGGTGCGGCCAGCGCGGTTGCGGCGAGCAAGGCGGAGCCAAAGCCTGCCGCCATCCAGGGGCCGCGGCGGCGCAGGAACGGCAGAGCTACCGCGGCGGCGGCCAGCACGGCGGCCTCCCAGACGAGGGTCGGGTTGGCCTGGAGCTGGCGGAAGAAGGCGTCGGCGACGGCGGTCGGGGAGCGTGAGCCTGGGATGCCGAGCCCGAGCGGCGCCGCACTGTGCTCGAACGGCAGCGGGACGTGCCGCACGCCGGCGACGAGCGCGGCCAGCAGCACCGCGGCCGCGACCTGCAGCGCGCGCCTGGCATGGCCGCGGGTGATTTGCGCTGCGAGCGGCAGCGCGCCGAGCACGCCGAGCTGCGCCAGCAGCGGGCCGAGCGTGAGCAGCAAACCGCTGCGCGCGTCGCGCCAGCTCAACGCAAGCAGTCCCGAGGCGACCACCGCATAGAGGAGCGCAAGGCCGAGCGAGATGTTTGCGAGCGGGAAGAACGCGACCGCCAGGGTCAGCGCGAGCCCGGCGCGCGGCCAGACGAAGGAGGTGAGCGCTGCAGCGGCCGCAAGCCCGAGCGGCCACTGCGCGGGATAGAACGGCAATGCCGTGGCGACCCAACCGGCGCTCACGCCGCCGAGCACCGCGGGTAGTGCGCGCGCGGCGAGCTCGATCGGCTTCGGGTGCGCAACGTGTTTCGGCTTCCCGCCGTTCGTGCTCTGTTTCTTCTTCAGACGCGGGAGGGTCCGCAGCTCACGGGACAGGTCGCGTGCGCTCGGCCGGCGTTCCGGATCTGCGGTGAGGGAGCGCGCGACCGTCTGCAGCAACTGCTTTGGCAGATCCGGCCGCACCTCTTCGAGCGGCTGCACGCCGGCCTGAATGCGGCGCGACGTCTCGGCGAGATCGCCGTCCCAGAACGGATGCTCTCCGACGAGCGCCTCCCACAGCACGACGCCGACGCCCCAGACGTCCGCGGCCGGCGTCGCGGGTCGGCCAAGCAACCGCTCCGGCGAGATGTACGCGAGCGTGCCCGGAATGTCGCCGTGATTCGTGAGCGTGTCGAACTCGCGCATCTGCGCGAGGCCGAAGTCGAGCAGCCGAACGTCAACGCCGTCTACCTCTGCGAGCAGGACGTTCGAGGGTTTGACGTCGCGGTGGATGATCCCCTTCGCGTGTGCGTGCGCAAGCGCGTCGCAGATCTGCGCCGCGATCTCGACCGCCTCGCGATGGCCGAGCGCGCGCGTGCGCATTGCCTCGCGGAGCGTTCGGCCCGGGATGTATTCGTAGGCGATGTAGACGTGTGAGGGGTCGCGGGCCAGCGACAGGATGCGCTGGCAGCGATCGTGGCGGAGCGAGGCGGCAGCTCGCGCCTCGCGCTCGGCGCGCGCGCCGGATTTGCCCTCGCGGGCGACGATCTTCAGCGCGACGTCAAGGCCGCTGCGCTCGTCGCGAGCCAGCCAGACGTGGCCCATGCCGCCTGAGCCCAGGGGCCGCAAAGCGCGGTATCGGCCGAGGATGAGATCGTTTGCTGGAGCGGCCGAGGAGGACACTGCTCACTTCTACTGCGGCCATCGGACAAGACCTGCTTGAGAGGGTTTGCCGGGGTGACGCCCGTCGCAGGGATGCGTTGGGCGGATGCGATGCAAGGACGCAGGGAGCGTTCGCAGCCGTAGCTGCGGGCGCGACCGAGGACGCAGCAGCGCGCCGATCCAGCGCACCATCTGCGGCATCGCGTCCATCTTGGCAGACCCTGCTCTTTCGTGGTTTTTTCCCGCAAACTCGGTACAGTCAGGCGTTCATGGACCCGACCGGCGACGATCTCGAGTTCGATTTCTTCGAGGACGCGCCTCCGACCACGGAGGCAGCGACCCGTCCGCGCACCTCGCGCGGGGGCGGCCGGCCTCCGCGGGCGCGGCGTTCGCTCGGCCCGCCGCGCGGGCTGACCCCGTTCGTGCGGCTGCTCGCGGTGATCGCGATCGGCATCGCAGTTCTCGTGTTCTTCGGGCTGTTGCTGCAGTCGTGCGCGAGCACCAGCAAGCACGACAAGTACTCCGGGTACATGAACCGGGTCAGTGTGATCGCGCGCAGTTCCGCGTCAGACGGCAACTCCGTCGCGAACGCGCTGACGACGCCGGGGCTCAAGATCGCCGACCTGCAGTCGAAGCTCTCGGGCATCGCGGAGCAAGAGCGTCAGAACGTGAACGCGGCCGAGCATTTGAATCCGCCCGGGCCGCTTCGTCCCGAGAACCAGCAGTTGATCGAGTCGCTGCAGTTGCGCGTGCTCGGCACGCAGGGTCTCTCGGACGCGCTCGGCGCCGCCGCCGCGTCGAAGTCGTCGAGCACGGGCGCAGCCACGCTGGCCGCGCAGGGCGAGCGCATGCTCGCGAGCGATGTCGTGTGGGATGACCTCTTCCTTTCGCCGTCGAAGGCGGAGATGCAGGCGCGCAACGTGAGCGGCGTCGTTGCACCGGAGTCGCACTTCGTCACCAACCCGGCGATGGTCACCGAGAGCTCGATGTCGTTGCTGCTGCAGCGGCTGCAGGGTGCGAGCACCGGTGGAACGCCGACGGGCATTCACGGCACGAACCTCGTGTCGGTGAAAGCGATGCCGGGCGGGACGCAGCTGTCACCGTCCACCGACCTCAACCAGATCACTGCGTCGCCGAACCTCGGCTTCGACGTCGTCGTGCATGACGGCGGCAACTCGCAGGAGGTTCGCATCAAGGTGACGCTGACGATTCAGCGTCAGCCCGCCTCCGGCCAGGCGATCGTGCAGACGCAGACGATTCCCGTCATCGATCCGGGTCAGGACTACACCGTCCACTTCACGAAGGTCGACGTCGGTGCGCTCATCGCCGAGAAGGCGAAGCTCACCATCGACGTCGCGCCGGTATCCGGCGAAGCCGACAAGACGAACAACTCGGCGTCGTACCCGGTGATCTTCTCGCTGTCGTAGTGACGGCGACGATTGCCGCAATCATCGGCGCGGCCGGCTGCGGAGTCGGTCTCGTCGCAATTCTCGTCGGGTGGTCGGCGCTGCGAAAGGCGCGGAAGCTGCGCGAGCTGCAGAAGGTCGTGCTCGGCGGCGACCGCCGAGATTTGCTCGAGTTCGCCGTCGCGTTGCAGGGCCGCATCGACGACGTGCACACGGCGGTCGACGAGATGGCCGCGGGCATTGCGCGCATCGACCGGCGCGTCGACGGCACGCTCACGAACACGGCCATCGTTCGCTACGACGCCTACGACGACACGGGCGGCCATCAGTCGGCGTCCGCGGCGATTCTCGATTCGACGCGCAGCGGTGTCGTCGTGACTGCGATCCAGGGTCGCGACTACGCGCGCATCTACATGAAGGATGTCGACCGTGGCCGTGCCGCCGTCGAGCTCTCGCCCGAGGAAGCAGAGGCGGTCGAGCGGGCAATGGGTCGGTAGGCCCCGCTGATACATTCCGCCCAGGGTGCAGCAGGTTCTCGTCCTGAATGCCAGCTACGAGCCCTTGAACGTGTGCTCGCTTCGCCGCGCCCACGTTCTGGTCTTCAAGGGGAAGGCCGAGGTGATCGAAGAACTTGACCGACCACTTCGCTCGGCCACCTCGACGTATCGGTGGCCGCATGTCATTCGGCTCGTGCACTACGTCCGCGTTCCGCGCCTCGTGCAGCGAAAGATCTCGCGTCGCGCTCTCTTCGCGCGTGACGGTTGGCGCTGCGTGTACTGCGGCACGTCGAACGGTCGCCTGACGCTCGACCACGTCGTTCCGCGTTCGCGCGGCGGCGAGTCGAGCTGGGAGAACGTCGTCACTTCGTGCGCGCCGTGCAACCTGCGCAAAGGGAACCGGCTGCTCGACGAGGTGCACATGGAGCTGTCGCACGCTCCGCGTCCGCCGGCGGCGGTGCTCTTCATCCGCCTGGCGGCGCCGAAGATCCCGTCGCGCTGGGAGCGCTACCTCGCGCCCTACGCGAAGGCGACGGCTGCGGCCGCGGCTTAACCCGTCTCGACCGGTAGCTCCGGATGCCGCTCCCACTCCGACCAGGAGCCGGGATACAGACGTGCGTCTCTGCCGCTGAGCGCGAGACGGTGCACGACGACGCACGCGGTGACGCCGGAGCCGCAATAGGCGACGAGATCGCCTTTCGGTAGATCGGGCAGCTCCGCGTTCCACGGCGCGTTGAGCGCACCGGGGATGCGACCGGGAACCTTGTCAACGGCGTTCGGCTCGCCGCGCCAGCGCGGCGCGAGCCGCGCATCGACGACGACGAGATCGTCGCGCCGCGCGAGCTCCTCCAGAGAAGCGGTGTCGTCGCTGCGTTCGCGCGGCACGAACGTCGCGCTCTCGCCCGTCTCCTCGCCGGTTGCCAGCGGACCGCGCCAGCTCGCGAGGTCGATCACCGCGCATGCGTCGTGCCCGTAGTGCCGCAGCAGCCACCACAGCCGCTCGGCGCCGCCAAGCGATCCGTAGGCGACGACGAACACGCCGTCCTCGACCCCGATCCGCGACATCGCCGCGGCAAAGTCGTCCGTCGCCGGCAGCGGATGCCGGCCGCCCGCGCCGGGCGGCCCCGACAGCTCCTGCTCGAGGTCGACGAAAGCGGCGCCGGGAATATGGCCTTCCAGGTACTGGCGCCGCCCCAGTCCGGGATCGTCCAAGGCCCAGCGACAGTCGACAAACAGGTAACGCACCTGTGACATCGAACCATGTCGGCGACGTATGCAAGGCATGAAACGACTTCTGCTCCTTTCCGTGCTCGCCGCCGCGCTGGTCGCGGTGCCCGCGGCATTTGCCGCATCCGCCACCCGCGCGGTGACCGTGACCGGCCATGGCGTCGTCACCGTCGCGCCCAATCAGGTGACGATCGACGCAGGCGTCACGACGACCGCCGACAGCGCGAAGGCCGCACTCGCGAACAACGCCACCGCGATGACGAAGGTGATCGCCGCGCTCAAGCAGGTTGGCTACAAGACGCTGCAGACGCAACAGGTGTCGCTGAACCCGATCACGAACGCGAAGGGCAAGGTCACCGGCTACACCGCGCAGGACATCGTGACCGTGACCGGGAAGATCGCGAGCGCCGGCGACCTGATCGACGCGGCCGTTGGCGCGGGAGCGAACAACATTGACGGGCCGACGCTCGGCGTTTCGAACCAGAACCTCGTCTACAACACCGCGCTTCAGCGCGCTGTTGTCAACGCGCGCGCGAAGGCGAAGGCGCTTGCACATGCCGGCGGCTTCAAGGTCGGCCGCGTGTTGTCGATCAGCGAACAGAGCTCCCTGACGCCGATCACGTTCAACTCGGCACCCGCCGCTGCGAAGTCACCGTCGACCCCGGTCGTCGGCGGCACCCAGCAGGTGACCGCCGACGTGCAAATCACGTTCGCGATCGCCTAGAGAGAGCAGGTGCCAGGCACCAAGGTGCCTGGCACCAGAGGTTCCTCCTACGCGACAGCCCGGAGCGCGGAGCCGTCGACACGAACTGACTGAATCGTCTGCAGGATCCGCCCTGCGACGCGATACGGATCGGCGAGCGCGTTCGGCCGGCGATCCTCGAGATACCCGCGGTACTCGTCTCCGACGAACGTGTGCGGGATGCGGATCGACGCGCCGCGGTTTGCGACGCCGTAGTTGAACTTGTCGATCGCCTGCGTCTCGTGCAGCCCGGTCAACCGCATGTGGTTGTCGGGCCCGTAGACGGCGATGTGCTCTTCCTTCGCGTCGTCGAACGCCGTCATCAGCGACTCGAAGTACTCGACGCCGCCGATCTCGCGCATGTGCTCGGTGGAGAAGTTCGTATGCAGGCCCGAGCCGTTCCAGTCGACCTCCATGCCGAGTGGCTTCGGGTGGAAGTTGACGTCGACGCAGAACGTCTCGCAGAGGCGCAGCAACAGGTAGCGGGCGATCCACAGTTCGTCGGCGGCACGCTTCGAGCCCTTGCCGAAGATCTGAAACTCCCACTGGCCCTTCGCAACCTCGGCGTTCGTGCCCTCGAGGTTGATGCCGGCGGCGAGACACAGGTCGATGTGTGCGTCGACGATCTCGCGCGCGACGTCGCCGACGTTCTTGTAGCCGACGCCGGTGTAGTACTCGCCCTGCGGAGCCGGGAACCCTTCGCGCGGGAATCCGAGCGGCACGCCGTCCTTGTAGAGGAAGTACTCCTGCTCGAAGCCGAACCAGGTGCCTTCGTCATCCGGAATGTCAGAGCGGCTGTTCGAAGGATGCGGCGACCCGTCGGGAAGCATGACCTCGCACATCACGAGCCACGCGTTCTCGCGCGCGGGATCGGGGAACAGTGCGACGGGCTGCAGGATGCAGTCCGAGCTCGATCCTTCGGCCTGACGGGTCGAGCTGCCGTCGAAGTTCCAAAGCGGCACGTCGTCGAGGGTCGGTGTGTCCTCGATGTCGACGACCTTGGTCTTGCTGCGTAGGTTCGGCGTGGGCTCATAGCCG
This sequence comes from Gaiellaceae bacterium, assembly GCA_036496645.1. Lineage (GTDB taxonomy): Bacteria > Actinomycetota > Thermoleophilia > Gaiellales > Gaiellaceae > PALSA-600. Next base: position 56,404 of record DASXKU010000054.1, read on the forward strand.
TCGAGCCACACGTACTCAAGCTTGCGTTTCATCCTGCGCTCCCTCCTTTTGGACCAACAAAAAAGCCCCACCACTCCCTTGGAGTGATGAGGCGTCATTGCCTCCGTCTCGTGCCGGCGGCGGCCCGAGAACGTGGCCAGAGGCTAGCGGTCCCGGTGGTCGGATCGCAAGGAACGAACCTGCAGCAGCTCGTCGCGGGCGTGCTCCACCTGGAGCGTCGTGTGGTTGATGCCAAAACGGCTCTGTAGCAAGGCTTCGAGCCGTTGCCGGGTCCCGTGGCAGTCGTCTCCGGGCTGCACGAGGACGTGCGCCGAGAGCGCGGGGAAACCTGAGCCGATCGACCAGACGTGCAGGTCGTGCACCTGGACGACGGCCGGCTCTGCGTGGAGGGCAGCCGCCAGTTCGTCGGGGTCGATTCCTTCCGGCGCCGCCTCGAGCAGGATCCGGCCGGAGCGGCGGAGCAGTGGCCAGGCCGCCCAGAGCATGGAGGCGGCGACGGCGAGCGAGGCGATCGGGTCGGCGCGCTCGAAGCCGGTCGTCCAGACGACTACGCCCGCGACCGCCGTGGCAGCGAAGGCGTAGAAGTCGGTGAGCAGGTGCAGGTAGTTGCCTTCGACGTTCAGGCTCGAGCGGTCGGCGTGGCCGAGTCGGCGCAGTGCTGCGAGGTTGACGACGGCGCCCGCGCATGCCGTGCCGACGACGAGCGCGCCGTGCACATGTGGCGGGTTGGCCAGGCGCCGTGCAGCTTCCACGACGATCAGCAGGGCAAGCAGCAACAGAGTCGCGCCGTTCGCCTGCGCAGAAAGGATCTCCGCGCGGCGCAGGCCGAAGGTGAGACGCCCTCCGGGCGGACGGCGCACGAGTCGCGCCACCCACACACCCAGGCCGAGCGCGCCCGCGTCCGTCAGCATGTGCGCCGCGTCCGAGAGCAGCGCGAGCGAGTGCGCGAGGACGCCGAGCACGACCTCGGCGACCATGAACGCGGCGATCAGCGCGAGGGCTTCTGCGAGCGGCCGCGCCTCGGTGTCCCCGTGGTGATGCATGGTCGTAGTCTTACGCCATGAGCGACGTAGTCGTATTTGTCGAGATTCCCTCAGGGTCGCGGAACAAGTACGAGTGGGATGACGAGCTCGGCGGGATCACGCTCGACCGCCGGCTGTTCACGTCGATGAGCTACCCCGCTGACTACGGCTTCATCGAAGGGACGAAAGCGCAGGACGGCGACCCGCTCGACGCGCTCGTGCTGGTCGGCGAGCCGACGTTCCCCGGTTGCCGGATTCGTGTGCGTGTCGTCGGCGTGTTCCACATGGCCGACGAGAAAGGGCCTGACGAGAAGCTGATCTGCGTTCCGCTGCGCGATCCGTCGTGGAGCGCGATCGAGAACATCGACGACGTGCCCGATGGATTGCGCAACGAGATCGAGCATTTCTTCCAGGTCTACAAAGATTTGGAAGGGAACGCGTGGACGCAAACAGCGGGGTTCGGCGATCGCGCCGATGCAGAAAAAGTGTTGTCGAGCTCGCGCGTCTGATAGCGTCATTTGCCTCATGTCCGGGATCACTAACGGAGCTTCACCCCTCAGTCGCCGCTAAGGCCTGAGTGCGTTTCCGTTTAGTTCTTTTTTCGATCCCAAAGGAGCATGAGCAGTGCAACAGGCAGTCGTAGTACGTGATCTCGAGAAAGTTTTTTCCCGCCGTAAGGGCGTCTTCGGCCGGCGCCGCCGCGCGGCGCTGAAGGGCGTCTCGTTCGCCGTCGAGCGCGGCGAATGCGTCGCAATCCTCGGCCAGAACGGCTCGGGCAAGTCCACGCTGGTCCGCGTCCTCTCCACGCTGCTCCTGCCGGACGGCGGCGAGGCGTGGATCTTCGATTACGACGTCTTCAAAGACGCCAGGAAAGTCAGGCGGCTGGTGAACCGCGTCTCGGTCGAGGCGAGTTTCTTCAAGAAGATGAGTGCGGCCGAGAACCTCGCCTACGCGGCGCGTTTCTACGGCATGGGGCCGCGCGAGACGCACGCCAAGATCCCGGCGATCCTCGAGCGCGTCGGCTTCCCCGCCGACCGCCGCGGTGAGGCGATGGAGAACTTGTCGCGTGGCATGCAGCAGAAGGTCGCGCTCGCGCGTGCGCTACTCACGTCGCCTGTCGTGCTGCTGCTCGACGAGCCGACAACAGGCCTCGACCCGCGGTCGAAGTCGGAAGTGCAGGCGTTCATCCGCGAGATCCGCACCAATCACGACTCGACGATCATTCTCTGCACGCACGACATGAAAGAGGCGGAGGAGCTCGCCGACCGCATCGGACTGCTCGATCGTGGCGAGTTGCTGTTCCTCGAGCCGGTGGAAGACGTGAAGCGCCGTTACGGCGTCGACACGCTCGAAGAGGCGTTCTTCGCGGCGACCGGCCGCACGTTCGAAGACGAGCACGACGAAGAAGAAGAGAAGGACCGGGAGGTGTACGCGTAATGGCTTATTCGGAATACGCGCCGACCCGCACGAAGGTCGTGCGCAACGAGCTCGTCGGCCTGTACGGCGTCGTTGAGCGCAACCTCTATCTGACAAAGCGCTACTTCCTCTGGGATCTTGCGTTCCTGCTCTGGACGATCGCGAACACGCTGACGATCGTGTTCATCGCGAAGGGCGTCGGCATTCCGCCGGCTGCGCAGAACTCGCTCGAGACGAAGCTGCTCGTCGGCGGCGTCATCTGGGCGTTCCTCGGGATCATCTTCGAGATCGTCACGGAGACGGTTGCGTGGGAGCGGTGGGAAGGGACGATCGAGTACACGTTCATGGCGCCCGTGTCGCGGCCGGTGCATCTGATCGGCATGGGTGTGTACGCGGTGATCTACGGCCTCGTGCGTGCGGCCGCGGTGTTCCTCGCGGTCGTTCTCTTCATCGGCTTGCACCTTCCGCATGCGAATTACGGCGCGGCGGTCGCGCTGCTTGCGATCGCGTCCGTGTCGTTCATCGGCGTCGGGATGATGACCGCCGTGCTGCCGCTGATCTCCCCGGAGAAGGGCACGCAGCTCGGCTTCGTCGCGCAGGGCCTGATGCTCGTCGTGTCGGGCGTCTACTACCCGGTCAGCGTGTTGCCGCAATGGATGCAGTGGATCGCCAAGATCTCGCCGGCGACCTACGCGCTCCGCGGCAACCGCAACCAGATCCTGCACGGCGCCGGCCTGGCCTGGGCCGACGTCTGGCCGCTGCTCGTGATCGGCGCCTTCTCGATCCCGATCGGCTTGATGGTCTTCAAGGCAGGCGAGCGGTACGCCAAGAAGCACGGCAAGCTCAAGCGTTCGGGATAACCAGGACGCCTGTCATTTGCCTGGCACCGAAGGTCGGAAAAAAACGTCGAAAAGCGCCCGGCTTGCAGGCAAAACCCAATGCCGATGCCTGGCACCGAAGGTCGCCCGTGCGGGGGTCGACGGTGCCAGGCAGCTGCCTGTCGAGTAACAGGCGGCCACTGCCCGCCTGAAGCGTTCGGGATAATCGGCGGATGACCACGATCGAGAGCAAAGACCGCGCAACGTCGGACCCCGAGGCACGCAGGCGGGTCCTCAAAGAGATCGACAAGCACGGCGTCGAGTACGTGCTGTTCTGGTTCACCGACATCGAAGGCCATCTCAAGAGCTTCGCGATCACGCCTTCGGAGATCGAGGGCGCGCTGAACGACGGGATGGGCTTCGACGGTTCGTCGATCACCGGCTTCAACGCGATCGAAGAATCCGACATGGTCGCGATCCCCGACCCCGACACGTTCCGGTTGATGCCGAAGCGCGAGGGTGAAGCCGCCGTCGGCCGCATGATCTGCGACGTCGTCAAGCCGGACGGGCAGCCGTACGACGGCGACCCGCGGTTTGTGTTGCGCCGCGCTCTCGACCGCATGAAGTCCATGGGCTTCGACACCTTCAACGTTGGCCCCGAGCTCGAGTACTTCCTCTTCCGCGACAAGGAGTCGACCGCAACGCTCGACGAGGGCGGCTACTTCGCGATGACGGCGCAGGATGCCGCTACCGAGTTGCGGAACGAGACGATTCGCGCGCTCGAGTCGATGGGCATCGCGATCGAGTACCACCACCACGAGGTTGCGCCGTCACAGCACGAGATCGACATGCGTTACGCCTCCGCGCTCGACATGGCCGACTCGACGATCACGTATCGGCTGATCGTCAAGGAGGTCGCGGCGAAGAACGGCGTCTACGCGACGTTCATGCCGAAGCCGCTGTTCGGCGAGAACGGCTCGGGCATGCACACGCACATGTCGCTGTTCACGGACGGACGCAACCGTTTCTTCGACGGCGACGATGTTCATCACCTGTCGCCGGTCGGCAAGCAGTTCATCGCGGGCCTGCTTCATCACGCGCGCGAGCTGTCCGCAGTGTTTGCGCAGTGGGTGAACTCGTACAAGCGGCTTGTGCCGGGTTTCGAAGCGCCGGTGTATGTCGCGTGGTCGCAGCGCAACCGCTCGGCGCTGATTCGCATCCCGCTGTACAAGCCCGGCTCCGAGCTGGCAACACGCGCGGAGATTCGTTGCCCGGATCCGGCGTGCAACCCCTACCTCACGTTCGCGACGCTTCTGCACGCGGGGCTCGAGGGAATCGAGAAGGGCTACGAGCTGCCGGCCCCGATGGAGACGAACCTGTACCACCTCACGTCGGAGGAACGCCGCGAACAGGGAATCGTTTCGCTGCCGGAAACGCTCGGCGAGGCGATCGACGAGCTCGCCGCGTCAGAGCTGATGCGGCGCGCGCTCGGCGACCACATCTTCGACGCGTACGTGATGTTGAAGCGCCGCGAGTGGGATGAATATCGCGTCCAGCTCACCCAATGGGAGCTGGACAAGTACCTCGGCGTGCTCTAGAGCAGAACGAGGCTAGAGGAAGCGCCGAACGTTCTCGCGGTCGACCCGGAGGCCGATCACCTTCGCGCCGTCGTCGACCTGCTCGATCGACTCGACGGGCACGAGGCGACGGCGGCGTGCGAGCCAGCCGCTGCGAACCGAGAGAGCGTCGGGCGTCTCGGGCGACGTGCCGTACATCGGGCACTCAACCGTGCCGACCAAACGTCCGGAAGCGTCGGCGACGACGAACCCGGCGGTGCGGCGGAGATCGATAGCGAGGGCGCTCATTGGTTCGAACCTATTCCCCGTCTGCGAGGAAACTCCCTCGGCGGACGTAAATTCTTTGTTAGAGCGCTACGACCACTTTCCGCTCATAGCGAGCCACGCCAGCGCCAGCAGGAGCAGGTAGACCGAGCAAAGCCCGACCGTGATCTGGCCAAGGCGAGGTGTCCCGCTCCGCCTCCACCAGAACGAGACGCCGACCGCCGCGAGCAGCACGATCAGCCCCGGCTCGAGCGCGCCGTGGCCGATGCTGAGCCAGGTCGCGTTCGAATTGGACAGGTGCTCCTTGCTTTCAATCCATGCCCCGCCGGCCAGCGAGAGCACCCAGGCGGGAAGGGCGACCAGGAGCGCGGTGAACGCCGCGTGCTGTCTCCCCGCCCACGCGAGCACGAGTGCTGTCAGCACCGCGCCGAACAGGGTCATCACCCCGAAGAGGTGAAGGAACAGCGGGAAGTCCCAGCTGGTTGGGCGGATTGCAGCGATCACTGGCCCGGCTTCCAGATCATGAGGATGAGGATTGCGAGGAGTGCGGCCCCGGCTCCGTAGGACATCGCCGTTCCGACCGGGTCGCGCAGGATTGCCCTCAGCTCGGCGTTCGGCAGGTCGCCGGCTGCTGCATGTTCCTCAGCCATCTTGCGCGCTCGCTCCTGATGCTCGCCGCCGCGCTGGCCGAGCACTGCCGCCAGCACCCAGAGGACGAGAGCTCCCCAGATCCACCCGGCGCCGATGCCGTAGCCGGCTTCGTGCCAGAGCCAGATGCCGAAGATCAGCGTGCCCGCGACGCCGACGAACATCAGCGGCAGGACCCGCCGGATCAGACGGAGATACGCCGCGGCGTCGCTCGGCTTCTCGGCGGTTATCGCCAGCACATAAAGAATCGAAGCTGCGACTGCGGCGCCGAAGTAGAAGAACGCGGCGGTGATGTGCAGCGTGAGCAGCCACTCATACGTGTCCACTCCCCGAGCGTACCCTTGCCGCAGGATGGAAACCCGCGACCGGCACCTGAAGCTGCTCACCGACACGATCGAGGCGGTCAACTCGACGCTCGATCTGGACGAGGTGCTCGCGCGCGTCGCGACCAAGGTCGCAGAGGCGCTCGAGGCCGACGCGTGCTTCGTCTACCTCTACGACGAGCGCGCCGACGAGTTGGTGCTGCGCGCCACGCACGGCACGCCGATCGACGAGATGTCGCGCCGGCCGCGCATGCGCACCGGCGAAGGCATCACTGGTTCCGCTGCCGCCGAGCGCGCGCCGGTGATGCTCGAGTCGCAGGCGCACCTCGACCCGCGCTTCAAGCACTTCCCGAATCTTCCCGAGGACGAGTACGAGTCGATCCTTGCGGTGCCGATCCTCACGCGCGACGGCTCGCTCGAGGGAGCGCTCAACCTTCGCACGCTCGAGGCGCGGCAATTCGACGACGGTGAAGTCGAGTTGTTGCTGGCGATCGCAGCGCAGGTTGCGCAGTCGATCGAGCACGCGAAGCTGTACGCCGAAGCGCAACGACGCGTGCACGAGTTGGAGGCGCTTGCGCGCATTTCGGAGGCGGTGTCCGAGTCGCTGTATCTCGAGGAGTCGCTCGAAGCGATCGTGAAGACGACGATGGACGCGCTTGGCGCGACGGGCGCGGCGCTCGTGCTCGACGACGGCCGCATCGCGTGGCCGGAAGGTGTCGCCTCGACGCATGCGATCCGGCAGCCGCTGCGCTGGCGCGGTCGGCAGATCGGCGAGCTGGTCGCCGACCGCGAGACGCCGTTTTCGGACCTCGACCGTGAGCTACTCGCATCGATCGCGACGCACGCGGCGGTCGCGCTTGAACACGGTCGTGCCGTGATGCGCGGTGTGCTCGCGCAAGAGATCCATCACCGTGTGAAGAACAACCTGCAGACGGTCGCGTCGCTTCTGCGTTTGCAGGCGCGCTCAGCAGACACCGTCGACCCTCGCGAAGCGCTCGAGCATTCGGTCAACAGGATCTTGGCGATCGCCGCGGTGCACGAACTGCTCACGGAGCGCCGCGATGAGGACGTCGACCTCGCGGACCTGATCGGGCGGCTGCGCTCGATGCTCGTGCAGGGCGTCGGCGCCAACAAAGAGGTCGCGGAAGAGCTGGAGCCCGTTTCACTTCCGGGCGCGCGGGCGACGGCGCTTGCGCTTGTGTTTTCGGAGCTGCTGCAGAACGCGCTCGAGCACGGCGGCAAGCGCGTGCGCGTCTCGCTCGCGTCACGGAACGGCGACGTCGTGCTCGCGATCGCCGACGACGGTTCGGGGCTCGACGTCGGCAGGCCCGACGGCACGGGCCTTTCGATCGTGCGCGCACTCGTGCGCGACGAGCTGCGCGGGACGCTCGAGATCTCGTCCGACGGCGGCACCCGCGCCGAAGTCATCTTCCCGGCCTAGATCAACCTCTGGTGCCAGGCACCAAAGGTGCCTGGCACCTGCCCTTAGTTCTGCTGGTCGAACGTGAAGTGCACGTGGTCGCCGTGCGCGTGGACGCCGAGCACCTGGTCGGCGAGCGCCTCGGCTGACGCCGCGTCGAGGAACACGCGAGCGCCGTCCACCTCGACGACCTGGTCGCCGTCCTGCGGCTCCGTTGCGTCCTGCAACTCCAGCTCGAGCTCGCCGTCGACCTCCTCGGCGGTGATGCGCAGCGGCCCCATTTCGGTGAGCGAGGCGACTGCTTCGGCGGAGATCTGCAGCATCGTGAGACTGTATAGACCATGCGCATCCTGATCGCAGAGGACGAAACGATCATCAGGCTCGACCTGCGCGACCTGCTCGAACGTGCGGGGCACGAGGTCGTGGCCGAGGCGCGCGACGGCGAGGAAGCGGTCGCGCTCGCGCGCAGCGAGCAGCCCGACATTGCGATTCTCGACGTGAAGATGCCGAAGCTCGACGGCATCGAGGCGGCGCGCACGATCATGGACGCACGGCCGATCCCCATCGTCATGTTGACGGCGTATGGCCAAGACGAATTGATCGCGCGAGCTGTCGAGGTCGGCGTCTTCGGCTACCTCGTCAAGCCGTTCCGCGAGCAAGACCTGATGCCTGCGCTCGCTACGGCGCGTGCGCGCTTCGAGGAGCTCGCCGCGGTGCGCGAGGAAGCCGATTCCCTGGCGGATGCTCTGGCCGCGCGCAAAGCCATCGAGCGCGCGAAGGGATTGCTGATGGCGAAGGAGAACCTGAGCGAGCAGGATGCGTTCGCGCGCCTGCGCAAGGCGAGCCAGCTATCGGGCAAGCCGCTGAAGATCGTCGCCGAAGCATTGATCGCAACGCTCGACCCGCAATGACACAGACTCTTAGACCGCCACGCGCAAAACCCCGCAGCACAACCGGCAGCGGCATGGGCAGCGCGTGGAGGGTGATCGTGCTGAACGACAGCCACAACACGTTCGAAGGTGTCGCGTTCGCGCTCGCGCAAACCATCCCGGGCGTCGACTACGACCGCGGCATGGCACTCGCCAACAAGATTCACACCACCGGGCAGGCGGTCGTCTGGTCAGGCCACAAGGAAGCGGCCGAGCTGTACCACTCGCAGCTCGAGACCTACGGACTCACACTCGCGCCCCTTGAACGCTGAGGCTCTTGCCGGGATCGACCGTGTGTTTGCCGCGTTCACCGGCGGCGATCCGCGTGCGCTGTTCGAAGTGATCGCGGAGGACGCGGTGTGGATCGTCAACGGCACCGTCCCGGTCGCGCAGGAATACCGCGGGCGCGAACGCATCTTTGAGCTCTTCCGCGAAACGCGTCGCCTCACCGACGGCACGTATTTCAGCCGGCTGCAATGGGCGCTCGCAGACGACGCGCACGCGTGTGCCGTCTATCGCGCGACCGGACAACGCCTCGGCCGTGAGCTCGACATCGACCAGGTGCTGCTGATCGACCACTCGGGTGGCGTGTGGCAGAAGATCGTCGCGATCCCCAGCGACCCGCCGGCGTTCGAGGAGTTTTGGGCGGCGACGTAGGCTTGACGGAGTCGCTGAAAATACAGTGAAAATTGGCATTCAGCTGCCCGAGGTGGAGCGTGTCGTGCGCCGCGGAGAGCTGGCGGCGATGGCGGAAGCGGCGGAGGAGGTCGGCTTCGACTCGTTGTGGGTCGGCGACCACCTGCTCTACCGCGGCGACGGGCGCGGCGAGCGCGGGCCGTGGGACTGCTTCACGACGCTCGCGTGGCTCGCGGGGATCACGACCCGCGTCGAGCTTGGCCCGCTTGTCGCGTGCACCGCGTTTCATCCGCCCGGCGTGCTGGCGCGGATGTTCGTAGGGCTCGACGAGATGTCGAACGGCCGCGCGGTCGCTGCGGTCGGCGCCGGCTGGAACACGAACGAGTTCCGCGCGTTTGGGTTGCCGTTCGACCATCACGTGTCGCGCTTCGAAGAGGCGTTCACGATCGTGCGTCTGCTGCTCGCCGGTGAGCGCGTCACCTTCCACGGTCGTTATCACTCGGTCGACGACGCGGTGCTGCTGCCGCCACCTGCGCGCAAACCGCGGTTGATGGTCGGCGCGAACGCGTCACGCATGCTTGCGATCACGCTGCCGCATGTCGACGCCTGGAACACGTGGTTCACGCCATACGGCAACACGATCGAAGGGTTCGTCGTACACAACGCCGAGATCGACGCCGCGGCAGAGCGTGCAGGGCGCGACCCGCGCGAGATCCTGCGCAGCGTGTGTGTCCTCACCGAGCTTGGGCGGGCAGGCGAGCGCCCGCGCGACGTTCCGGCAGTGCCGGTCGGACGCCTACCCGATCACCTGCGTGCGCTTGCCGAGGCCGGCGCGAACGAGGCGATCCTCGTCGCCGACCCGATCAGCGAAGAGTCGATTCGCGAGCTGGGCGCTCGTCTGCGAGCAGTCCCCAGATGAGCAGATCGACGCGGCGTCCGCGCTCGAAGTTGCGCTTGCGCAGCAACCCTTCGTAGACGTAGCCGAACCGCTCCGCGATCTTCGGGACGATCGTGTTCTCCGGCAGCGCGGTCAGCTCCATACGCTCGAGGCCCGCGACGTCGAAGCACCAGTCGAGCACGACGGCGAGTGCGTGTGACATGACACCGCGGCCGCGCGCGTTCGGCGCGATCCAGAACCCTGTCTCCGCACGCCGGAAGTTCCAAAAGATCGAGTGCAGCACCATCACGCCGAGAAACGCGTCCGTCTCCGCGTCGGCGATCACCCACTGGAAGAAGCGCAGCCCGGGCGGATCGATCCATTTCACCTCGAGCTCCTTGCGAAGCGACTCGTCGGTCGGCTCGTGCTCTACGCCGAGCAGGTCGGCCAACGCGGGGTCGTCTACGAACGCCGCGATGTACGCAGGGAAGTCTTTCTCCGCGAGCGGGCGAAGCGTGACGACGTCGTCGGAAAGGATCATGTGCCCATCAGGGCTTCCCAGCGCTTGAGCAGCGCCTGCAGATCCTCTCGCGCTTCGCGATGCGCATCGAGCAGCGCCATGTCCGACCAATCCTGCGCGAGCTTCGCCTCAAGTTCGCCGACGCGCTGTTCGGCGCGCGCGACCTCCTTCTCGACGAGCTCGAGTGCGGTCGGTTGTGCCTTCTTCGCGCGCGGCTTCGGTGCGGGCTTTGGGTTTGGCGGCGATGGACGTGCGGGCTCGGGCTCCTGCGCGCGCACGTAGTCGGCCCAGCCGCCCGCATAGGACGTGATGCGCAGATCCTCGACCGCAAGCAAGCGATGCGCGACTGCGTCGAGCAGCGCGCGGTCGTGCGACACCAGCAACACGGTGCCGGGGAACGCTTCGAGCGCACGCTCGAGCGACTCGCGCGACTCGAGGTCGAGGTGGTTCGTCGGTTCGTCGAGCACGAGGAAGTTCGCGCCGGACGCGACGACGATCGCGAGTGCCAACCGGCGCCGCTCACCACCCGACAGTGCGACGACCGCCTTCTCGTGCTCGTCCCAACCGGAGAAGAGAAATTGTCCGAGCAGCTTCTGCGCTTCTGGTCGCTTCAGCCCGGTGCCGGACATCGCTGCCTCGAGAACAGAGCCGCGCTCGTCGAGCTCCGCCTCGTGCTGTGAGAAATACGCGGGAACCACGCCGTGACCGAGCCGCACTGATCCCGCAACCAACTCGCGCGACCCGAGCATCGTCTCGAGCAACGTCGTTTTGCCGGAGCCGTTCGGCCCGACGAGCGCGACGTGCTCACCACGCTGCACGTAGAACGAGGCTCCTTCGAGCAGCTCCTTGTCACCTGCGCGCATCGCGAGATCGTCGGCGACGACAACGTCGCGTCCCGAGCGAGCCGGCTTGAGAAAGTCAAATCCGAGCACGCGCTTGCGATGGTCGGGTGCAAGCACCCGTTGTTTCTTGATGCGCTCGATCTGCTTGAGCTTCGACTGTGCGCGGCTCGCAAGCGATTTCTTGTAACGGAAACGTTCGACGAACCGTTCGAGGCGCGCAATGTCTTCTGCCTGCCGCGCCGCAGTCTTCGCCTGGTGCAGGTCGCGCCCCGCCTGCTCTTGCCGCCACACGTGCCACGCGCCCGGGAAGAACACGGACTTGCCTTTGTCGAGCTCGAGCACCGCGGTCGTCACCGCCTCGAGGAACCAGCGGTCGTGCGCGACGAGAATCACTGCGGCGTCGAGCGTGCGCAGCATGTTCTCGAGCCACTCGAGCGACTCGATGTCGAGGTGGTTCGTCGGCTCGTCGAGCAGCAGGAGGTCAGGCTGCGACGCGAGAGCGCGCGCGAGCGACGCGCGCGTCAGCTCTCCGCCGGAGAACGTCGAAAGCGGACGGTCGAGGTCTGCGTCGGTGAACCCGAGCCCGCGCACGACCGACGCGGCGCGGTCGCGCCAGTCGTAACCGCCTGCGTGTTCCAGCCGCGCCTGTGCCTCGGCATACCGACGCAACGTCGCCGCGTCGTGACTCCCGGATGCCATTGCGGTTTCGAGGCGCCGAAGGTCGTCTTCCACCGCGGCGAGGTCCGACGTTCCGGCGAGGACGTAATCCCGGAGTGGTCGTGTGCTCGCTGCGGGGGGTCGCTGGTCGTGGAGGGCGACCCGGGCCCCCTTCTCGAACGCCAATTCGCCGCCGTCGAACGAGATTTCGCCCGCCAGGATCCGCAGCAACGTGGTCTTTCCAGCCCCGTTCGGGCCGGCCAGGGCCAGCCGGTCGGAGCGTTCCACCTTGAACCCGACCGCGTCGAATAGCACACTGCCGGAAAGCTCCTTGCGAACTGCGGACGCGATGAGCACAGCCACGGAGACCAAACTACCGACCATGCGGTTCGGCCTAGCAGCACGCATCCTTCTCGGCGGCGCCATCATCGTGGCGCTCCTTGTCGTGGAATTCGTGGTCGTGTTGAGCGCGTTCAGCTCGACACGACGTGCCACCGATGCCGAGCAGCGGGCCGTTCAGGCGGCGAGCACCGCGCAGACGCTCGAGAACCTTGTGCTCAAACTGGAGACGGGCGCGCGCGGCTACATCATCACGCGCGACTCAAACCTCCTCGAGCCGTGGACCGAGGCTCGCAGCGCGCTGCCGGGTGTGTCGGCGACCCTGCTCAAGGAGGATCCGGGCCCCGCCGCGCTACAGATCGACGACGCATGGCGGAACTACCTCGGCACCTGGTCGGAGCCGCTGGTCGCCCTCGCGCGCACCAATCCCGCGGCGGCGCGCAACAGGCTGACGACGGCGCGCGCGAACTCGCAGATCAACCACATTCGCAACCAGATCGACAGCTACGTCGTGTCGCAGCAGGTGATCGTCAATCGCGACAAGGTGCAGGTGCGACACGACGAGCACCGCGGCGTAGTCGTTTCGGTTGCCGGCATCGGTGTCACGGCGGGGCTGTTCGTCGTGCTCGTCGGCTACCTCCTTGGCGCCGCGGTGGTGCCGGTGCGCCGCATTGCGGAGGCGACCGACGCGATCGCAGCCGGTCACCGCAACGTGCTCGTGCCGGAGAAAGGCGCCGGCGAGATCGGGCAGCTTGCCGCTGCGTTCAACGTCATGTCGCGTTCGCTCGCCGAACAGCGGCGTTCGCTCGCTGCGCAGAACGTCGACCTCGAACGCCTTGCGAACGTGCTGCGCGCGGTGCTCGACTCGACCGTCGACGGCATCCTGCTTACGGACTCCGCGGGCAACGTGCAACTCGCGAACCGCCCGCTCACCGAGATGACGCGCAACATGGGGATGAGGTTCGACGGGACCGTCACCACGCGGTTGATCTCCGTTGCCGATCGGATGAAAGATCCCGAGGAGTTCCGCGCCGCGATGCAGTCGTTGCAGGCGAACCCCGAGCAGTCGTCGTTCAACGAGTTCGAGGACATCGTCAACCAGCACGTGTACCAGGGCTGGACAGCGCCGGTGCGCGATGACCAGGGTGCGTTCGTCGGCCGCATCTGGACGCTCCGCGATGTCACCGAGCAGCGTGAGCTCGACCGCTTGAAGGACGACTTTGTCGCGACGGTGTCGCACGAGCTGCGCACGCCGCTCACGTCCATGATGGGCTTCCTGCAGATGATCCGCGACGGTGAGGCGGGCGAGCTCACGGCCGAGCAGGATCGCTTCCTCACGATCGTGTACCGCAGTTCCGAGCGGCTGCAACGGCTGGTCGGCGACCTGCTCTTCGTGTCGCGTCTCGATTCTGGCGGCCTCCAACTCGATGTCGAACCGGTCTTCATCGACGACGTGCTGCGCGAAGCCGCCGAGACCGTCACCGGCATTGTGCGCTCGCACGACCTGACGCTGACGACGGAGCTCAGCGATGTGCCGCCCGTCGACGCCGACCGCGAGCGTCTTTCGCAGCTGTTCGCGAATCTGCTTTCGAACGCAGTGAAGTTCACGCCCGCCGGCGGCCGCATCGTCGCGCGCACCTACGCCGGCGACGGCGTCGTGGTCGCCGAGATCGAGGACACTGGCATCGGCATTCCGGAGGCAGAGCAGGATCGTCTGTTCCAGCGCTTCTTCCGCTCGACCACCGCGCAGGCGCAGGCGATCCCGGGTACGGGTCTCGGTCTCGTCATCTCGAAGGCGATCGCCGAAGCACACGGCGGCCAGATCCACGTTCGCTCTGCGCCCGGTACGGGAACATGCTTCAGCGTGGCAATTCCCATCGACGCAGGCATCACATGATCGCGGTCATCGGCGGCGGCTTGGCCGCCGCGAAACTCGTCGAGGGCTATCGCGACGCAGGTGGCACCGACGCGATCACGATCTTCTCCTCGGATCCGCACGGTCCGTATCACCGCCCGCCGCTCTCGAAGCGGCTGCTGCGCGGCGAGATGGACGCGCAGGACGCACTCGTGCATCCCGCCGAGTGGTACGCGGAGCAGAACGTCGACCTGCGTCTGGGCGAGTCCGTCTCGTCGCTCGACGAGGTGAACGCCGACACGATCGTGATCGCGACAGGCGCACGTCCGCGCGAGCTCGGTCACCTCCACACGTTCCGCACCATCGACGACTCGCTGGACGTTCATCGCCGTGCCGAAGCTGTTCAGACGGCGACCGTCGTCGGTGGCAACTTCATTGGCTGCGAGGTGACCGCATCGCTGACGCAACTCGGCGTCACCGTCACCCAGGTGGTGCGAGAAGACGCGCTCTTCGCCGTCCTGCAAGCAGAGCCGCTGTCGCAGATGCTCGCGGAGACCTATCGCGAGAACGGCGTCGACCTGAGGTTCGGCTGGAAGGACGACCCGCCGCCCGCCGACCTGATGATCGCCGGTATCGGCGTCATTCCCAATACAGAGCTGGCGAAAGCAGCGGGCCTCGACGTGCAGAGCGGCATCGTCGTCGACGAGCGCTTCGCGACAGCGCGCAAGGGCGTCTACGCGATCGGCGACGTCGCCGAGTTCTACGACCCAGTGTTCGGCAAGCATCGTCGTATCGAGCACTGGTCGAACTCGGCGTACCACGGGACGACGCTCGGCCGGATCCTGGCCGGCGAGGACGAGCGCTACGACATCGTCAACGCCTTCTTCTCGGAGGAGTTCGGCCGCTCGTTCCGCTATTTCGGCGACGCCGAAGGCCACGACTCGACCGTCCTCGAGGGCGACTTCGGCGAGGGCAAGGCCGTGTACAGGTTCGTGCGAAACGGTGGCGTTGTGGCTGCGGCAACCATGGGGCTCGAGGGCCACGAGGAAGACGCCTTGAAGGAAGAGATCAAGGCCGGAGCGGCCGCCAACCGCTAACCGTTACCCTCGCAGAAACGAGCGAGGAGGAGCGTTGGCGAAGGACATCGAGCAGCTTTCCATCGAGACGATTCGGACGCTGTCGATGGACGCGGTCCAGCAGGCGAACGCCGGCCATCCCGGTACGGCGATGGCACTCGCGCCGCTCGCGTATCTGCTCTACAAAGAAGTGCTTCGCCACAACCCGGCGAACCCGCATTGGCCGAACCGCGACCGGTTCGTGCTGAGCGCGGGGCACGCGTGCATGCTCCAGTACTCGTCGCTGCACCTCTCGGGCTACAACCTCTCGCTCGACGAATTGAAGCGCTTCCGCCAGTGGCAGTCGGCTACGCCGGGTCATCCCGAGTTCCGTCACACGGACGGCATCGAGGTGACGACCGGGCCGCTCGGCCAGGGGTTCGCGAACGCCGTCGGCCTGGGCATCGCCGAGCGCTTCCTCGCCGGCAAGTTCAACCGGCCGCATCATTCGATCGTCGATCACGGCACGTATGTCATCTGCTCGGACGGCGACATGATGGAGGGCCTCTCGAACGAAGCGGCGTCGATCGCGGGACAGCTGGGCCTCGGCAAGCTCGTTTACTTCTACGACGACAACCACATTTCGATTGACGGCTCGACGTCGATCTCGTTCTCGGCTGAGGACAAGGGCGCGCGTCTCGAGGCGCAGGGCTGGCACGTGCAGCACGTCGCCGACGTCAACGACCTGGCTGCGCTCCGCAAGGCGATCAAGAACGCGCATGCGGTGACCGACCGGCCGTCGATGGTCGTCGTCCGTTCGCACATCGGCTATCCGGCGCCGCACGCGACCGACACCGCGAAGGCGCACGGCAGTCCGCTCGGCGAAGACGAGGTGCGCGCGACGAAGGAAGTCATGGGCTGGAACCCGGACGAGCACTTCGTCGTGCCGCCGGAAGTTGCAGCGCACATGAACGGCGTCGAGCGCGGGCAGCAGTGGGAGGACGAATGGCGGCAGACGTTCGAGACGTGGTCGCAGTCGTTCCCGTCGGAGCGCGAGACGTGGGACCGCGCGTATGCCGGAAAGGTTCTGCCGTGGAGCCCGCCGGAGTTCAAGGCCGGTGAGGCGCTCGCGACACGCAAAGCGAGCCGTCAGGTGATGCAGGCGTTCAAGGACGCAGTGCCGACGATGATCGGCGGCTCTGCCGACCTCGTCGAGTCAACGTACACCGAGTTCGAAGGCGGCGGCCTCTTCTCGCCGCAGTGGGCAGGGCGCAACATCGCATTCGGCATTCGCGAGCATGCGATGGGCGCGATCGTCAACGGCATCGGCGTGCACGGCGGTTGCGTCAAGCCATACGGCTCGACGTTCCTCATGTTCAGCGACTACATGCGCCCGGCAGTGCGTCTCTCTGCGTTGATGAAGCTGCCGGTGTGTTGGGTGTGGACGCACGACTCGGTCGGCCTCGGCGAAGACGGTCCGACGCACCAGCCCGTTGAGATCTACGCGGCGCTGCGCGCGATCCCGAACCTCTGGTTCATGCGCCCGGGTGACGCAAACGAGGTGTCGCAGGCGTGGAAGGTCGCGCTCGAACGGCAGGACGGCCCGGTTGCGTTCTCGCTCTCGCGCCAGAACGTGCCGACGCTTGACCGCTCCGATCTCGCCGACGCCTCGGGCGTCGCGCGCGGCGCGTACGTCTTGTGGGATTCCGCCGACTCGCCCGATCTGATCCTGCTCGCGACGGGCTCCGAGCTGTCGCTTGCGCTCGACTCCGCGCGCAAGCTCGCGGCCGACGGCACCGCGGTGCGCGTTGTGTCGATGCCGTGCTGGGAGCTCTTCGAGGAGCAGCCGGCCGAGTACCGCGACGAGGTGCTGCCGCCGGACGTGAAGGCGCGGCTGTCTATTGAGGCGGGTGTCGCGCTCGGCTGGGCCAAGTGGGTCGGCGACCAGGGGGACTCGATCTCGATCGAGCACTTCGGCGCCTCGGCACCCGGCCCGACCGTGCTCGAGGAGTTCGGCTACAGCGTCGACAACGTCATCTCGCACGCGACCGCATTGCTGGCCCGCGTATGAAAATCGCGGTTGCCTTCGACCATCGCGGAGTTCATCTGCGTAACGCCGTGTTGGAGTCGCTGTCTAAGCACGAGGTGATCGACTTCGGCACGGACACGGATGCGGTGCGCATCGACTACCCCGACAAGGCGCGGGAAGTCGGCGAAGCAATTCAGCAAGGGCGCGCGGAGCGCGCGGTGCTCGTGTGTGGCAGTGGTGTCGGCGCGTCGGTCGCCGCTTGCAAGATGACCGGGATCCGCGCGGCGATTTGTCACGACACGTACAGCGCGCATCAAGGCGTCGAGCACGACGACATGAACGTGCTGTGTCTCGGCTCGGAGGTCGTCGGTCCGTCGCTCGCATGCGAACTGGTCGAGGCGTTCCTCGGCGCGAAATTTATCGGTGAGGGCAGGTATCTGGAGCGGCTGCAGAAGGTCGCGGCTATGGAAAGGGAGATGAAAGATGGCGAAGTCACGTCTGCACCAAGTCGCTGAGCGCGGCCAGTCGGTCTGGTTCGACACGCTCTCGCGCGAGCTCGTCCACAGCGGCGAGCTGAAGCGGATGATGGAAGACGACGCCGTCACCGGTGTCACGTCGAACCCGACGATTTTCCAGAAGGCGCTCGCGTCCGGCGACGCGTACGACTCGCAGATCAAGGAGTTGCTCAGCGAGACCGACGACGCGACGGAGATTTTCTTCTCACTCGCGCTCGACGACATCGCCGATGCGTGTGACGTGCTGCGTCCGGTGCACGATAAGAGCCCGTGGGACGGCTTCGTCTCGATGGAGGTGCTGCCCGGCCTCGCATACGACACCGAGGCGACGCTTCAGCAGGCGATGTGGATTCACTCATTGGTCGACCGTCCCAACCTGATGGTGAAGATTCCCTCCACCGAGCCGGGGCTGCCCGCGATCGAAGAGGCGATCGCGAAAGGCAAGTCGATCAACATCACGCTGATCTTCGGGCTCGACCGTTACAAGGCGGTCGTCGAGGCGTACCTGCGCGGGCTCGAGCGGTTGATCGCGAGCGGCGGCGATCCGTCGAAGGTGAGCTCCGTCGCGTCATTCTTCGTGTCGCGCGTCGACTCCGAAGCCGACAAGCGCCTCGAGGCCCTCGGCAACAAGAAGCTGCAAGGGAAACTGGCAATCGCGAACGCGAAGCTTGCGTATCAGCACTTCGTCGAGATGTTCAGAGGCGAACGCTGGGACTACCTCGCGGGCAAAGGTGCGCGTCCGCAAGGCCCGCTCTGGGCGTCGACCTCGACGAAGAACCCGGCGTACCGCGACGTGATGTACGTCGAGGAGCTGATCGGGCCGGATACCGTCAACACAATGCCGCTCGAGACGATCGAGGCGTTCCAGGATCACGGTGAGGTGCGTGGCGACACCGTGCTCGAGGGCGTCGACGAGGCAAAGCAGCTGTTCGAGGACCTCGCGAAGGCTGGCGTCGACTACGACGACGTGACGTTGACGCTCGAGCAGGAAGGCGTGCAGAAGTTCGCCGACTCGTTCACTGAGCTGCTCGACGGCATCCGCTCGAAGCGCGACGTGCTGGCCGCCGCGTGACCGGCACTGAGATCGGCGTAGGCTCGACGGAGCCGCCGAGAGACATTGTCGAGCGGATCTGGGCGCGTGATCCAACGCTGTGGACCGGATCGGACGAAGGCAAGTGGCTCGGGTGGCTCGACGCACCGTCGCGCATGCAGGAGGACGCGGAACTGCTCCTTCAGTTCGCCGACTCGATCGCGGATCGCGTCGATGCGGTCGTGCTCCTGGGCATGGGCGGTTCGTCGCTTGCGCCCGAAGTGTTGCGGCTCACGTTCCGCAACGAGTCGTTCCACGTTCTCGACACGACGCATCCGAATGCGATTCGCGCACTCGAAAGAAAGATCGACATCGCGCGCACGTTGTTCATCAGCGCGTCAAAGTCGGGCACGACACTCGAGACGCGCTCGCACACCGACTACTTCCACCAGCAGGGCGGCCTGTGGGCCGCGATCACCGACCCGGGCTCGCAGCTCGAGCAGTTCGCGCGTGAGAACGAGTTCGAGGCGATCTTCCCGGGCGAGCCGACGATCGGCGGCCGCTATTCGGCGCTGTCGCCGTTCGGGATGGTGCCGGCGGCGCTCATGGGTGTCGACATTGCGCGCCTGTTGGAGCGCACGTCGGAGATGGTCGAGGCGTGCCACTTCGCCGAGGGCAATCCGGGGCTCGATCTCGGCCTGTCGCTCGGCAACGGCTGGCTCGAAGGCCGCGACAAGATCCTGATCAACCCGACACCGGGTGGCTTCGGTCTTTGGGCGGAGCAGCTGCTCGCGGAGTCGACGGGGAAGCAGGGCAAGGGTCTTATCCCGTGCCCGGGCGAAACCGTTGCGGGGCCGGACCGGCAGGCACAAGAAGTGCGCGTCTCCGATCCGTACGAGCTGGGGCAGGAGTTCTTCCGCTGGGAGTTTGCAACCGCGGTCGCCGGCTCGATCCTCGGGATCAACGCGTTCAATCAACCCGACGTGCAGGCGGCGAAGGACAAGGCGAAGGAGATTCTCGCGTCGGGCGATGAGCCTGACGTCGCGCCGGTCGGCTCGGCGGACGAGTTGTTCGCGCAGGCGAAGGAAGGCGACTACGTCTGCATCCAGGCGTTCGTCGAACCGAATGACGCGACCGAGGCGAAGGTGCTCGCGCTCGCCGATCGCGCGCGCGAGGCGACCGGTTGCGTCGTCACGCACGGCTTCGGGCCGCGCTACCTGCATTCGACGGGGCAGCTGCACAAGGGCGGCCCCAACACGGGCGTGTTCCTGCAGGTGGTCGACGACACCGGCGCCGAAATCGCGATTC
Source organism: Gaiellaceae bacterium (assembly GCA_036496645.1). Lineage (GTDB taxonomy): Bacteria > Actinomycetota > Thermoleophilia > Gaiellales > Gaiellaceae > PALSA-600. Next base: position 76,484 of record DASXKU010000054.1, read on the forward strand.
CGAACCAGCCGTTCGGTTTCGGCAAGCTGATTCGTGCACAGGCGGCAGGCGATTTCGAATTGCTGAAGGAGCGTGGCCGTCGCGCTGCGCGCATCCGACTGGAGGACGTGTAGATGCAACTCGGGATGATCGGCCTCGGCCGCATGGGCGGCAACATGAGCAAGCGCCTCGCCGAACGCGGGCACGACATGAAGACGTTCGACCCCGGCGTGCAAGGCACCGCGTCGTCACTCGAAGAGCTGCGCGACCAACTCACCGCGCCGCGCTCGTTCTGGATGATGGTGCCGGCGGGAAAGATCACCGAGGACACGTTCCAGACGCTGCTCACGCTTGCGTCGAAGGGCGACGTGATCGTCGACGGCGGTAACTCGAACTTCCACGACTCGCAGCGGCGGTACGCCGACGCGAAGGAGAAAGGCATCCAGTTCGTTGACGCCGGTGTCTCGGGCGGCGTCTGGGGTTACGACAACGGCTACTGCCTGATGGTCGGCGGCGACGATGCTGCGGTCGCGCAAGTCGAGCCGGTGTTCAAAGATCTTGCGCCGACGGACGGGTACGCGCACGTCGGCCCGTCGGGCGCCGGGCACTTCGTGAAGATGGTGCACAACGGCATCGAGTACGGGCTCATGCAGGCGTATGCCGAAGGCTTCGAAGTGATGAAGTCGTCCGAGTTCGACGTCGACCTGCACGAGATCGCAGGCATCTGGCGTTACGGATCGGTCGTGCGCTCGTGGCTGCTCGAGCTGCTCTATGCGGCGTTCGAGTTGGAGGGGCCGCATCTCGACAAGATCCGCGGCTACGTCGAGGACTCGGGCGAGGGCCGCTGGACGATTCACGAGGCGATGGCGGAAGACGTGCCGGTGCCCGTGATCACTGCGGCGTTGTTCGCGCGCTTCGCGTCGCGTCAGGATGAGTCGTTCGCGGCGAAGGTGAACGCCGCGCTTCGTAACCAGTTCGGCGGTCACGCGGTTCGCGCCGAATGAGCGAAGCGAACCCCCTGCTCGAGGGACTGCAAGTTCGGCGCCGACCGGATCCGTGCATCCTCGTCATCTTCGGCGCGTCGGGCGACCTGACGAACAAGAAGCTGATGCCGGCGCTCTACTCGCTGGCGTATCGCAACCTGCTGCCGGAAAAGTTCGCGGTCGTCGGCGCCGCACGTTCGCCCGAGAACGACGACGACTTCCGCAAACGGATGCAGCAGTCGGTCAAGGACTTCGCGCGTGACCCGTTCAAGAAAGAGGTCTGGGACAAGCTTGCGGAAGGAATGCGCTACGCGACGCTCGACTTCGCGGACGACGGTGCGGAAGACGCTCTCGTCTCGACGCTGAACGAGCTCGACAAGGAGCGCGGGACGATGGGGAACCGCATCTACTACTTTGCGGTGCCGCCGAACGCGATCGGCACGCTTGTCGGTGAGCTGGGCAAGCGCCGCTCGACGGAGGGCTGGGTCAGGCTCGTCATCGAGAAGCCGTTCGGGCACGACCTCGACTCGGCGCGCGAGTTGAACGCGCAGCTGCAGGAGCATTTCGCGGAGAACGAGGTCTTTCGCATCGACCACTACCTCGGCAAAGAGACGGTGCAGAACATGCTGGCGCTGCGGTTTGCGAACGGCATCTTCGAGCCGATCTGGAACCGCCAGTTCATCGACCACGTGCAGATCACGGTTGCGGAGTCGATCGGCATCGAGGGCCGCGCCGGCTACTACGAGCAGGCGGGCGCGATTCGCGACATCTTCCAGAACCATTTGCTGCAGCTGATGGCCGTGACCGCGATGGAGCCGCCGATCGATTTCACGGCCGACTCGGTGCGCAACGAGAAGGTGAAGGTGTTGAAGTCGATGCACACGCCGGGGCCGAAGCATGTCGTGCGCGGGCAGTACGGCGCGGGGTTCGTCGAGGGCGAGGAGGTGCGCGGCTATCGCGAGGAGGAGGGCGTCGCGCCGGGCTCGCTGACGGAGACGTTCGTCGCGGCGAAGCTGTTCGTCGACAACTGGCGCTGGGCGGACACTCCGTTCTACGTGCGCATGGGCAAGCGGCTCGCGCGACGTGAGACGACGATCGCGATTCAGTTCAAGCGCGCGCCGCATCCGCCGTTCGATGACGGCGGCGGCGAGGGCCTGCGCCCGAACGTGCTGCTGATTCACGTGCAGCCGAACGAGGGTGTGTCGCTGGCGATCGGCGCGAAGGTGCCGGGCGCGGGCATGCAGATTCGCACGGTGCACATGGACTTTCTGTACGGCGGCGCGTTCCGGGAGGGCTTGCCGGATGCGTACGAGCGATTGATTCTCGACGCGATGCTCGGCGATGCGACGTTGTTCACGCGGTCGGACGAGATCGAGGAGCAGTGGGCGCTTGTCGACGCGATCGTGGCGTTCTGGCAGCGCGACCGGCCGTCGTTCCCGAACTACGCGGCGGGCACGTGGGGGCCGAAGGCTTCCGACGAGTTGTTGCATCGCGATGGGCGGTCGTGGCGCAGACACTGATCGAAGACACCTGGTCGGGCGAGGGCGTGACGATCGCGGAGATCGAGCGCGAGCTGGCGAGGTTGCGCGACGCGACGGCGGAGGAGGGTGGTCAGCCGAATCTGCGGACCTCGGTGATGACGCACATTGCGTGGGTGCCGCCCGAGTGGCTCGATGCGGCGGAGGCGACGTTGATGGGGATGGCGGAGCGTCACCCGTCGCGCACGCTGTTGCTGGTGCCGCGGCCGGATGAGAAGGATGGCTTGGACGCGACGCTTTCGATTCGCTCTTTTCCGGTGGGCGACCGCGCCGTGTGCAGCGAGGTGATCGAGCTCGTCTTGCGCGGCTCGCGTGCGGCAGCTCCCGCGTCGATTGTGTTGCCGTTGCTGATCTCGGATCTGCCGGTGTTTTGCCGCTGGCGCGGGGAGCCGGTGTTCGATTCGTCGGAGTTCGAGCAGATGGCGGGCGTCGTCGATCGGCTGATTCTCAACTCGACGGAGTGGGAGAATCTGCCGGCGGCCTACGGGTCGTTGCGTCCGCTGTTCGACGAGATGGTGGTGTCGGACATCGCGTGGGCGCGTACCGAGCGGTGGCGTGCGCTGTTGGCGTCGCTGTGGCCGGGCATCGCCGACGTATCGCAGATTCGGGTGCAAGGCACGCCGGCGCAGGCGTATTTGCTCGGCGGTTGGCTCGCGTCGCGGCTCGGTCATCCGGTGGCCGTGGAGGTGGACGAGCGCGAGACGCTCGAAGGCATCGACGTCGACGGCAAGGCCGCGCCTTTCCCGCCAGGCGACCCGCCCGATCCCTCCGACGTCCTCTCCGCCGAGCTCGATCGCTTCACCCGCGACCGGGTCTACGAAGCGGCCGCCCTCGCAGCCGCGGGCTAGCGCCAGCTTTTCGCGCCCTCGCTGCGGCGGAGTAGGGGGACAGGTGGGGGACAGGCGCGTGCCTGTTCCCAAACAAGACGGAAACGTCTTTGAAAATTTGCGCACCGCGACCTTGCGCTCGCGATGGGTCAGTCGCCACTCTCGTAAGCAGTGGCAAGAACATCCCGCATCACATTCCCAGACCTCACGTACCACGTTTGGGCGAACGCGAACTCCGGCTCGTCGCTCTTTCGCGATGACGACGACAAGAACTTCGCGATCGACTTACTGCGAGAGGAAGTCGCGCTAAGCGGCTGGAGTTGTCTTGCATACGTCTTGATGACGACGCATTACCACGTCTTACTCACGCCCAGAAACCCCACTCTGAGCAGGGGATTTGGCCGGCTGAACCTGCGCTACGCGCAGTACTTCAACAAGCGCTACGAACTCGGGGGCCACGTGTTCGCACGGCGGTTCGACTCGAAGGTTGTTGAGGGGCCTGGCGGACGGCTCGAGGTGCTCCGCTACATCGCGCGTAACCCGATCAAGGCTCGAATGTGCGACTACCCGGAGAACTATGCGTGGTCTTCGTTCGGCTCAACACTCGGCTTGTTCCCGCCCGACGGAATCACGGATGTTGCGGCTGCACTTGCAGCGCTCAACGGATCGCCGAGGGCTCTGCAGAAATACGTCGCCGAGGAGGATCCGAGGGTGCGACAGGGACAGGTACTTGCCTGTCCCCCTAGCCGGCGCCGGCGAGCAGCGTGACCACGTCGTCGTGCACCAGACCGTTGGTAGACACGAACGAACTGCGTGGGAATGGCTCGCCTCCTTCGAAGGTCGTGCACCGCCCGCCCGCTTCTTCGACGATCAACCGCACGCCCGCGTAATCCCACAACTGCATGTACGCACCGTCGCACGCAACGTCGACGGCACCCTCAGCAACCAGGCAGTGCTGCCAGAAATCTCCGAGCCCGCGATTCGACCAGGCGCGCTGCACGATCTCCGTCCAACCCGGAGGCATTCGCCGCGCCGACGTGCACGACACCGCGCAATCCTCCATCCGCGCAACACCCGAGACGCGCAGCTGTTCACCGCCAGATGCGAACGCACCGCCGCCACGCTCTGCCCACCACCGTCGCCCCAACGCCGGTGCGGACACCACCGCACACACGACGATCCCGTCCCGCTCGAGCGCAAGCAGCGTCGCCCACACCGGTGAGCCGCGCACGTACGACGTCGTTCCGTCGATTGGATCGACGATCCAGCGTGCGCCGGACTCGCCCGCGCCCCCGAACTCTTCTCCGAACACGCCTTCGCCCCGCCCAGATGCCGAGACCAAAGCTCGCACCGCTTCCTCCGCCGCGCGGTCCGCCTCCGACACCGGCGTGAGATCCGGCTTCGTCTCGACGCGCAAGTCCAACGCACGAAACCGCCTGAGCGTCACCGCATCCGCAGCATCAGCCAGCGCAAACCCAAACTCCAGATCGCGGCTCACGCCGCGGACGCTACTTGACGACGAAGCGGTCGCCCGAGATGCGGAACTTCACCGGCGCCGACCAAGTCATCGCCTGCGCACCCGGGGGCAGCGCCGGGTTGATCCCGCGCACGCGATACCACCACGTGCCGACGTTCTTCGGCCCGAGCGGGAGAACGATCGACGTCGCGTCGGTCGTCTGGTCCCACGTCTTCTTCCACGGGTACTTCGTGCGCGACAGCTGCACCTCGTACGTCTCTGCCCCCGTCGCCGGTTCCCACGCGACCAAGGGTGAGTCGTGCAGAGTCGGTACCTTCGCCGCCGACGTCTCCATGCGGCCGCTTGGCGCGAGGCCGGATACGAACGGCGTGCTCGACGACGTGACGACCGGCGCCGACACCTTGCCGAAGCTCATCACGTCGCCCGCCTCGCAAGCATCCTGCGCAACGGCCGTGTCCTGATACGCGATCGGCTGGGACGCGTTCGGCTTCGTGGGGTCCACGACGCCGATCGTCTCGACCGTCACAGGCACGACCGTCCAGTAGAAACGCCCGCTCGGCCAGCCCGAATCCCACAGGTCGACGTTCGCGCCGTTCGATGTCGACGAGCTGCTCGACGACGAGGAAGACGACGACTCGCCGAGCTTGGCGCCCGGCACCTCGTTCGACGTCACCGTGGCACCAGTTGCATCCATCGCCTTGCCTTCGCTGCCGGTTTCCTCGAGGTACGGCGAACCGTCCCACTGTGCGAGCGACTTCGTGTCTTGCGGCAGGGCGAACGGCCCGCCCGTCACACGCGGCGCGTACGCAGGCGAACCAATGATCGAGCCGGCGAACACCTGGTTGACGCAATCCTTGTCGGTGAAGATGTAGACGCGGTACAAGCTCGACCCGAACGACGGCACGGTCGTGATCGCGGGTGACGACGCAGCCCACGAGAAGCCTGGGGTCAGCTGATGCGGCGTCGCCGCCGCGCCGAGCAGGTCCCACGAATCGGAAACGGTGCCCGTCGGCGCAAGCGCGCCGTCCGCCTCTGACGGGTTCGCCGTCGCGAACACCGGCGACCACGGGCCGTACGACGCGCGCGGCAAGCCGTTCTTCAGGACGTCCTTGTCGTCGATGTACCTGATCGCGCGCACGCGCCAGTGGATCGTCGCGCCCCAGCCGAACTGATTGTGGAAGGTGAAGTACTCGCGCTCGTCCGCGACGTTGGTCGTCGTCTCGAAGGCAACTGCAGGGTGCAGGTCGGTGTACAGCACCTCGTACCGCGTCGCTCCTTCGATCGGCGCCCAGCGAACAAGCCCGACCGGCGCCGACAGCTGCTGCGGGACATCGGTGTCGAGCCAGCGCATGTTGAATCCGAACGGCTTGCTCCACGGTGTCACGGTCTTTCCGTTCGGCGACGTCCAGCGCACGCGTGTCCACAACGCGTAGGGGTCACCCGTCATCCACGGCAGCTGATGGCCTACCGCGATCGCTGGAATTGTCAGGTCCGTGTAGTCGAAGAGGAGGTTGGAGTCCGCAAAGTTGTGCGCCGTCGCCATTTCGAACTCGTATTTCCCGCCGTGACCGACGGGGTTCCACGAGAACGACGGCGTGCGCGGGTAGTACTGCATCGGCGCTTCCGCCGGCGTCAGCAGAAACGCGTGCAGCCCACCCGGGGCGGCATAACCGCCACCGGCAGCCCCGCCCGACAGGGCGAGCGCGGCCGCTCCGAGGAGCACCCCCAGCGCAAGCTTCATGCCTGAATTGTCGGCAGGCGGCCGTCAGGCCTTGAGCGCCCGTTCGAGCGCCGCCCCTGCGCCCAAAACCAGCCCATCCTGGCCGGCCCGCCCCACCAGCTGGACGCCCCCGATCGCCAGTGCCGGCCAGCCGAGCGCATTGAACGGGAACGTGTAGAGCGTCATCGCCCCCCGAACCTCCACCTCGACGCAGTCCCACGGAGGCACTGCGCACGAAAGAACGGGGGTGAGCAGAAGATCGAACCCGTCGAGCGCCACCGCCGCACGCTCGGCGTGCTCGGCCCGCGCCCGCACGGCCGCCTCGTACTCCGCGTCGGTCACCGCGAGGCACCGCTCGATCTTCGTCCGCGGGTTCTCCCCGTACAACTCGGCGTGCTCCTCGAACAACTCGCGATGCACGTCGGCGACCTCGCGCATGAACGCATGGATGACGTTCTCGGCCGTTGGGAAGTCGACCGTCGCGTCGTCATTCCAAGCGCGCCCGATCTTCAAATCGCCAAGCGACACTTCGGGCACCTCGAGCTCCGGCGCCCACAAGCGCATCAACTCGATGCAGCCCGCAACGTCGTGCGCGAGCGGGCCTGCGTGGTCGAACGTGGGCGCCAGCGGGAACACGCCGTCGATCGGGACTGCACCGTACGACGGCTTGAAGCCGACGACGTCGCAGCACGCGGCGGGGATGCGAATCGAGCCGCCCGTGTCCGTGCCGAGCGCCGCGTCGCAAAGCCCAGCCGCCAACGCCGCCGCTGAACCCCCACTGGAACCACCGGGGGTAAGCGACGGGTGCCGCGGGTTCGGCACCGATCCGTAGTGCAGGTTCTGCGACGTGACGCCGTACGCGAACTCGTGCAGGTGCGACTTGCCGACATTGACCCAACCGGACTCCTCCAATAGGCGTACTGCCGGCGCTGTCACAGCCGGCACGTGCTCGCCGAACACGACCGAGCCGTACGTCGTGCGCACGCCCGCCGTGTCGAACAGATCCTTCACCGCGAGCCGCCGGCCGGGCGGCCCCGGCTCGAGCTCGGTGATCCAGATGCCTGTTAGCTCAGCCAGAGGTAGATGTAGGCGACGGCGATCGTGCCGCCGAAGAGAAGCAGGAAGAGACCGAGCAGCGCCCAGCCGAACACGATGTTCTTGCGGGCGATGTCCGCGTCGGTGTGCTGTGCCATCTAGATCAGTGCGTCCACGGCCATCGCGACGAACAGCGCGGCCAGATAGAGGAGCGAGAAGTGGAACAGGCGCACCGCCGCGCGACGCTCGAGCGAGCGGCGCAGTTCGAGTGAAAGCGCGACGAACAAGCCGCCGAACACAACCGCCGACACCGCGTAGACGACGCCGAACGTGCCGAGCGCGATCGGAATCAGCGTGACGAGAACGAGCACCAGCGTGTAGCGGACGATCTGCTTCGCCGTCTCGCTATCGCCGCGCGTGACCGGCAGCATCGGCACGCCTGCGCGCGCGTAGTGCTCCTTGATCATCAGCGCGAGCGCCCAGAAGTGCGGCGGTGTCCACACGAACACGATCGCGAACATCACAAGCGCGGCGAAGCCGAGGTGGCCGTGCGCGCTCGCGTAACCGACGAGCGGCGGCACTGCCCCCGCTGCACCGCCGATCACGATGTTCTGCGCCGTCGTGCGCTTCAACCAGCGCGTGTAGATGAGCACGTAGAAGAGGTTGCCGGCGAGCGCGAGTAGCGCGGTCGGAACATTCACAAGCGATGCGAGCAGCACGAACGAGAACGCCGACAGCGCGAGCCCGAACTCGAGCGCATGCGCCGGAACGACGCGACCGGTCGCAACGGGCCGGCCCTCGGTGCGCGCGCCCATCAGCTTGTCGATGTCGCGGTCGAGGTAATGGTTGAGCGCCGACGCGCCGCCGCAGGCCAGCGCGAGCCCCAGCACCGCGAGCGCGAACACGCCGGCCTTCGGTGCACCGCCCGCGCCGACGAACGCACCCGCGCCGCCGGTCAGCAGGAGCAGTGACATGACGCGCGGCTTGGTCAGCGTTGTGTAGTCACGCAGCGACCCCGACATCGCAGTGCCGCGGAACGTGCGCGCGGCGAGCACCACCGTCGCGCTGAACGCAACCGCTGCGAACGCCAAGTGGAGCCCGGACTCGGTGACCGCTGCGGCCAGCCCAAAGGTCACGACCGCGACGATCGCGACCGGCAGCAGCCGGCGCGCCTCGACCCACGCGATCGCTGCGAGCGCGGCCAACGGCGGCAGCGCAATGCCCGCGAGCAACGGGTGCGCGGTGTTCCAACCGGCGGCGCCGGAGACGACTGCAAGCCCCGTCCCGGCGACCGCGGCGATCCCGAGCAGGCGCGCCGACCAGCTCACCGCGACGTCTCCGTGAGCCGTTCCCGTAGGTCGCGCAGTGGGCGTGCGCTTGTCACATATGGGACTTTGTCAAAGTTCCAGGGCGGGGGTGGCGAGGTCGTGTACCACTCGAGCGTGTCGGCGAGCCAGGGGTCGTTGCCCGCTCGGCGCCCCACACGCGTCGTCTGCACGACGTTGAAGACGAATACGAGCATGCCGACGGCCATCACGAACGAGCCGATCGACGAAATCATGTTGTAGACCTCCCAGAGGCCGTGCTCCTGGTACGTGTAGACGCGGCGCGGCATCCCCAGCAGCCCGAGCATGTGCTGCGGGAAGAACGTGAGGTTGAAGCCGATCATGATCAGCCAGAAGTGCAGCTTCCCGAGCCGCTCGTCGAGCACGCGGCCGAACATCTTCGGCCACCAGTAGTAGAGCCCGGCGAAGATCCCGAACATCGAGCCGCCGAAGAGCACGTAGTGCAGGTGCGCGACGACGAAGTACGTGTCGGTCACCTGCCAGTCGATCGGGAACGCTGCCAGGAAGATGCCCGAGATGCCGCCGATCGTGAAGATCGCGATGAAGCCGAGCGCCCACAGCATCGGCGTGTCGAACGAGATGTTCCCGCGCCACAGCGTCGCCAGCCAGTTGAGAATCTTCACGCCGGTCGGGATGGCGATGATCATCGACGTCACCATGAAGAACGAGTCGAGCCCGATGGGCAGGCCGACCGCGAACATGTGGTGCGCCCACACGAGCATCGAGAAGAACGCGATGCCGACGGTGGAGTACGCGACCGCCTTGTAACCGAAGATCGGCTTGCGCGCGAAGACGGGGATGACCTCCGAGATGATCCCCATCGCGGGCAGGATCATGATGTAGACCTCGGGGTGTCCGAAGAACCAGAAGACGTGTTGGTAGAGCAGTGGGCTGCCGCCGTGCGCCGGGTCGAAGTAGTGCGTGCCGGCATTCCTGTCGAGCAGCACGAGCGTCAAGCCGGCGGAGAGTGTCGGTAGGACGAGCAGCAGCATCCAGCCGTACGTGAGCATCGTCCACACGAACAGCGGGATGCGCGTCAACGACATGCCGGGCGCGCGCATGTTGTGGATCGTCACGACGAAGTTCACCGCGCCCGCCATGGACGCGAGCGTGAGGATGTGCAGCGACAGCACCCAAAGATCGACGCCGTGTCCCGGTGAGTGCAGCGTCGAGAGCGGCGCGTAACACGTCCACCCGCACTGCGCCGCGCCACCCTTCGCGTAGAAGCTGAGGTACAGCACGATGCCGCCCAGCAGGTACAGCCAGTACGACAGCGCGTTGAGCCGCGGGAACGCCATGTCGCGCGCGCCGATCATCAGCGGCACGAGGTAGTTGCCGAACCCGGCGAGAATCGGGACGACGACCAGGAAGATCATCGTCGTACCGTGAATCGTGACGACCTCGTTGTACGAGCCGCGCACGATGAAGTGGTTGTCGGGGACGAGCAGCTGGATGCGGATCAGCAGCGCGAGGATGCCGCCGAGCGCGAAGAAGCCGAGCGCGGTGCAGATGTAGAGAATTCCGATCCGCTTGTGGTCGACTGTGGTCAGCCACGACGTCCAGCCGACGCGGCGCCAGTCGGCGCGCGGAACGCTTTCGACGCCCGCGACCATCAGCTGCCCGCCTTCGAGTATTGCTTCGTGTACGCGACGAGCGCGGTGATCTGCGCGTCGGTCCAGTTCTTGCCGACCGCCGGCATCGCGCCCTGACCGTTTCGCAGCAGCGTGGCGAGACTCTTCGCATCACCGAGCAGCGGGTTGCCGCCGAGCGCCGGCCCGACGTACTTGGTGGCGAGGCGGTGACACGACTCGCACGTGCCGAGAAACTCCTCCTTACCCAACGGCTTGCCGGTTGCGTTTGCGGCGCGACCCGAGATGAACGACTCGTATTGCGCGCGCGGCACGACATCGACCTCTGCGTCCATCAGCGCATGCTGGATGCCGCAGAGCTCCGCACAGCGCGCCTGGTAGACACCGACCGGCGCCTGGAACCACGTCTTGTTGGTCTTGCCGGGGATCGCGTCGTACTTCCCGCCGAGGTCGGGCACCCACCATGAGTGGTTGACGTCGAACGGGAGCCCCACGACGTTCTCATGCACGACCTCGCCGGCCGGCGCGATCATCTTGTCGATCGATACGGCACCGTTCGGATACCGGAACAGCCAGTAGAACTGGTGCCCCTCGATCGTGATTGTCGTCTGGTTCGCGGCGGAGGCTGCGGGTGCGTCGGCGATGCCCGGCAGCTCGTAGAAGACAAAGCCGCCGATCGCGACGAGGATGATCACCGGCACCACCGTCCACAGGATCTCGAGGCGCGTCGCGCCGTGGATCTGCGGCCCCTCAGTCGTGCGTGCCCGCTTCCCGCGCCGGTACTTGATGATGAAGGCGACGAGCGTCGCTTCCACCACGAGCAGCACGAACCCAGTGAAGCCGGCGACGACGAGAAACGCCGTGATCGTGCGGTGCGCGTTCGGCGAATGTGGCTCGCCGGGCAGGAAACCGCCGTTCCCTGCGAGTGCGACGGACGCCGTGGCGAGTGCGACGACGCTCGTGATCAGAGTGGCAAAAGCTGTCCGACGCACGCCGAGTGGCATCGTATAGGCGTGGAGCCGAGGAGTCAGGTTGAGCTGCCGCCGGACGTCAGCGAGCCGTTCGAGGTCTTCCTCAACGGTGTGCCGCAACGCCCGGGGGTCGACTTCCGGCGCCAAGGTCACACGCTGATGTTCGAGCGGACGCTGGCCGGCGAGGGTCGTCTCGGGTTCTGGCGCTGGACGTCGATCATGTTGGGCGTCGCGGGCACGTATCGAAACAATGACAAGGTGGACGTGGTCTTCACCCGCGAGGGGCGGCGCACCGTCGTCACCCTGGTGCCGAAGGCTGTGAATGCTGCTTGACGCCCGAACTTGGTTCGGAAGAACCAAGTTCGCGAGTTATCCGGAGCTGCTGGAGCGCCGCTTCGCGACGCCCGTCCTCCTCATCGCGCTGACGGCGCTCTCGCTGTACCTGCGCACGCGCATCCTGGGCGCCGGCTACTGGATCGACGAGGGGCTGTCGGTGGGGATCGCGCACCACCACTGGACGT
>DASXKU010000055.1:0-10019 GCA_036496645.1 Gaiellaceae bacterium
CGGAGCGGCTGCCCGTCGTCCAGGAGATGATCCTCGCCGACGACGAGGCCGAGCGCCGCGCAGCCCTCGACCGGCTGCTCCCGTTCCAGCAGTCCGACTTCGAGGGCATCTTCGAGGCGATGGCCGGCCTGCCGGTGACGATTCGCCTGCTCGACCCGCCGCTGCACGAGTTCCTGCCCGCGGAGGATGAGACGACGGACGACCGCCTGCGCGCGCGCATCCGGTCATTGCATGAGCAGAACCCGATGCTCGGCACGCGTGGTTGCCGGCTGGGGCTGCTCTATCCGGAGATCTACGAGATGCAGATTCGCGCGATCGCGCGCGCGGCGCGTGAGGTGCAACAGCGAACGGGCGACGCGCCGCTGGTCGAGGTGATGCATCCGCTCGTTGCGTTTGCGGAGGAGTTGAAGCGGCTGCGTGCGCTGACCGAGCATGTCTGGGCCGAAGAAGCACCCGGCGTTCCGCATCTCGTCGGAACGATGATCGAGGTGCCTCGCGCCGCGATTCGCGCCGACGAGATCGCCGAGCACGCGGACTTCTTCTCGTTCGGCACGAACGACCTGACGCAGACGACGCTCGCGTTCTCGCGCGACGACGCCGAGGGGAAGTTCCTCACGCGCTACTTGCAGGACGGTGTGCTGCAGCGCAACCCGTTCGAGGCGATCGACCAGGACGGCGTCGGCGACCTGATGCGCATCGCCGTCGAGCGCGGCCGGAGCGTTAAAGCGGACATCAAGCTTGGGATCTGCGGCGAGCACGGGGGCGAGGCGAGCTCGATCGCGTTCTGCGACGGCCTCGGCCTCGACTACGTGTCGTGCTCGCCGTTCCGCGTGCCGCTCGCACGGCTCGCTGCCGCCCAGGCGGCGCTTGCCCGCACCGGCGTGGGCGAGTACGTCGCGGCCGGCGGCTAGGCGGGGGCGACCTCCGCCGCCTGTCATATGCCTGGCACCGAAGGTACGCGCAAACGTCCGAAAACCGCCCGATTTGCAGGCGGACTTCCCTCGCCAGGTCTGGCACCGAAGGTCGGCTGCGGCGGAGGTCCCGTGCCTGGCACGTGCCAGGCATCTGCGGTAGCCGGCGGCTAGCTGTAGCCGCGGGTCTTCGCGTACGCGATGACCGCGCTGACGAAAACGAGTGCCGCGCTCGCGGCGATGCTGTACGCCCACGAGCGGCGGAACTGAAGGAGCAGCCACATCAGGACGACGCCGCCGATCAACCCTCCGACGTGCGCACCGACGGAAATGAAGCTCGAGAGCGCGAAGGTGATGATCAGGTTGATCACGATCAGGCCTGCGATCTGTCCGCCGGTTGAAATGTGCCGGGTGCGCTCGAGCACATAGAGCGCGCCGAGGATGCCGAAGATCGCGCCCGAGGCGCCAAGCGACGGCGTGGTCGGGCTCCAGACGAGCGCGCCCGCCGAGCCGGCAATGCCGGCCGCCATGTAGAGCAGGAAGAAGCGCCAGCGGCCGATCACGCTCTCGAGGATCGTTCCCGCCCAGTAGAGCGAGTACATGTTCACGGCGATGTGCAGGAAGTTCGCGTGCAGGAACATCGCGGTGACGACGCGCCACCAGTCGCCCTGGCCGACGGACGGCCCATAAAGCACCCCATGGAAGAAGATCGTGTTGTTCGTGAACGACGCACTGCTGCCGCTTGCCAGCTCCACCACGACGACGGCGACGTTCACAGCGATGAGGGCGAGCGTGACGAAGTTCGTGCGCCTCGCTCCGCCGCCTGTCACCGCGCGCTGCGCGCCGCGCGTGACCTTCTGGATTCCTTGCGGCTTGCCGGAGTGTTCCGGGCAGCGCAGACCGACGGGCGCGGGCGTCATGCACTCGTAACAGATGGGCCGTCCGCACTCCGAGCACGAGAGGCCGGTCTCCCGGTCCGGGTGGCGGTAGCAGTAGCGGGGCGCCTCGGTCGTCGTCACGCGGCTAGCGTAGCCCTGTGCGCCAGATTGAGCTCTCCGCCCGGGAGATCGAGAACTTCGATTCGCAGGGCTTCAGCCACACCCGGCTGGCGCGCGGCGAGGCGTTTCAGGTCTCGCTCGCGGCGCTGGACGGGGTGATCGGCGGGCACGACGCGGCGTCGCGGCAGCTGCTCGTGGTCGTCTCGGGCCGAGTCGTCTGCTCGACGCGAGACGCAGAGCTCGAGGTAGGTGTCGGAGAAGCGGTGGAGTGGCAGGAAGGGGAATGGCACGAAACGCGTTCTCTTGAACCGTCAACTGTGGTGATTGTGGAGGGAGACTGGCAATGAGCGAAGCAGAGACATTGTTTGGCGACGCGCACGTGCGCCGCTACCGCGAGACGGGTGGCGAGGTCGGGCACATCTGGCGGCGCGGCTCGAAGATCCTGTTGCTGACGACGAACGGGCGCAAGACGGGTAAGGCGTCAACCTCGCCACTGATCTACGAGAGCGACGGCGATCGCTACGTGATCGTGGCTTCGAAGGGTGGCGCGCCCGAAGATCCGGGCTGGTACCTCAACCTGAAGAAGAACCCGGAGGTCGAGTTGCAGGTCGGGCCGGAAGTCTTTCGCGCGCATGCGTCAACCGCCGAAGGTGCGGAGCGCGAACGACTCTGGAAGCTCGTGCAGGGGCAGTGGCCCGACTATGCGGAGTACGCGAAGAAGACCGACCGCGAGATTCCGGTCGTCGTGCTCGAGCGCGCCTAGATTCGCCGCCCCAACAACCCGCCGCTGTAGACCGCGAGCAGCCCGAGCAGCACGCTGCCGCCGACATAGGCGAGCGCGACCCCGAAGTCGTGCGCGTCGACGAGCCCGAGCGTCTCCTGCGAAAACGTCGAGAACGTCGTGTAACCGCCGACCACGCCCATGATCAGGCCGATGCGGATCCAGGCTGGGATGTGGTGCCGGTCGACGAGCGCCGCGGCGAAAATACCGATGACGAAGCAGCCGCTGAGGTTGATCACGAACGTTGACCAAGGGAAAACTGAGCCGGCGCGCTCCTCGAGGCCGCGGTCGATCAGGTAGCGGGCCGAGGCTCCGAGTGCGCCGCCCAGTGCGACGCCGATGACGATGGGCACGGTGTCTCCTTCTCGATTCGTAGGAGCCATCAGCCGTGCCGGCGGTTTCAGGCGAGCCCCATCGCCGGGCCAGATGGTACCCCTTGACAGGAGAACGTGTGTTCGTATAGAACATACGTTCCTGTGATTGCCGCTCTCGTGATCCCTGCCTTTGATCTGAGAGCGGCTTTGCGCCTGCGTCCTGGGTTGCAGGCGAAGCCGGCTGCGCTCGCGCCGCTGCCGGGGAAGGAGCCCCTGGTGGGCTCTGTGACCGGTGCGGCGCAGGCGCAGGGGGTGCGGCCGGGCATGCGGCTCGGGGAGGCGCTGGCGATGTGCCCGTCGCTCGAGCTAGTCGAGCAGGACCCGGCAACGGCCGAGCAGGCGTGGGAGGAGATCCTGCGCCGGCTCGAGGACACAGGCTTCGCCGTGGAGCCGACAGAGCCGGGCACGGTCTATTTCGAGACGAAGGGCGTCGAGCGTCTGTACGGCGGTGTCGAGCCGGCGCTGAAGCGTGCCCTTTCGTCGATTGGTTCCTCGTGGGACGCGCGTGCGGGCGCGGCGGAGCGTCGCTTCGCCGCGCTCGCGGCGGCGAACGTCGCGCGGCCGGGACAGGCGCTGATCGTCTCCGACGATCGCACGCGTTCGTTCCTCGCGCCGCTGCCGCTCACGCTGCTCCCGCTCGAGCGCGAGCGCTATGAGCAGCTCGAGGAACTCGGGATTCGCACGATTGGACAGCTTGCTGGGCTCCCAGGCGGTGCAGTGGCCGAGCGGTTGGGGCCGGCTGGCCACCGCGCCTGGAGCCTGGCAGGGAACGGACAGGACGAACGGGATGGGAGGGTCAAGCCGAGACGTCCGGCCACTGCTCTCCACGAGACACTCGAGTTCCCGGAGGCGGTCGGCAACGACCTCACCCTCCGTCGCGGGCTCGGCGTGCTCGTCGACCGCCTGCTCGCCCGGCCGGAGCGTGCGGGGCGTCCGCCGAGAAAGGTCGCGGTGTGGGCGCGACTGGTCGGCGGCGCCTCGTGGCGCAGAACCGTGACGTTGCGCGAGCCGACGGCCGACCCGGCTCGGCTGCGTATTGCGCTTGGGTCGAAACTCGCAGAACTTCCGGCGCCGGCGCTCAAGCTGCGCCTCGAGGTGTGCGAGCTCGCCGAGCACACCGGCGAGCAGTTGGAACTGATCGCCGCAGAAGGCGAAGTGATGAGGGGCAGGCTTCGTGAAGGGTTGCGTCAGGTGCGGGCTGCGGTCGGCGCCGGTGGGGTTTCAACGGTGGTGGAGGTTGCACCGTGGTCGCGCATACCGGAAGCGCGCGCGCTGCTCGTTCCGCGCGACGACTGAACGCACCCAGACCGGCGCTCGTCGAAGGCCATGCCGACGGCACGCCGCGTCGTGTGAACCGGCAGGACGTCGCGGTCGTGCGTGAGGAATGGCGCGTCGTCGACCGCTGGTGGACCGAAGAGCCCGTCGACCGCCGCTACTTCGACGTCGTGCTGGAAACGGGAGAGAACGCCGTCGTCTACCGAGACGACTGCGGCACGTGGTTCACACAGCGGGCGTGAGTTATGTCGAGCTGCATGCACATTCGGCCTATTCATTTCTGGATGGAGCTTCTCAGCCGGAGGAGCTCGCAGTGCGTGCCGCCGAGCTTGGGTACGACGCGTTCGCGCTCACCGACCACGACGGCGTCTACGGCTCGCTCGAATTCGCGCATGCGGCGAAACACGCCGGCCTGCGCGCGATCACCGGCGCAGAAGTAACGCTCGACGGAGGCGCGCACATCACGCTGCTCTGCGAGTCGCAGCGCGGCTACGCGAACCTCTGCCGCATCCTCACCGACGCGCACGCGGGAACGCGCGTCGCAGGCAGCGGCGTAGGCTCGACGGAGCCGCCCAGGAGCGGAGGCGCCGGCACGTACGGCGCCGGAGCGGGGAAACGGCGCGAGCCGCTACCGGCGGCGACGAGCAGCGAGTTCATCGCGGAGCATGCGGAGGGGCTCGTCGCACTGTCGGGTTGCGCGCGACAAGGGCTTGCTGTTCTCGATGCGGAACGAACGGCGCAGCTTGCCGACGCTTTCCCTGGCGCGTTCTACGTCGAGCTGCAGCGGCCGTACGAACGCGGCGATGCGCGCCGCAACGCACGCTTGCAAGAACTGGCGCAGAAACTCCGCGTGCAGACGGTGGCAACCGGCGACGTGCATGTGCACCATCCGCGGCGCGTGAAGCTGCAGGACGCGCTCGTTGCAATCCGCTGCCGCACGTCGCTCGACGGTTGCGAGCGCGAACGGCGTGGCAACCACGAGAGCGTGCTGCGCCCGCCCGAGGAGATGCTGGAGCGGCTGCCGCGAGAGGCGGCGGAACGCTCGCGTGAGATTGCCGAGCGTTGCGTCTTCGACCTGACGCAGGAGCTCGGCTACCGCTATCCCGACTTCTCCGACCAGGCCGATCCCGCCGACACGCAGTTGCGCGAGGTGTGCGAGCGCGCATTCGTCGACCGCTACGCCAATGCGAACGGCGACAAGAAGCGCGCGCATGATCGACTCGAGGAAGAGCTGCAGCTGATCGCACGAATTGGGCTGTCAGGGTTCTTTCTCTTGCACTGGGAGGTGCTCGAGCTCGCGCGGGACTGTGCCCTCGAAGTGCGCGGACCGGATAGCCCGCGGCACGCACTGCCACCCGGTCGCGGCCGTGGGTCGAGTGTCGGCTCGATCGTCTGTTACCTGACGGGCCTCTCGCACATCGATCCGGTCGCTGCGGGCCTGTCACTCGGCCGCTTCATCAACGACGAGATGGTGTCGGTGCCCGACATCGACCTCGACTTCCCGCGGGAGATTCGCGAGAAGCTGATTGTCCGCGTCACCGAGCGTTATGGGCACGAGCATGCGGCGCTCGTCGCGAGCTTCTCGACGTATCGCTCGCGCGGCGCGATTCGCGACGTCGGCAAGGCACTCGGTCTTCCCTTTGCGGAACTTGAGCGACTGGCACGCGTCACCGACGGCTGGCATGCGGAGCTCGTCTCCGAAGAGCTCGAGAAAGTCCCGGGCAAACACGACGGGCCGCGCTGGGATGCGTTCCGACAGCTGACGAAAGAGATCGCCGGCCTGCCACGCCACATCAGCCAGCACCCGGGCGGCATGGTCATCTCGAGTCGTCCGCTGATCGATCTCGTGCCGGTGCAGCCGGCGGCGATGGCCGGCCGACAGATCTGCCAGTGGGACAAGGACAGCTGCGGCGACGCCGGCTTCCTGAAGATCGACCTGCTCGGGCTGGGGATGCTGTCGGCGGTCGAGGACTGCATCGACCGCATCGCGCGCATTCGCGGCGAGCCGATCGACCTCTCGCGGATCGCACTCGATGATCCCGCGGTCTACGCAGAGATCCAGCAAGCGGACACCGTCGGCGTCTTCCAGATCGAAAGCCGCGCGCAGATGCAGAGCCTGCTGCAGACGCGACCCGAGAATCTCGACGACTTGACGGTGCAGGTTGCGCTCGTGCGGCCGGGCCCGATTCAGGGCAAGGCAGTGCACCCGTACGTGAAGCACCGGCAGCAGCGGCGCGTCGACCCGACGTTCGAGCCGCCGGTCGAGCACGAGTCGTTGCGGGAACCGCTGCGCGAAACGCTCGGTGTCGTCGTCTTCCAGGATCAAGTGCTCGACGTGGCGATGGCGTCAGCCGGATTCACGATCGGCGAAGCAGAAGGCTTGCGTCGTGCGATGTCGCGCAAACGCAGCGAAGAGGCGATCGAAGCGTTTCGGCCGCGCTTCGTTGAAGGTTGCCTCGGCAACGGCATCACCGAGACGACGGCGCATGTGATCTACGACAAGCTCGTCGGCTTCGCAGGCTTCGGGTTCCCGAAGTCGCATGCCGCCGCGTTCGGGTTGCTCGCATACCAATCGGCGTGGCTGCGCCGCTACTACCCCGCGGAGTTCCTGTGCGCGCTGATGAACGCGCAGCCGATGGGCTTCTATCCGCCGGCATCGCTGGTGCGTGACGCGCAGCGGCGCGGGGTGGAGGTATTGCCGCCGCACATCAACCGCTCGGAGGCGCAGTGCGCGTTGGAAGAAGGCGCCGTTCGCGTCGGCATCGGCTACGTGCAGTCGGTGGGCGAGGCGGATGCGGACGCAATCGCTGCGGGGCAGCCGTACGAGAATCTCGGCGAGCTCGCGCGACGATCGGCGGCCAAGCAGGACGTGCTCGAGGCGCTCGTTGCGGCGGGTGCGTGCGACGAGTGGGGTGCGCGGCGGCAATTGCTCTGGCACCTCGGCGTGACGGCACGAGGCGAGACGGTCGCCGGTGGCAACCGCCAGCTCGCACTGCCGCTCGAGCCCACCGCCGAGATTCCGGAGCTACCCGAGCAGACGTCGTGGGAACGCATGCTCGCCGACTACAAGCACACGTCGCTGTCGGTCGGCGTGCATCCACTCGAGCTGTTGCGACCACACCTGCCGGCAGGTGTTGCGACGACGGCCGACTTCCTCGAGACGCCGAACGGCACACCGCTGCAAGTCGCCGGCATGGCAATCGCGCGGCAGCGCCCCGCGACGGCGAACGGCATCGTCTTCATGCTGCTCGAGGACGAGCACGGACAGGCGAACTTGATCGTGCCGTCACACGTCTACGAGCAATACCGCGCGGTCATCCGTGGCGAGCCGCTGCTGCTCGCGCGCGGCAAGCTCGAGCGCAAGGACCGGAACGTGAACCTGCTCGTGCGTGAAGTCGTGTCGCTTGGCCCACTCGCGCGGAAAGCGGCGAGCGAAGCAGAGATCACGTCCTCGCTACCGCGTGCACACCATTTCGGTCACCGGTGATGGTTGCCGCGGCGCTGATGCATCGGGCTCTCGTGGTGCGCCGCAAGGTTGTACGCCGAGTTGACGAGACCGACATGCGTGAACGCCTGCGGGAAGTTGCCGAGTAGACGCTTCTCGGCCGGGTCGTACTCCTCGGAGAGCAGATGAAGGTCGTTGGCGACGCCGAGCAGCCGCTCGAAGAGCTCGCGCGCTTCCGTCTCTTCACCCTGCATCAGCAGCGCATCGACGAGCCAGAACGAGCACGGCAGAAATACGCCCTCGCCGGCGGGCAAACCGTCGACGTTCTCGGCTTCGGTTGCATAACGCTCGACGAAGCCGTCGCGCATCAGAGTGTTCTTGATCGCCGCGACGGTGCCGACGACGCGCGGATCGTTCGCGGGCAAGAAGCCGACGAGCGGGATAAGAAGCGTCGCAGCGTCGAGCTGCCGTGACCCGTAGGACTGCGTGAACGAGTTCAGCTCGGTGTTAAAGCCCTCGCGGCACACCTCCTCGTGAATCTCGTCGCGTGTTCGCCGCCAGCGGTCGACCGGGCCTTCGAGTCCGAACTGCTCGACTGCCGCGATTGCTCGGTCGAAGCCGACCCACGCGAGCACCTTCGAATGGGTGAAGTGCTGAGGTCCGCCGCGGACTTCCCAGATACCTTCGTCGGGCCGGTCCCACGCGGATTCGAGGAACTCCATGATCCCGAGTTGCAGGTTCCACGCGTGCTCCGACGCCGCGAGGCCGTGCCGCCGCGACTGGTGAAGCGCATCGAGCATTTCGCCGTACACATCAAGCTGAAACTGCTCGGCGGCTGCGTTGCCGACGCGGACAGGCGCCGAACCGGCGTACCCCTCGAGCCAGGTGATTACCGACTCGGGGATGCGTCGTTCGCCGCCGACGCCGTAGAGAATCTGCATCTTTGCCGGATCGCCCGCGACCGCGCGCAGCAGCCAGTCGCGCCAGGCCCTTGCCTCCTCGTCGAAGCCGGCGTTCAGTAGCGCGTAGAGCGTGAACGTCGCGTCGCGCAGCCAGCAGTAACGGTAATCCCAGTTGCGAACGCCGCCAATCCGCTCCGGCAACGACGTCGTCGGTGCAGCGACGATTCCGCCGGTTGGTCGGTACGTAAGCGCCTTCAGCACCATCAGCGACGTGAGCACCTGGTCGGGGTACTCGCCTTCATAGCGACAGCCCTTCAGCCAGTCGTGCCACGCGCGCTCGGTGTCGCGAAGCGCCGGCTCCGCCTTGACGGTCTTTGGCGGCTCCCAGTTCGACGGATACCAGGTCAGGACAAACGGAACGCGCTCGCCGCTTCGGACCGTGAACTGCGCGGTGTGCGTCAACCCTTCCGGCTGAAGCTCCACCGGAGTGCGCAGGACGAGCGCATCAGGACCACCGATCGCGACGAGCGTTTCGTCGTCGACCCGTCTGACCCACGGCACGATCGAGCCGTAGTCGAAGCGCATGATCAGCTCCGTCCGCATCTCGACGCTGCCATCGAGGCACTCGACGATGCGCACGATGTCCGGGTTGGTGTCGCGCGGCGGCATGAAGTCGGTCACACGCACGGTCCCGGTGTCGGTCTTCCACTCGGACTCGAGGATCAATGCCTTCTCGCGGTAGCGCCTCGTCGTCGCCGCCCCGCCGACCGTGGGTGCAATCAGCCAGCGACCGTGCTCGCTCGATCCGAGCAGCGCGCTGAAACATGGCGCCGAGTCGAAGCGGGGAAAGCAAAGCCAGTCGACGGATCCGCTGCGGCCGACGAGTGCGGCGGTCTGCAAGTCGCCGAGCAGGGCGTAGTCCTCGATGCGATCGGCCATCAGTCGAGCTCCGCCGCGATCAAGGGATAGCGCCGCTTCACCACGCGGTTGAACGTTGCGACGTACTCCTCGCGATCATCGAGCGTGCGGGCGTAGTGGTCGCGCATCTCTTCGAGGAGCTCAGACGCCAGTGCTTGGGCGTCCGTGTAGTCCCCGAACGCCTCTTCGGCGTCGTCTCGGTCGGTGCGGTTGTAGGCCACCCGGAGGTCGGCGATGCGGGTGAGCAACTCCACATGCTCGCGCGCGAAGAGATCCACTTGGGCATCGGCGATCGATCTATACCGCGAACGCGCGAACATCACACGAGACTTTCGTAGAGCGCGAGGTGCGCGACGGCCGATGCGTCCCACGTCAGCTCGCGCCGTGCGCGCTCCGCACCCGCGCGCGCACGTTC
>DASXKU010000056.1:0-68004 GCA_036496645.1 Gaiellaceae bacterium
GCTCGATCCCACCCAGTCCGGTTTCCAGCAGTTCAAACGCACGGTCAAGATCCGCGCGCAGGCGTCGCACTGCGGCCGGGCCGTGCTTGCCGGCAAGCGCAAGCTCGCGGGCGGTGCGAAACAACTGCCGGTGCACGCTGATCAGCAGAGCGGCCGCAATTCGCGAGTCGCGCTCGTCGATGCCTTCCGCGACAAGCGCATCCGTCATCGCTTGCGCGAAGCCGGCCATCACTTCCAACTCTTTCGCTTTCAACTGCTCGGACTCTTCGATCACGCGCGCGAATTGAACGAAGCCCGACGAAGCGAGCCGGTGCGTCTGCGCCTCATTCAGCAGGTGCAGCGCGTCGAGGATCGACTCGTCAGGCGCACGGTTTCGCACGGCGTCGACGAGCGCCCGCTGCCGCTCCGGCACCTCGTCGAAGAAGAGATCCTCCTTCGACGGGAAGTAGTTGAAGACCGTCTTCTCGGAGACACCCGCCGCGGCGGCTACCTCCGCGACCGTAACGTGGTCGAAGCCGCGCGAAACGAAGAGGCGCATAGCCTGGCCTGCGATCTCCTCGCGCGTGCGCAGCTTCTTCGTTTCCCGCAGTCCCACGCCACTTCTAGTGTAGCCAGATCGTTACAGTTGCGGTAATGATTCAGTGCCTGTAGCTTTTCCTCAGAGGAACCTCAGAGGAAGAAATCGGAAAAAGGAGTTCGTGTGCTTGCTCGTCTCGCTCATGTCATTGCCCGCCACCGCTGGAAGGTCATCGGCGCGTGGATCGTCCTCACCCTCTTCGGCGGCTTCGCCGCCGGCCAGGTCTCGAAGCGCTGGTACCAGAGCTTCTCGATCCCCGGGAAGTCGGCGTACGAAGCAAGCCAGCGCGAGCTGAAGACGTTTGACACGGGTGTGCGGCCGCCGAACGTCGTCGTCTACCACGCGACTGGCGATATCACGACGAATGACGCCGTCAAAACATCGATGACGCGCGTTGCAGCGGCGAACCCGCGTGCGCGCACGAGCTCGTACTTCACAACCAACAACTTGATGTACGTGTCGAAGGACAAGCACACGACCTTCATGGAGGTCTACTTGCCCGGCACGTCGACGTTCAGCTCGAAGAGCCGTGCAAAGGAAATGCGTGCGCTCGCCGCTCAGTCGCTGCCCACGGGCACAACGGTGAACGTCACTGGACACGACCCACTCGAGGAAGCGAGCACGAACGGCGGGGGTGGTAGCAGCAGCGTGCTGCTGGAAGGTCTGATCGGCGGCCTCGGTGCGCTGGTCATCCTGCTCTTCGTCTTCGGCACGTTGCCCGCGATCCTCATGCCGATCGCCGTCGCGATCGCAGCGATCCTGAACACCTACACGCTCGTTTGGATCCTCACCTACATCACGAATGTGTCGATCATCGTGCAGTTCCTGATCGCACTCGTGGGACTCGGTGTGGCGATCGACTACGCGCTGCTGATGATCTTCCGCTTCCGCGACGAGCTGCGCGAGGGCGAGGATGTCGAAACGGCGCTTGTCGAAACACTGACGCACGCGGGACGCTCGGTGATCATCTCCGGCTCAACCGTCGCAGTGGGCCTGCTCTCGATGCTCGTGCTGCCGCTGCCGTTCATTCGCTCGATGGGCATCGGCGGCATGCTGATCCCGGCAGTCTCGGTACTCGCAGCGATCACGCTCCTCCCCGCACTGCTCGCGGTGCTGGGAACGCGCATCAACAGTGTCCGCGTGCTGCCGAAGCGGTTCGTCGACCAGGGACATCCCGAAGATGGGCGCTGGGGCGCTTGGGCGCGGCTCGTGCTGCGCCGCCCGTGGGTCATCGCGTCGATCGGCGCGGTGATCGTGGCGGTGCTCGTCTTCTTCGGTCTGCAGCTGAACCCGAACGAGTCGCAGCTGAAGAACTTCCCCGGCAACGGCACGGCAATTGCCGGCCGCGCGATGTTGAACGACGCCGGCATTTCGCCCGGTGTGATGAAGCCGTTCGATCCGCTGATCGAGCATGGTGGCAATGCGCAGCTCGTCGCGTCGAAGCTGCGCGCGGTGCCGGGCATTGCCGGCGCGGCGGTGCCTCCCGGACCGGCCTGGCACAAGGGTCAAGACACGATCGTCGAAGCGTTTCCGGCAATCGACGGCGCCGCGCCGGGCATCCAAGGAGTGATCAATCGCGCAAACGCAGCGCTCTCCGGGACAGGGGCGACGCTCACGGGCACACCCGCCGTCGATCGCGACTTCGTGCACGCGGTCTACGGCAACTTCCCGTACGTGCTCGCGTTCGTCCTGATCCTGACACTGGTGCTGCTCGCCCGCGCGTTCAAGTCGATCGTGCTACCGATCAAGGCCGCCGTCTTGAACCTCGTGTCGCTTGGCGCAGCGTTCGGGATCGTCGTCTTCGTCTTCCAGAAGGGTCACGGTTCGTCGCTCTGGAACATCACCGGCACAGGTGCAATCACCGCGTGGATCCCGTTGATGATCTTCGCGTTCCTCTTCGGTCTCTCGATGGACTACGAGGTGTTCATGCTCACGCGTATGCGCGAGGCGTACGACGAGACCGGCTCGACGAGCAAAGCGATCGAGCTCGGACTTGCGCGTACCGGCAAGCTCGTGACCAGCGCGGCGTTGATTCTCATGTTCGCGTTCCTCGTGCTCTCGTCGAGTCCCGGCTTCGAGATCAAGGAGTTCGCGATCGGTCTTGCTGCGGGGATCATCTTCGACGCGACGGTGATCCGCGCACTGCTCGTGCCGGCGATCATGAAGCTGCTCGGAGATGCGAACTGGTGGATGCCGCACTGGACGAAGCGGGTGCTGTTCATCGATTCGCCGCCGGCGATGGAGCCGCGCTAGCTCTCCACGCCGAAGATCTTCGACCAGATCTCTTTGGCAGCGGGGGCTGCGGCGGTCGCGCCAAAGCCCCCGTGCTCGATCAGCACGACGACGACGTAGCGCGGGTTGCCCGACGGCGCATACGACGCGTACCACGAGTCGTCGCTGCCGTGCGGGTCCTGCGCGGTGCCCGTCTTGCCCGACACGGCGACGGGGAAGTTGCCGAAGATCGCCGTCGACGTCCCGGTCGACGAATGCGCCGCGTCGTAGAGACCTTGCCGAATCGCCCAGACGTCGGTCAGCTTCAGCTTTCGCACGGGTGGGAACTTCAACATTTTGCGATGTGCGCCGATGACAGCCTGCGCGACGTGCGGCCGCACAACTGTGCCGCCGTTGGCGAGCGCCGCGTATGCGACGGCCATCTGCAACGGCGTCACCTCGAGGTAGCCCTGGCCGATCGAGAGGTTCACGGACGTGCCCTCGTACCAGTACGACTCCGCCGTGCCGGCGAAGGTCTTCGCCAGCCACTTCGGCGTCGGCACGACACCGCCCGCTTCGCCTGGGATGTCGATGCCAGTGGGCTTGCCGAGACCGAGCCAGCCCGCCCACTGCTGGATCCCGAGCAACCCTTTCTCCTGCAGGAAATACAGGCGCTCACCGAGTTGGTAGAACCACGTGTCGCACGACATCGCGATCGCCTGCGACAGATTCATGCTCTCGTTGATCGACGGCTCGACGTTGTGAAAGACGATGTTCCCGACCGTCAGCGCGCCCGTGCATGCGAGGTACGTGTTCGGCGTGATCACACCGTCGGTGAGCGCGGCTTCGGCGACGATCGGCTTGAAAGTCGAGCCGGCGGGATACAGGCCTTGCGTCGCACGGTTCAGCAGCGGCAGTCCGGGCTGTTTGCCGCTGATTAGCCGATCGAGGTATGCGGGATCGTTGGCGGCGAGCGTCTGATTCACCGTCGGGTAGCTGGCCAGCGCTTTGATCGCACCGGTGTGGACGTCCATCACCACCGCGGCACCCGCGGACGCGTCGGTGTAGCCCGCTGTATGCGCGAATGCGATGCCGTCCTTCACCGCCTGCTCGGCGGCGCGCTGAATCGGCGCGTCGATCGTCAGTTGCAGGCCGGCCGGCGCGGTGGTGGTGCGGATCGGCCGTAACGGCGACGCGATCTCCCCGACCGCGTTCACGCGCACCTTCGCGTGCGCGAAACCGCCGTTCAACGACTTGTCGTACGTCGCCTCGACGCCCGATTGCCCGACCTCCTCCCCCGCCTTCGCGTGCTTGTACTCGGGCGTCGTCAATTCGGCAGCGCTCACCTGGCCGAGCAGCCCGAGGAACTCGCCGCCCAGCCCGCCTTGCGGATAGTCGCGCGTGGGCAGTTCCTCGACGTGCACACCCGGGAACGCCGTGACGCGCTCGTCGAGATAGAAGGTCAGCTGCTTAGGTGCGTGCGAAACGATGACGGCAGGTCCGAACGGCGACTGCACCAGCGACGCGCGAATGCGCGCGACATAGGTCGACACCGGCGTGTACGTCACGGCGGAGAGCGCAACGAGCGTCTTGCGTCCGTGCTTCGACGGCTGCCAGGTCTTGTCGAACGGTGCTGGTCCGAGCTCGGTCGCGTCGGCGACGACGGCGAGCTGCGCACCGGCCGAGGCGAGCGGTCTCATCTTGTCGTCGACGATCAGGCCGCGTGCTGCCGGCAGATTGACGATGCGCGTCTGTTCGGCCTGACTCTGACGCAGGTAGTCGACGCTGTGCAGCAACTGAAGTGACCACGCACGCAGCACGAGCAGCGCGAAAGCGGTGATCGCAACGGCGGCGGCGAGCCCGACGCGGCGATAGAACGCGAAGCTATCGAAGTAGCCCTCTTCGACGGCCGAGACGGGCTCGACCAACGGGCGTGGCCCTTCGAGGAATCCGACGCGGCTGCGCCGCACGCGGTGGCGCATCCCCCGGCCGCGGCCGATCTCGAGCGTGGAGCGTGTGCTCCTTCCGAACCAGCTTCTCCGACCGCGCCCCCGACGCACTCGTCGGAGCGTAGCGGCGTCTCAGCCGGAGGTGGCGATGTTGGTGACGGCTGCGAGCTGCCGCACCGACACCACCTTGCTTGCCTGGGCACGAGCGAGTTCGTCGGCGAGCACGCTCTTCGCCTTGCGTGCCGTGTAACCGCAGCGCGAACAGCTCGTCCAGTGCTGCGTCATCAGGCCGGCGAGCTTGATCGGCTGGCCATAGCGAGTCATCGAGATGCGGGCGAGCTCAGCCCATTCCTTGGCCATCGCCCGGTTGTAAATCTCGGGCACCGCGCGCGCGTCTTTCATCCCACCCGAGACGTAGTACGCCTGCCAGACCTTCCAGATCGTCCCGACGCCGCCGTCGAGCGAGCCGTAGTTGTAGAGCAGCTTGTGATCGTTCGCACGCGCGTAGCCGCGGAAGAAGTTGTACGTGCGCGTGAACTTGCGATCCCAGGCGGGCTCTGCGTCGATCGCACCGGCCGCAGTGACGTGATCGAGATGATGCAGCGTCAGAAATTTGTCGATCGCAACCGTCGCCTGCCCCCAGAGCCGACCGGCGGTAGCGGCGCTCGGCACGTCGATGCCGTAGTTGCTTGTGCCGCGCGCGAGGGTGATGTGCGCGATCGAGTGGCGCGGCAGACATTGCGAGTAGCCGATCGCGTACGACTGCACCGCCCAGGTGATGGCCGTGTTCGATGCGAAGTGGTCGGCGAACGTGATCGTTCCGTAGCCTCCGCGCGCGCTGTACTGCGGCTTGCCGAAGTCGAGCACGACGAGACCGTTGATGTTCTGCCTACCGGCCGCGCAGCCCTGCTTGCGCAGCGCGACGACCGAAGTGGTGCGCTCATACAGAGAGGGAGATGCGCCGATGTGAGTTGCTGTTGCATGGTGAACGGCCTTCTTCTTTGTCGTCTTCTTCACCACGACCTTTGGCAGCTGCACGCGCAATGACGCGAGCTCCCGCACCGCGTGCGGCGAAGCCAGCGGCGTGCTGGCGACGGTCGCGGCCGTCTTGGGCGTCGGCGTCGCTTCTTCGCGCGCGGCGAAGAACACAACCGAACCACCAAAACTCACCGTTGCCACGGCAAGCAGCGCGCAGCAATGCCGCAATTTCTCTATGACCCTCGACCCCCTACCTCGACCCGGTACTGATCCGACAGTAACCTCGGTTTCGGCTGCCGGTATGGGCCGTTCGGCCCCTCTTACGAAGCCCGTACGACTACGGTGGCTGCGTGCTGGCGATCATCGGCGGACTCGGTGCGGCGGTCGCCTGGACGGCGACGACGCTGGTCGCTTCGCGCGGTTCCCGGCTGATCGACCCGTGGTCTCTGCTCGCGACCGTGATGACCGTAGGTTTCGTGATCGCCGTGCCGGCGGCCTTCGCGTCGGGAACGCCGCATGTGAACGGCACTTCCGCCACCTGGCTCGCAATCTCGGGTCTCGGCAACGTCATCGGGCTCCTGTTCAACTACTCGGCCCTGCGCATCGGCAAGGTCGGGATGGTCGCGCCGATCACGTCGACGGAAGGCGCCATTGCCGCGACGATCGCTGTTCTCGCCGGCGAGTCGCTTTCAGCGGGGACCGCTGTGACGCTCGCGGTCGTCGCCGGCGGCGTCGTGCTTGCCGCACGAGCGCAAGGCGGCGAGTCGCGCCACCACGATCTGCGCGCAGCGTTGTTCGCGTGCGGTTCCGCGTTGTCGTTCGGCGCGAGCATCTACGCGACCGGCAAGGTCGGCCAGGATCTCGGCGTCGCGTGGGCGGCGCTGCCGCCGCGAGTCGTTGGCGTCGCCGTGATCGCGCTGCCGCTCGCGGCGACGCGGCGCTGGCGCATGACGCGTGCGGCGCTGCCATACGCAGTCGCCTGCGGCATCCTCGAGTTCGTCGGCTTCGCGACCTACGCGTTCGGCGCTCGCCATGGGCTCGCCGTCGCCGCCGTGCTCGCTTCTCAGTTCGCCGGGCTTTCCGTTGTCGCCGGCTATTTCCTCTGGCGCGAGCGTCTGGCTCGAATCCAGATCGCAGGCATCGTTGCGATTGCCGTCGGCGTCAGCGTGCTGAGCGTGTTGCACTCCTAACGCCGGCGGATTCCTGGAGCGCCGCGCGGCGCTTCGGACAGTGTCATTTCTCCGCTGCGTGCAGGGAGTGTGGATGACCCGTCACGGTTTCGTGAGTCAGACGAGACTCTGACAGCAGTCAGACCAAGAGGACTGAGCGTGCTGCACTCATGAGCGCAGCTTGAGATAGAGATCTTCAGCCGCATCGTTGAAGAAGCGGCTGAAGTACTCGTCGTCGTCGCGCGGCACGAGCGATGCGTCGTCACCGCCTGATGCGGCCTCGACCAGCCAGTCGATCTCGTCCGCGACCGTTTCTTCATAGGTACCAGCCGGCGTGTAGCCGAGATCGAGCGCGGCAGTCGTGTCGAGCACGATCGGGTGCGGCGTTTGCCACGGATGACGGCCGAGCGGACCGTCGTCATCGAGCAGCACTTCGCTCCAGGCGTGTCCCATGCGCTCCGCGACGGTGCGCGCAATCTCGCGTGCGTTCGGCGCATCCGGGTCGGCCGCGTTGAGGATGCGCGCACCCGGCGTGCGCGCTGCAAGCTCGACGAGCGCGGCGATGTTCGCCGCGGCAGTCGGGTGATCGACGCTCTCACCGCGCCGCGCGAGAAACACTGCCGACCGCCGCTCGAGCACGCGTTTGACGAACACCCACTCCCGCGGCTGCCGGGAACCGGCGCCGTGAATCTTCGACGGCCGCAGCACCGTCACCGGCAAGCCGCTGTCGAGCAGCACCTGCTCGGCCGCGACCTTGTTGCCTCCGTAGCCCTCGGCCGTCGTGTAGTCGCCGAACGACGGCGCCATCGTCGGCTGCGTCTCCTTGATCGCCCCGTCGAAACGTGGTTTCACCGGCGAGTTCGTATGGTTGCCGGCGTCGTCGACGTAGACGGCCTTCGACGAGACCATCACGGTCGACTCTGCGTCGCGCGCGAGCTCGACCAGACGCGCCGCATCGGCCGCGGTGAAGCAGATGCAATCGACGATCAGCTCCGCGCCGGGCGTCGGGTCGGAGGAGAACCGCACCCCCGCGGCGGCGAGCGGCCGGGGTAGGTGAGCTGGGTCGCGGCCTGTGACCTCGACCTCCCAGCCGCTGGTGAGCAGGCGCCACGCCGTCGCCCGGCCGATCGCGCCGGTCCCGCCGAGAATGAGCGCGCGCGGCATGCGCTCGACGGTATCCGAAGGCGAGAGGCCACAGGTAGCCGCTGAGCTCGAGCGAGTTCGCGTCGAAGCGCTGCAACACCGGCGACCGGCTACCGACCCTTGAATCGCCCCTTGTCGTGATCGTGCCTCGAATGCAGGTGCAGCCAATGATGTTGGGTCGGGATGGTGGCGACGCCCACGACGAGCGCAGCGACCAGCGTCAGGCCGACGATCCCCGCTCGCAGCTTCGCGCCGTTGCGCGCGGTGGCTTCGCGAAGCGCGCGACCGAGATAGACGAGCGTGTGCAAGCCAAGCGTGACCATCCAGCCGACAGCAGCGGGCCCGTGCAGCCGGCGGGCGACGTGGAGCACGGTGCCGTGCGTGAGCCCCAGCGCGATACCGCTGCCAAAGAGCACGACGGTGAAAAAGACGAGCAGCGGCGCGAGCAGGCGCATCACGATCTGAGGCGCACCTTTCGCGCGATACTCGACGTTACGCGTGTAGTACCGCATGAAGCGCCAGCCGGTCGTGCCGAGCTTGAGCGCGATCGGGGGCAGCAGCGCGAGCCCGATCGCGACGTGCCACGAGAGCCACGAGTGCAGGCCGAGCAGCAGCGTGGCGATCTCGGCCAGGCTCAGCACGATCAGCGTGAGCCCTGTGGTCGCGGTCAGGCGCGCGTTGGCATCCGGATCGAGACGGCGCACGCGCAAAGCGTGACGTATCCAGCTGGGAATCTGCTGAGTACTAGCGAGAGCCGATATTCGTCACGGCGTCGAGCGAAAGGCTCGGCACCTTTGCTGCTGCGAGCTCACCACGAAGCACGTGCCGCGCAGTGCTCGACTTGTAGCCGCACTTCTTGCAGTTCGGCTGATATTGCGTCATCACACCGGCGAGCTTGATCGGCTGCTTGTGGCGGACGACGCTGAGCTTCGCGAGCTCGGCCCATTCCTGTGCCATCGCGAGGTTGTAGATCTCAGGGATCGCGCGGGCCTGCCGCATGCCGCCGGCGACGTAATACGCCTGCTCGAGCGACCAGTACGAGTCGACGCCACCGTCGAGCGAGCCGTAGTTGTAGAGGAGGTAACGGTGAGTTCCCTCCGCGAAGCCGTAGAAGAAGTCGTGCGTCTTGGTAAACGTCTTGTCGTACGCCGGTTCGGCGTCGATCGCTGCGGCGGACGTGATGCGCGTGAAGTGGTGTTGCTTGAGGAACGCGCCAACCTTGTTCACCTCGGCGGCCCAGAGCTTGCCGGCGGTCTCGGCGCTCGGAACGAGGATGTTGTAGTTGCTCGTGCCGCGCGCGAGGTTGATGTGCACGGCGGAATGCTTCGGCAGGCACTGCGCATACCCGGTCGCATAAGCCTCCATCGCGGTGGTGATCTGCGTATTCGACGCGAAGTGCTTCGAGAAGAGATACGCCCCGTACTCCCCGAAATGCACTTGCTGGCCGAAGTCGAGCACGACGAGCCCGCTCACTTTCGCCGCACCTGCCGCGCAACCCTGTGCTTGCAACGTCGCAGGATCCGTCGTGTACTCGTAGCGCGACGGCGTCGTCGCGACCGAAGGATTCTTTTTTGCCGCGTGCTTCGGGAGCGGGATGCGCAGCGACGCGAGCTCCATCGCCGCGGACGGGATCCGCAGCGTCACGGTCGGCGCCGCTGCGACGTCGCGCAGGAGTTGTTCAGGCTGCGTGAACGCCTCGACCGCGACGAAACTCACCGTCGCGATCACGACCAACACACAACATTGCCGCAGAATGCCCATGCCCTCGGGCCAATTGTCGGCAGAAACCGGCTCGAACCACAACGGCTCTTACCGGCTTCATACGGAACGCGTCAGTGATCGAGGATCTGTCTGACTTTGCGGACGAGCTGGTCCGGCAGGAACGGCTTCTCGATGAACGCGGCGGATTCGTCGGCGATGCCGTCGCGCACGATCAAGTCGGCGGGATAGCCGGATGTGAAGAGGACCTTCAGGTCAGGGTTTCGCGCGAGGAGCTGATCGGCAAGCTCGCGGCCGTTCATCCCAGGCATGACAACGTCCGTCAAGAGGAGGACGATCCTGTTCTCGGCCTGCTCAGCGAGTGCGAGCGCTTGCTCCGCGCGCGCAGCAGCTAGCACCTCGTAGCCGTGCGAGGTCAGGGTGGAGGTCACGAGGTCGCGCACCATGTCTGCGTCCTCCGCGACGAGGATCAGCTCGCCGTTCCCTTGTACCGACTCCGGCCGAGCTTCCTGCGTCGCCTTCCGGAGCGTTGCGTCGCTCGCCTGGAAGTAGAGCTTGAAGCTGGTGCCGGCGCCCGGCTCGCTGTAGAGCCAGATGTAACCGCCACTTTGTTTGACGAGCCCGTACACGCTCGCAAGCCCGAGACCCGTGCCTTCAGGCTTGGTTGTGTAGAAGGGATCGAAGGCACGCAGACGAGTTGCCTCATCCATGCCTAGTCCCGAGTCGGTGATTTGAAGCAACACATAGGAGCCTGGAGGGATGCGTCTTTCATCGAGTTGCTCGATGAAGTCGACTCGCTCCGTGCGAACGTGCAGCCTGCCGCCGTCGGGCATCGCGTCGCGTGCGTTGATCGCGAGATTCAGAATCGCTTTCGTGAGCTCACTGCGATCGGCGACGATCGCACCCGCATCCGCTGCGAGGTCGGTGATGACGACGATGTCCTCGCGAAGTGTTCGTCCGAGTAGAGCAAGCGTCTGGGTCACGACGTCGTTCAGCTCAAGCGGCTCTGGCGTGAGGACCTGCTGACGGCTGAAGGTGAGCAGTTGCCGAGTGAATTCACTCGCCCGCTCAGCCGCCGTATCGATCAATCGAACGGATTCGAGTTGCTCGCCGCTCAGCTGCTTGAGCAACGACGCGCTGTAACCGCGAATCACGACCAACAAGTTGTTGAAGTCGTGCGCGACTCCGCCGGCGAGCCGGCCGATCGCATCCATCTTTTGCGTCTGCCGAAGCTCGTCCTCGAGACGACGGAGCTCCGTTACGTCGTGCAACAACGCGAGCCGAGCTGATCGGCCCGCGAAGTCGACTTGTCTTCCGCGCACTTCGACATCCATCAGCGAGCCGTCCTTGCGGCGGTGCCGCCAGACAGCCGGCGCCGAAATCTCCTCGGCGAGGTCTTCGTGCAGGCGCGGCACATCTTCGGGCGGGCGAATCTCGTCGATTGTCATCGCGAGGAACTCCTCGCGCGACCAGCCATAGAGATGTACCGCTGCGTCATTCACTTCCAAGAAGCGCAGCGTTTTGGCGTCGAACAGCCACATCGGCGCCGGATGTCTTTCGAAGAGATGACGGTAGCTCTCCTCCGATCGGCGCAGTGCAGCTTCGTCCGCACGGCGTCTGCCTAGATCGTGCGCGATCGACCAGGCAGCGATGATTCGGCCGCTCTCGCCTCGAATCGGCGAGATGTTCAGCAACACATCGGCGTGTGTCCCGTCCTTTCGCAACCGCACCGTCTCGACCCCGGTGATCCGCTCGCCGGCGACCAAACGTTTGAGGATGCCTTCGATCTCGCCGCGCTTCTCGGGAGGTTCAAGGAGCGTGATCGAACTTCCCCACAACCTCCCCGGGCGCGTAGCCGTACATGCGCTCGGCCGCCGCATTCCAGCTCGTGATCCTGCCGTCGAGCCGCTTGCCGATGATCGCGTCGTTGGACGCCTCAAACAGCTCAGCGAATTCGCGGAACCGCTGCGCTTCCGAGCCAACCGACGGGTCGCCGCTCCCACTCATCGTGTCGCACCTACTTGCTGCAAGACACCGCTGACCTACGCCGACATCAGCTTACTACTCCCTTTAACTGATGTCACTCCGAAGACAAGAACTCGATGGGCGCTACTGGGCTCGAACCAGTGACCCCCAGCTTGTCGAGCTGGTGCTCTCCCAACTGAGCTAAGCGCCCGGGTCGGCCGCAGTGTAGCCGCGTCCCGCCGGTGCGGGCTAGCCGCGGCTGCCGTGCACGTACGAGTAGAGGCGACGCGTCGAGTTTCGCGCGGCGCGCGCAGCGAAATGGCGCGACTCGATCCAACGCATCGAGTAGTGCGAGATCAGGGGCCGTAGCACCGTCCCGAACGGGCTCACGGCTGTGTCGCCGTAACGCACCTCGAAGTGCAGGTGAGTGCCGGTGCAGTAGCCGGTACAGCCGGCAACGCCGATCGCCGCAGCCTCTTTCACCTTCTGCCCGACCTTCACGCTGTACGAAGAGAGATGCGCGTAGAGCTCGTTGTACGGGCCGGCCTTGATCTCGACGATGTTCCCGTACCCCTGGAAGCCCGCCGGCTCGCCAACCTTTTCGACGACGCCGCCCTGGGCCGCCCGCACGGTCAGCGAGCGGAGCATCCCGATGTCGATACCCGGGTGCCACCGTCCGTGGTCGTTGCCGAACGGCGACGTGATCGTGCCGACGGCAGGCCAAACCGGCCGCTCAAAGCGCACGTGTTGAGCGCGCTGGCCATGCGTGTGCAAAACCAGCGCGACGATGATCGCCGCAATTCCCATCTCCCGAGCGCGGGACCGTACAAGGGAAACTGCTGCTCATCAAAAGATTTCCGGGCACCACGGCTGCTGAAAGGTGCCGAAAAGCCTGTCCGCGAGCGGGATTGCGGAATTTGTAAATTCCTTCACACGTTGCGAACGTTTCAAGCTTGCAAAGGAGAATCCGCCGAGAAAAACCGATCCCAAACTCGTAACGTCGACGCCGAGGTCCGGACTCCTTTCGACGCGCTCGACACCCGCAGCCGACACCGCGTAGCGGCCCTCGTTCCACGGACAGAGTGCGTCGGTCACCTCGAGCACGACCTCCCCTGTGCTGTCTATAGAACCGTCACCCTCGTACGAGCGTGCGGCGAGCGCAGCCTCGACGTCGATCAGCCTGACCCACACACCATCGTTCAGCTCGAACTTCATCCGCCGCGGTTCCGCAAGCAGCAGAAAAAGTTCATGGTCGAGCGGCAGCAGGTCGGCGACGAACTGCGACGTCCAGTCGAAGTCGAGGAGCCACCGCCACATCTCCCGTGCGCCCTCGCCGTCGGGTGCGATCACCTCGACGACCGTCACCGTCCCCGCGCTGACGCCGCTGACCCAGTCCTGCTTCACGCGATAGAGGGCGTACGCGACGGGCGTGCCGTCCACCTCCATCACGACGCGGTTGAGCGGCGGGTTGCCGTGGCTGCGCTCGGGGTTGTAGTAGAGGCGCCGCGTCTCCCACCAAGCGGCCGAGCGCTCGAACATGCCCGGGCGCTGGCGGCGCACCTGCTCGTACAGCGGCGGAAAGAGTTTCGCCGCCTCGTCCGCGTCGACGAAGCGTGCGACCCCGCGCGGCTCGAACGGCAGCGCGAACCTCGTCCGCTCCTTCGACAGCGTCATCTTGCCGACCATCGACGCGAGCCCGTAGCCAAAGCGTGGGTAGATCGTCGCCTCGCTCGCCCACAGATACGCGAGGAGCTCGCCGCGCTCGTGAATGTCGTCGAGCTGCGCGCGCATCAGCTGCGTGAGGACGCCGCGGCGACGGTGCGTCGGCAGCACGCCGACAACGGTCGTGCCGCCCGCAGCGACATCCGCGCCGCCCGGCACCGGCATCCGAAACGGGAACGCCCCGGCGCCGCCGACGATCTCGTCGCCGTCGAAGGCGGCATGCATTCGATCGACCGGTAGCCAGCCGACGAACCGCTCCATGTCCTCCGGCGAGTTCTGGTTGCCGAAGTAGTGGCTGATCGCGTCGACGGCACGGCGCAACTCGTCCACGTCGCGGCAGGGGCGAACCTCGATTGCCATGGGCTTAACCGATGCGTTCGAGGGGGGCGTACTCGAGCATCAGCCGCCGCTCGACCCCGTCTTCGAAGCGCACGGTGACAACGCCGCCCACCTCGATGCGCGTGACGATGCCCGTGCCGAGGGTGGAATGACGCACCGCATCGCCCGTCGAGAGTTCCGGCAGCTCCTGTTTCGGTGCGTACTCGCGGACAGTACGGCGGCCGTAGTCCTGCCAGCTGGGCGCACGCAGCCGCTCGCGCTCGACGCCCAGGCTGGGCAGCTCGTCGAGGAAGCGCGACGGCAGGTTAGCTTCGGAGCGGCCGAACAGCGAACGGCGCATCGCGTGCGTCATCGTCAACCGCTCCTTCGCGCGCGTCATGCCGACATAACAGAGGCGCCGCTCCTCCTCGATCTCGTTCTCCTCGATCGAGCGCATGTGCGGGAAGATCATCTCCTCCATCCCGATCATGAAGACGGCGCGGTACTCGAGCCCCTTCGCGTTGTGGATCGTCATCAGCGTGACCTCGCCAGTGCTGTCTTCGCCGTCTCGCAACGCGTCCTGATCGGCGTACAGCGAGATCTCCTGCAGGAAACCCGACAAGTTCGGCTCCTGCGCGGCCTGTTCGTACTCCTGCGTGACACCGACGAGCTCGTCGAGGTTCTCGAGCCGGCCGCGCGCTTCGATCGTGCGCTCGTTGTCGAGCTGCTCGACGTACCCGGTGCGAGCGAGCACCGCTTCGAGAATCGTCGAGACGTCCGCGTCGGTCGCCGTCGCCATCAGCGTCTCCATCACGGTGCGAAAGCCGGAAACCGCCCGTGCCGACGCCGCGGAGAGCCCCGCCGCCTCCGGCGTCTTCGTCGCCTCCCACAGCGAGATCTCCATCCCGTCCGCATAGGCGACGAGCCGAGCGATGGACGTGTCGCCGATGCCGCGGCGCGGCCGGTTGACGATCCGCATCAGCGACACCGCGTCATACGGATTGTCGATCACCTGCAGGTACGCGATCGCATCCTTGATCTCGGCGCGCTCGTAAAACTTCGGGCCACCGATTACCTGGTAGGCGACGCCCTGGCGCACCAGCACGTCCTCGAGCACGCGGCTCTGCGCATTCGTGCGGTAGACGACCGCGATCTCCGCGCCGGAGTACCCGCCGTCGATCAGCGCGACCATCTCTGCTGCGACGAAACGCGCCTCGGCGTGCTCGTCCTCGCACTCGACGACGTGCACAGCCTCGCCTTCGCCGAGGTCCGACCACAGATTCTTCTCCTTGCGCTCGCGGTTGTTCTCGATCACCGCGTTCGCCGCCTGCAGGATCGTGTTGGTCGAGCGGTAGTTCTGTTCCAACGCGATGACTTGAGTCGAAGGAAAATCGTGCTCGAACTCCATGATGTTGCGGATGTCCGCGCCTCTGAACGCGTAGATCGAGTTGTGCGTGACCAGGCCGTTTGCCACAAAGTTGTGCGTCCGCTCGATGTCGAGGTCATAGACCGGTTCCTTGAGCCTGACCCACTCCACACTGGTAACCAGGTCGAACGTCCCATCCTCGGCAACCATGACCATCCCAGGCCTCACAGACGCAGCAGGCATGAATGGCAACGCATTCTTCTCCTTGCCGAGTGAGCCTTCATTGGTCGCCAGCCGAGCTGTGTAGCGAACAGATACGTCGAGCACGCTCTGGATGCGCTCCACGATCTCAGCGATTCGGCCAAGATCGGAGTTCGAGGTCTCGAACCGCCAGCCCGCCGACCCTTTGTACGCAGGGCGCAATGAGAGGCCGATGCCTTCGAGTGCCGCGCGGCCATCTTCGTCGTAGCCGAAGAGGCTGATGCGGTGCAACGTGCGACCCGCGCGCGGATCGCCGCAGAGCGTCACTGTGAGCCGACGGCGCACCCGCGACCCAGACGTCGTCGTCGCCGAGCTGAAGTGCGGGTGCGTGAAGCTCAGACCCTCCTCTGTCAGGAGCTCATAGCCAGCGTGATCCGTGTCGAGCTCAGCGAACAGACGGTCGAGCAGCGCCTGGTCTGCGACAAGGCTCGATCCGGGTCGCGCCCGAACTCCCGGCCGCGCGACGAACGGAACGGTCGGCAAGCCGTAACGCATCGACAGGAGTGACTCCTGCATGCGGGCCTCGGACTCGTTCGTGTGGACCCCGAGGACCCACGCCGCATCGGCGTGCTCGCCGTTCAATCGCACCTGCGGCCCTGCCAGCCCACCGCCTTTCGTGTCGGTGTAGGTGCGCGACGTCCCCACGCGGAAGCCGGAACCTGCCTTCCACATGAGATACGTCATGTGCTGTTGCGGCGTGTGCCCGGGCTTGAAGCCTGCGAAGTGCATGTGCTCAGGTGTCGACACGATCCGACGCCCAGAGGCGCTCGTGATCGCCACACCTTCGCGGCGTGAAGATGAATGTGTCCGGATCACGCCTGCCGGTCCAAACGTTCCGCTGCCGTAACAAGACAGCACTTCTTCACCCTCAGCAACATTCTCGATCGGCTTCGTCGAGCCGTCGGCCATCGTGATCTGCGTTCCTGCGACGAGGCACTGATCCGGGTCCCCCACCGCCATCACGTTCTTGCGCTCGCCGGCTAGCAGCTTCAGCAGCGTGTACTGCGCATGGTTCGTGTCCTGGTACTCGTCGACCAAGATGTAGCGGAACGTGCTCGACCATTTCTCGCGTGCTTCTGGGAAGCGCTTCAGCACCTCGACGGTGAGCATCAGCATGTCGTCGAAGTCGACCGCGTTCGAAGTGAACAGCCGGCGCTGGTAGAGCGTGTAGACCTCGGCGACCGTCTGGTCGTAGAAGCTCGACACGCGCGCCGCGTACTCGTCGGGTCCGATCAGCTGGTTCTTCGCATTCGAGATCTGCGTGTGGATACCGCGCGGCACGAAGCGCTTGGGATCGCGGTCGAGCTCCTGCAGGCAGTCCTTGACGACGCGGATCTGGTCGGCCTGGTCGTAGATTGTGAAGTTCGACCGGTAGCCGAGCCGCTCCGCCTCGCGGCGTAGGATGCGGCCGCACGCGGAGTGGAACGTGAGAATCCAGATCGCACGCGCGGGCGGTCCGATCATTCGCTCCACGCGCTCGCGCATCTCGCCCGCCGCCTTATTGGTGAACGTGATCGCGAGGATCTCGTTCGGCTTGACGCCGTGGGCGGCGAGCAGATGAGCCACACGATGCGTCAGCACGCGGGTCTTGCCCGAGCCGGCACCGGCGATCACGAGCAGCGGCCCTTCGGTGGTCAGCACCGCCTGCCGCTGGGCGGGGTTCAGATCGGCGAGATACGACTCGGGACGGGCGACCACTTCCCGACTGTAGCTACCCGAGGATGCGTCCGATTTCGGTGTCCATGTACGCCACGGCCGCCTGCAACTGGGCCGGATCGGATGACTTGAGGACGACCTCGACCTCCGGCCCCGTGTCCGTGAAGTACGGGTACGAGCCGACGCTAACCGCAGGCCACTCGCGCGTCGCGTGTTCCAGCGCGTCGGATAGCAACGACTCGCGCGTGCGTTCGCGGCGGCGCCACACCTGGATCGGCGACGCCGTGCGGAACGCATCCGCATAGCGCAGGAACATCGCTTCCATCTCGCGCGGCAGGCCCGGGAAGA
Organism: Gaiellaceae bacterium; assembly: GCA_036496645.1. Lineage (GTDB taxonomy): Bacteria > Actinomycetota > Thermoleophilia > Gaiellales > Gaiellaceae > PALSA-600. The sequence goes on from DASXKU010000056.1 coordinate 17,383, forward strand.
CCCACACGTTCTGCAGCTGGAATCCCGGCGCACCGCCGAGCGGATTCTCGAGCGGACGCGCACCCTTCGGCAGCGCAGCCCACGGCGTCACGTAATCCGGGTTGCCGGTGAAGCGCGAGCGGAGATCGGCGGCGAGATCCGGCACGAGCTCTTGCTCGACCTCGAACGCAGCGGCGAGCGCCTCGCGCGTGATGTCGTCGGGCGTGCCGCCAAGGCCGCCGGTGATCAAGAGATGATCGACGCGCGGCGCCTCGCGGCGCACGAATTCGACGATGCGCCCTTCCACGTCAGGCACGGCGGCCGTGAGCACCACCTTCACGCCGAGCGGCTCGAGTTGTTTCGCGATCCACGATGCATTCGAGTTCGGGACGTCGCCCGACACGATCTCGTTCCCAATGGTCAGAATGGCCGCCAGCACATGACGAGTATGCAGATCAGAGAGACCGAATCCGCGCGAGATGTCGATGCGCTCGTGGAGTTGTTGCGCGAGGAATCGCCGTGGACAACGACCAACCGCGCCGCGTGGCTGCATCGTGAGGCCAGTGTGCCCGCGCGTGCGCGACTCGGCGCATGGGTCGCCGAGCTCGATGGCCGGGTCGTCGGCGAGTCGTGGGCATTCAAGACCTGGTGGATGGAGGGCCCTGTTTCGATGAACGTTGCCGTGCTCAAACGGCACCAGGGCAAGGGCATCGGGTCAGCCCTGTACGAGCGCGCCTTCGCGTATGCGGAGTCACTCGCGCCGACGCGCATCATGTCGGGTTTCTTTGAGACACCTCGGGCTGTCGGTTTCGCTCAGGCCCGTGGCTTTCAGGAAGAACGCGCCGAGCGGATCTCGGCCGTCGATCCGCGCACGCTCGACGTTGAAACGGCCGCTGAGGTGCGGCCTTGCGCCCAGGTTGACCCACACGTGCTGTGGCAGATCGACGAAACGGTGACGCCCGACGTTCCAGGCCAGGACAACCCGTCGCACATGCCCTTTGACGAGTGGCGCGAGTTCGTCATCGCGCGGCCGCTCTACCAGCCCGAAGGCAGCTTCGTCGCGTACGCCGACGGCGAGCCTGCCGCGTTGTCGATGCTCGCCGCCGATCTCGAGACCGGTCGAGGCGTCACGATCTTCACGGGAACACTGCGCGAGTTTCGCGGGCGCGGGCTCGGGCTGGCAGCGAAGGCTGCGTCGCTTCGGTGGGCAGGCGCCAACGGCGTCAGCTACATCTCGACCATCAACGACGAGACGAACGCGCCGATGCTCGCGATCAACGACCGGCTCGGCTACAAGCCGGCAGGTCGCCGCGTCGAGTACGTGTCTAGCCCGTCAGTGGATTGAAATTCGCGTGCGCAGAGAGCTGCCAGGCTTTCCCGCTCCACGTGAACACCGAGAGGCGCGGCGCCGGCCCCGGCGTGTACTTCTTCCCGTTCACGAGCCCGGTCGCCACAGCCTGGTAGCGAACGACGAGCGCGCCGTTCGCGTACTTCGCCACGAGATGCGTGATCGTGAACGAATAGATCACCGGCAGCTTCGCCAGGTACGCAGCTCTGCCGGACGAGCTTCCGTCGGCACGCTGAATCTGGAAATTCGGCGCGAGAAATTTCCGCAGGCCGGCAGCGTCCTGGTTCTTCAGCAACGTGAAGAAACGGACGACGAGAACGCGGCCGGTGGCATTCGGGTGCGCGGGTTTGGGCGCAGGCGACGCGCTTGCCGCCGCAGGCGCAAGCACGACGACGAACGCGCACAACACAACGACCAACAAGCGAGTGTTCCTCACTACCGGCAATTCTGAATAGCCGACCAGGCAGTCATGACGTCGGCGACGTACGTGTTTGTCGCGGACGGAACATTGCCGAGACGCACCGCATTCGGGCCTGCGTTGTACGCCGCAAGCGCCCGCTGTGTGTCGCCAAACTGGTCAAGCATCTGCCGCAGGTAGGTCGCGCCGGCGAGCACGTTCGCGCTCGAGCTCCCAAGGCCGACCCGCAGGCCGCGCGCCGTCGACGGAAGAACCTGGAGTAGGCCTACGGCGCCCTTGTTCGACTGCGCGCTTGCCTCGAAGCGCGACTCGACCGTCGCTAGCGCGACGAGCAGCGACAGCTGCACGCCTTCTTTCTTCGACGCCGAGACGAACGAGGGGCGGTACTTTGCCGGCACCGGGCAGAGCGGCGCCGTCACATTCCCGGTGCGTGCCGCCTGCGGCGCAGCGCCACCCTTGCCGGTGGAGCTCAGAGCGAACACGCCGCCCCCAATCACCAGGAGAGCCGGAACCATGGCAAGTGCCAGCCGCGGCAGTTGCGGCCTGCGCACGGGCGCGGCAACGGTCAGCGCTTGCAGCGCAGAGATCTGGCGATCAAGCGCCTTCCGCTCCGCGTCGCGCTCCCGGTAGAGATCGCGTAGTTCGCCCTCGAGCCGCTTGCGCCGCCGGTCGAGCCGACGCGTAACTTCGATCGCTTCTTTGTTGGCAGTCGCGTGGATCCGAGCTGCTTCCCGTTCGGCGGCGGCGTGAATCCGAACCGCCTCCTCCGCGGCCTGTTCACGGAGCGACGCAGCCTTCGCGACGCCACCCTGCCGAACGACGGCCGCGTCGAGCTCGAGCGCCGCGCCGATCAGCTTGGTGCGGCGCGACTCCGTCGAACGCGCATGCGCAGCCGCGACGGTCTCCGCCGCCTGGCGCCGCGCGTCCGCGACGATCTTCGCCGCCAGCCGTTCGACTGTGGCGATCTCATGACGCCGCAGAGCGTCGGAGGGATCAGCGACGCTGGTCAGCCGCGCAGCCGGCGACCGAGGCCGCCGCTCTTGGCGTGAAGATCCTGAGCTCCGTGTTCGGTCTCCGCGCCGACGCTGGGGATCACATCGAGCTTGCGGTTCAGCTCGCCGGCAGCACCTTCGAGCGCGCCGACAACCTGAGCGACGGACGAGCTCGCCTGCGCACGCAGATCGGCGAGCGACTTGATCTCGTCCTTCAGCTGACGCTTGCGCTGCTCCATCGCCGCTTCCATCTCGGCAACCGCACGTTCGGTGTCGCGGCGCTGCGTGTCGGCGTGCTGCTCGCTCGCGCGAATGGTCTCGCTCGACTGGGCTTGAGCCTCCGCGACCATGCGCGCTGCATCCTCTTCCGCGCGCCGGACGGTGTCCCGCGCCGTGAGGTCGGCATCGTGCTTGATGCGCTCAGGCTCGCGCGTGAGCTCTTCGATCCGCTCAGCCGCAGATGCGTGCGCTGCGCGCACAATGGACGTCGCCTCGCTCTGCGCCTTCTCGCGGATCCGCTCGGCCTCCGACTCGGCGGAGTCGAGAATCGCCGCAATCCGGCGCGAAAGATCGCTCTCACCGTTGCCGTTGCCGTCGAACACGTCCTCGAGGCGCGGTCCTGCCTGGGTCTCGCTCATATCTCTCTCCTTGGGGGAAATCCGGTGCTGGGACGATAAACCAGGTCGTCAGCTGTTGCCAACAAGGGGAAACGCTTTGCGGGAGAGCGCCGCCAGCACCTGGGACGTCACCCATACCGGCGTGGTCGCGTAGCGAGCCGAATAGCGATAGCTGCCGTCGGCGCGGCGGAGGCTCTGGAGATACGTGAACGCCTTACGGGGCGGCGTGCGGCCGGCGGCGACCAGGCCCTGGACGGCCCAGGCGGTGGACTGCGCGTCGGCCCCGCGGCCGTGCGTGAGCTCGAAGCCGCCGCCCTTCGTCTGGTACGTGAGCAACGCCTTCGCCGCCCGCGTGACCGGGGCGCCCTTCACGCCCGCAACCCGCAGCGCCTCGAGCGCGGCGGCGGTGTCGTTCGAGTCGGCCTGCACCCCCGCATCCCACGAGAAACCGCCTGCTTTTGCCTGGTGCGCAAGGATGAAACGCGTCGTCTGCTTCGACGAGTGCCCGAGCGCGAGCACCGCCCAGTAGGTCGCGTTGAGCGTCGGCCCGATTTCGCCGTTCGCCTTCGGCCGGAGACGTGCGAGCAGCGTCGCTGGTTGTGCGCCGAGCGCTTCTTCCGCAAGTGCAACGAGCGCGACATCGGTCGTGTTCTGCAGCGAGCTCTCCTGCGACTGGAGATACGCGAGCGAGCCGGGCGCGGGCGCACCCGCGGCGCGTAGACCGAGTACCGCCCACGCAGTGAGGCTCGCACCCGGCGTCCCTCCCGCTTCGGCGAACGCGCCGTTCGTGTCGTGCGCTTGCACGAACGTCACCGGCGAGATCAGCAGCGCCGCGATCAGCGTCGCTAGGTAGCCCATATGACCTCAGTGCGTAACCGCCGCGCGTATCTGTCCAGCATGCGTCTCAGTTCAGGTCCCGCAGCAAGCGCGATCACGACGTTGCCGATCGCGTGTGCAGCGTCGAACCAAAGGCCACGCCCGACCACCGCTGCCAGTGACGGGAGCGTGTGCGGGAAGAAGCCGTACCAAAGCCAGACGTCCATGCTCGCGCTGAACGCGAAGCCGAGCACCGCGCACAACGCAGCGAGCGACCAGCGACTGCGCAGGCCTTTCGACAGCAATCCGCCGAGCGCACCGCACGCGGCCCAGCCGAGCATCTGCTGCGGCGTCCACACGCCCTGACCGAGGAAGAGGTTCGACACGAGCGCTGCAAGCGCACCGGTCGCTGCGCCCGCGCGCGCTCCGAGCGACGCACCGACGACGACCGCAGTCACAGTCACCGGTTGCACCCCCGGGATCGCGGCGAAGAGCACACGACCGGCGGCCGCCGCCGCACCGAGCGTGGCCGCGAGCACGAGCTCACGGGTCGAGTCGGCGCCGGACTCGAACCACGCGACGCCGCCGACGAGCAACGCCACCGCTCCGAGCAACGTGGCGAGCGCACCGTCGTTCACGGCGAGTGCCGCGGCCAACAGCACGGCGGCGAGGCTGAGCAACCTAACGGGCATGCACTTCTTTCCGGAGCGGCAACTCGACGGTTCTATCCGCAACAGTTCGCGACCAAGGAATGTCGTGCGTGACGATGAGCGTTCCGCGCTTCGGGGCGCCGGCACGCAACAGGCGCGCGAGCTCTTCCTTGCGCTCAGGATCGACACCGCGCGTGGGCTCATCGAGCACGAGGAGCTCAGGATCGGTCGCGAGCACAGCCGCGAGCGCGAGCCGTTCGCGCTCGCCGGATGAGAGGTCGCGCGGATGACGGTCGGCGTATTGCGCAAGCCCGAGCTGCGCGAGCGCCTCGCGCGCTCGTTCATCGTCGGCGCCGAGCGCGACTTCGTCGTGCACCCGCTCGGTGATGAGGTGGCGGCCGGGATCCTGTGTGAGGTACGCGGCGCGCCCATGCTCGACGATGCCTGCGGCCGGTTCGAGCAGGCCGGCGGCAAGCTTCGCGAGCGTCGTCTTCCCCGCGCCGTTCGGGCCGGTGAGCGCCACGATCTCGCCGCGGCGCACTGCAAGCGACACCCCAGCAAGGACTTCATCCTCACCGTAGGAGTAATGAACAGTGTCGATGGCGCACACGACGTCGGGTGTGTGCGGCAAGTAGAGCGGCCGGTTCGTCTCAAGCCAGGTGATGGCATCTGCGCGCGGCGCGTCGAGGAGGATGCAGCCTTGGTCGACGAAGAGCACGCGCGTCGCATGCGCAAGCGGACGCTGCGGACGCTGTTCGGAGACGAGCACTGCACACGGCAGCCGTTCGACGATGTCAAAGAATTCGTCGGCCGCGTCGGGGTCGAGTTGCGAGCTTGGCTCGTCGAGAAGCAGAAGCCGCGGCCGCAAAGCAAGCGCCGAGGCCAGGCACACGCGCTGCAGCTCGCCCCCGGACAGTTCGGCCGTGGAGCGATCGGCAAGATGCTCGGCGCCGACGAGCCGCAACGCCTCCTCGACGCGTGGCCAGATCTCAGAAGGATCGACGCCCGCGTTCTCGAGCCCGAACGCGACCTCGTTGGCGACGCGAGTGAGCACGACCTGGTCCTCGGGATCCTGGAAGACGGAGGCAACTGTTCCGGCGAGTTGCGCGGGGCGCGCTTCGCGCGTGTCGATGCCGGCGACGACGACCTTGCCGGCGAACGTGCCGCCGTGGAAGTGTGGAACGAGACCGGCGAGCGCGCGCAGTAGCGTCGACTTCCCGCCGCCTGACGGGCCGAGCAGCGCGACGTGCTCCCCGTCGTCGATCGTCAGCGACACCCCGTCGAGCGCTGGCGCCGTCCCCGTGTATGCAAAGCGCAGGTTCTCGACGGTAACTAGAGCCACAGCGCTCCCGCGACGATCAGGACCACAGCAGAGGCGAACGCCGCATAATCGATGGCCGTGCGCGACGGCAGCGGCGCGCGCGTGCGGCCAGGTTTGCCGTAGCCGCGTGCCTCCATCGCCTCGGCAACGTTGAGCCCACGTTCGAGCGAGCCGGCGAGGAGCGGCGAGAGCAGGCGTACGGGGCCGAGCTCCACGCCGCGTCCTTTCAGAGCTGTGCGCAAATCGCGAGCGTCGCGCTCCAGCGTCGGCAGCAGACGTGTTGCGATCGCCACGGCGAGCGTCGACTTGCGCGCCCAGCCAGCGCTTGCGAGCAGGCGGTCGTGATCGAGCGTCGTCGCATAGACGGCGAACGCGAGGCCAACGGCGGCTAGGCGCAACCCCTGGTACACCGCGTTCGCGAGCTCCTCGTGCGTCACGTCGAGCGTTCCCAGCACCGGCACGGTAGGGCCGGTCCAGATCGGGTGCGACCCGATCTGCTCCACGAACGGTGTGAGGACGATCACCAGCAGCGCAGTGATCGCTGTCCCCACGATGTACGGCCAGCGACCCTGTGCCCCCGACCTGCGCTGCCCCGGCGCGGCGAAAAGGACGAGAAGCAACGCCAAACAAATCACCCCTACCGAAGCGGTGTGTTTGGCCAGCAACGAAGCCACAACGGTGGCCGCGAGCACCGCCGCGGATGGTCCGGCCGAGACACGTCCCGACGCCAAACGACGTAACGAAAGTGTGTCAACCATTCCACAGGCCTTCGTAGCGGTGGCGCGCGAGTTTCGGGTTCTTCGCGAGCCGAACTGCGTCGCGCGCGGAGATCCAGAACGTGAAGTGGCCGCCGGTCTTCGCGCCGTGGAAGACGACCGGCTGCGCCGTGACGAGCACGCGGTTCGCGCCGCCGTTCGCCTGCAGCGCCGCACCGAGCTCGCGCGCCGCCGGCTGGACGCCCGTCACGGTGACATTGCCGAACACCGGCTTCGGCCACGCGCCGACGACGACGGGCACCGACATCTGCCCGTGCGCCCACGACCGGTAGTCCCACCACTCGACATCGCCCGGGTGCAGCCGCACCTCGGTCGCGCCAACGCCTTCCTCGACACCGTTGACGAAATAGAACCAGTCGCGCTCGTTCGTCAGCGACCCGGAGACCCCGCCGATCGACTGCACATAACGACCGCCGTAGCGCGTCGCGATCTTCTGCACGCGATCGAGTGCCTGCATCGCCGTCAGACCCGCGGGAACCGCGCCTGTGTACAGCACCGTCGCGCCCTCGCCCCGCGTCACCCACAAAGTCGCGGTGCCGTGCGCGCGCCCGCCCCCGCAACCAGCGAGGACGAACGCGAGCACCGCTACCGCAACCAGTTTCACGCCAACGCGTTCGAGCGGACAGCGCCCGTCGCCGTTGCACGCACCAGCAAACCGCGATGCGCTTTCAAGCACACCGGCTTGCCGACGGTCGCCATCACCGTCTGCTTCGAGCCAACATGCAACGCGAGACCGGACACCGTCGCCGCCTTGCCGTTGTCGTCGAGCGCCGACACCGTGTAACACGCACCGCTCTTCGCGAGCGACAGCGTCGGCGGGCCACCGGTCGCACCGAACGTCGCCCAATACCAGAGCACCGTGTCGCCGTCCTTCAGCTGATCGCTGTCGGCGCCGACCGGTGGTGAGACGTTGTCGACCTTGAACGCCCAGCCGCTATCACCCGAGCCGGGATACAGCCCGATCTGGTCGAGGTACGGGCCGAAGCTCGTGTTCGTGACGTGGTAATAGAACTCACCGAGCGTCGCCGCCTGCTGCAGCGCTTGTAGCGGGGTCGACGCAGTTACAGAGATCGGAACAGCGCCGAAGATCGTGCGCGTCTGACCTTCGACGCGAATGTGCACGGTCGCCGCGAGCGCACCAGCAGGGAGCGCAAGTGCGAGAACTGCGACCACGAGAAGACGTCTTGCCACGAATCCTCCTTCCGCGAGGGGTTCGAAGTGGCGGGCGGCGGTAGGTCTTCTGACTTAGGGCTCCCCCTGCGCCGCCTTCCCGGCATTTCTGCCAGTGGCCTTCGGCGTAAGGTCTTCCCCTCACAGCGGCGGGACCGTCCCGGACTTGCACCGGGTTCCCTCTCCGTTCGCCCGTTAGGTGGCGCGACTCTAGCACCCGGTAAAGTCGGTGCCGATGGAGCACGGAGAGGTCACCGATCGGCAGTTGGAGGCCCTGCTCGAGCGTCTCGACTCACTCGTCGAGGAGCTACGGCGCCTCAATACGCGCGAGGAACGGCGCGAGGAATTGACCGTGATCAGCCATGAGCTGCGCAACCTGAACGAGTCGCTACAGGCACTCGCCTATGCGGCGCTCGGCCACCAAGGGCCGCAGGTACGGCGCCGGCGCGCGAGCTAACCGGCCAGCTTGTAGAGCGCGCCGGTGCTCACCGACATCGCGTACAGCTGACTCGCGGCGTCCTCGCCGAACGACGACAAGCCCTGCACGGTGAACGGCTCGCGACGAACGCTGGTCGCGCGACCACCTTTCACGACGAGCGACCAGATCGTGCCGCTGCAGTAGTCGCCGTAGAAGTAACGGCCAAGGTAGGTGAACCCCCCGGTCACGGAACAGCCCTGCGAGTGCGAGTAGACGACGATCGGCTTCACGTAGTGGCCGAGCGACGCGAGCTTGGTGCCGGCGTCATAGATCGAATTGCCTTCGTACCGCTTCCAGCCGAAGTTCGCGACGCCTTTGAATCCGCGCGGAAGGTAATCGATCTCCTCGTAACGATCCTGCCCGACGTCCCCGATGTAGAGGTCGCCCCCCTTGTCGAACGAGAACCGCCACGGATTGCGCAACCCGTACGCGACAAGCTGCCACTTCGCGTTCGCCTTGCGCACGTCGAGCTTGATGATGCGCGAGAACGGACGGCTCAAATCCTGGCCGACGTTCTGCGGATCGCCCTCACCGCCGCCGTCGCCGTTCGACCAGTAGAGCTTCCCGTCGGGGCCGAACTGCAACTGCCCGCCGTTGTGGTTCGAGGCAAAATCGGCAATGTCGAGCAGCACTTTCTGCGACGACGCAACCACCCCGTTGCCACTGACGCGGAAGCGGCCGACACGCTGGTGCCCATCGAGCGCCGTGTACGACACGTAGAGGAAGTGATTCGACGCGTACTTCGGATCAAAAGCAATCGACAGCATCCCCTGCTCGCCGCCGCTACGGGTGTGCGCGCGGAAGTCGAAGAACGTCGTCGTGTGACGGTTCGCCACTCGCATGATGCGTCCAGCCTGTTCGACGACGTAGAGCACACCCGGCTCAGAGGCCGGCGCGGCCGCGTAGACCGGCGCGTCGAACTGGCCCACCTTGACGAGATGCAGCGTCGTTGGCGCAGCTGCAACGGGCGCCGCCAGGACGAAGAGCGTCCCGAGCAGCGCGAGCTTTCTCATTGCGCCGCGAGGTCGGGCGACTTCACCCATGGCCCGGGCGGCGTGAGCAGCGACTCGGCGTGTAGGTACGCGAGCCCGGCGAGCGGCAGATCGGTCCACCGCTCGAAGCAGAAGTAACGCCGGCGCCAGTGCGGGAAGAACTTGCGGTTGAAGCTGTGCAAGCGTTCGAGCTGGAACAGGCGGTCGCCCTTGAGCAGACACCAGCGCACCAACCGTGTCCAGCGCGACGCATCCTCGTCGGTGCGCAGAAAGTCTGCGAATACGGCGAAGTTGAGCGAGACCTCGACCACCTGGTGCTCACGCGCCCAGGCGAGCGTCTCGGTGATCAAGTACTCCATCAGTCCGTTCGGCGTGTTGCGGCGCCTGCGCATCGACGCAAGGGAGTATCCGTCGCTCGCCGGTGATGGGACGAGTTGCAGAAAGCCGCCGATGGAATTGTCCGGTGCAATCGCTACGGCCAGCACCGTGTCGGGATAGCGGAAGAGCGCATCCATCGCCATCGTGAACCCGCGCTCCGGCCAGTTTCCGCGCCACTCGGCGGACACCGCCTGCAGCTCTCGGCGCATCGATTCGTCGGCATCGGCCGTCGACAGCACACGCACCTCGTACCCGCTCTTCTCGAGACGCGAAACCGACTGGCGGACCTTGCGAATCGGGCGTCCGTCGAGTGAGAACTCTGCGGGCGCCACCACCGCCTCGTCACCGAGATACAGCGACTTGAAGCCGAGCGCTGCGTAGTCGGGAAGCACATCCGACGAGGCCCCGGCGACTGCGACACGCCACGCTTTCGTGTGCGCGACGCGTGTGAACTCGCGAATCAGGTCGGCGCGCTCGCTTTGCTCGCCGATCGGGTCACCGGCAATGAGCGCCGTGCTGCCAATCACGCGATACGCGACGAACGACTTCCCGCTCGGAGAGAAGAAGTAGTTCTTGTCGCGGCGCAGCGCGAAGTACGAGAGGCTGTCGTGCCCGCTCTCCTGAACGACCTCGGCCGCGCGTTCGCGATCCTCCTGCCGGATCGGAGCGGCGCCCAGGGGCCGAAACAGGAGCCACAGACCGCGCGCAGCGAACGCAACCACCAGGAGCAGCAGTGCGCGATCGATACGTGGCGACCACGTGTCCTCGCCTGCGACATCGAGCGTGAGCAACGTCACGAGCAGCGCAATACCGATCAAGACTTGGACGAACGGCATGATCGTGGCAGGGTCGCCCGGAGCGACGAACAGCCGGCGCGAACGCCACAGCGCGACGAGCAGCAGCAGATGCGCGGTCGCTTCCTCGAAATCGAGACCCTTCACAAGGTGAGCGATCGCCGAGGCGACGACGATCACCATCGCGAGCTGCCACGCACGGTGCTTGCGGCGCGCAATGCCGAGCGACAGCCAGATCAACCCCAGGCCGAGCGCGAGCGTGATCGTCCGTGCAGCGGCAGGCACGCCGGGCGGCAACACGCCGTGCACGAGCCGAAGGCGATCGGAAAACTCGGGCGTCAGCGCTGAGAGAACCGAGATCGCGCCCGCGAGAACTGCGAGCCACGCAAGCACGACGGGCGTACCCGGACGACGCATCAGTTTTCGATCGTAACGAGGGTGCCGACCGGTGTATACGGCCAGACCGTCGCAGCGGCATCAAGCGGCAATTCGACGCAACCGAGGCTTTGCGGCGTGCCGTACGACGCGCGCGGGAACGCGTGCAGCGCGTCGCCGCCGTTGAAATAGCTGATGTAGCGCACACCCGGATCGTGGTACTTCGAGCCGTCCGGGTTGGTGCCGCTCATCGTCCCCACCGGGATGTGCCAGAACACCGGGAACGTGCCGAGCTGTGTCGGCGCGGACGGAATGCCGGTGTTACCGGGCGACGTGAGGATCACCTTGCCGTTGTGCCAGAGGTTCATCGACTGCGGCACGTCGCGATGCACGAAGACGTAGTTGTAACCGTCGGTGTCGCGGTCTCCGTTCATCAATGCCGTGAACAGCGCGCGCCAAAGCTTCGGTCCCGGCACACCGTCCGAGGGCAGCCCGTGCCGGTCCTCGAACATCATCACGGCGCCGCGCGTGACCGTCGTCAGCTGGCCTGGCATCCAGAGTTTCTTGAGCGACGCAGGCGAGTTCGAGTAACGCCAGTCGAAGGTGCCCGACGGAGGAGACACTGCTGCTGTGAACTCCTCGCCGATCGTGACGGGCTGCGCGTTCGGGTTCAGCGGCGACCAGTCCACCGGCAGGTAGCCGAGTTGTGCGAGCAGCTGCTGCAAACGAAGGATCGAACCGGGGCCAACCTTCCAGACGATTGACTTCGTGGCCACGCCGTCGCCGACGAGATGCACGCGCGACGGAAGCTGCACGGTGACGGTCGAGCCGAGACCGAAGCCGAGTCCGTGCGGCCTAAATGCGATCGTGTGGTCGTCCAGTGCGACCCAGTTGCCGGGCACCGAAGGTTTCAACGTCGGATAGACGTCCTCCCCGAGCGACAGGCGCAGCGGCCGGGAGAACGTCAGCGTGAGCTGCGCAGTCGGCCGAAGCGCAACGGTCGTCGACGGCCGTGCCAGGACCTGAGGGTAGCTGCGCGCGGGGAACCAGCTCACGCGCGCCGCGTTTGTAAGGCGCTCCCACGCGCGGGCCGCCGCCTTGACCAGCGCCGAGCCTGTCGGCTGCGCATGAGGAATCTTCACGGTGGTCGTCGCCGACGCGAGCACGTTGCGCTCCCCGTCGATCTCGACAACGCCAACGGGGTTGTCGAATGACACCCGCGGCGAGCTTCCGTCGGGCACTTGCACCCAATTGGTGCTGAGATGTGTCACGGGCGTCGTCACGTCGAATGTCTTGCGGTCGCGCTTGCCCACGAGCCACGAGATCCACGACGGATGCTTTACGGTGACGGCGACGGTAAGCGTCGATCCGGCCGCGACCTGCGTATCGGGCCAGAGCTCACCGTGCCGGCGGCTGACAGGAATCGCGGAGCCCGCTGCGGTGCGCACCGTCAACTGCTCGACCTTTCCGGCGAAGCTCGGCAGGTCGAGCCGCGCGAGCGCGTCGCTGCTCGCCCCTAGCCGGATCGCCGGCCAGGCGACGAACGCCGTCGCGAAGAGCGCCAGGATCAACACGACAAGAGCACCACCGCTCCAGAGCCACAGCCGCTTCATGGCCTACGAAGTTAGCCGACGTGTGCGGTTTTCGACGTGCCGAGAGCCTTGCCGTGTGCGTCCACGGCGGTCACGCGCGCATAGCGCGTGCCGCGTGGGAGGAGCATGCGCGTCTCGAAGCCGGCGCGGCGGAAGCTGCCGGCCCCCGAGAGTGCGCTGCCGTGCCCTGCCTCCACCTGCCAGGCCGCGACCTCGGTGGCGCCGTTCCAGCTCGCATAGGCATAGCGGCGGTCGCTCTCGGAGCGGATCGCCGCGACCGGAGGGGTCGTGGGATAGCCGCGCCACGGCATCTTCAGGACGCGGTAATTCTGGCCGCCCTTCGGCAACCGCGCATCGAAGACGACTGCGCCGTCGTGTGTGTACTCCGTCAAATAGCGCGTCGTGCCCCATCCCACCAACCAGTTCCCATTCGGCAGCAATTGCACGCTTCCGAGCGCATGCGAGCTGAGCGTCGGGTGGTGGACGTAGCTCCTGTGCAACGTCGCCGTCTTGCGCTTGTGGTCGAGGGCGAGGACGAGACCCTTCGAGAAAGGCTGCACCGTCGGCGCTGAGCCGTCGTCGAAGAGGCTGATCAGCGTGTCGCCGTCGCCGTGGTGTCGCGCGTCGTGCTGGAACGCGAAGACGGTGCCCGGTCCCATCGCGAAGTCGGTCTTTTTCCCGCCGAGCCGCCACAGCACGTTGCCGGTGGCGCGCTCGATCTTGTAGACGCCCCACGTGTTGCGCGCAGAGACGAGGAAGTTGCCGTCGGTGTCGAGGTCGATCGAGTTCACGTGGAAGTAGTCCCACGCGCCGGCGGGATTTGGGCCGACATGCGACTCGTCGAGCCCGATGTGGTCGATGCTGCGCCATTCGAAGAGCACGCGACCGGTGGGCAACTCGATCTCCGACACGATCCCGCCGACGACGACCCCGTCCTTGCGGCCGCCGTACGGCGTCAGGTCCATGAAGATGTGCTCCCACGAGGTGACCAGAGCCGTTCCTTTCGAGGTGATCAAAAACTCGTGAAGGTCGGAAGGACGGTGGTTGCCGGCGTGCGGTAGGCGCGCAAGCTCCTTGTACGTGTGATCGGCGACCACGTGGTCGCCCTCGCCGAGCCCGTGCTGTGTCTTTCCTTCCCACCAGGTCAGCACCGGCTTGCCCTGCCAGATCGCGGCGCGGAAGTTGAGCGAGACGACCGGCGTCGCCGGCCGGAACCACACCGGCTCGCCGCCACCGTCGAGAATCAACGAGCCACGCTGGCCGGGGCCCGAAAGCGGCGCCAGGAACACCGAGCCCGCGCTTGCGTCCTTCGTGTGCTTCAGCACCTCGAGCACCGGCGGCCGCAGATCGGGACGCGACACCCAGTGATGCGCGGCGTGCGGATCGAATGCTGCAAGCGCGCTGTCGATCAGCCGCGCCGGACCGCCAAGGAACAGCCCGCCCCCCACGACGGCGCCACGCCGGACCAGCTCGCCTCTGGTCATGCCTGCCTGCACGAGCGCAGATCCTAAGACATACGCACTGTCGCCGTTACGGCTTCAGCAGGATCTTGCGCAATTCGTCTTCCTTGCCGGACTCCAGGATCGCAAGCACCTGGTCGCCGGCCTCGAGCTGTGTCTCGCCGTCCGCGATCTCGGCTTTTCCCGCGCGTACGACCGAGATCAGCCGCGCACCGTCGGGCAGCCGCACGTTACCGATGCGCTTGCCCTCGCACGCGCTGCCCTTGTCGATCGTCAGCTCGACGATCTCGAGGTTCTCCTTGCGCAGCTCGAGCAGGTGGATCAGCCCATGCTCCGGCACCTCGTGCTCGATCAGCGCCATGATCGAACCGGTGGCCGACACGGTTGGCGAGATTCCGAGCAGGTCGAAGTACGGCTGGTTGCGCGGGTCGTTGATGCGTGCGATCACCTTCTGTACGCCATACTTCTCACGCGCGAGCTGGCAGATGACGATGTTGTCCTCGTCGTCGCCTGTTGCGGCTACCACGAGATCGGGCGGGCGCTTGATGCCGGCGCGCTCGAGCACGAACAGCTCGGTTGCGTCGCCGCGCACCGCCTGATGCTCAAACTCCGCCTCGAGCTTGTCGTAGCGATACGCCTTCTGCTCGATCAGCGTCACCTCGGTCCCAGCGCGCTGCAGCGAGCGCGTGAGGTTGGCGCCGACTTTGCCGCCGCCTGCAATCAACACGTACATCAGGCGCCCGCCGTCTCCGTGGCGCGCACCGCGCCGACGAGTGTCTCGATCGCCGCAGACGTCGGGCACACGATGTTGAGCCCGCGTTCGGAATAGAACTGCGCGCGACCCGGGTCGAGCACGCGCACGACCACCGCCGGAACCTGGAACCGCTCCTGCGCAACCTGCCCGATCACGATGTTCGAGTTGTCGCCGTCGGTCGTGACGACGACTGCGTCGGCTTCCTCGATTCCCGCCTCGCGGAGCACGTGAAGATCCATGCCGTGGCCGACGAGGAAGCCGCCCGTCCAGCTCTCGCCAAGCCGGGTGAGCGCGTCTTCGTTCTCGTCGATGCAGGTCACATCCCAGTCGGAGTCATGCAGCCGCAACGCCACAGAGGACCCAACCCGACCACAACCGACCACGATTGCCTTCACGGTCGTGGAGGGTAGCGCCTCAAACGGTGCTGGCCTTAAACCGTACTGAGCTCTTCGTCGAGCACGGCCTGCGGGAAGGCGACGATGAGCACCTCGCACGGCGCCTTGCGCAGCACGTGGTCGACGGTCGGCGAGAAGAAGCGCGACTGACGCCGCCAGCGCGGCGCCGACCCGAGCACGATCAGATCCGCGTCGACCTCAAATGCGCGCTCGACGATCGCCTGGCCGATCGCCCGCGTGCGCACCACCGAGCCATCGACCGTGACCCCGTTCTCTTCACCCAGCAGCTTCGCCTCCGCGAGCGAGGCCTCGGCGCGCTCTTCGGCGTCGAACATTGGCGCGTCGAGAGGGAGTTCCATCGGCACGCGGATCGCGTGCAGCGCCTCAACCGTCGCCCTCTGCTCGGCGGCAAGCTTGATCGCGGTGGCGATCATCTCCTCTCCGATCAGCCCAAGCTTCATCGGCACGAGGATGCGGCGGTACCGCGCCTCGGATGGTGGCGCCACGTCGACTGGCACCTGCTCCATGAGGCCCTCCCCGCGCGACTTGCGCACCGCGACGTAGACGACCAAACCTGCAGCGAGCCACGCGGGCCCGGCGTAGCGCGCCCCCGGGTGTGTCGCGAGCGCAAGCACCCAGATGCTGAACGTCGCAATCGCACCGACGATCGCCGGCAGCGGCACGTCCGCGCGGCCGATTCTCACCGACAGCGGCGCGCGATACGGGCGCGGCAAGTCCGGCTCGGTCACGCGAAGGCGAATCACCGCCAGCTGCGCCGCGGTGAACGCGAGCAACACGCCGAACGAGTAGAGGCTCGCAAGAAACGCGACATCGTGGCCGAAGAACGTCGTCGTCACGACGATCGCAATCGAGATCGCGGCTGCAGACACGACCGCGTAGGGCGACACGTGCGCGCGGCGACTCATGCGCCCGAAGCTGCGCGGCAGCTGGCCATGCTCGCCGAGCGAGAACGCGAGTCGAGAGAAACCGGACATCGACGTCGTCACCGCGGCGAGCAGGATCAGCGCACCCGTGATGCCGACATAGAAGCGAAGGATGTCGCCAAGCGGGGACGGCAACTCATCACGGATGCGCGCGGCGAGGCCGAGCAGCGGCGCGTGCAGCCAGCGGCTACCGAGCTCCGTCTTCGGGCCGGGGAATGCAGACAATGCGACGACTGCAATCAGCACCGAGGTCGTCACGACAGTCGCGATGCCGCCGAACACCGAGCGCGGCAGGTCGACACCGGGCCGTCGCGCCTCTGCTGCAAGATTCGCGACCGTCTCGAGGCCGGTGAACGCGAGCATCGCGAGCGGCAGCGAGAACGCGAGCGCGTGCCACCCCGGCGAATGGCCCAAGGATGTCCCGTGCGTCAACCCGTGCACCGAGAAGACCAGCCCAAAACCGAGCCCGACGAGTAGCAACTGCGTGAGCAGATCGAGTGCGGGAACGATGATCCCCGCCGCGTACAAGGACGGCCGGCGCACGAGCCGCACCCCGGCGACGAAGATGATCACGCACACCGCAAAGACGACGTCCCAGGGCGAGCGGTCAAGCGTCGCACTCTGGAATGCGCCCGCCAAGTAATGCGGCAAGAACAACGCGGACAGTGAAATCACGATCAGGTAGTCGAGGAAGAGCGCCCAGCCCGTCACGAACCCGGCGAGGTCGTTGGATGCCCGGCGCACGAACGTCGCGGCGCCGCCGGTCTCCGGTAGCGCGGCCGTTCCCTCCGCATACGACAGCGACACGATCAGGAAGAGCCCGCCCATCAGCAGCAGCACGATTGGTGTGAAGCCGAGGGCCTGCGCAGCGAGCACACCGAGCGCGAAGTAGATCGACGACGCGATCTCTCCGTACGCGACCGAATAGAGATCGCGCGCCTCGAGCTCGCGCTTGAAGCCGGGCAGCTTGCGGGCCATTAGGCGCGTCTCCCCATGAGATACAGCCTGCCCACACCCGCTGCAAGAAAGAGAACGCCGATCAGATAGCCGGATGAGCCGCCGCTGTGCACGGCAGTGACAACCAGGATCGCGATCCCGAGACCGACGGTCGTCACCGCGAGCAGCGCGGCGAGGTTGGCGTAGCGGCTCATGCCGCCCGCCGGCCCGCAGCGACCATCACACGGCACGGCGCGTTCTTGAGAACGAAGTCGACAGTGTGTCCGAAGATCTGCTTGTGCATGCCACGCGGCGCGCCGAGCACGATCAGCTCGGAGTTGCGGCGCTCTGCTTCTTCGACGATCGCGCGACCCGCCTGCCGCGCGCGGACGACGCGCTCGACGGTTCTCACGCCATATGGCTCTGCCGCCGCGACCGACGCGTCGAGCAGCCGGTCGGCTTCCTCAAGTTGCTCGGTCAGGTCGGCGTCGAGTGGCAACTCGAGCGGGACGACGATCACGCGCAGCAACACAATCCGTGCTGCGCGCTCTGCCGCGAGTCGCGCGGCGACTTCGACCGCTTCGCGCGAGGCGGGGCCGGAGACGATCGGGACAAGGATCTCGCGGTACTCGAGCGCAAGCGCAGGGCCGAGCGGGATCGGCGCGCGCGCCGTCGTGACCAGCGCGAGCCGCTGCTTGCGGCGGTACAGCGGATAGAAAATGAAGCCGACGGCGAGCCATGCCAGCCCGGCGTAGCGCGGCCCAGGGTTCTGCACGACGACGAAGAGCCAGGCAAAGCCTGTTCCGAGGCCACCGGAGATCGCGAACAGCGGCCAGCGCACCCCGCGCCAAAGAAGGTTCGGTGCTGCGCGCCACTCGAGCTCCTCGTCCGCGCCGCCCTTGACGCGCAGCGCGATCACCGAGGCATGCGCGATCGTGAACGAGAGCATCGCGCCGAACGCGTACATCGTCCCGAGGAAGTCGACCTGACCGGAGACGAGGAAGATCGTCGGCCCGATGCCGGCGAACACGAGCAGCGCAAGCCACGGCGTCTTCAGTTTCGGGTGCAATCGCCGGAACGCCTCCGGCAGCTGCCGATAGCTCGCCATCGAGTAGGTGATGCGCGATGCACCGATCACGCCCGCGTTCGTCGCGATGAAGAGAATCGTCGCGGCGAGCAGGCCGACGTAGATCTTCGCCGCCGAGAGCACGGCGCCGTGCAGCCCGAGATTCTCGACAAGACCGAGCACCGGGTCGTTCTTGAAACCGTGCGGCGGGTTTTGGCCGAGCTGCGTGACGTACTTGCCGTCTTGGCGCGTCACCGGCATCGCCGAGAGGGCGATCCATGGCAACGTGAAGTAGATCGCGAAGACCGCGATCGCAACCCATGAGATCGCGCGCGGGATGGAGCGCACGGGGTCGCGCGCCTCTTCCGCGAGGTTCGACACCGTCTCGATGCCGGTGTAGGCGATCATCGCCACCGGTATTGCGAGCAGTAGCGACGACCACGTCGGCGCGATGCCGAAGTGCACGTTGTGCCGGAGCACATGCGGATGGAAGATCAGCACGAAGCCGAGCACGACCAGGAACAGCTGCGTCGCAAAGTCGAGCACGGCGAGCACGACGTTTAGCCGCGCAGCCTCCTGGATGCCGACGATGTTGATGGCGACGAGCAGCCACGTCAGCACGATGCCGACAATCACGTCCCACGGTGTCGTCCGCAACGGCGCCCAGAAGATCGACAGGTAGTGCGGCACGAAGATCACCGAGATGGCGATCGTGATCACGTAGTTGAGCATCTGGGCCCACGCGGCCCCGAACGAGACGAGCTCGTTGAACGCGTGGCGCGCGAAGCTGGCGGAGCCACCGGCCTCGGGATAGCGAACGGTGCCCTCGGCGTAGGTCGCCGCGGTCGCGGCGAAGATGACACCACTGATAATGAAGACGAGCGGTGTCAGGCCGAGCGCGATGCTCGCGATCAGGCCGAGCGCGTAATAGATCGACGAGCCGACGTTCCCGTATGCGGTCGCGAACAGAGCCGGGGCGCCGAGGACCCGTTCGAGACTGTGTGATTGGCGCCGCCTGCCGGGCACGACCCCGGATCGTAGTTTTCTTACCGGAAGAGCTGGTAGGGCACCGAGGAGAGGATCACCCTCGGTTCAAAGAGCAGCAGCCGCTTGATGTACAGCGCGCGCTGGTTGTGCAGCGCCCGTGCCCAGCCGCGCACGACGACTTCGGGCATCACGACGTTCACAGCCATACCGGGGTCAGCGGTGAGCTCGCGTAGATAGGCGAGCAGTGGGTCACCGACATCGCGGTAGGGCGCGTCGCTGAGGTCGAGCGGCATGCTGACGCCCGCGCTCATCCAGTCGCTCTCGAACTTCGTGGCTTCCTCGGCGTCGATCGCGAACGAGACGGCCCGCGTGTCCTCGATCCCGAGCGAGCTCGCGTAGTTGAGCGCGCGCAGTGCGCCGCCGTGGACACCAGCGAGCAAGACGCGCACGGCGAGGCGTTCGGGCACACGGCCCTCGGGGCCGCGCGAACGCGAAACCGACGGGACGTCGGCAACGACGATCCCCGGCTCGGAGAGCAGCCGCAACTTCAACCGGAACGACGACTTCTGCGCCGCGGAGAGCAACGAGCGGCTGCGGAACTGTTCGGGAATCACGACCGTGACGAAGCGATTCTCGCCGCGCGGCAAACGCCAGACCTCTTCCAGCACCGCTTGCGTGCGCCCCTCGTCGGCGGCCAACACCTCGAGCTGTGGAGACGACTGCGCAAAGTCGAACCAGCGCGGACGAATCCCGCGGTCACTCTTACCCCCGGGGGCGTGCAGTGCGCGAACGTTTGCATCGTGCGCGATCGTGCGTGCGTACCAGAGTGCGCCCTCCGTGGCGATGTCGATCGAGTCCACAACCATCAGCACTTCGTTGGTCGCTTCGCCTGCAGCCCGTGCGGCGCTGACGCCGGCGCGGAGACGCCTGCCGAATCGCCGGTAGTGGCGGTTGATGCCGAGGAACATGAGCACGAAGAGCGGGATCGCGATCGTCACGAGCCACGCTCCCTCCGCGAACTTCGTCCAGATGACGATCAGATCGACGAGCCCGGTCGCCGTCGCGCCGACGGCGTTGATCAAGATCCGGTGCCTCCACCCTGGGTCGCGCGTGCGCAACCAATAGCGCACCATGCCTGCCTGCGAAATCGTGAACGCGGTGAACACGCCGATCACGTAGAGGTGGATCAGTGAGTTGACGTTCGCGTTGTACGCCCACAGGAGCAGCGATGCGACACCCGCCAGCACAACGATTCCGTTCGAGAACACGAGGCGGTCGCCGAGGTTCGTGAACTGGCGCGCGAAGTAGCGGTCGCGCGCGAGCAGTGCCGCCAGCCGCGGGAAGCCCTGGAATGACGTGTTCGCTGCGAGCACGAGGATCAAGAGCGTGAAGATCTGGACGGCCCAGTACATGAAGCCGCTCCAGCTCGACGACGGGAAGATGCCCCGCGCGATCTCGGACAGGACCGACGGCGTGCCGGTCACGGTCGGAATCGCGTGCATGTGCACGGCGAGCCATGACACGCTGACGAACATCGAGATCGAAATCACACCGAGGATGCCGAGCGTCTTGGCTGCGTTCTTCCCGTGCGGCTTCTTGAACGCGTTGACGCCGTTCGCGATCGCCTCAACGCCGGTGAGAGCCGTCGATCCTGACGAAAACGCGCGCAGTAGAACGAACAGGCTGATCGCACCGCCGCCCAGCACCATCGGGTGCGGCGCGGTGGCGCGCGGACAACTCCCATCCGCACATTTGCCGATGCCGACGGCGATCAGGATGAACATCGACGTCACGAATGCGTAGGTCGGGAACGCGAAGAGCAGTCCCGTCTCGCGCACACCGCGCAGGTTCGCGAACGTGATCAGTGCGACACAGATGAGCGACAGCGCCAGCTCGTGCCCGCGGAGTCCCGAAACGGCGGACGTGAGCGCAAGAACACCCGCGGCGACCGACACGGCAACGGTGAGCACGTAGTCGGTGAGCAGCGCCGCACCGGCGATGAGGCTCGGCAACCGACCGAGGTTCTCTCGCGCGACGACGTACGCGCCGCCCGAGCTCTCGTAGACGTGAACCGTCTGCTGGTACGAGAGGAGAACGATGGCGAGCAGTCCGGCGATCGCGAGCGCCAACGGGAAGACGAGGTGCGTCGCACCCGCCGACGCCGCGAGCAGCACGACCAATCCGGCTTCGGTGGCGTACGCCACCGAAGAGAGCGGGTCCGACGCAAAGATCGGCAACGCGAGCGTCTTCGAAAGCAGGGTCTCCTCGAATTGCCCGGTCGCCATAGGGCGTCCGACGACGAGCCTCTTGAGGCGGCTGCCCGCGTCGGTGGCGCTCACGCGGTCAGTGCCTCGCGCACGTGAAGCAACTCGACGCGCAGGCGACGCGGCTCGCTGTGCCCGTACAGCGGGCCGCGGCTGTCGTCGAGCAGATGCTCGATCATCACGACTCCGCGCGCCGCAACGGCGCGGTCGCGGTCGAACAAGGTCGAGGCGAGGTCGAGCAGCTGCGAGCGATTTTTGCGGATTGCCGCACGGTCGAGCGGACGCGCACCCGGCAGCAGCCGCTCGTCGGCGGCGTGCACTACCTCGGTGAGCGCGCGTCCGAGGTCGACGCGATGAGCCAGCGAGGTGAGCTCCGCGACGCGCCAGGCGAGTCGCGGCGAGATAAGCCTGCTGTCGAGCAACTGCTCGTCGGCGTCACGCCGTGCGGACTGCAGCGACCGGTGTTCGCGCCATTTCGTCAGCACGCAACCACGGTACGCCGGAGGCTCTCAATGCCGCCTCAAGATTCCCGTCTTACTTTTCAACCAATCGATAGCCGGCGCCTGCCTCGGTCAGCAGGTAGCGCGGCCGCGCGGCATCGGGCTCGATTTTCCGCCGCAGCTGCGAGACGTACACGTGCAGGTAGTTCGACTCGTCGCCATACGCCGGCCCCCACACCTCGCGCAGGATCACGCGATGCGTCATCAACTTGCCGGGGTTCTGCGCGAGCACGCGGAGGATCCCGTACTCGTGCGGGGTCAGGTGCACGGTCTTGCCGTCGACGGTGACGGCGTGCCCGTCCAGGTCGATGCGAATCGGGCCGACCTCGAGCACCGGCTCGTTCGTGCCGGCGCGCCGCAACGTCGCGCGGAGCCGCGCGAGCAGCTCGCCGATCGGGAACGGCTTCGTGACGTAGTCATCCGCGCCCGCGTCGAGCGCGGCGATCTTCTCGTCTTCATCACCGACTGCCGAGACGACGATCACCGGCACGTCGCTGCGCGTGCGCAGCTCACGCGCGACGTCGCGCCCTGAGCCGTCGGGTAGGCGGAGGTCGAGGATCACGGCGTCCGGCGGCGTGCGACCTGCCGCTGCCAGCGCTTCGGCCGCGGTAGTAGCCGTCTCGACGTCGTAACCCGCACCGCGCAGGTTCGTCGCGAGTGCACGCGCGAACTGAGGCTCGTCGTCGACGACCAACACGCGTGTCATGCCGGCACCCGAAGCGACGCACGCGTGCCGCCGCCTGCGCGCTGCTCGAGCGTCACTTCGCAGCCGTTGACCGCCGCGAACCCGCGCGCAATAGCCAACCCGAGCCCCGCGCCCGGTGCAACGCCCGCGCCGCCCTGGTCAATCACGTCGACGACGACGTCGCCGCTGTCCGCATGCGCACTCACGTCGACGCGTCCTGACGAATACTTAAGCGCGTTGTCGACGAGGTTCGCGACCACGCGCTGCAACTGGACTGCGTCGACGCGCACCGGCGGGAGGTTTTCCGGCAGATCGATCTGCACACGACCCGAGGTGGAGACGTCTGCGAGCAGATCGTCGACCGACCACAGCTCGGTGCGCGGGCGGACGGCACCGACCTGAATACGCGACAGATCGAGGAGGTTTTCGACCAGACGCGTGAGCCGATCGAGCTCGAGCCGCAGTGTCTCGAGCAGATCGGCGCGATCCTCGTCGGAGAGCGACAGATCGCCGCTTTCCAGACCGCCGACCGCGGTGGACATCGTCGCGAGCGGCGTTCGGAAGTCGTGTGACACGGCCTGCAAGATCGACGTCTTGATCGCATCCGACTGATTCATGTCGCGCAGTGCTGCGATTGCCGATTCGACCCGTGAGCGGCTGACCGGATCGGCGTTCTCGAGCACCCGCGCCGCTCGCTCATCCGCGTTCTCGACGTTTCCGGTTTGCAGCAACTCGGCTGCGACGTCCGCAAGGAATGCCGACTCTCGCTCGCGCTGCTCGGCAAGCGCAGCGCGGCGTCGCGCTTGTGTCGCCAGTTGCCCGGCCACGACGCCCGTCACGAGATACACGCCGAGCGCAGTCCAGTTGCGGCCGTCCGCCAGCGAAAAGGTGTGCACCGGCCGCAGGAAGAAGAAGTTGAACGCGAGCATCGACGCGACTGCAGCGACAACCGCCCACCCGATGCCGAAGAGCACAGCACACGCGAGTACCGCAAGCGTGTAGAGCACGCCGAGGCTGACGGTCGGAGCAATCGGCCGCAGCGCTTCGACGAGGCCGCTTGCCGCAGCCACCGCCAGCGCCGAGCCAACGAACGCGCGCATAGAGGAGATGGTGCCTGGCAGCGAGTTGCCGCCAGGCACCAAATCGTGCGAACTAGCCGTGGATCGAGACGACGAGCGGGATGATCAGGATCGCCACGACGTTCGCGATCTTGATCATCGGGTTGATCGCCGGGCCCGCCGTGTCCTTGTACGGGTCGCCGACCGTGTCGCCAGTGACGGAGGCGGCATGCGCCTCGGAGCCCTTGCCGCCGTAGAGGCCGTCTTCGATCGACTTCTTCGCGTTGTCCCAGGCGCCGCCGCCCGAGGTCATCGCGATCGCGAGGAAAAGACCCGTGACGATCGTGCCGATCAGCAGTCCACCGAGCATGCGGACGTTGATGATCCCGACGATGATCGGGAACCCGATCGGAATCAGCGCCGGCGCGAGCATCGACTTGATCGCCGAGCTCGTGACGATGCCGACAGCGCGGCTGTAGTCCGGCCGCTCTGTGCCTTCCATGATCCCGGGGTGCTCGCGGAACTGGCGGCGCACCTCTTCGACCACCTGGCCGCCGACGCGGCCGACCGCCTGCATGGCGAGCGACGCGAACAGGAACGGCATCAGGCCGCCGATGAAGAGGCCGGCAATGACCCACGGATCGGAGAGCGAGAACGTGGTGTTCAGCCCGTGGTCGCTGAGGCCCGATGTGTACGAGTCGAACAGGATCAGCGCGGCGAGTGCGGCCGAGCCGATCGCATAGCCCTTGGTCACGGCCTTCGTTGTGTTGCCGACTGCGTCGAGCGGATCGGTGACGGCGCGCACCTCGGGCGGCAGATCTGCCATCTCGGCGATGCCGCCGGCGTTGTCGGTCACCGGTCCGTACGCGTCGAGTGCGACGATCAAGCCCGTCATCGACAGCTGCGCCATCACGGCGACGCCGATGCCGTAGAGGCCGGCGAAGTGATGCGCCACCAGGATGCCCGCGACGATCACGATCACCGGAGCGGCAGTCGCCTGCATGCCGATCGCGAGCCCTTCGATGATGTTCGTCGCGTGACCGGTCTGCGACGACTTCGCGATCATCTTCACCGGGTTCCAACGTGTGCCGGTGTAGTACTCGGTGATCGCGACGAGCAAGAACGTGACGACCAGGCCGACGACCGCGGAGATATAGAGGTCGCGGAAGCCGTACGGGCCTTTGTCGAACGCGATCGTAACGGGGATGAACCCGAGCGCCGACAGGAGCGTCGCAACGAGGACTGCCTTGTAGAGCGCGTTGATGACGGCGTTCTCACCACGGCCGAGCCGGGCGAAGAACGTGCCGATCACCGACGAGACAGCCGACACCGCACCGAGCGCGAGCGGATAGAGATAGATCCGGCTTGACAAATCGGCGACGTGCGTGCCCAACAGCATCACGGCGACGGCGGTGACCGCATAGGTCTCGAAGAGGTCTGCCGCCATGCCGGCGCAGTCGCCGACGTTGTCGCCGACGTTGTCGGCGATCACGGCCGCATTGCGCGGGTCGTCTTCCGGAATACCGGCTTCGATCTTCCCCACGAGGTCGGCGCCGACGTCGGCCGCCTTCGTGAAGATGCCGCCGCCGAGACGCGCGAAGACGGAGATGAGGGAGCCACCGAATGCGAGGCCGATGAGCGCGTTGATGGCGCGCGTCGGCGAGTCGTTGATCGCAGCGGTGAGGAACCAGTAGTAGCCGGTGACGCCGAACAGGCCCAGGCCGACAACGAGGAGACCCGTGACCGAGCCCGCCTTGAAGGCGACGTTGAGCGCGGGCGCGAGCCCGCCGCGTGCCGCCTCAGCGGTGCGCGAGTTCGAGCGCACGGCCACGTTCATCCCGATGAAGCCGGCAGCCGACGACAGCGTGGCGCCGATCAGGAACCCGAATGCGGTTCCCCAGCCGAGCTTGTCGTAGACGCCGAGCGCGATGAACGGCACGACCGCGACGATCGCGATCGCCGTGTACTGCTTCTTCAGGTAGGCAGCGGCGCCTTCCTGGACGGCCGATGCGATCTCGCGCATCCGCTCGTTGCCGGCCGGCTGCTTGAGCAGCCACCAGGTCAAGTAAAGCCCGTATGCCACGGCGACGCCTGCACCGACGAGGCCGAGGAGCACGGGATGGTTCAGAAACCAACTCATCCGATTCGCTCCCTTACAAAGTCAGCGCCGAAGGGCTTCGGCGCGGCAGTTATGTATCACAAAGGACGGTCGGCCCTCAGGAGATTGGCTCGCCCGTGCGCACCTGCTCCGCGTAGATCTCTTCGAGCGACCAGCCCTCCTCGAAGCGTGCGATCTGGCGCTCGGCGGCGGTGCGCTCAGGCACCGCCAGGAACGGCTGTACGCCGATCTCCCCCGCGACCGGCTCGACCCATTCGAGCAGCGCTTCGATGCGAGCGCGAGCGGGGATCGGCTCGCCACGGTCGAAGTCGAGCAATTCGCCGGATAGCCCCCAGCGAATCGCGCGCCACATGTTCTCCTCGAGCATGCGGTTCGGCTGGTTCGGCAGCGGCTCGCCCTCGTCGTGCGCGCGCAGACAGCGCGCTGCGAGTGCGTAACAGAGCGCCGCGAGTGACTGCGCCTCGGCGAGGTCGGGCTGGCCGTCGCAGATGCGGATCTCCACCGTCGGATACGCGAGATGAGGGCGCACGCTCCACCAGATCTGCGTGTGCTCGGTGATCGAACCGGTGCGGTAGAGAAACGCGACGTAGTCGCGAAAGCCACGCCAGTCGCCGTACGGGTCTGGAATTCCGCAGCGCGGGAACATGCGCGTGAAGATTTCGGTACGTGCGGAGTGCAGCCCCGAGTTCACCCCTTCGACGAATGGCGAGCTGGAAGACAGCGCCAGTAGCTCCGGCAGAAAATTGCGGAGCGCGTCGTGCACCGCAACAGCTCGGTCGCCGCCCTGGACGCCGACGTGCACGTGCAGTCCGAAGGTGTTGTTGCGCCAGACGACGTACCGCAGCAGCTCGTCGTTACGGCGGTAGTGCGGCGTGTCGATGATCCGCTGATCCTGCCAGCGGCTCCACGGATGGGTCGCTGTCGCGCCGAGCGCGAGATTCAACTCACGCGCGAGACCGTGCAACTGCGAGCGGCGTTCGTGCATCGCGGCCGCTGCCTCGCCGAATTCGGCGCAGCGCCCGGTGCGCACTTCGACCTCCGAGGCAATCAGCTCGCCGACGAGATGCGGCTCGACGTCGGTGCCGAGAGATGCAGCCTTGATCTCCTCGAAGCGGTTGACGAGCGCCAGCGACTCCGGATCCAGGAGAGCGAACTCCTCCTCGACCGCGAGGGTGAGATCTGTGCCGCCTTCGTACGCCGCTTCGGCGTTCGAAAGAAGCTCCTGCCAGGTACTGCGCTGTTCCTCTCCCATGCGGCCGGGAACGTTAGCCGCGGGACCGGAGCAGGCGGGACGCGACGCCCGCCCACGACCAGCGGTCCACAACCGTCGCCCTAGCAGCACTGCGCAACGCGCCTCGGTCGGCTGCCGGTAGCGCAAGCAATTCGTTCAGCTTCGCGCGCAGGTCGGCGGCATCGCCCGCGTCGAACGCTGCGAGGTGTCGCAGGCGCTCGGGATATTCGGCTTCGAGGCCTGCCGCGACTTCGGCAAGCCCGGAATGGCGCGAGACGAGCGGCGGCGTTCCTGTGGCTGCCGCTTCCGCGGCGACCATGCCGAATGCCTCGGGGAAGGTCGACGGCACGACGGCCGCGTCGGCGAGCGCGAACAGGTGCCGGATGTGGCGGTGCTCGAGCGCGCCGGTGAAGAGAGTTCGCTTTGGCGCCGCAGCTTCGAGCGCGGCGCGTTCCGGGCCGAAACCGGCGACGACGAGTCGTGCGTCCACATCCTCCATCGCTTCGAGCAACACGTGGAGCCCTTTCTGCTCGATCAGCTTGCCCACATAGACCACCGTCGGCTCGTCGCCCGCCAGGAATTCGGCGAAGCGCTCCGCGTTGCCGGCGTCGGGGAACCGCTCACCGGCGTTCTGAGGATCGTTCTGCGCTTCGCGGATCAGATTCTCGAGTGCGAGCTCGCGCTCCTCGGGCACAAATTCATCGACGTCCACTCCCGGCGGCACCTCCACGGTGTTCTTTGTGTCGCCGACAACGTCCATGAGCACCTCGCGGATGTGCTGCGAGCCGACGAACGTGTACTCGGCCTGCGCGAGTGCGTCGCGGCCGAGTGCCGCGAGCTCGGGACGGCCGCGCATCGAGTACTCGAGCTCGGAGCCGTGCGCCTTCACTCGGAACGGGACACCGCTCGCCACCCCGACCGGCCCTCCCATCAGCACATGGTTCGTGAACACGACGTCGGCGGGCAACTGTTCGCGAATCGCCGCGGCGTTCGCTTCCGTGTAGGCGTCGCGCTCTGCGAGTGTGAAGTCCTGCAGCAGTTTCGCCTGCAACCCCGCGTAGCGATCCAGCACGAACACGGGCAGCAAGCCACCGGGCAGCTCGGGAACGACGACGCGTGCGCCGCCCAGGTCGTGCTGCTCACGCTCCTGGCACACGACCGTCACGTCGTGCCCGGCGCGACTCCATTCGCGGGCGAGCGCGCGGCTGTAGACATTCGACCCGGTCCCCGCGAGCAGGTACCCGTGCCAGAGAACGATGCGCACGCTAGGTCAGGTGAAAGTAGAGCGCGTGGAGGAGCTCGACGGCCGGATTCGACGTATGCACCGTCACGTCTCCTGGAACGTCGAGCAAGCCTTCCGAGTAGTTGAAGATGATGCGAACCCCCGCGTCGACCAGGTCGTCGCACACCTTCTGCGCTGCAAGCGCCGGCACTGCGAGCACGCCGACCACGATGTTCTTCTCGCGCACCGAGTCCTTCAGCCTGCGCTCGTCTTCGACCGCAGTGCCGCCGAGATCGACGCCGATCTTGTCCGGATCGGAGTCGAAGACCGCGGTGATGTTGATGCCGTGCTCAGCGAAGATCGGTGAGCTCGCGATCGCTTGGCCGAGGCGCCCCGCACCGACGAGGGCGATGTTGTGCTGCCCCTGCGTGCGGAGGATGCGGCGGATCTCGCCGAGCAGCGAGTCGATCGAATAGCCGACGCCGCGCTTGCCGAACTTGCCGAAGTTCGAGAGATCGCGGCGGATCTGCGTCGCGTTGATGTTCGTGTAGTCGGCGATCTCCTGAGAGGAGATGCGCTCCTTGCCCATCTTCCGCGCCTGGCTCAAGACCTGCAGATAGCGCGAGAGGCGGGCCGCGACACCGACGGTAAGACGATCCGTGGCGCTCTCTTGTGCTCCACCTTGCAACATCACGAGCATTGTGCCCGAAGGCTCAGGAACAGCCGCGGGGATGTCACAAACCCTCAGGTTTGTGACAGTTTCCGGCGAAAGGCCGCCTCGTCCACGTAGTAGACGAAGGCCCGCTGGCCGTCGATCTCGACGACGGGCAGCCATTCCCTATACCGCTCTTCAAGGACGCTGTCGCCGTCAATCGCGATCTCCTCGTAGTCGAAGCCGAGCTCAACGTGAAACGCGGCGAGCTGCTTCTGTGCGCGCTCGCACAAAGAGCAACCCGCCGCGTGGTAAAGCGTGACCCTACGGATAGAGCCCGCGGGTGATCGTTGCTTCGGCGACGCGCTGGACGGCGATCCCATACGCGGCGAGGCGCATCGAGAGGTTGCGCTGCTTGTACGTCGACCATGTGTCGTCGAACGCACGCGTGACGATCTCGTTCAGCCGCGCGTTGACCTCATCTTCCTTCCAGAAGTACTCCTGGAGGCCCTGCACCCACTCGAAGTAGGAGACAACGACGCCGCCTGCGTTCGCGAGCACGTCGGGGAGAACGATCGCGCCGTTCGCCTCGAGGATCTCGTCGCCGGCGGGCGTGACCGGGCCGTTCGCGCCTTCGACGATCAGCTTGGCCTTGACCTTGCCGGCGTTCTCCTCGGTGATCACCTGCTCGAGTGCGCATGGTGCAAGCACGTCGCAGTCGAGCAGCAGCAGGTCTTCGTTCGAGATCTGGTCGCCACCTTTCAGGGCGGAAATCGAGCCGCCGTCGCGCTTGTGTGCGAACGCTGCCGCGACGTCGATGCCCTTCGTGTTGACGATGCCGCCCGTCGAGTCCGAGATCGCAATCACGGTCGCGCCAAGCTCGGAGCAGAACTTCGCGAAGAACGAGCCGACGTTGCCGAAGCCCTGCACGGCGATCTTCAGACCTTCGATCGGCCTGTCGAGCTCGCGAAGCGCCGACTGCATGCAGAAGATCGCGCCCTTCGCGGTCGCTTCTTCGCGACCGAGCGAGCCGCCGATCGTCAGCGGCTTTCCGGTGACGACGCCCAAGACCGAATGGCCCTTGTTCATCGAGTACGTGTCGAACATCCACGCCATCGTCGCCGCGTTCGTGCCGACGTCAGGCGCGGGAATGTCCTTCTCCGGGCCGATCTCGTTGATGATCTCGGACGTGAAACGACGCGTCATGCGCTCGAGCTCGCCGCGCGACATCTTCTTCGGATCGCACACGACGCCGCCTTTCGCGCCGCCGAATGGCAACCCCATCAGCGCGCACTTCCACGTCATCCACATCGCGAGGGACTTCACCTCGTCGAGCGTGACGTCCGGGTGGTAGCGAATGCCGCCCTTCGACGGGCCGCGCGCGATGTTGTGCGTGACGCGGAAGCCTTTGAACGCGACCGTGTCCCCGTTGTCCATCGAGGTCGGGATGGAGACCTCGACTGCTTTCTTGCACTCCTGAATCACGTTGACGAGCTTGTCGTCGATCTCGAACACGTCGGCGACTTTCCGCAGCTGAAGCTGCGCAATCTTGAACGGGTTTTCCCGGAGATGAGTGTCTTGCTCGATGGTGGCCATGGCCGCGACTGTACTCCTCTCGCCTAAAGCGTTGTGAAAGGAACGATGGCGCGGCTGGTGGCGCCTTGCGGCGACCGTGCGACCACGCGAACCTGGTAGCCGCCCCGTGCCAGGACGCTGCCCGCGGAGCCGCGGCCGGTGATGCCGAAGGCGTACGTTCCCGGCAGCACATCGCGCACCTCCGCCAGTGCGCCTAGGTAGCGACCCGACGCGCTGTAGAGGAGCAGCGACAGCTGAGCGGCTGCGGATCCGAGCCGCACCGTGAGCACGTCGGGGTCGACATCCGAGGGAGCGAACGACGTCTTCGCAACCGACACACGCACACTCGGATGGGCGGGCGGATGCAGGAGCAGCACCCACGGGATTCGCAGGGTCTCGCTTCCGACGGCTTGAGCCTCGATCGCTCCGAGAACAAGCGGCGACGTTTGCCTGACGCGGCTCGACACGGTGACGCCAACTGTCTCCGACGCACCGGGTGCCAGCGTCAGCACACGCGGGGAGACTGCGAACTGCAACGGCGCTGTCTCGCCCGATGTCGTCACCGCTCGCACGGAGACCTGCAACCGCCGTGACGACGCGTTGTGCAGTGTGACCGTCTTGGTCACGCTTCCGCCACGCGCGAGGACGCCGAATCCGATTGTGGCTTGGTCAGCAGCGACCTCGCCAACCGCAGCTGCGCCGGCACGAAATCTTCCCGCTCCCGTCTGCGTCGCAGCCGCCCCGCCAGGTTGCGCATAGCCAACGAGCAGGCTGCGCAGCGCGGCGCCGTCGAGCCCGGGTCGGGCTGCTGCAATCGATGCGGCAGCTCCCGCGACGATCGCGGCCGCGGCACCCGTACCGGTGACGACGCCGTCGACCGACGAGATGTTGACGCCCGGCGCGGCGATGTCGGGCTTGAGATTGCCGTCGAACGTCAACCCTCGCGACGAGAACGGTGCGACGAAACCGTTCGTCGCGTTGCTGACGGCACGGCCTTTGCCGATCGCGATGCCCACGTCATAACCGGCCGCGCGCGCGTTGAGCAGCGAGCGCGCTGCAGCCTCTGGGATCAAGGCCACGGGCACGTTCGCGCTGAGCAGTCCGGCGGGCAGCGTGTCGCCGTAGAGCAGCACCGCTGCGGCGCCGGCTGAGCCTGCAGCCGAAACCGTGGCGCGCGGGTCGGCACCCTCCGGCACGACGACCGCCCGTCCCGCAACGAGACTTCTCCCCTTCGCGTCAAAGAAGCCGTGCGCGCCGATGGTGGCGACTGCGAGCACGGTCGCGCGCGACGGTGCTCGCGCACCGAGCAACGGCTGTACCCGGTCGTAGACAACGTTCAGTCCTGTGCGCAGGACGACACGCGCGCCGGTGAGCTCAGCACGCGCGTCCGATGCGACAACCGCAACGGCAGCGGGCGCGGCTGCAGGACCGGACACGGACCCACCTTCGTTGCCTGCCGGCGCGACGACCACAGTGCCGAGGTCGAGCGCACCCTGCACCGCTTGCGCCTCGGCGTCATCGGTGAACGATGCATACGGCTCGGCGACACCGACGAGCGCGACGCGGGCAGCATCATGCGCGTCGCCGTCCTGATTCGGATCGACCGCGAGCTCGAGCCCCTCGACGAGCTGATCGCTGCGTGCGTAGACGGCGTCGTTTCCGTCGACCGTCTCCTGCCAACCCGCGACCCGGACGGGCAGCACGATTGCTCCGGGAGCAGCCGCAGCGACGATGCCTGCCAACTCGGTGCCGTCATCCTCGACCCGTGTGCGCTCATCCGGATCGGCAACTGCATGCGCATCGTCGTTGCCGTTCACCGCATCGATCCCGGGCAGGACGTGACCGCGGAGCGCTGGACTCTGCAAGTCGACACCGGTGTCCAGGAGGGCGACGGTGACGCCGTGCCCGTCCGAGCCGGAGAGCGTGACGGGACGTGTGCCGCGCCCCGGGCTCACGATCGCAGCCGGATACGCGGCACGCACCGGGAAGATGCCTGCGACGAGCGGGTCGCGTTGCAGCAACGCAACCGCACGCGGGTCGAGACGCGCTGAGAAGCCGTCGAGCACGCGCGTGTACTCGTAGTCGGGCTGCACGTCGAGCCCCGCCTGGGCGAGCGACGTGAGCACCTGCTGTTGCGCCGCCGACGCCTGGGAGGTCCAGGCGCGTTCCTGCGCTTCCGTTGCCGGGCCGAGCGTCGCGATCCGCTGCGCGAGCGACGGTGTCTTCAGGACCACGATGTCGCGGCCCGCCAGCGCGACACTCGGTCGCGGCCGCGCGACGAGTCCAATCCAGCCCCGACCGGATGTGCGCGCAGCAGCCGGCAACGCCACGACCAGCGCCGCAAGAAACACGAGAACGACGCTACGCGGTCGCGCGCGCATCGAGCGTGAGGTACGCCGGGTAGGCCAACGGCTCGACGTATCGGGCGGCCGAGGCGATCATCGCGGCATTGTCCGTGCAGAGCGCCAACGGCGCGAGCGTTGCATCGGCCAACGCACTGCGCAGCTCCGAGTTCGCGGCCACACCGCCGACCACTGCGACACGCTCTGCCTTCGTGGCTTCGACGCGTTCCACCAGCGCGCGCACGATCGCGTGTTGGTACGACGCGGCGAGATCCGCGCGCCGCGACGCAAGCTCATCCGCAGATAGGTCGCGCACGGCATACAGCAACGCGGTCTTGAGACCAGAGAACGAGAAGTCGAGCCCGTCGACGCGCGCGACGGGAAATGCGTACGCGTTCGCGTCGCCCTGCTTGGCCAGATCGTCGAGCGCCTTGCCGCCCGGGTAGCCGAGACCGAGTAGCCGCGCGCCTTTGTCGAACGCTTCGCCTGCGGCGTCGTCGAGCGTCGTGCCCAGCACGCGATAGCCGGAGCGATCGGTGACATCGAGCAGCATCGTGTGCCCGCCGCTCGCGAGCAGGCACGTGAACGGCGGCTCGAGGTCGAGCGGCTGCAAGTACAGCGAGGCGACGTGTCCGTGCAGGTGGTTGACGGGAAGCAGCGGCAACCGACGCGCCCACGCGATGGCCTTCGCGGCGGCCACACCGACGAGCAACGCGCCGATCAAGCCCGGGTGCGTGGTGACGGCGATTGCCTGGATGTCATCGAGCGTCGCCCCCGCCTCCCGCAGCGCGTCCTGCACGACCGGGTTCACGAGCTCGAGGTGCCGCCGGCTCGCGACCTCGGGCACGACGCCGCCGTAGCGCGCATGGAGGTCGGCCTGCGACGAAACGACGTTCGCGAGGATCTCACCGTCGCGTGTGATGAGCGCAGCCGCGGTCTCGTCGCACGACGTTTCGATACCGAGAATCACGGCAGCTCTTCGGCGGCGCGCCACATGATCAGCGCGTCCTCACGGTTATCGGTGTAGTAACCGCGGCGCACCCCTCGCGCCTCGAAGCCGAGTCGCGTGTAAAGACGAATAGCGCCCTCGTTCGACACGCGCACTTCGAGCGTGTAGCCACGACGCTCGTCGTCGCGCGTCAACTCGAAAAGACGCTCGATCAGAGCGGTCGCAACACCGCGACGGCGATTCGTCGAGTCGATGGCAACGTTCATCACGTGCCATGCGTCGACGTAGCGCGCATTGATCATGTAGCCGACGAGCTGCGAACCGTCGAACGCACCGAGGCAGATCGAAGTCGGCTTCGCCAGCTCCGATGCGAACATCGAACGCGACCACGGCGTCGGGTATGCGCGCTGTTCGATCCGCTCGATCGCGTCGAGGTCCTCGAGGCGAAGTGGCCGGATGTGTACGAGGACGGCGGTCATGCGGCCGGCTTCGCACTGGACGGCATCGCGTCCGGTTGGCGCACATACAGCGGCTCGAGATCCGCGCTCGCATACGCGACGAGCAGCAGCGGGTCGGGCACGTGCGCCGGATCGTCGTCCTCAGGAACAACTGCACCACGCCGCTCGAAGATCGCGCGATAGCGAACTGCACCGTCGCCGACGAGCGTGAGCCCGTCAACGTCCAGCTCCTCAGGTGCACAGACTCGCGGTCCGGTCGTGAACACTTCGCCACGACGCGCGTCGATCACCGGTGTGCCGCCGGCGAATGCGTCAAGCGTGCTCGCGGCCGCGAGTTCGATTCCCAGCGTTTCAGCGAGGGAGCGTGCGGTTGCCAGGCCGATGCGGATGCTCGTGAAGCTGCCCGGGCCGCGCCCGACGACGATGCGGCCGACCTGCTTCGGGTCGTCGACGATCTCGTCGATCGCCGCGAGCACCTCGGACGCGTTCGAGCGCCGCGCGCGCTCGCCCGTCGCAAGCGCACACACCGCGCCTGCGGAAGTCGCCGTGTCAAAGGCTAAGGTCGTCTGCATCGATGCTGACGCCGCGATGGTCGGCGTCCACGTGCCTGAGGGTAACCGTGACACGCGGGGTGGGCACCCAGTCGCCGCCATGCTCGGGCCATTCGACGAACGCGATAGTGCCGTCGAAATAAGGCTCGAGGTCGCCCCACTCCGCCGGATCAAGCCCCGCGACGCGATACAGGTCGAGGTGAGCAACGGGCACCGGCGCGTCGTACCGGTGTCCGATCGTGAACGTCGGGCTGGCAACCGGTCCCGTCACACCGAGCGCACGGGCGGCACCGCGCACGAACGTCGTCTTGCCTGCGCCGAGCTCACCCGACACCGCGACGACGTCACCGGCGCACAGACCTGCGGCGAGTCGAGCCGCGAGCTCCTCTGTCTCCGCAGGCGACGCGGTGACTACCTCCATGCCAGAGCGCGGCGGATGCGGGCACCGACCGCCGAAACGGAGTAATCGGCGACGTAGCCGAGCGCCGCTCGGTCGGCGACGAGGCGGCGCGCGCTCATCGCCTCGTCCGCGCGCGCCAACGCGACCGCCTGAGGGCGCAGGCGGTCGAGATCGGCTTCGACGAGCGCAGTTGCATGCGCATACAGCTCGAGGTCGAGCAGGTTGTGCGCGCGGAGTGCCTCGACGTCTTCTAGCGCGTGCGACGTGCCGCGCACATTGCGGCGGCGATACGCGACGTGGCGCAGGCCAAGTCGCTCCTGGGCGAGCAACATCGACTCGGGGAAGCGCTCGACGATGCCGACGAACGCGAGCCGATCGAGCTCGGCGCGCGCGGCCGTCAGCAACTCGTCGTCGGCGGGCCGCGTGAGCGGATTGTCCAGCCCGCAGAGCATGCGCGTCTGAAGGTTGTCCACCAGCCGTCCGCGCTTTAGCGCTTCCGCTACCGGCGGGGCCGAGCCGTTTTGCACGGCCCTGGTATAGACCCACCGGTAGTGCGAGTACTGCCGCCTAACCGGGTCGCGTAAGAGCGTCACGTAGCGCGCCTCGGGTGGGAACTGCGGGCGATACGAAAGCGGCACGTGACCGTGGATCGAGCCGAGCTGTGGCCGCATCGCCGCCGCCCGCAGCTGAGCGTCGACTTCCGCGAGGTACTTCTCCTTCAATGCGCTTTGCAGGACGACATCTGACGCCGGAAAACTGCGCCGCAGGATCGACGCGAAGGTGCTGCCTCCCGTCTTCGGGACGTGAATAAAAACAATGGAGCCCGCGATCACGGGTGAAGCCTAGAAGAGGCGCGATTTAAAAGAGACCAAGCTGGACAGGCTGTTCCGCACTCGCGCTTGCCTGCTCGACCTCCGGAGCCGCCGGCGTCGAGTCGCGGCCGAGCAGACCAGGCAGCCGCGCGAAGTCCTGCTCAAGCACCTCCAGCATGCGCGGCGTGTAGAGCGCTGCCGCGGGATGAAACAGCGGATAGAGCAGCACGCTCTGGCCGCCAAGCGTCATCTCCTGCTCCTGGCCGTGGACGCTCGTGATTCCTGCAGGCTTGCCGGAGAGCAGCTTCGTCGCGAAGTTCCCGAGCGTCGCAACGACCTTCGGCTGGATCAGCTCGATCTGCTTGAAGAGATGCGACTCGCACGCCTCGATCTCGTCGGACTGCGGATCGCGGTTGCCAGGCGGGCGGCACTTCAGGACGTTCGCGATGTAGACCTCCTCGCGCGCGACGCCGATGCCACCGAGCAGCTTCGTGAGCAGCTGGCCCGCCGCGCCGACGAAGGGGATGCCTTGCTTGTCCTCGTGGAACCCCGGCGCCTCGCCGACGAACATCAAGTCCGCCGACGGCGAGCCGGCGCCGAAGACAACCTGCGTGCGCGTCTGCGCCAGTGCGCAACGCGTGCAGCCGGCGACTACGTCGCCGAAGGCGAGCAGCGCGAGCTCACGCTCAGTGCCCGCAGCCACAGTTCCCGCCGCAACAGCCGCCACCACCGAAGGTGGGCTGTCCGACGGTGCCGTGTGCAACGAACGCGCTCAGCTGCTTCGCGACCCGCTCGTGGCCGCAGTCGGGGCACGTCGGATCGGGGTCCGACATCCCGACGAGCTCCTCGAAATGGGACTCGCAGCTCATGCAGACGTATTCGTAGATCGGCATCGCATCAACCCTACCAACGGGCATCCTCGCAGCCGACTCGGACGCATATTCTCCATCTCGTGAAGCTGCTGCTTCTTGCTGCCGTCACGCTGCATGTGTCGCTCGCGGCGCCGACGCACACCCCGAAGGTCGGCGCGCACTGGCCGTACACGGTCACGGCAACGGTCGGCGGCAAGGCTGCCGTGGGTCACGTCACGGCGCAGATCGTCGACCCACTCGGCGGCAAGCATCCCGTCGGCTTCGGCCGGAAAAAGGGCAACGTCACGAACGTCGCCTTCAAGGGAACGTTCAAGGACTTCGTCATCTGGCCGGCCGAATCGGTCGGCTACCCGCTGACGTTCCGCGTCACCGTGACGGTCGGGAAGACGAAGCGCGTCGTGAACTACGTAGTGACGGTTCATAAGTAACACCGTCAAGAAGTAAGCAGGCGGATGCGGAATGTCGCGCCGGCACCGGGCCGGCTGTCGACGTCCACGTCACCGCCCATCGCGCGCGCCAAATCTCGAACGATTGAAAGGCCCAGCCCCGTGCCGACCGGGCGCTCCTTGCCGTACCGCCGGTAGAGGAAGAAGCGCTCGAACGCGCGCGGCACGTCTTCCGGCGCGAGCCCAGGCCCGGTGTCGGTGACGGCGATCGAGCCGGCCGCCGCTTGGATCTCCACGGAGCCGCCCGACGGTGTGCAGCGCAGCGCGTTCTCGACGAGATTCGACACGGCCTGCAACACGCGGTCGTGGTCGCCGAGAGCAAGTGCCGCGGCATCTGCAGTCCAGCGCAACTCGACTCCGAGCTCGCGTGCGCGACCGGCATGACGCTGCGCAGCTTCTTCTGCGACCGACGCTAGGTCGACGGTCGTGTATTCGACGTCGAAGCCGATGCGGTTGAGCCGCGCGAGCTCGAGCAGGTCGGCGACGAGGCGCTCGAGCCGCGCTGCTTCGGCGTTGATCACCTCGACCGCGCGCCGTGGCGAGAGCACGCCGTCGCCGATCGCCTCGGCATAACCGCGAATCGCGGTAAGCGGCGTCTTGAGCTCGTGGCTGACCGACACGAGAAACTCGCGCTCGGCCGCGCGTGCGCGTGCAAGCTGACCTGCCATCTCGTTGAACGAGCGCGCCAGCGAACGAACCTCGTTGGCGCCCTGCTCGGGCAGCGGCTCGGGGTGCTCTCCCTCAGCCAGACGGCGGCTTGCTGCAGCAACGCGCCCGATCGAGCGGGCGACACCGCCTGCGAGGACCGACGCGACGATCGCTGCGAGCAACGCGCCGAAACCAGCCAGCGCCGCAAAAACGATCAGATACGGATGGTGGTCGGACGCGACGGACGCCTCTGTCCGCAAGAGCACAACCGTCGAGTTGCCGCTCGGCTGCGCGGCGTAGATGTACGCAGTGCCGTTCACGTTGACGTGCCCGGACGACGGCTTCGTCGGATCGCTGCGCCCGGGCAGCAACAGCGACGCTTGACGGCGCGAAAGCACCGCGAGGCGCTCGTCTTGCGTCTGTAGGAACCGTCCGAACGGACCGGCCTGCTGCCCGACACCCGTCTTCCCGAGCAGTGCCGCTTGTCGTTCGAGCCCGCGGACCGCGCCTTGGTTGAGCGACCGGTCGACGAGATACGCGGCGGCGAGCAGAGTGAGCGTCACGGCGAGCAGCACCGCGGAGGCGATGCCGAGAGTCAGCCGGGCTCTGAGCGATCTCATTCGGGAGGGCGCAAACGGTACCCCGAGCCGCGCACGGTTGCGATCAGCTCGGGCCTGCCGAGCTTTTTCCGCACCTGTGCGACGTGCACGTCGACCGTTCGGGTGCCGCTCGGGAACGTCGTTCCCCAGACGCGACGAAGCAACTCGTCGCGGCTGATCACGCGCTCGGGCGTGTCAGCGAGCGCGGCGAGCAGTTCGAATTCCAGCGTGCGCAGCGACACCGGGGTGCCTGCGACCGTCACGACCTTGCGTCGCGTGTCAATCACGATGTCGCCAAACTCATGCAGCGGCGGGGCCTCTGGCTCGGTGCGGCGCAGGATTGCGCGCACGCGCGCGACGAGCTCGCGCGGCGAAAATGGCTTCGTCATGTAGTCGTCGGCGCCGAGCTCGAGACCGACGATGCGGTCGACCTCTTCGTCGCGCGCGGTCAGCATCAGCACGGGCGTCCGCGAATCGCGGCGCAAGCGCGAGCAGACCTCGAACCCGTCCACGTCCGGCAGGCCGACGTCGAGCACGACGATGCGAGCGTCCTCACGCTCGACCGCTTCGATCCCGCCTCCACCGGTGCGCTCCCACGTCACCGCGAAACCTTCACGCTCGAGGTACGCCGTGACGAGGCCACCGATCGCCTCGTCGTCCTCGATGACCACCGCGACGCCACTCATGGCGAGAACGCGCGGATCTGGATTGCCGCTCCGCGACCGCGTCCGCGGGGCATCACGATCACGATGTCGCCTGGGCGCAGAGCGCTCAGGATCACCGGCTTTCCGTCAAGCGAGATTGCCGTGCGCGCAGGAATTGCGACGCGTTGTTTACTGCCGTCGAGCGCGCGCAGGACGAGGGCGTGCTGCTCGACACGCACGATGATCGCGCGAACGGCCTTGGTCGGCCGTGAGCGCGCTTGCGCCGGCGCAGCAAAGGCTCCAACAAATAGGGCTCCGAGGAGCAACAGGGCGATGGCGGTCTTGCGGATTACGGAAGGATGACGGCGATCGGTCATTGGCGTGTGCGCGCAGCGTAAATCGAACGTAAAGCGCGGCTTTGCGCATGGCTTACGTGCGTTGACGCCGCCCTCAGGGTGCTCAAACAGGAGCCTCCTAGCCTCGGCCTCGGTCCAAACCATCCCGAGGAGGAGCACCTGAGATGAAGACCTTCAATCGCCGCCGCCTGCTGATCGCGTTCGCGATCTACGCAATCGCGGCCCTTGCGCTCGGCGGTGTCGCACTTGCCGGCGCGACCAAGAAGAAGCATCACAACAGCCGGACCGACAAGAAGAAGACGTTCGCCCCGCTCGTGATCACGCGCGCGGCTGAGGTGTCTGCCGTCGAGCTTGATCCGTACACACAGCAGTTCCTGCAGGTGACGTTCGATCGTGGGCGGATCACGACCGACTCGAGTAGCGCTGTCACGATCCAGCAGGCGCAGGGCGGAGCGATCTGGCGCACACAGACGTTCACCGTCCCGTCGAACGCAGTTGTCACGCTGAACGGCAAGTCCGCGCAGCTCTCGCAGATCCCGACCGGCTCCGCGGCGAGCATTGAGTCGTCCGGCGCCGTCGGCAGCAGTCTGTCCGTCGTCCGGGTCAGGGCGTTCTCGCACGGCGAGGCTCCTCTCCCCGAAATGACATCGTCGTAAAAGGCATCTCGTACCGGGGCCGCGGCGAAAGTCGGGCCCCGGTACACTGAGATCTGCCCGGCATCCCGCATGGGAGCTGGAGCACACCATGTTCGAGAGCATCACCGTCATCGGTTCCGGCCGTGCCGGAACGGCGATCGAAGCCCGCTTACGCGAGCGTGGCGTCGCCATCTCCAACGACGGGGATCTGCGCCTCCTTTGCGTCCCGGATCGCGTGATCGCCGAGGTTGCACGTGGGATCGCACCTGGCCCGTGGGTGGCGCACGTGTCGGGGGCAACACCGCTTGCGGCTCTCGAGCCGCACGCACGCCGCTTCTCGGTTCATCCGCTGCAGACGCTCGTCCTCGGCCAAGGGCCCGAGCAACTCGACGGCGCGTGGGGCGCAATCACCGCGGAGAGCGAAGAGGCACGCCGGCACGCGCTGTGGCTCGCCGACACGCTCGGGCTGCGCCCGTTCGCCCTCGCCGACGAGAAGCGCGGGCTGTACCACGCAGGTGCAGTGGTCGCGTCGAGTTTCCTCGTGACGCTCTATCGCATCGCGTCGCGCCTGCTCGAAGAAGCAGATGTCCCGCCTGAGGCGCTTGTGCCGCTGATGCAACGGACGATCGCGAATGGTTTCGAGCTGACAGGCCCGCTCACACGCGGCGACCGGGAGACGATCGAACGACACCTCGAGGCGATCCGCGCGCACGCACCAGAGCTCGAGGGCCTCTACCGCGTACTGACGGAAGCGACGCGCGCATGAGGATCGCGCACACAATCAGCGAGCTCGGCGCTCTCGACGGAACAGTCGGGCTCGTCCCGACGATGGGCGCGCTGCACGCTGGGCACGTCCGCCTGTTCGACGTCGCGCGCGCAGACTGCGACACGCTCGTCGCGAGCGTGTTCGTCAACCCTGCGCAGTTCGGCAACGAGGCCGACCTTGCGCTCTACCCGCGCAACCTCGACGCCGATGCGGCCACCGCTGAAGAGGCAGGCGTCGACGTCCTCTTCGCGCCCGAGTCCGACGAGCTCTATCCACCAGGCTTCGCAACGTGGGTCGTGCCGGAAGGCATTGCGGATGGTCTAGAAGGGGCTTGGCGGCCGGGCCACTTCCGTGGCGTTGCAACGGTGTGCCTGAAGCTCTTCAACATCGTCAAGCCGCACCGCGCCTGGTTCGGCCGCAAGGACGCGCAGCAGGTCGCCGTGCTCAAGCAGCTCGTTCGCGACCTCAACCTCGACGTGGAGATTCGCGTCGTCGACACGATGCGCGACCCCGACGGTCTTGCCCTCTCGTCGCGCAACGCACGCCTCTCGACCGAGGAACGCGAGCAGGCGCGGGCGATTCCGCGCGCGCTCGCCGCGCGCGACGCCGATGCAGCCCGCACGATCCTGCTCGATGCCGGCCTCGAGCCGGACTACGTCGAGATCGCCGACCTCGACGGCCCCACGCTCGCGGTCGCCGCCCACGTCGGTGCAACACGCCTGATCGACAACATCCTGCTGGAAGGAGATCGCACGTGAGCACTCGCCCGAATGCGGCCGGGAAACTCCCGCTGCCGGAGCTCGCCGAAATGAAGGAGCGCGGCGACAAGATCGTGATGATCACCGCGTACGACGCTCCCGCCGCGCGCATCGCGGACGAAGCCGGCGTCGAGCTGATCCTCGTCGGCGACACGGCGGCGATGGTGATGCTCGGCCACGAGTCGACCGTCCCCGTGACTCTCGACGAGATGATCTTCCTGACGAAAGCGGTGACGCGCACGGCACGGCGGCCGATCGTGATCGGCGACATGCCGTTCGGTACCTACGAAGTGTCGGATGAGCAGGCGGTCGCGAACGCGATTCGCATGGTCAAGGAAGGCGGCGCCGACGTCGTGAAGCTCGAGGGCGCGGGCCGGATGCTGTCGCGCGTGCGCGCGATCGCCGACTCCAACATCGGTGTGATGGGCCACATCGGGCTCACCCCTCAATCTGCGACGAAACTGGGTGGTTTTAAAGCACAGGGGCGCTCCGCCGACGCGGCGTTGAAGCTCTACGAGGAAGCGCTCGCGCTGCAGGACGCGGGCTGCTTCGCGGTCGTGCTGGAAGCGGTGCCCGCGTCCGTTGCGGCGCGTGTCACCGCGGCGCTGAACGTGCCGACCATCGGCATCGGCGCAGGCGCGGCCTGCGACGGTCAGGTGCTGGTGTGGCACGACCTGCTCGGTCTGTACGCCGGTCGGCAGCCACGCTTCGTGAAGCGCTACGCGGAGGTCGCCGACGTGATCGGCGGCGCGGTTGCCACGTATGCAGCTGATGTGCGCAGCGGCGCGTTCCCAGAGGACAAGCACACATACGCGATGCCCGAGAACGAGCTGGCGGAGTTCGAAGCGGCGCTGGCGGTTAAAGCAGGCTGAGGACGATCGGCAGCGCGACGACCGGCGCCGCCACGAGTGCGGCACGCGGCCACGTCCAGCCGTGCACCGAGCGAATACCGATCACGAGCAACGCCGCAGCCCACGCCACGAACACCAGCTCGAGCGCAGCGAATACATGCGCACCCGTGCCGGCATCGCTGCCACCGGTGCGGAACATGTCCTGGCCATAGAGCGCGAGCCGGAACGGGATGAGGATGAGCGAGAGCGCGACCGGTGCCGCAGCGAACGCGACGATCTGTCGGTTCCGGCGAAACGTCCCGTGCGACCCGAGCAGCCGCGCACCGACATGCAGCACGCCGCCGAGCACGAAGTAGCCGAACACCCCGGAGATCGTCCCGGCGAGAAACGCCCAGACGGCGATCAGCAGACCGTCGTAGTCGGGATCGTCGAGGAGGTGCCCAGCGGTGCCGCTCGCCAGCGCAGCGGCGATCCCCGCGAGGATGACGATCGCCATGATCGGCTCGGAGCGATCCGAAAGCGACTCGCGCGACTCGTCGCGCAGCGCGACGAACACCGGCCGCGGATGCTGCAGCACGAGCACCGTGCGCAGCCACCAGTCCCGCATGCCGCTATCCCTTGGTAACGACAACGCCATCGGAGCAACGGTACTCGGTCGGCTCGAGCACGGCCGAGCGCTGCGACACCGGCGGCTTGCCGTTCGGGCAGATCGATTCGTTACGCGTGAAGTAGAACGCGAGCATCCCGCCGCCGAACAGCACGAT
Organism: Gaiellaceae bacterium; assembly: GCA_036496645.1. GTDB lineage: Bacteria > Actinomycetota > Thermoleophilia > Gaiellales > Gaiellaceae > PALSA-600. Next base: position 60,778 of record DASXKU010000056.1, read on the forward strand.
CGAGATGCCGAGCAGCCACAACAGAACTGTCCTCTTCGAGGGGTTCACGCTGCGGCGACGGCGCGGCGCTCGAGGAGCGACTGCAGGAAGCGACCGGTGTACGACTCGGCCACCGCAGCAATGTCCTCGGGCGTCCCGACCGCAATCACCTCTCCGCCCTCCTCGCCGCCTTCCGGCCCAAGGTCGATGACCCAGTCGGCCTGCTTGATCACGTCGAGGTTGTGCTCGATCACGAGCACGGTGTTGCCGCCGTCGACGAGCCGCTGCAGCACCTCGAGCAGCTTCTCGATGTCGGCGAAGTGCAGGCCAGTCGTGGGCTCGTCGAGGATGTAAAGCGTGCGGCCGGTCGCAACCTTCGACAACTCGGCGGCGAGCTTCACGCGCTGGGCCTCGCCGCCCGACAGCGTCGTCGCAGGCTGGCCGAGCCGCATGTAGTCGAGCCCGACGTCATGCAGCGTCTGCAAGCGCCGGCGAAGCTTCGGGAGCTTCGCGAAGAACGACAGCGCCTCCTCGACCGACATCTCGAGCACGTCGGCGATCGTCTTGCCCTTGAAGCGCACCTCGAGCGTCTCGCGGTTGTAGCGCTTGCCCTTGCACGTCTCGCACGGGACGTACACGTCGGGCAGGAAGTGCATCTCGATCTTGATTTGCCCGTCGCCCTTGCACGTCTCGCAGCGCCCGCCCTTCACGTTGAACGAGAAGCGCCCAGGCTTGTAGCCACGCACTTTCGAGTCGGGCGTGAGTGAGTACAGCTCACGGACGTGCGTGAAGAGGTCGGTGTACGTCGCAGGGTTCGAGCGCGGTGTACGGCCGATCGGGCGCTGGTTGATCTCGATCACCTTGTCGAACGCCTCGATGCCCTCGACGTCCTTGTGCGCACCCGGCTTCACGCGCATCTTGTTCAGCCGGTTCGCAAGCGCCTTGTAGACAATCTCGTTCACGAGCGTCGACTTACCGGAGCCCGACACGCCTGTGACGGCGACGAAGCGCCCAATCGGGAACTCCACGTCGATCTGCTTCAGGTTGTGCTCGGCGGCGCCGTGCACGGTGAATGTGCCGCGATCTTCGGAGCGCCGTTCGGGCACCGCGATCTCGCGTGTGCCCACCAAGAACTGTCCCGTGACCGACTTCTTGTTGCGCTCGACCTTTGACGCCGGCCCCTCCGCGACCACATGACCGCCGTGCGCGCCGGCGCCTGGGCCCATGTCGACGAGCCAATCGGCGCTGCGCATCATCTGCTCGTCGTGCTCGACGACGACCACCGTGTTGCCGAGATTCTTGAGCCGCTCGAGCGTGCCGATCAACCTGTCGTTGTCGCGCTGGTGCAGCCCGATCGACGGCTCGTCGAGGATGTACAGCACACCGACGAGCTGCGAGCCGATCTGCGTCGCGAGCCGCAACCGCTGCGCCTCGCCACCGGAAAGTGTCGCCGACGCGCGGTCGAGCTGCAGGTAACCGACGCCGACATCGTTGAGGAACGTCAGCCGTTCGCGGATCTCCTTCACGATGCGCGCGCCGATCAGCTGCTCCGTCTCGGTCAGGTCGAGACCCGCCAGAAACTCGAGCGAGCGCGTGATCGACTGCTGCGTGAACTGGTGGATGTTCCTTTCGCCGACGGTGACCGCGAGAACCTCCGGCTTGAGGCGCGCGCCCTTGCACACCGGGCAAGGACGGAACGACATGTACTCCTCGATCCGCTCGCGCTGCGACGACGACTCCGTTTCGCGATAGCGGCGTTCGAGCGACTGGATGATCCCCTCGAAGGCGATCATGTACGACCGCTTGCGACCCATCCGGTTGCGGTACTGCACGTAGACCTTGTCGCCGTCGGTGCCGTAGAGGAAGCGATCTTGCTGCTCGCTGGTCAGTTCGCTCCAGGAAACGTCGGTGGGGATCTCGTACCGGTCTGCAACAGCCTGGATTACCGACTCGTAGAAGCCGCCGCCGATTGCCCACGGCACGAGCGCGCCGTCGTCGATCGACAATGACGTGTCGGGGACGAGCAGGTCGGGGTCGATCTCCTGCTGCGAGCCGAGGCCGGTGCAGCGGGGACACGCGCCGTGCGGCGAGTTGAACGAGAACACGCGCGGCTGCAGCTCGGGCAGCGACACGCCGTGCTCTGGGCATGCGAACCGCTCGGAATACGTGCGCTCCTCTCCGGCATCGACGAGGTCGACGACGACGAGGCCGTCCGCGAGCTGCACCGCCGTCTCCACCGACTGCGTGAGCCGCGTGCGAATGTCCTCTTTCATCACGAGCCGGTCGACGACGACGTCGATCGAGTGCTTGAACTTCTTGTCGAGCGTCGGCGGCTCTTCGAGCGTGTGCTGCTCGCCATCGACCTTCACGCGTGAGAAGCCTTCATTGCGCAGCTCCTCGAACAGGTCGCGGAACTCGCCCTTGCGGTCGCGCACAACGGGTGCGTTCACCGTGAATCGCGAGCCCTCGGGCAAGGCGAGCATCTGCTCGACGATCGAATCGATCGACTGTCCGGAGATCAAGCGGCCACAGACCGGGCAGTGTGGCCGGCCGACGCGCGCGTACAGCAGGCGCAAGTAGTCGTAGATCTCGGTCACGGTGCCGACGGTCGAGCGCGGGTTCCGCGACGTCGTCTTCTGGTCGATCGAGATCGCCGGGCTGAGCCCCTCGATCGAATCGACGTCCGGCTTCTCCATCATCTGCAGGAACTGCCGGGCGTACGCGGACAGCGACTCGACATAGCGGCGCTGGCCCTCGGCGTAGATCGTGTCGAAGGCAAGGCTCGACTTCCCCGAGCCGGAGAGGCCGGTGATGCAAATCAGGGCGTTCCGCGGCAGCCGGACGGTGATGTCCTTCAGGTTGTGCTCACGGGCGCCGTGAACAACGAGCTCGTCGGCAGCCATCTAGGGCCCATCGTATCGCGCGAACGTGCGTTCGCCTAGAGGTCCCGCCGCCGCATGGGAACAGGGGTCGCCCGGGATTCGTCGCCTACCGCGGCGCGTACGCTTACGGCTGTGACGCGCCTGTCCATCCCGACGTACCACAGCTGAGCGATCGACTTCACCGAGCGTGTCTCGGTGGCGTTGAGAAACCAGCAGCTACTGAACGAGCTTCGCGAGGCGGACGCTTTACGCAGTGCTGAGAAGCTACGCAGTGTTAAAGAGCTACGCCTTGCGCCAGCGGCCAAACACGAGTCCGCCAAGCGTGAAGCCGAGACCGAACGTGCCAACCGCGAAGCCTCCGACGGCGATGCCCTTGCGAATCGGCGACAGGCGCTGCCAGCGGCCAAGCGCATCCTGCTCCTCTGCCGTCAGCGGCTCGCCGCGACGCTGCTTTCGTAGCGCGCCGCCGGCACGAAGACCCAAGTACAAGTCGTCGAAAATCTCGGTGGACTGCTCGTCGGCCACAGAACCACTGTATAGCCTGCCCCGGCCATGATTACTCGCCTCCTTCAGGTCTCCGACCTCCACTTCGGCGGCCGCGACGAGCTCGCAGGCGCACTGGACGAGGTGATCGCCCGGCTCACGCCCGACCTGGTCGTTGCGACCGGGGATCTGACGCATCGTGGGCGCCGTGAGCAGCACCAGCTGGCGGGAACGTTCCTGCACGATCTTGGTGTGCCGGTGATCGCTGTGCCGGGAAACCACGACATCCCGTATCGCCTCCCGGCGCGTTTTACATCGCCGTGGGCGGAGTTCGAACGCGTGTGGATGACGACGGAGCCGGTGCATGCAAGCGAAGCGCTGCATGTCGTCGGACTCAACTCGGTGCGGCCGTGGCGGCACCAGTCGGGGGGCGTGAGCCGCGCCGCACTCGCGCGCGCTGCGAACCGGCTCGCCGGTGCAGCACCCGGCGCGTTGCGCGTGGTCGCACTGCATCACCAATTCGTGAACGCTCCGTGGCGCATGCGGAAGCGTCCACTCGCGCGCAGAGCGCACGTGCTCGCGACGCTCGCAGACGCCGGCGCAGAGCTTTTCATCAGCGGACACGTACACCAGGCGACGGTGTCAGACCGGCGCGAATTCGCGGTCGGCGTCGGCGGCGCCGTCCTGTCGAACGCGCCGGGCCTTGCACGCCCACGCCCGGATCGTCTCGGCGAGGCGAGCGGCTGCGTGCTCTACACCGCCACGGAGAACGAATTGACGGTCGACAACTGGATTCGCTCCGACGGCTGGACGCTCGTCGGATCGCGCCGCTACGCGCGCGCTTCTACTTGAGCGCGTTTCGCGGCGAGCTCGTCGTCGTCGATCAAGCCCGCACGATGCAGCTCGTCGAGCGCTGCGAGTAGTCGCGCCTTCTCGATCCGTTTCGGATCGGGCGAGAGATTGTCCGGGTCGATCCCGAGCCTCTTCAGCCGCTCGCGGTAGTGCTCCACACCGAAGCCACGCTCGGGAAAGGCGCGCGCGCCTTCGCCGACGATCGGCCGCCGCTGCACGTACTTGCGATACGCGGCGACGAGACCGATCGACACACCGAACGCGACGAACGACGTGAGGTAGCCGCCTCCTGAGATGCCACGCCCGACGCCTGCGCCGGCAATCGACCCGACGAGCCCGATCGCGATCGTGAGCCACAGCGGCATCGGATCGGGACCTGGAATCGCGAATCGGGCCAGTCCGCCGACGACTAGGCCGATCCACAAGATGGTGAGGACCAATCCCAGGCTCATGCCGCCGCCTCGGCGAGCGCCGCGAGATCGCGCCGCAGCTCCTTGAGCTCGTCGCGCAATTTCGCCGCGTACTCGAACCGCAGTTCCTCGGCTGCCTGGAACATCTCTTCCTCAAGCGTAACGACAAGCTTCTCGAGCTCCTCGCGCGACAGGCCCTCGACCTTGTCGCCGCGCCGCCGCCGTGACGTCGGGACATGCGGCTGGTCGAGCGCCAGGAACTCTGCAATGTCGGAGACGCCCTTGATGATCGAGACCGGCGTCGTGCCGTGCTCCTCGTTGTAGGCCAGCTGCGCCTCGCGCCTGCGGGTCGTCTCTTCGGTCGCACCCTTGATCGCCTCGGTCACCTTGTCGGCGTACATCAGCACTCTGCCGTTCACATGACGCGCGGCGCGACCGATGGTCTGGACGAGCGCGGTCTTGCCGCGCAGGAAGCCTTCCTTGTCGGCGTCGAGGATCGCGACCAGCGACACCTCCGGCAGGTCGAGGCCCTCGCGCAACAGGTTGACGCCGACCAGCACGTCGTAGTCGCCGAGCCGCAGCTCGCGAATGATCTGAATGCGCTCGAGCGTGTCGATCTCCGAGTGCAGGTAGCGCGCCTTGACTCCCGCCTCGAGCAGGTAGTCGGTCAGGTCTTCCGACATCTTCTTTGTCAGCGTGGTGACGAGGACGCGCTCACCGCGATCCTCGCGCAGGCGGATCTCGTTCAGGAGGTCGTCGATCTGGTTGCGCGTCGGGCGCAGCTCGACCTCAGGGTCGACGAGATACGTCGGCCGGATCAGCTGCTCCGCGACGCGTGTCGAGTGGCGCAACTCCCACGGGCCGGGCGTCGCCGAGACGAAGACCATCTGCGGCACCTTCTCCAGGAACTCGTCGAAGCGGAGCGGGCGGTTGTCGAGTGCCGACGGTAGCCGGAAGCCGTAGTCGATCAGCGTCTGCTTGCGCGAGCGGTCGCCCTCGTACATGCCGCCAACCTGAGGCACGGTCTGGTGCGACTCGTCGACGAAGATCACGAAGTCGTCCGGGAAGTAGTCGAGCAACGTGAACGGATGCGATCCAGGCGGACGCCCCTCGAGGATGCGCGAATAGTTCTCGATGCCGTTGCAGAAGCCGAGCTCCTGCATCATCTCCAGGTCGTACTCGGTGCGCTGGCGGATGCGGTGCGCTTCGAGCATACGGTTGTCGGCTTCGAACTTCTTGACCTGAGACTCGAGCTCGCTGCGGATCTCGCCGACCGCGCGCTCAATCGTGGGCGCGGACGTGACGTATTCCGTCGCCGGCCAGATCGCGAGGTTGTCGAGCTTCGCGTAGACCTCGCCCGACAGTGGGTCGAAGTGCGTGATCTGCTCGACCTCGTCGCCGAAGAACGACACGCGATACGCGGTCTCGACATTCGCCGGCTGAATCTCGAGCAGGTCGCCCTTGACGCGGAAGCGCCCGCGGCCGAGCACGGTGTCGTTGCGAACGTACTGCGACTCGATCAGCTTGCGCAGCACCGCGTCGCGATCCTGCTCCTCGCCCACTTCGAGATAGAGCAACCGGTTGCGCCACTCCTCCGGTGAGCCGAGGCCGTAGATGCACGACACCGACGCGACGACCACGACATCGCGCCGCGTGAAGAGCGCTGACGTCGCAGCGAGCCGTAGCCGCGCGATGTCGTCGTTCTGCGACGAGTCCTTCTCGATGTAGAGGTCGGCCTGCGGCACGTACGCCTCAGGCTGGTAGTAGTCGTAGTACGACACGAAATACTCGACCGCGTTGCTGGGGAAGAACTCCCGGAACTCGTTGCAGAGCTGGGCGGCCAAGGTCTTGTTGTGCGCGATCACGAGCGCCGGCTTCTGCACCTGCTCGATGATCCACGCCATCGTCGCCGTCTTGCCGGTGCCCGTCGCGCCGAGCAGCGTCTGGTACTGCTCGCCCGCGCGGAGGCCCGCCGCCAGCGATTCGATCGCCTGCGGCTGGTCGCCGGTCGGGACGTACGAGGTGGATGTTTTGAGCGGCGGCACGGTCAGAACAGGGTAACGGCCGTGACGTGCCACGCCTTACACCCGGCCGCGATAGCGGCCGGCTTTAGGGGTTCTGCGTGCCGGGTTCCGCGCGAGCGGAATCCGGCACTTGCGGAGAAATCAGTCGCCCCAGTCGAAGTCGCGCGAGCGCGACCGGATCCGGGTGCTCGGTCTGCGGGGCTCGCTGACACTGCGGCTGCGGCTGCGGCGCAGCTTCTGAGCGGCGAATTCCGTACGGCGGCGCCGCTACGCTAAGCGGTCCGTCCTAATGCCTAGATTCGAGCTCGACGCACAGTTCCGACCGACCGCCGACCAGCCGGCGGCGATCCAGGCACTCGCGCGTGGGGTCGAGGCCGGCGCCCGCGGCATCACGCTGCTTGGCGCGACGGGCACCGGCAAGACAATGACGATGGCGGGGGTCGTGGAGGAGCTCCAGCGGCCGGCGCTCGTGATCGCCCACAACAAGACGCTCGCGGCTCAGCTCTGCAACGAGTTCCGCACATACTTCCCCCGCAACGCCGTCGAGTATTTCGTCTCGTACTACGACTACTACCAGCCTGAGGCGTACGTACCGAG
>DASXKU010000057.1:0-8814 GCA_036496645.1 Gaiellaceae bacterium
ACTGGCGCGCCATTTCCGTCGACGGCCACCCGGTACAGGGAGTGTTCACGTTCGCGGTCGGACCGAACGAGGGGCCGCCGCCGCAGTTCCGCGTCCCGCATATTTCGGAGACCGCCACGACGACGCCGCTGTTGGTCGCGCGTTGGCTGATGTTCCTGACGACGATGATCGCGATCGGGCTATTTGTGCTGCGCATCGCGATTGCGCGGCCACTCGTGCGTCGCGTGCCGGGAGCGACGCTCCGTTCGGTGTCGATCGCGTTCTTCGTCGTCGCCGCAGCCGGTCTTGCTGCGGTGCCCGCGTACCTCGAGGAGTCGACGGCGATCGACTCGTTGCGAAGCTTCTGGGCGTTCGGTGCGCTGGTGCCGCTCTGGCGGACGACGGCGTTCGGCCGCGGTTACGTCGATCTCTGGATCTGCTTCGTGCTGTTCGTCGGCGCTGCTGCGGTCGCGCTGTGGCTCGACAAACCGGAGCGCGAGCACCGCTCTGCCGCGGCGCTGCTCGCGACGGTCGGCACCTTGCTTGCCGCGGCTGCGACGCTCGCGCTGCCGGGCGCCAGCGGGCACGCGGGGCAGACGGCGCCGCGCGGCTGGTCGCTGCTGCTCGACTGGCTGCACCTCGTGTCCGGCTCGATTTGGATCGGCGGGCTGGTCGGGCTGCTCGTTCTCTGGCGCAGCCTGCCTGCGGCGCGTCGCGGGGCGGGACTCGTCGTGGCCGTCCCCCGGTTTTCGAACGTCGCGTTCGTGTCGGTGATGGTGCTGCTCGCATCGGGCGTCGGGGCGTCGGTGATCCACCTGCCGACGATCGATGCGCTGTGGCTCACGTCGTACGGCAAGGCGATTCTCGTGAAAGCGGCGATCCTGCTCGCGGCAATGGCGGTTGCGTCTGTGAACCTGCTGCGCGTGAAGCCCGCGCTCCCCAACGCCGGCGCTGCCCGAGTGCTGCGCGCGACGGTGTCGACCGAGGTGTTGCTCGTCGCGGGTGCGATTCTCGCGGCGGCGGTGCTTTCGAGTCTCGCACCGCCACCGCCCGCCTTTGCCGAGGAAGGAAAGGCGCTCGCGCGCGTCGGCCCGGGCCAGGTGGCGGCGAGCGTCGATCGGGGTGGCTACAAGCTGCAGGTGCTGGTCGCGCCGAACAAAGCCGTGAGCTCGAACTCGTTCGGGCTGCGCCTGACGCGCGGCGGGAAGCCCGTGACCGGCGCGGACGTCACGCTGTCGTTTGCGATGCTCGACATGCAGATGCCGACCCAGGAGTTCCAGCTCGCCGAGACGTCGCCCGGCGTCTACACGCGCAAGGCGCTGGCGCTTGTGATGGTCGGCCACTGGGGCCTGTCGTTCGTCATCACACCGAAGAGCGGCACACCGTTTACGGCTCTCGTCGTTGACAGGGCGGCTGGGTGAACGTCTACGTCCGCCTTGTCGCCGCGTTTGCCGCACTCGCTGCCGGGTGCGGCGCGGCTGTGATTGCCATCGACCTGGTGAGGAGGATCTTTGCGTAGGGCGCTCATCGTGCTGCTGCTCGCGCTGGTGTTCGTGCCGCTCGCGCGTGCGGACGGTGATCCCGCGAGCGATTATCTCTTGCAGGCGCCGTCGTTCGTGCCGCCCGACACTGCGCTCTCGTCGTACGACACGACGCAGTTGAACGCGTTATTGCGTGCGGCGAAGACGGCCGGGTACACGGTGCGCGTTGCGCTGATCGCGAGCCGGTACGACATGGGTTCCGTCACGATTCTGTTCAAGAAGCCGAAGCTCTACGCGCCGTTCCTCTCGCAGGAGTTGAAGTTCCTCTACCAGGGACGCACGCTCGTGGTGATGCCGAACGGCTACGCGATCGCGCGGGACGGCAAGCCGGATCCCGGCGAGCAGGCGGTGCTCGACAAGCTGCCGCCGCCGAATCCGTTCGCGGGAGCAGGCCTTGCGGCGGATACCGCGAGCGCCGTGCGCGCGCTCGCGACGCACGCCGGTGTGAAGGTCGGTGCGTTGCCGAAGCTCAAGGCGAGCTCTGGCAATTCGACGAACGACGATCGCATCTACATCGCGGCCGGCGCGGTGGTGCTGCTCACGCTCGCCGGCGGCGTGGTGTTTTGGCGTCGCCGGGGTCTGCCCCGTCCCTGACCCCATCGCCGTTGCGTCGCATGTCGTCGCGTTGGGCGGCGACGCGAGATTGCAGGCCGATCGCAGGGCGTTTTCGCGTCTCAGTTCTGTGACGCGTGTGTCCCCGCTATGGCACCGTCGCCTGCGGAACGGCCGAGGCTGGGGTCTGGCGGGGGGCAGACCCCGGAGGCATGCTCTCGAAGTGAATCGCGGCGCGCACGAGCGCCCACAAGATCAGTAGCGCGATCAGGTTCAGCGAAGCGGCGAGTTCCTGCGACGCGTAGAGGAACACCTGGCCGACCGTGATCTCGAGCAGGATCGCGTGGTCGTACCAGTGCAGCGCGCGAAGTAGTGACGCGCGCAGCTGAACTGCGCCGACGATGAGCATGCAGTCGCAGACGATCGTCACAACGACGAACGCACGCTGCCCACCCGGCAGCGGCCCGATGCCGTGGCGGAGGAAGTACGCGATTTCGCCTGCGCCGATCAACGCCGCCGCCAGCAAGATCGCAAGCACGAGTTCTCGGAAGCGTGGATGCGCGACGGCCGCGTGCCACGTACGCCGCAGCGCGACATGCACCCGGCGGCCAACCGTCTCATGCTCCGGCTCGGCACCCGCCTTCTCGAGCAGCGCGGACACATCGCGGGCGAGCGGCGTCTCGACATGCTCCAGCAGCGCGAGCACATGCCCACGCCGCTCGCGGCTCAGCGACCCGACCGCCGAGCGCTGCAACGCATCAAGCCCGATCAGCACCGCCTCGTCGTCACGGAACCGCCAGCGCGCGAGCCAGCGGACGATCCCGAACAGCACGAGGAAGCAGACGTAGATGATCGCGATCGCCGGCTTGTAGAAGTAATTGACGTTCTTGGTGACGAACTTCCCGACCTCGTCGATGAAGAGACCGAACCCGATGCCACCGAAGATCGACGCCGCCGGCCGGGCTGCCGGGCTGAGCAGTCCGATGACCGCGATCAGCGAGAAGGTGAGCAGCAGCCCGCCGTACAGAACGTGCGCGATGTGGAACTTCGACCCGCCGACCTGCGGGTAGCCCGTCGCCGCGAGGAACGCGCGCGTCAGCACGACGGTCGCCACGGCGCAAACAAGCATGATCGTAAGGTTCTGATGAAGGTCGTACGATCGGCGCAGGCGCACGCGTCGATCCTACGCTTACAAACGCGAACTTTTCCCTCAGGCTCTCCGAATGTGCGAGTCGTAGCTTTTAGGCATGTCACCCAACACCGAATCGCTCAAGGCTTGCGTCGGATACACCGTCGAGTCGCGTGACCGTCGGCTCGGTGTGGTCGAGACCGTGCTCTTCGGCTCGGATGTCCCCGAGCCCGAGGCGCTCACCGTGCGTGGCGGCCGCTTCACCCGCGGCGTCCGCGTGGTCGACACCACCGACATTGTCGGGATCGACGCCCGCGCCCGCCGCATCAACGTGCGCGGCGACGGCATCGCAGTTCGCTTCTAGCCGACGCTGAGATACTGGCCTCGGTGACGAGGCACAGGCTTTCGCGTGACCAAGTGATCTGGTCCTTCGGGCCACGCCTGCATGCCGTGCTGGAAGTCGAGCCCGGCGACATCGTCACGTTCGAGACCAACGACTGCTTCACCGGCCAGATCCGCAGCGAGAGCGATCTCGTCACCGACATCGACCTCGGTCGCATCAACAGTGCAACGGGTCCCGTCGCAGTGAAGGGCGCCGAGCCGGGCGACTCCCTGATCGCCGAGATCCTCGAAGTGCGCCCCATCGAGTGGGGCGTCGCGACGTTGATCCCGGGCTTCGGGCAGCTGATCGACCAGGTGCAGTCGCCGGTGACGCGCATGTTCGAGGTGAAAGACGGCGTGATCCGGATGAACGACCGCATCTCGTTCCCCGCGATGCCGATGGTGGGTGTCGTCGGCGTCGCGACCGACGGTGAGGAGCTATCGAACGGACTTGCCGGCCGGCATGGCGGCAACCTCGACGACCATTGGCACGGCAAGGGCGCGAGGATTTTCTTCCCGGTCCGCCAACCGGGAGGGATGTTCGCGGTCGGTGACATGCACGCATCGATGGGCGACGGGGAGATTTGCTTCACCGGCGTCGAGATCGCCGGCGAGGTCGACATCCGCTTCGACCTGCTGAAGGGCAAGCAGGCGACGTGGCCCGTGACGGAGCTCGCCGACCGTTGGTTGCCACACGCCACCGCCGATGCGTACGACGAAGCGCTGCAGCTGGTGGCGGAAGAGGCGGCGAAGCTGCTCGTCGACGAGCACGGCTTTAGCGTCGAGGACGCGTTCATCTTTCTGTCGGTTGCGTGCGACGCGGGAGTCGCCCAGGCGTGCAAGCCCGCGCCCGGCTTCGGCACGATCGCGCGCTTTGCGATCCCGAAGATCGATGCGTGCCCCGCACCGTTCGGTGTGTGAGAATCGCACCGACATCGACGCGAAGGATGGGACACGATGAACCTTTGGCAGAAATGGATGGCAAAGCTCGTCGGTAACGCGCAGAAGCGGGCAGAGGCCGAGCAGTTCGACACGCCCGCTGAGCGGCGGATTGCCGAGGAGGGCATTGTTGGAATCGCGGAGGATGAGCGGGTTCAGGAGCGCCTTGGCGGCACCGATCCGAACCGGCTGATCGACGACGAGTTCAAGCCGTGATGTAGCGAGCTCAGCTCGCGCGCGCGAACCGAATCGTGCTGGGTGAGCCGCCGGACGGTGTGAGCACGACGACGAGCGTCGCGCCTGTGAGCTGAACGGTCATCGCTCCGGTCACGTGAGTAGCGCCCTCGGTGATCGAGAACGTGCCCGACCATTTGCCGCTGCCCGTCTTGGTCCCGCTGAACGTTCCGCGCAACGAGGCGTGCGCGCCGGAGCCGCTCCAGCTCGCGGTCAACATCGATCCATTCGCCTTGAACACCCACGGCGGGCCGCTCTGGCCGTTGGCCGGCTGCCAGTTGCCGGACGGATCGGCTCCGGAGGATCCTGCGCAGCGCCCTGCGAGCTTCTTGGCGAGCGCGTTCACAGGCTTCGCTTTCGAGCCTGCGACCGACCAGGTGGTGACCCCGGCGGCTTGCCCCGCCACCGTGAGTGAAACGAGCCACCCGCGCGTGGCCGGTTTCACGGAGAAGCGCGCCGTCGCACCCATCTTCTCGTCGAGTCCGCAGCCGCTGGTCGCGCGGTCGATCACGGCGGTCACGAGTTGAAAGGCCTTCACTCTGTCGATACCTCCGCGCGCATCCGCCTTTCCGATCGGTGCGATTGGCGAGACGCCAGCTGCGGTCACCTCGACCTCCTTGCCCGCGGGGACGACGACGGGCTTCGCTCTCGCGCGCGTCGGTGTGACGGTGACAGCATCCACGTCCGTGGCGATCACCGCCACCTTGTCGACCGGGTCGTAGAAGTCGGTGAAAACGGTTCCACGCACGCCCGCGCTCGCGGTTGCCTGCCGGATCCGGAAGCTTGTATCGAGTGTTGTCTCGTGCGTGACGTTCGCCTTGATCGCACCGACGACGAGCTGCAGCTCGACATCCTTCCGCTTCGCCGGGATCAGGAGCGTGCTTGCGATGATCTGCGTCAGCTCGTTGAGCTGCATCGTGCTTCCATCCTCGAACTTCAGAAGAAGGTGTGAGTCGACTCCCGTCGCAAGTTCGTCGCCCACCTGCAGCTGCGTTCCCGGCGTCAGCGGCGTCCAGGTGCCGTTCTTATGGCGAACAGAGACCTCGCCGCTGATCGAGACGGCGTGCGCCGCGCCGGTCGATTTGCCGCCGCCGCCCGAGGTCACCGCGCTCTCATAGATCTTGATCGTGTACGCGCCTGACGTAAAGAACGCCTGGTGCAGCTTCAGCTGGGGATCGGTGCCGAACGTCACCTTCCCGCTTGCCGGCGGGAAGAAGGCGACCGAGTAGTCGTGATTCGAGCTGTACTCCAGCCCGTTCGCGCAGATCGTCTCACCCGTGCAGCTCTTATTGGGCGACGACTTCTGGAACGCGTCGATTGCCTGGTCGGGCTGCGGGTACGACGATGCGCCCGCAGTCGAGACCGACAGCGCTGCCGTTCGGGTCGGGCAGGCGGTGCCGCCACTCGAGCCCGTCACGCAGTAGAGCGCGTCGTATTTGCCGCCGCCCGGCGCGACGACCGTGCCGCTGATCTCGAGCGTGTACGCGGTGCCGGCGTTCAGCGAGACCGAGCTCTGCGTCCCGGTGGTCTTTGTGGCGTCGACCGTGACTGTGTCGAGCAGCTTGGGAGCTGCGCCGAAGCTGCGCGCGGTCGCCGCGTTCCCAGCGAGCAGGACGACGACGAGCAGGATCGGCAGCCGCAGCTGCATTGCGCGCGATTACGTCACAGGCACATCGCAGTGTCAAGCAACCCTGCCGCGCATCTTCGGTTCCCATTGTTTCCCGCTTCAAAAGATGGGCCGCCCGACCCATAGACCGGTTCGTCTGACCGGCTAGGTTCGCGCTCTATCCGGTCCGATGGCGTGGGAATCCACTCGTCGCCATTGCCGGAGATTGGCGGCGTCAGGTATGTCCCTGGACCAAAAGAGGGCGCGGTGGTTTGGCGCGCTCTATCTCATGACCTTTGTTACGTCGATTCCGGCGGCGCTGCTCTATCGACCCGTGCTCGACGATCCTGTGGGCTACATCGCGGGCGCCGGGCACGACAAGCGGATCCTGTTCGGCGCGCTGCTGGAACTGCTGCTCATCATCGCGAACATCGGCACTGCCGTCGTCATCGTCCCGATCATGCGGCGGTTCAACGAAGAACTCGCGATCGGCTACGTGACTGCGCGAATCTTCGAGTGCACGTTCATCCTTGTGGGCATCGTGTCCGTAGTCGGGATCGTCACGCTGCGGAATCAGGCTGCAGGTGCATCCGAGGGGACGGTCGCCTACACGCTCGCGGCGATCAAGGACTGGACGTTCCTCCTCGGCCCGGGTTGGATCGTCGGCTGGGGGAACGGGCTGATTCTCGGCTACCTGATGTACCGCACGGGCCTCGTGCCGCAGCGCGCGGCATGGCTCGGCCTCATCGGCGGGCCGCTGATCATCATCAGCGGAACAGCGATCATGTTCGGCGGCAACCACCCGAGCAGCACGCTGCACTCGCTGCAGGGCGTGCTGACTGTTCCGGAAGCCGCGTGGGAGCTCTTCCTCGGCGTCTATTGCAGCATCTGGGGTTTCCGCCGAGCTGCGCCGATCCTTGTCGGGAGCGCTCAATGAGTGAGGCTTCCGTCCGCTCGCGGCGGCTCCCGGCCCTCTCGGGGATCGCATTCGCCGTGTTCTTTCTCATCGGCTCATTGACGAGCAGCGCAAACACGCCGGACTACACCGCTGCAGATCAAGCGTGGACGAACTGGGCGCATGACAACCAGAACAAGAGCCGCGTCAGTGCGTTTGCGCTGCTGATCGCTGCGTTCGTCTTCATGTATTTCGTCGCGGGGATTCGGACCATGCTCGAAGATGCGGAGTCTCAAGTTCGCAGCTCCGCGCAACTCGCGCGAGTCGCGTTCGTGGGTGCCCTGACCGGCGTCGTCGGAATGTCGATGGCGTTCGTCACGATTGCCAACGCGAGCGCCGAAGGTGCCAACGCAAATGCAGCGGTGAGCAGAGCAGTGTTGACTGCTTCGGGAGGCCCATTCCTCGTCGCCGCGATGGGTTTCGCCGCGTTCCTGATCGCCGTCGCTGTGCTCACGCTGCGAACCGGCGTCTTCGCACGTTGGACGGCCGTCGCGGCTCTAGTCGGTGCGGCCTCGTTCCTTACTACATCGCTGACCGTGATCAACAACAAGGGCAACGGCAGCGTGTTTGGTTACGCGTTCTTCCCGGCCATCATCTCGCTCGTCACCTGGACGATCGCGACGAGCATCGCCAGATACCGCGCAGCGGGAAATGTCGGTGCAGTCGCAGTAGTCCCGGCATAGTCCAAAACAGGGAGGCGGCGCTTAGCCGCCTCCCTGTCTCGATCGAAGTGCGCCGGGCAGAGATCGAACCTGCGACCTCGGGACGTCTTGTACTGCATGTGGCGCTGTACTAGCGTGGAGACGGACGACGTTTTCGAGAAAAGGAGCTGCGGCATGCAAGGCAAGTTGGTCGGATTGCTCTTGTGCGCGCTCGCAGTGGTGGTGGTCGCAGTCGGGAGCGCCTCGGCGGCGTCGAGCTCGAAGCCGGTGTTCTGTCACCTCGGTCAACTATCGACCAAGGCAAAGCCGTGCAAGACCAATCCTGCGTTCGGCAAGGCGGCATGCCGGGCATTCGAGCCGGCTGTCTCAGCGGTTGCGGGGGTTCCGGTCGTCGCCGGTCCGAACCGCGCCGGGGGTCTGCCCGAGCTCTCCTGTTACTTCTCGATCGCCGGAAAGACTCAGCAGTTCAGCTTCCGCGTGTTCAAACAGATTCCGAGTCGTCACCAGGATCAGCCCGTCAAGGACGGCTATGCCGCCGAGCTGAAGAACGTGCAGGACGAGGCCGCGCAAACCCAGAGCGGCTGCATCGCCAACAACGCGTCGGTGCCGTACAACGCGCCGGTCGCTCTCAGCGGTGTCGGCGACGCGGCATTCGAGTGGGATGAGTGCCCGGCAGACATCCCGGTCGGGGTCTCCCAGGTCGAAGTGCTCAAAGGCACGCTGCTGTACGGAGCGGAGGCCACCCATCCCGCGTCGGCCACACGCGCTGGCGCGCTGCTCGCTTTCGTCAGGCAGCTGATGGCGAAGTACCACTAGGGAACGCCGAGAACACGAAT
>DASXKU010000058.1:0-1815 GCA_036496645.1 Gaiellaceae bacterium
GCCGCCACGGGCTTAGGACCTTTCGGCCCTACTTGACCTTCTCCTTGACCTGCGCGACCCACTTGAGCGATTGCAGGTACGCGAGGGACTTGGGGCGCCTGAGGATCTGCGCTGTCCGCAGCGAGATCAAGAACTCCTCCGGGTCTGAAAATGCCCTCAGCCGCAGGGCGCCGGTGCCGACTCCTTGCAGCACGTGAGCGTCGGAGCCGGCGCCCATCGTCAGGTTGTATTTGCGCGCGAAACGCAGTGCTTCCTCGTTGTAGGTCTCGAACAGCAGCCGCGCGTTGTAAACCTCGAGCACGTCGATCTCGCCGAGATGCCGGTGCAGCATCTGCGAGTCGGGAATCGCGTGCATGCGGTCGAACGGGTGCGGCACGTAGACGAGTCCGCCCTGTTCGCGGATCGCGGCGACCGTGTCGGCGAACGACAGGCCGCGCGGGATCTCCCGCTCGAGAAAGAGGCCGATCACCTCGCCCTGGCCGTCGGTTTTCACTTCCTCGCCGCGAATCACGACGAGGTCGCGGCCCTGCGCATGTTCGGCTGCCTCGAGCGCGCCGCCGAAGACGTTGTGATCGGTGACTGCGATCGCGCCGATTCCCTCGGTGATCGCATGGTCGACGAGCTCCGCCGCGTCGATCGAACAGTCGTGGGACCACGAGGTGTGCATGTGCAGGTCGGCGACGATCCAGGGCCGGTCGGCAAGCGGGTCCGAGGATGTGCGCCGGACCCGGCGGTGTCCGAGACTCTCGTAGATCAACCCGAGCTCGCCGGCGACCGCGTCGAAGCTCTGCGACTGCGCGCTGTCGCGTGCGGTCCGTGCCGCTTGTACCCGGACGTCATCGTGTTCGGCAAGACGAGCGGCTGCCGCAGCGGCGAGCTCCGGCTGCACATCGGTGAGCTCGGGCCGCGCGATCGCGCAGCCGGCAGCAGCGGCTTCGAGTGACACACGCGCAAGCCCATCGACGCCGGGAACGAAGATCGCCGCCTGGTTGAGAATCGCCGCGCGCGAGCGGCCGTCGCGGGCGGTGCGCATGTGCACGCGGCCGATGAGGGCGCGCGGAATCGTCGGCCGCCCGATCAGCGAACGTGTGCGCAAGAGCACCGCATCCCAACCGTCGAGCGAGAGCAGCTCGTGCAGCACGCCGCGCGCGATCGCTCGCTCCGTCGGCCGCAGCTCGACGACGATCGTTTGGCGCTTTTCCATCGTCGGGAAAAGCGAGAGATCGACCCCGGGTGATAGCAGGTGATAGTCGCCGGGAAATCGTTCCTCTGCTGCGACGCGTGCAGGCTCGGAGAGCGCGACCAGTGCATCGATGCGTGCAAGCAACCGCTCGCGCTGCGAGCGCGCCGGCGGGTAGCCGAGCCGCGCCGGGGAGACGAAGGTGGCGACCCCCAGCGTTCCGGAATCGCGGAGCGCAAGGTACGACAGTGACGGCAGTCCCGGCTCGAAACCGTGCACAACGTCGAAGCGTCCTTGTGCGAGCGCCTGCGACAGGTTCGCCTGCACCCCGACCGGCACGCCGAGCTGGGAGCGGCGCGACACCGGCACCGCAGGCCCGACGGCGATCACGTCACGCTGCTCGCCGTGCAAGATCGCGCGCCTCCCTGCGAGCAGGTCGGATGCGCGTGTCGACGGTGCGAGCACCGTCACCTCGTGACCAAGCCGGCGCAGACCGCCTGCGACGCCTGCCACGTGCTCGTTCACGTCGTGTGGCTGCGACCAGGCGAACGGCGTCACCAGGCAGATACGCATCACGTGAAGCGTAGAGCAGGTGCCAGGCACCCAAAGGTGCCTGGCACCAGATGTTCCTTAGA
>DASXKU010000059.1:0-16939 GCA_036496645.1 Gaiellaceae bacterium
CCTCGAGCTCGACATCTGGATTCCCGCGGGCGAGCGATGGGAGTGGAAGGACGACGAGCTACTCGAGGAACGTGTGCGCGAGGGTCGCTTCTCGCCCGAGCAGGTGAAGGCGATTCGCGCCGAAGGTCGGCGCATCGCGCGCGAGCTCGACGCCGGCCGGCGTTGGTGGGACGACGGCTGGGCGAACTGGTCGCCCTAGAAGACTCCGGCGTAACCGTTCAGCGCCGGCTGTCCGCCGAGGTGCGCGTAGAGCACGCGTGAGCCGGGCTCGATGCGGCCGTCCCGCACAAGGTCGATCAGCGCCGCCATCGACTTCCCCTCATACACCGGGTCGGTGAGCATGCCCTCGAGCCGCGCGCAGAGGCGAATCGCATCGATCGTCTTCGCATCCGGAATGCCGTATGTGCCCGCGTGCCACTCGTCGAGCAGCACGATCTCCTCGTCGGCGAGCTCGCGGCCGAGACCGATCGCCGCGGCCGTGCTGCGTGCGATGCGCGCGATCTGCTCCCAGGTCTGCTGCGCCGTCGCGGATCCGTCGATACCGAGCACCCTTCGCTGAGGTTCCTGCGCAGCGAAGCCGGCAATCATTCCCGCGTGCGTCGAGCCGGTGACGGCGCACACGACAATCGTGTCGAAAAACACGCCGAGCTCGCGCTCCTGTTCGGCAACCTCGTCAGCCCAGCGAGCGAACCCGAGCCCGCCGCGCGGATGATCGGAGCCGCCGGCCGGAATCGCGTACGGCTTGCCGCCACGCGCTTCGACGTCGGCGAGCGCTTGTTCCCAGCTCGGGCGGTAGCCGATGTCGAAGCCGGCCGCGTCCAGGCGCACCTCTGCACCCATGATCCGCGAGAGCAGGATGTTGCCGACCTTGTCGTAGACCGCGTCTGGCCACTCGACCCAGCGCTCCTGCACGAGGACACAGCCGAGGCCGAGGTGCGCGGCGACCGCGGCGACCTGCCGCGTGTGGTTCGACTGCACGCCGCCGATCGATACGAGCGTGTCGCATCCCTGCTCGAGCGCCTCGGCGGCGAGGTACTCCAGCTTGCGAACCTTGTTGCCGCCGTACGCGAGACCCGAGTTGCAGTCCTCGCGCTTCGCCCAGATCTCGACGCCTCCCCCGAGGTGCTCGCTCAGCCGCGCCAGCCGGTGCACCGGCGACGGGCCGAAGAGCAGCGGCACCCGGAGGAAGTCATCGAGTGACATTGCGCGTGATCCTACGCAGCCTCCTCGAGCGCAGGCGCGAGCTCGACGACGTCCGCGCGCTGGCGCTTGATCGCGAGTGCGGCGAGACCACCGACAGCGACGATCGCTGCGCCGACGTACACGGCGGGCGTCATCCCGTGCACGAAGGTCTGGCCGGTGCCGTAGCCACCCTCGTGCGCGAAGATCGACGCCAGGATCGCGACACCGAGCACACCGCCGAGCTCACGGATCGCATTGTTGGCACCGGACGCCTGACCTTCCTCTTCAGGCCGCACGGCTGAGAGAACGACGTTCGCGACCGGTGCGAAGAACAACGCCATTCCAGCGCCCGAGAGTGCGAACGGGATCACGAGCGACGAGTACGGGATCGTCGCCGTCGACACTGCTGCGATCCATGCAAGTCCGGTCGCCTGCAACAGGAGGCCGAGACCCATCAGCTTGTGTCCTCCGACACGGTCGGACATCGCTCCGGCGATCGGTGCGATGAAGATCGGCATTGCTGTCCACGGCAGGATGCGCAGCCCCGACTGCAGCGGTGAGTAGCCCTGCACTGTCTGGAAGAACTGCGCGAGCAGGAAGATCGAGCCGAACATCCCGAAATACATCAGCAAGCTCGCGACGTTTGCCAAAGCGAACGTGCGGTTGCGGAAGAAGCGCATCGGCAGCATCGGATGCGCAGCTCGCTGCTCCCACGCGACGAACGCGGCGACGAGCAGCGCGCCGGCGATAAGCGCGCCAACGATTTCCGGCGAACCCCAGCCGACAGAGTTGCCGCGCACGAGCCCCCACACAACTCCGAACAGGCCCGCGCTCGCGAGACCGAGCCCCGGCAGGTCGAGCGTCTTCGCCGGCCCGTGCGACTCGGACAGCTGACGCCAGGCGAGCGGAGCAAGCACAGCACCGATCGGGACGTTCAGCCAGAAGATCCAATGCCACGAGATGCCGGAGACGACCGCGCCGCCGACGAGCGGTCCGAGCGCGACTGCGAGGCCACTGATCCCGCCCCAGGCGCCGAGCGCCAGACCGCGCCGTTCCTTCGGAACCGCGGACGACAGGATCGTCAGCGTCAGAGGCATGACGATGGCACCGCCGAGCCCCTGAATCGCACGAAACGCATCGAGCGCGGCGATCGACGGCGCGAGTGCCGCTGCGGCGGATGCCGCGGTGAAGATCACGAGCCCGATCGAGAACAGCCGGCGCCGGCCGAAGCGGTCACCGAGCGCCGCGCCGGTGAGCAGCAGCACGGCGAACGTGAGCGTGTATGCATTCACCGTCCACTCGAGGCCCGAAAGACCTGAGTGCAGGTCGTGGCGGATCACCGGCAGCGCGGTCGTCACGACGAGGTTGTCGAGCGTGACCATGAAGAGCGCGACCGACGTGATCGCGAAGGTCCACCAGATGTGCGGTTTGTGAGTCATTACTTACCCCCTTACGAAAAAAAGAGCGGACTATTCCGGCTGACAGCCCGCAAGCAGGCGAAGCGCCCAGGGCTCAGACGTGTTGTCGAGGTGCATGGACGCCATCACGTTCAAAAGCATGCCGCGGGCGAAGAACGCGGAGATCGTTTCGTCGTCCAGCCCGGAGACACGCTCGGCGTAAGTGACGAGGTCGCCGTAGCCCCGCTGGACGGCGTCGCAGATGTCGGCGTCGTCGCAGGCGGCGTAGGCCTGCATCTGTGCGCGCAGGAACGTGCGGTCGGACTTGAGCAGCTCGTCATACGCCGCGCCGATCGCAGCGAGCGCATCCTCGCCTCGCGTGCCCTCGGCCGCCCGCTGGAAGACCTCGAGCGTCTGGCGAAAGCAGCGCACGACGACCGCCACGTACAGCTCTTTCTTGGTGCCAAAGAGGCGGAAGACGTACGGCTGGGAGATGCCGGCGAGCTTGGCGATCTCTTCGGTGGACGCGCCATGGAGGCCTTGCTCGGCGAAGACGGCGAACGCCGCGTCGAGCACGTCCTCGCGCCGTTCCTCCTTCGATTTCCGCTCGCTGACGACCATAGGGCGGTAGGTTAGTGAGTACTTACTCCATTGTCAAGGACCCGCTCGTAGAGCCCGATCAGCTGCCCGGCGATCTGGTCGATGTCGTGCAGTTTCTCCGCGTAGGCCCGCGAGGCGGCGCCCACCGACCGGCGGAGCGAGGCGTCGGCCACCAATGGACGGAGCGCTTCGCGCAGCGTGTCGGCCGTCGCGGAGCGGAGCGGCACTCGGACGCCGTAAGCCTCCTCCGTGCGCCGCACCGCCTCGTCGTGCAGGAAGGTGACGATCGGCTTGCCGAGCGCAAGACACTCGATCGCGAACACGCCGTACCAGCCGGCGTTCAGCTGATCGACGACGATGTCCGCGTTGCGGTAACGCTCAAATGCCTCGTCGTGCGGCAACCCTTCGACGATCTCGAGATCCGCGTCGAGCCCCTCGCACGCAGCGACGACATGCTCCGTGCCTTTACGCCGCCGCGACGACGGTGCGTGCAGGATGACCGGCCGCTTGCGATCGTTGGGAATCGCGGGCTCGATGCGCGACACCTCGACGCCCGGCAGCACGACATCGGCGTGCGGCACCCAGCGAATCGCGTCGTAACTGCCGACGATTTCCGCATCGGCAGCGAGGCCGTACGCGAGCTGCTCGCGCGTCTTGCCGCGAATGTCCGAACCGAGGTAGTGGTAGATCCCTTTCTTGCCGAGCGCGTGCAGGATCCGGAACTGCACCGACTTCGGAACGAACGTCACGCTCGAGTAGAAATGAAAGATGTCGTAGCGCGGCAGCAGCTTCAGGAATGCGCGCCATTGCGTCAGCTGCTTGCGCGCGAGGTTGCCTTTTCTGTCGAGCGACCAGTCCGCTTCGTGGTGCAGCTTGTAGCGCTCGAACACGACGAGCTGCGTGTCGACGCCACGTCGGCGCAGTGCCTGCACGTTCGCCCACGGAATGCCCGCCGTGTTGACGGGGCAATGCAGCACCCTCATGAGAGATCGAGGCGATTCAGGTTCATGTAGCCCAGGCGGGTCTGCTTGTCGGCGTCGAGGTACGAGAGCATCTTCTCGCGCATGCTCGACCCGTCGAACACCCAGATCTCTGCATGCACGAGTAGCTGCAGCCACTCGAAGCTGCCGTCGCGCAACTCGTCGACGGGGCAGCCGCTACGCCAATGGCGATTCGAATCCGAGCGGTAGTGCGCCGGATCGAACCACGGCTCCTGCATCACGTTCACTGCACCTTCTACAGGCTTGCTCATCCACTCGGGCTCGGGCGTGTGCCATGCGAAGACAGGATCGAAGCGCTCGTCGAGTTGCGCGTCGGGATAGAGCCCGTGCAGCCCGACGGCGTGACCGAGTTCGCGCAGGCGCGCAATCGCGCGTTGCCCGACGCGACCGTCCAGGTTGTAGAAGTCGCTGCGCGTCATCAGGAAGTACGTCGCCTTGACGCCGCGCTCCGCTTCGAGCTCCGCGAGCTGCAGCGCCGCCTCGAGCGACATGTCGACGTCGTGCCGCAGGAACAGATCGCCCGCAGCCGGTTCGTGGTCGAAGAACGCGAAGCGACATCCGCCCGCCGCGACCGCGTCGAGCAACTCGCTGTAGTGCTCGACGTCGAAGGGACAATCGTGACTCATCGGCCAAGCTCTGGTCTTTGTGCGTTCACGACTCCACCTCGACATCCACGAGCGCCGCCGCGTCCTCGGAACGTTGCAACGCCTCCGGCCCCGTGTCACCGGTCGCGATCACGTAGCCGCGCCGGTCGCCGTCACGCTGCACGGGTCGGATCGTCTCGCCAGGAACGATGTAGCTGTCTGCTGCAACGACACCGGGTGCGGTGAGCACTCGCGCGAGACTTGCCGGCGACTTCACCCTGCCAACCGGCAGCGGGCCGGGTTGCGCAGTGAAGAAACGGATCGAAACCGGCTGGCGAAACTTCGGCACGACCAACTCGTCCGTGATCGTTTCGCCCAGAGCGAACCGCAGCGCAACCTCGACCAGGTCGATGCCGACCGCGTGCAGAACGAGATCTGCCATCTGCCCGCCGGGGATGCGCGCCGCGACCTCGACCATCAGGATCCGGCCGTCTGGATGCGCGATCAGCTGCGGGAAGATGATTCCGTTGGTCAGGCCGAGCACGCGCGCGGTCTCGTCGACGATCTGCTCGGCGCGTGCCGTTCCTTCCTCATCGAGGGCGGCGGGATACGCGTGAATCCAGCCGACGGCGAAGCCGGGGCCAGGCGGGCGGTGACGATCGGAGAGCGTGAGGTGCGTGACGGCTCCGTCGCGCACGACGGCCATCGAGTTCATCTCGGTTCCCTCGACGAACTCCTCGACGATCACTTCGCCGGTGCGCGACAACTCGAGCGACTGCGGAAAGAACTCGTCGAGCTGATCGGCGGAGTCGAGGCGGAAGACGCCGCGCTGACCACCCGAATCCGCCGGCTTGATCACGAGCGGGAAACCAACGTGCTCGACGGCGGCGCGCGCCTCTTCGATCGAGTGTGCGGAGCCGAAACGCGGCTGCGGAATGCCGGCGGCTTCGAGCCGACGCCGCATCACGATCTTGTTCGTCAGACCGAGCGCGACGTCAGCGCCGATGCCGGGTAGCCCGAGCGCTTCGGCCACGCTCGCCACCGCGACGACGGCACGATCGGAGGTGATCGTAAGCACGCCGTCGGGCTTGATGCGCTGCGCGAACTCGATCGCCTGCGGGATCTCGACGAAGTTGACGACCTCCGCGATGTCGGCGTCGGGAAATGCGATCGCATCCGGGTTTCCGTCGATCGCCGCGACGCGCAACCCAAGCTCTTTCGCGTGCCGGATCGCCGCGCGCTGGTGACGCCCGGCGCCGAGAAAGAGAACGGTCTTCATGAGCCCGCAGGACTGTAACCGGCGACCAGGAGCCGTACGCCGTCCTCGAGAGTCACGTTTGCGCTCCAGCCGAGAGCGCTGAGCCGTTCATCCTCGTACGACTCGGCAGCCGTCGGCCCGTGGGGTGGCTCGACTTCTTCGATCAACTCCACCGGCGCGCCGGTCAGATTGCAGACGAGCTGCGCGAGGTCGAACATCGACGTCGGCTCGCGGTCGTTGCCGATCGTCACGACGCCGGGCGTCTCGTTGTCGACGAGCAGCGCAATCGCGCGCGCGATGTCCCCGACCCAGCACCACGAGCGGACCGAGCCGCGATGCACGTTGATCGGGTCGCGACGTAGCGCCTGGGCGATCATCGTGGTGATCGCACCGCGCGCCGGGCCATAGGGATACGCCAGGCGCAACAGCGTCGCGCTGGGCAAGAAGAAGAGCGCAGCGTCCTCGCTCCAACGCTTCGCGTGCGCATAGAGAGAGACGCCGGTCACCGACGTCGTCGAGCCGTGCAACAGACGCACGTCGTGAGCCGCACACGCAGCCGCGACCAGCGCCGTTGCATCGACGTTGTCGCGCACCGTCTCTGCAACGGCTGGCTTTGCGACCGCAGCGGCGAGGTGGACGACGACGTCGGGCGCATGCTTGTCGAGCAGGCGTTCAATGACACCGTCTTGTGCGAGATCGCCGTCGCGGCGTGTGAGCCCGACGACGTCGTGATCGAGCTCCTTGAGCAGAGCGGTGCCGACGAGACCCGTCGACCCCGTGACCAGAATCTTCACGCGAGCGCGGGCTTGCGCGTGCGGTACCACGCGATCGTCTGCGCGAGCCCGTCGTCGAGCTCGACTACCGGCTCCCACCCCAAAACACTGCGCGCCTTCTCCACGTTCGGGATGCGCAACTCGACGTCGACGTAGTCGCGCGGGATGAAGA
Organism: Gaiellaceae bacterium; assembly: GCA_036496645.1. Taxonomy (GTDB): domain Bacteria; phylum Actinomycetota; class Thermoleophilia; order Gaiellales; family Gaiellaceae; genus PALSA-600. Next base: position 6,968 of record DASXKU010000059.1, read on the forward strand.
CGATGTCGGCGGGTGCATCCATCAAGCGCTTGATGCGTTGCGCGAGATCGAAGATCGTGACCGCCGAGCGTGGATTGCCGATGTTGAACGCCTGCCCGACCGCGTCGGGATGCTCGAGACAAAGCAGCACACCCGTGACCATGTCGGTGACGTACGTCCACGCGCGGATCTGCGCACCATCGCCGTGCACGGTCAAGTTGTTCCCCGCGAGCACGTTTTCGATGAACGCGCGAATCGCACCGCCGCCGGTCTGCCCCGGACCGTAGACGTTGAACGGATGCACCGTCACCGTTGGCAGGTTCAACTCGTCGTGGTAGGCGTGCGCCATGTGTTCACCCGCAAGCTTCGACACGGCGTACGTCCAGCGCGCCTCACCGACCGAGCCGATCGTCGACACGTGACCCTCGGTGACGTTCGCTGCGTGCGTGCCGAAGACCTCGCTGGTCGAGAAGTCGACGAACCGCTCGAGCGTGTCGAGCGTCGCCAACGCCGCTTCGAGCGCGTTGTACGTGCCGATCACGTTGACGCGCATCACGCGCACCGGGCTTTGCAACACCGTCTCGACGCCGGCAATCGCCGCGCAGTGCACGAAGTGTGTCGCTCCGGCGGCTGCCTCTCGCAAATGGTCGGCATCGAGAACGTTGCCTTCGATCAAGCGAAAGTTTGAGTGGTCGCCGAGTGAAGTCCCCGAGAGGACGTCGCGATGGAGGTTGTCGAAGGCGACGACCTCGTTCCGCTCGACGAGCTCCTGCGCCAGGGTCGTGCCGATGAACCCGGCACCGCCGGTGATGAAGATCCGTTTGCCCTCGAGCATCCGCTAAAGGGTAGCTTCGGCCGCCGCATGGGCCTCGTACGCAGCGCCACGGAGCGCTGATGCGGAGAAGAGCAGCGCGCCGAGGCTGACGCCACCGGCGAGCATCACCCAGACGCCGGAGTTTCCCCACGCGTTGTAGACGGGGCCGACGAGCAGCCGCATGCCGGGCCCGCCGAGTCCGCTCGCGGTCAGGATCGCCGTCATCACCTTCGCGCGCACGGCTGCAGGCGGACGCGTCGTGATGATCGCCATCATCGGCGCGTTGATCAGCGGAATGAACAACCCGCTCGTGAAGACCGCGAAGAAGACGACGACCCACGGCACGGGCGCGACGACGACCCACAACGGGGCGGCGACGAGCATGATCCCCACGCTCGCGAGCTTCAGCGGATGGAAGCGGTCGACCAACTTCATCACCACGACCGAGCCGGCAACCGCCCCTACACCGAACCCGGTGAAGATCCAGCCGGCGATATGTGCGTTCTGGTGGTAGCGGGTGAACGCGAGCAACGGCACCGCGACCGAGATCGCGTTCGCGGAGCCGTCGAGCACGATCAGCGTCAGCGTCGTCGGCCCGAGCAGCCGGTCACGCATCAGGTAGCGCACGCCGGCGAGTACGCCCTCACTCGCATCGTCTGCCTGGACGCGGTGGCCGCCGCGCACAAGTGTCAGCACGACCACGAACGCGAAGAGGAACGTCGCACCGTCGGCAACGAGCAGCGGCGGCGTTCCGAACGCGGCGATCAGGACACCGGCGAGCGCGGGGCCGATCACGACCGGAACCTGAACCGCGCCCCCGAAGAGAGCGGAGGCTTTCGCGACGAGCCGCTCGTCGTCGCCGAAGAGCTCCGGGATGATCAAGCGCTGCGAGCTGACGTACGGCGTGATGAAAACGCCGACGAGGAAGACGATCACGAGCAGGACGGGGAAGCTCAAGTGCCCGGTCCAGTGCAGCACCGGGACGAGCACGATCAGCGGCGCGCGCAGCGCGTCGGAGATCAACATCATGCGGCGGGCGCCGAGGCGCGCGACCAACGAGCCGCTCGGAATGCCGAAAAGCGCCATGGGCAGCACCTCGGCCGCCAGCACGATGCTCATCCGCGTCGCCGAGTGGCTCGTCGCGAGGACGAACCACGGCAGCGCGAGGAAGGTCAGCGCGCTGCCCGTGCTCGAGACGATCTCAGCCGCGACGAGCGCCCAAAGGGTGCGGTCTTTCATCGTCGTAAAAATAGTACGTCCGTCCGTTTTTGTAAAGTAACGACCTTGCCGAAGGTCAGTGAGGCCCACCGGAGCGCCCGTCGCAGCCAGATCTTGGACGGCGCCCGCCGTGCCTTTGGGCGTCATGGCTACGAGGCGACCACCGTGGCCCGGCTCGAGGCTGAGATTGGGTTGTCGCGCGGCGCGATCTTCAGCTACTTCCCCTCGAAGCTCGACCTGTTCGTTGCACTCGCGGAGGCTGACCAGGAGCAGCTCGGCACCCGCTGGCTGGAGAGCGGCTTCGACGATGTCGTCCGGCATGTCGGAGAAGGGCCGGACTGGATCGGCGTCTACCTCGACGTCCCGCGCATGCTTCGCGTCGATGCGAGCTTGCGCGAGCGCTGGGGCGCGTTCAACCCCGAGCTACAGGTCCGGCTGGCTGAAACGATCGCTGCGGGGCAGGCTGCGGGCACGCTGCGCGACGACCTCCCGGTGGAGTCGATCGGCCGTTTCCTCGGAGTCGTTCTCGACGGCCTCGCCGTACAACAGGGTGCGGGGTTCGGCATCGATGTCGAAGCCACGATCGAGCTCGTCCGAAACGCATTGCGACCCGAGTAGCCTTGCGGCGTGTCCAACAAGGTTGCGATGCGCCGGCAGTTCGCCGAAGCCGGCGTCCCCCAGCCACGCTTCGCCGCCGTGCGTGGGCTCCCCGAGCGGCGGCGCGCGATCGAGGAGGTCGGGCTGCCTGCCGTCCTGAAGCCCGCCGACGGCGAAGGACAGCGCGGCGTCTTCCGCGTCGACTCGCTCGACGACGTGGACGCGCATCTGCACGTGGCACTCGCGTCGTCGCCCGGCGGAGAAGCTGTCCTCGAGGAGTTCGTCGCGGGAACAGAACTGCTCGCGGTCGTCGCCAACAACAAAGTGCTGACGTTGTCGGATCGACTGACCGAACCGTTTGGCGTCGCGTCGGCGCACGTCTATCCCGCGGCGATGTACGGCATGCAGCAAGACGAGACGGAGCGACTCGCGCTGCGCGCAGCTTCGGCGCTCGGGCTGCGCGACAGCACGGCTGTGGTCGAACTGATCGCGGCCGACGACGGACGCATCGTCGTGATCGGCTGCAGTTCGAGCGTCCCGCCGGTGATCGCCGAGCTCGTGCGGCACTCACAGCCGGCGGCTGCGCGGTTCTTTGCGCTGCCGCCTGGGCGCGTGACACGCATCGGATCGCTCGACAAGGTGCTCGCAGCTCCCGGCGTCGTTCATGCGGAGCTTCACCTCCAGCCGGGAGAGATGATCTATCCGGTGCGAGCAGGCGCCGACCGGCGTGGCTACGTCGTCGCGGTGGCCGACACCAACCTCGGCGCGCTCGAACGCGCCGAGGCAGCTGCCACGCTGGTGGACGTGGAGGTCGAATGAAGCCGATCACGGTGTTGGTGAGCGCGTCCGGCGCGCCCGGCTCGGCGCGGCTGCTGCGAGCGTTGCGCGAAAACGGCGAGCGCGAGCTGCGCCTCATCGGCACCGACATGAGCGAGCGGTCGGTCGGGCGTCACCTGTGCGATGGATTCCACGTCGTGCCGTCCGGTGCGAGCGACGGCTTCGCCGACGCGATGCTCGAGATCGCGAAGAGAGAAAAGGTCGACGTCGTGCTGCCGCAGTCGTCACACGACCTCGAAGGGCTGTCGAAACACGTCGACCGCTTCCCGATGCCGGTGCTCGTTTCGTCGCCCGACACGATCCACCGCTCCAACGACAAAGCGGAGACGTACGAGCTGCTGCACCGGCTCGGCGTGCCGGCGCCGGCGTTTCGCCGTGTGAGCGGTGCGGCCGGCGTCGACGCTGCGGCGCGTGAGCTCGGCTATCCCGACCGTGCGGTCTGTTTCAAGCCGGTGTTCTCGTCAGGCTCGCGCGGCTTTCGCATCCTCGATCCGACCGTCGACCGCGCGCACCAACTGCTCTACGAGCGGCCGGGCTCCGTTGCGATGCGACTCGAAGAAGCAGTCGAGCTGCTGCCCGACGACGGTGTCGACCTGCTCGTCATGGAGCTTGCGATGGGCGGCGAGCGCACGATCGACGGGATCGGCGACGGAAAGCGCGTCGTGCTCGGCCACCCGAAGACGCGCGAGGCGATGCGCGCAGGCCTCGCGATGTACTTCGTGACGCTCGACGATCCGGCGCTGATGCAGCTCGCCGACAAGATCGTCGAGGAGCTGCAGATCCACTACTTCTTCAACATCCAGCTGGTCGGCGACATGGTGATCGAGGTCAATCCGCGCATCTCCACTGTCGTTTTCCAGGATGACTTGAACCTGCCGTACCTCGGCGTGAAGCGCGCGCTTGGCGAGATCTCCGACGACGAGCTGCAGTCGCTCTCGTCGCGCGTTCGCCCGGGCCGCACCGCGCTGCGCTATTTCGATCAGCTCGAGTTCGACACATGACCCTCGGGCAGCAGATGAAGCGGCTCGCGCGGCACTCCGCAATCTACGGAGTCGGCGGGCTCATTTCCCGCATCCTCGCGACGGTCCTGCTGCCGCTGTACACGCACTACCTGACGCCGCACGCGTACGGGCAGGTGGAGATCGTCACCGCGGCAACCGCGGTGCTCGCGATCGTGCTCCAGCTCGGCATCGCGAACGCGTTCTTCCGGTTCTACTTCGACACACGCGACCCAGCCGCGCGGCTGACGGTCGTGCGCACCTCCTTCTGGTTCGTGATGACGACCTCCACCGCGGGCCTCGTGATCAGTGTCGTCTTCGCCGGACCCATTGGGCACTGGATCGGGCTCGGCCACGATCCGACGCTCGTGCGGGCCGGTGCCGTCGGGCTCTGGGCGCAGACCAACTACCAGCAGCTGACGAACCTCTTCCGCGCCGAGGAACGCTCGGTCTCGTATGCGATCGCGAGCGTCGCGAACGTGCTCATCACCGTGGCGGCGATGGTCGTCTTCGTGGCGATTTTCCACTGGGGCCCGGTCGGTCTTGTCGTCGGCAACTTCACCGGGACGCTCGCGGTCTACGTCGCACTCGTCGCGTATCGCAGCGAACAACTCGGGCTCGAGTTCGACTGGTCGCTCTATCGCAAGATGGAGCATTTCGGGCTGCCACTCGTGCCGTCTGCGCTCGCACTGTGGGCGATCAACTTCATCGACCGCGAGTTCATCGTGTGGTTCAAGAACGATGCCGAGGTCGGCGTCTACTCCGCCGCGATCAAGATCGCCTCCGTCATCACGTTCGTGCTGATCGCGTTCCGGACGGCCTGGCCGGCGTTCGCGTACTCGATCGAGGACGAGGGCGAGGCCAAGCGCACGTATTCGTTCGTCCTGACGTATCTGATGGCATTCGCGTGCTGGGTTGCACTTGCGCTCGGAGCATTGGCACCGTGGTGGACGGAGCTCTTGACGACACCGAAGTACATCCGCGCACAGGAGGGCATCGCCCTGCTTGCATTCGCCGGCGCCGCGTACGCCGGTTACACCGTGCTCGCGATCGGCTCCGGGCGCGCGCGACGCACGCAGCTCAACTGGGTCGTGACGGGATTCGGCGCCGCGGTGAACATCGGGCTGAACTTCTGGCTGATCCCTGCGTATGGGATGGTCGGCGCTGCGATCTCGACCGCCGCTGCATATGTCGCGCTGTTCGCGGCGATGACGGTGTACGCGCAGCACGTCTATCCAGTGCCGTATCAGTGGCGGCGCATCGGAACAGTCGTCACGGTCGCGATCGGGCTCGACGTCGTAGCGCGTGCCACGGGCATGTCACTCGCCCCGTCATTCGCGCTCGTCGCGGTGTATCCACTCGTGCTTGCGCTGGTCGGCTTCTACCTGCCCGCCGAGCGCGCGCGGCTCAAGCGACTTCAGCCGCGGTTGCGCATGTAGCGCACGCCGGTGCCGATCAGGCCGGTGGCCGCCAGCGCCACTGCGATGCCACCAAGCACCAGGACGATCGTCGGCAAGCCGTTGTCGCTGCTGGCGCTCGTCTCACCGAGCGCGACGGTCGTCGTCGGCTGATTGCCCGACACCTTGGTCTTCACAGCGCCCTTCGTCTGTGCGACGACGGGCAGCGCGTGACCCGAACCAACCTGTGCCGGCACGCGCGAAGGGTCAACCTTCCTTTCGAGCGCCGCCTGCAGCGCGCGCTTGATGTCGGAGCCGAGGCTCGAGTAGACCTGAGCGTCGGCGGGGATGTGGCTCAACGCGTCGCGGTAACACGAGATCGGGTAGGTCGTCGAGATCTTCCCGCTCGCGTACCACTGGTTGTAGATCTGGTCACGGCACGGGACCGCCGCGTGCGCCGCCGGAAGCCAAACGGCGGCAGCCGCCAAAGAGAGGAGCAAAAGTCGCTTCACTCACCCCAGCGTGCCCGCTGGTCCGAAAAACGCACCTAGGCTGGCGTAAGGGTTCCGTTAAAGCAGGCGTCGTGACACGACTCCGACACATGGACGACGGCAAGTAGCGCGCCACGCCGATCGAGCACCGTGAGTGTGCCGCGCAAAAGAGACGCCGTGATTACGCGCCCGAAGCCGTACTGCACGTTGTACGAGCCGAGTTCAATCGGGGTCCGGCGCAGTATTCGACCGTCGGCGGGTCGGTGCACATGAAAAGTCCCGGAGTCGCCGCTTGTCACGTACGCGACGCCGTCGCCGAAGGTCACGTGCTGCGGAGAACGATCAGCCTTGAGTGGGAACCTCAGCCGACCTGCCCTGTCGAAGACGCCCGCCTCGCGCGCGGCGCCCGACGTCACCCAGATGTGATCGCCTGAGAAGCCGACGTCGTGGGCCGGGTACCCCGGCGTGACGGTCGCGACATGCTTCGGATGCGCGGGCCGCGAAACGTCGACGACAGCGATGTCGGGTGACGCCGAGCCGAGCCCGACCCACAACGTCTTCCCGGCCGCATCGAGCGAGATGTGCCGCGCCCATTCGCTCAGCCGCACCCGGCCGAGCACGCGACCGTGGATGACGTCGACGGTGACGACCGAGCTATGACCGGAGTCGGTGACGAACGCAATGCGCCCGTTCGGATGGGCCGCCGTGTAGCGCGGCTCGACGAAGCCCCGAATGACATGGAGCACCCGGCCGTGACTGTCGAGGATCGAGAGAGCGCCGACCGCGGTGTGGCAGAGCACAGCCCGCTCGCCAACGAGCTCGATAGACCTCGGATCGGGCAACGTGGCGACCTTCCGAACCACGCGAAACGAGCCAAGATCGACGATGGCGACCTTCGCTTCGGCGTCGCACGTCACGAGTGCCGACGGTGACGAAGCGGCTGCTGCCAGCGTTGCGCGCAACCCGAGCGGCGCAGCTGCAGCCAATGCGACGAACTCGCGGCGGTTCACGAATCACCTACGGCGCTGGTAGCCCGCGAGGTCCGTCGGTACCGTTGCTGCATGGCCCATCCCGAGCTTCAGGAAGAGCAGGCGTACATCGATCGGGCCCATGAGCACCTCGAACGGATGCAGTCGGTCATCGTCCGCGCGGCGGACGCTGCAGACGGCGAGGTGGCGCAGGCGGCACTCGATGCATGGGCGGCGCGGCGCCTACGAACGTTCGCCGACGCGCGCGAAGGCTTGTGCTTTGGGCGGCTGAACGTGGAGACGCTCGACCGCCCGCTTTACATCGGCCGCCGCTGGGTTCACGACGAAGAGCGGCAGCAGGTCGTCATCAACTGGCAGGCGCCGGCGGCGCGGCCCTTCTACACCGCGACGCCGCAGGATCCGCACGGCGTCACGCTTCGCCGCCGCTTCCGCACCAGCGGCCGCACCCTGATCGACATCGCCGACGAGTCGCTCGACGGCTCGATCGTGGACGGCGCCGCGGTCGGGGACTTCCTGCTCGAAGAGCTCCAGCGGACACGCGAGACGCACATGCGCGACATCGTCGCGACGATCCAGGCCGACCAGTACCGCCTGATCACGCGCGACCCGGCGTCGCTGCTCGTGGTTCAGGGCGGGCCGGGCACCGGAAAGACGGCGGTCGGTCTGCACCGCGCATCATGGCTGCTCTTTTCCTTGCGCGAGTCGGTGTTCCGCCGTGGCGTGCTCGTCGTCGGCCCGAACCGTACGTTCATGGAGTACGTGTCGCACGTGCTGCCGGCGCTTGGCGAAGAAGCAGTCGAGCAACGCGCGGTTGATCAGCTCGTCGACGGCGTCGAGCCAGAACTACGCGATCCGCTCGACATCGCCCGGTTGAAGGCGGACCTAAGAATGGTCGAGGTGATTCACCGTGCAGCCGAGCTGCGGCTGCAGTCGACACCGGATGAGGTGGCGATCCGGCTCGAGGGATCGTTCGTCTGGATCCGCGCGCGCGAGGTTGCAGAATTGGTGATTGCCGCACGCGAAGAGCTTGGCCTGGGCGACGTCGCACGCGCCCGCTTCCGCATGAGCTTGCTGCGGCGTTTCTACGAGGAGTACGGTCGCGTGCTTGGCGGCGCGGCGGTTCGCTCCTTCGACGAAGTCGAGAAAACACTGCGCCGCGGCGGCTATCTCGACCGCATCGTCAAGGCGGCGTGGCCGGTCGTGCAGCCGGACAAGCTCGTTCGTTCACTGCTCGGCTCGAAGACCGCGCTGGCCGAAGCGGCGCACGGCATCCTCGACGCCGGCGAGCAAGAGCTGCTCTACCGCCGGGGCAATGCTTGGTCGGACGGAGACATTCCGTTGCTCGACGAAGCGCGCGCACGGCTCAGCACGCCACCGCAAACATTCGCGCACGTGATCGTCGACGAAGCGCAGGACCTCACACCGATGCAGCTGCGCATGATCGCGCGCCGAACGCGCGACGGCGCCGTGACCGTGCTCGGGGATGTTGCGCAAGCGACCGGCGCGATTCCGTACGCGAGTTGGGCGGACGTCGTCCCTCAGTTGCCACGCGGTGACGAGGCCCAGATCGAAGAGTTGCGGCATGCGTACCGCGTGCCGCGCGAGATCATGGAGGTCGCGCTGCCACTGCTCGACGTCATCGCGCCGGACATCGAGCCGCCGATCTCCTATCGCACCGGCGCGGCGCCGCCACGTTTCCGCTACGTGACCGCTGACGACCTATTGACCGCGGCGTACCGCGAAGCCGCTGACCTCGCGCGCGAAGACGGGCTGCTCGCGGTGATCGCACCCGAACAACTCGTTGCGCAGATGCCCGGCGGTGAGTTGTTCGACGGCGTACCGGTGCTCGCACCGCGCGACGCGAAGGGGCTCGAGTTCGACCACGTGATCGTCGTCGAGCCGGCGCTGATCGCCTCCTCGGCCGAGCAGGGCCTGCGCGAGCTCTACGTCGCGCTCACAAGACCCACGCGCACACTCGTGGTCGTGCATGCTGAGCCGTTGCCTCCCGAGCTCAAGCTAAGCCCCCGTTAAGTCTCAGCGCTTTCCCAGGTTCAAGCGGCTACGGTGGCCGCGATGATCGAAGCGACCGGCCTGACGAAGGACTACGGCGACAAGCGCGCGGTCGACGGCCTCACCTTTTCGGTTCGCCCAGGGATCGTCACCGGCTTCCTCGGCCCGAACGGCTCGGGCAAGTCGACCACGATGCGCCTGATCCTCGGCCTCGACAGGCCAACCCAGGGCGACGTCACCGTGAACGGCAAGCACTACCGCGACCACGCCGGCCCGCTGCACGAGGTGGGCTCGCTGCTCGAGGCGCGCTCCGTCCACACCGGGCGGTCGGCGTTCAACCACCTGCTCGCCCTTGCGCAGACGCATGGAATCTCCCGCCGCCGCGTCGAGGAGCTGATCGACCTCGTCGGATTGCGCGAGGTCGCGAAGAAGCGCGCCGGGCAATTCTCGCTCGGCATGGGCCAGAGGCTGGGGATCGCGGCCGCACTGCTCGGCGATCCGCGCACGGTGATGCTCGACGAGCCGGTCAACGGGCTCGACCCGGAGGGGATCCACTGGATCCGTAATCTCTTGAAGTCGCTCGCCGCGGAGGGGCGCACGGTGTTCGTCTCCTCGCACCTGATGGCGGAAATGGCGCTCACG
>DASXKU010000060.1:0-26753 GCA_036496645.1 Gaiellaceae bacterium
GGGAACGCCACGGAACGTCGCGTGCGGTTCGCGCGTCACGAAGAACGACTCGACCTTTGCTGACTTCGCGGCGGGAAACATGCGCGCCAGCTCGGCCAGGAACTCCGTCTCCAACTCCGCCGAGGTGCGCTCGAGATACGCGTCGGCACCCGAGAGGGAGACGGCGAGGTACTGGCCGCTCGCGAGGCCCGAACTGCCGGTGCGATCGAAGACCCACTGCAGCGGGCTGTCGACGACCGCTGCAAACGGCTGCTCCATCACGCGCCGGTCGTACACCACATGGAGGTTCACGATTGGCGAAACGCCGAGCCGGTCGAGATCAATCCCCGCAGCCAAGGCAGCAGCGGGAAGCAACTGCGCCGCGACATCGTGCGGGACGGCGAGCACCACCGTCTCCGCATCGAGCTCGGCCAGCGACTGTACGCGCGCCTTCGTTCGCACCTCGACGCCCGCTGCGGCGAGGGCACGCTCGGCGGCATCGCCGTGCAGCTGTTGCAGCGGCACGGTTGCGTAGCCGATGTCAGCAGCGTCCGCCTGCTCGAGCATCCCGGTCTTGAACACCATCGCCGCGAGCGCCAATGACGCGTCGGCAGCGTGCAGGTTGAGCGTCGGCAGCGCGAAGAGATCCCACATCGTGTCGATCGCGCGCTCGCTTTGTCCGCGATGCTCAAGCCACGCGCCGAATGTCTCGTTGTCCAAAGAAGGATCGTCGAGTGACGCGCGCTGCAGGTCGCGGACTGCGCGCAGCAGCCGTGCGCGATCGCGCAGTCGCATCGCGGAGAACGTCGCGAACGACGGAGCGAGGTGGTACGGCGCCGGCAGCGGGGCTCGGCGCAACCACGACAGGTGGCCGCCGGGACGGAGGACCGGCAGCGCCAGCTTGTCCTGTAGCGAGGTTTGGTGCGTGACACCAAGACGATCCAGCAGCGCCCGGTATTCGACACAGCAGCGCAGGAAGATGTGCTGGCCGTTGTCGATCCACAGCCCGTCGCGCTCAACGGAGAACGTCGCGCCGCCGAGCCGCGGCCGCGCTTCGAGCAGCGTGACCTGCGAGCCCGCCTCTGCGAGGTCGAGCGCTGCGGTGATGCCTGCCAGCCCACCACCGACGACGGTCGCGTCCCTCATGTTCCGGCTCCTACGAGGCTGCGCGCGGCGACCCAGCCCTTCTCCCACGGCGGCAATGACACGCGGCCCGCCAGCACCGCCGACGGCTCGCGCGCGATGCGGCGCAGCAGGCGGCGGTAGGCATTCGCCATCGCCGCGGTCGACGTCGCGGAGGGACGGTCGAGCAGCGGCAAGAGCTGCAACCCGCGCCCGTACCACTCGTACGCCCGCTTGGCCTCGAACTTCAGGAGTCTTTCAAAGCGAGGCCCACCGATGATCCCGGTCTCGAAGGCGGCGAGATCCTCCTGCGGCAGGTAGACGCGACCGTGCGCGAAGTCCTCGCCGACATCGCGCAGGATGTTCGTCAGTTGAAACGCGACACCGAGATCATCTGCGAGGCGCAGAGCCTGCTCCAGCGAATCGGAGCCGTAGATCCCCACCGACATGCGGCCGATCGAGCCGGCGACGCGTCGGCAGTAGACCTCCAAGTCGTCGAACGTCTCGAAGCGTGCGCCGCGCGCATCCATCTCGGCTCCGAGGAGCAAATCCTCGATCGCGTCCTGCGGCAGCGGATAACGGTCGCACACGTCGGCGAGCGCGACGAAGACCGCGTCGTCCGGGTCGCGTCGCTCACGAAGAGTCGCAAGCGCGGCCAGCTTCGCGTCGGCCGTGAGATTCCCGTCGGCGACGTCGTCGACGCGGCGCGCGAAGGCGTACACCGCGAACATCGCGTCGCGCCGCGGCTGCGGCAGCACGCGCATGCCGCGGTAGAAGCTGGTGCCACTGTCGCGCGCGAGTTGCGCGCACACGCGATATGCGTCAGCGGGCTGCACTGAGCACCTTCAACCTCTGAACACCCGCCATGTCTCGAGAAGTCTTTCGGGCTTGCCGGCAAAGCGATCGCCGCGCTCGAGCGCGTTCGCCGCAGCGCGTCCACCGCCGACGAATGCAGCGACGGCAAGCTTGCCCGCACCGCGCAGCGACGCGACGAGCGGCACCCCGCTTGCGAGCAGCGTGCGCGCACGCTCGACCTCGAATTTGGTCAACGCCGGCGTCATGCCGAAGCGCTCGAGATCCTCTGCGGGGATGTAGAAGCGTCCGCGTGCCTCGTCCTCGGCGACGTCCTGTAGGTGCTCGACCAGCTGGAGCGCAGTGCACACGTCGTCGGACTGGCGAATCCGCTCCGGCGTTGCGGCGCCGATGCTTGCAAGCACGAGCTCGCCCACCGGATTCGCCGACAGCGTGCAGTAGTGCGCAAGTTCGTCCCACGTTGCGTAGCGCGACACGACTTGGTCTTGTCGGTTCGCCTCGATCAGCCGCTGGAACGGCTCGCGCGTGACGCCGGTCTCGCGCACGAACACGGTGATGCGTTGCAGCAGCGGATGTTCGGCGCGACCTTCGAACGCGCGCTCGAGCTCCGCCTCGAGCCAATCGAGCGCGGCGTTCCTGTCGCCGTCCCATTCGTCACCGAGGTCGTCGACGAGGCGCGCGAACCCGTAGATCGTCTCGAGCCTCCCGCGCAGGGTGCGAGGAAGAATCCGAAGCGCGACGGGGAAATTCTCGTGCTGGGCCTTGGCGAGGATTGCCGACGCGCTTGGGTGCTCGACCGCTCGCGCGACCGTCACTCGCCCGTCACCTGGATGAAGACTTTGCGCGGCCGCGCGCGATCGAGCTCGCAGAAGAAGACGCGCTGATACGTGCCGAGCATCGGCTTCGCGTCGACGATCGGGATCGTCTGCGAGGTGGCCGAGAGCAGCGCGGTACGCACGTGCGAGTGCCCGTTGGCGAACTCCTCGCCGTCATGCAGGTCGTGGCGGTAGGCCCGGCCTTCGCGCGGTGCGAGCTCGTCCATCAGCTCGATGAAGTCTTCGATGAAACCCGATTCGTCCTCGTTGATCAGGACGGCGCACGTCGTATGTGGGGAGTAGACGACGACCTGGCCGTCCCGAACGCCGCTGCGCTCGACCACACCGAGCACGTCATCGGTGACGTCGATGAACTGACCGCACGCCTCGGTCATCAAATCGTGGTTCTCGAAGCGATGTTTCATCGGAGTTCGGCAACCCCCCGTGCGCCTGTTGCGTGAAACGCGAGCCTAACGAATCGCTGGCCCGCGGAGCACGATCTCGGTGTAGAGCGGCCGGTAGCCGAAGCGGTCGTTGAGGGCGCGCATCTGCGCCAGACGTGTCTCCGTAGCGGTGCGCAGCGCGGCGATTCCGCGCTCTTTCGCCCAGCGGATCTGCGCTCGTTTGAGAGCGCCGACGACGCCGCGGCCGCGGTGCGCGCGTGCGACGGCGGCAAACCCGTGCGTCCAGACGCCCTCCTCGGGTGTCAAGTACGCGTAGCCAAGTACGTCATTGCCGTCGTGCACGACGAAGTATGCGTCGGGCGGGTGGGGATCGAGCCCCCAGCTTCGCCAGCGGTTGAGGTCGCCGATGTCGGTCTCCGCGCGACCCGGCTGGTCGCGATACGACTCGAGCGCGATCGCGTACAGCTGCTCCGGCGGCACGGGTCGTTCGGCGAGCGTCGCCACGTCGAGCGCGGGCGGCCCCGGATCGGTCGCTGACGTGACAGCGAGCTCGGAGATCACGTAGTGCCGCACCTCTTCGTACCCGTAGCCGTGCAGGAGGCGCGCGACTTCGCCCTTCGTCGTCCAGACCTCGAGGCCGGTCTTGCCGAGCGCACGCGCCTGCTCCGAGGCTTCGCGAAGCGCTGCCTCGTCCGGCTCGTGCAGCCACACCTCCGCAAAGGGCAGGTGAGCGAGCCCTGGCATCTCGTGCACGTCCACCCTGCGAGAGTACGCTGAAGCCGCGGGCGGTTAGCTCAGTTGGGAGAGCGCTTCCCTTACACGGAAGAAGTCGCAGGTTCGAGCCCTGCACCGCCCACTACCCGTCAGCTGAGCGCGCCTTGGCGCTTCGCAGCACTTCGGCAGCGAGCACCATCGCAATCGCCAGCGCCGCCGCTGCGTCGGCCCACCACCAGCCGAACGCCGAGTCTGCAGCGAGAGCGCCGAGCGTGAGTGCGGCGAGCGCGGCCGAGGCGCCCGTGAGAATCGCGTCCGCGCGGAGCGCGCGGCTTGGGATGTCTCTCGCGACGCGTGCCTTCGCTCGCGAGAGCCACGGCAGAAAGAGCAGTGACGCGATCGTCACGCCGAGGCCCACGACCGATGAGTCGGGATGCGAGTGCGCTGTGATCGCGTGGAGCGCTTCTACGACGAGAAAGGTTGCAACCCCGAACATCGCGTAGCTGATCGCGATCTCGGCGCGGCGCTCGAGCCGTGCCGCTGCGCTCGGGTTGTCCCTGTCTTTTGAGAACCGCCAGATGAGAACGACGGATGCGCTCGAGTCGATGACCGCGTTCAGCCCAAACCCGCCGAGCGCGAGGTTCCCGGAGATCACCCAGGCGCCGATCGCCAGCCCTGCCGCCGCGACGTTCCAGCCGATCGTCACGGCCGACAGCCGAATGGCTGTCGTGATCAGCGGGCGCGACACTCCGAACGGAGCGTATCGAGCGAGTACCTCAGTCGGCGAGGAGCTCCGCAACCAGGCGCTGCACGCGCGCGTCGATGTCGTCGCGGATGCGCCGCACCGTCTCGAGATCCTTGCTGGCCGGGTCTTCGAGCTCCCAGTCCTCGTAGCGCTTGCCGGGAAAGATCGGGCACGCATCGCCGCAACCCATCGTGATGACGGCGTCGGCTGCGCGAACGACTTCGTCTGTCAGCGGCTTCGGGAACTCCTCGCGCAGGTCGACACCGATCTCAGCCATCGCTTCGACGACCGCTGGGTTGAGCCGGTCAGCGGGATCGCTGCCACCTGTGCGGACGTGCACCTTGCCGCCCGAGCGAAGCATCGCGAGGCCGGCGGCCATCTGACTGCGACCGGCGTTATGCACGCAGACAAAGAGGATCTCGGGAACGGTCTTCGCAGGTTTCCCTTCCAGCTGCGCGAGCGCCTGCAACCGCTCGCGTGCGAACCGGTGGGCAAGCACGGGGACGAACATCGATACGCGAGCGCCGCCGAGGAGGTCGGTCGACTCGCGGAGATACCGGTCGATCGTCTCGACCGAGAACGTCCCGGCGAACTCCTGTCTGAGCTGCTTGGCAGCTGCCTCGATGTGATGCTCGGTGACGGGATCGAGCGCCTGCGTCATCGCACGGCCTCCTGGAGATTGACGGCAATCAATGCGTGCAGGATGTCAACGTCATTGATGTGTGTCAATATGACCCGCGTGCAGACCTTCGCCACGATCGCCGCGTCGTGCCCGCCGCTGCTCGCCGAGCCGCTCTCTCAGGACGATGCCGACCAGTTGGCTACGGCGTTGAAGGCAATTGCCGATCCGGCGCGACTGCGGATCCTCAGCCTGATTCAGGCCCAGCCGGGGGGCGAGGCGTGCGTCTGCCATCTGACCGAGCCGCTCGAGCTTTCGCAGGGGACGGTCAGTCATCACTTGCGCGTGCTTCGCGAGGCCGGGTTGGTCGAACGCGATCAGCGCGGCTCGTGGGCGTTCTATCGCGTCGTCGTCGAATCGCTCACCGCGCTCCGCTCACTCCTCGCGTGACTCTCGCTCGCGCGCTTGTCGCGGAAACGTTCGGCACGTTCGCGCTCGTGTTCGCGGGGGCGGGCGCAGTGATGGTCGATGCGAAGACGCATCAGCTCGGTCACGTTGGTGTGGCGATCGCGTTTGGGCTCGTGATCATGGTGATGATCTACGCGGTCGGGCACGTCTCCGGCGCGCACTTCAACCCTGCGGTCACCTTTGCGTTCGCAGTGACCCGTCACTTTTCGTGGCCGCGCGTCTTCGCCTACTGGGCTGCGCAGTTCGTCGGCGCGGTGACCGCGGCTGCGCTGCTTCGCGGCTCGCTCGGCAACATCGCGCACGTCGGAGCGACACTGCCGGCCGGATCGCAGGGACAGTCCTTTCTTTGGGAGTTGATCATGACCGCCTTCCTCATGTTCGTGATCCTCGCCGTCGCGACCGACACGCGCGCCGTCGGCGAGGCCGCGGCGATTGCGATTGGCGGCACGATCGCGCTCGACGCGATGTTCGGCGGGCCGGTTTCGGGAGCGTCGATGAACCCCATGCGCTCGCTTGGGCCGGCACTTGTCTCGGGCGATCTCCACGCCCTATGGCTCTACTTGCTCGCGCCGCCGCTTGGGGCGGCCGTCGGCGGACTGCTCTACCAGTTCGTTCGTGGCGAGTCGCCCGCGTCGTAGCGTTCGCAGGCATATAGGGTCGCCCGAGTGTCAGGTCATACGGTGGACGACCAGAACGACGCACAGCTTGTGTCCGCGCTGCGGGCGGGCAACGAGGAAGCCTTTCGCACGCTCGTGCGCGAGTGGCACGGCTCGCTGCTTCGTGTCGCGCAGATCTTCGTCCCGTCACGCGCGGTGGCGGAAGAAGTCGTCCAGGAGACGTGGCTGCGCGTACTCGGTGCGCTCGACCGCTTCGAGGGCCGCTCGTCGCTGAAGACGTGGGTGTTTCGCATCCTCGTCAACACCGCGAAGACGCGCGCGCAACGCGAGGGTCGCTCGCTCCCCTTCTCCGCGCTGCACGATCCCGCGCGGGTGCCGGAAGCCGCCGTCGACGCCGACCGCTTTCGCCCCGAGGACGACGAGCGATTTCCCGGTCATTGGTCGTCGCCACCGCGCGAGCTGCCCGAGGAACGCCTGCTCGCCGCAGAGACCCGCGAGCTGATCGCTTCGGCGATCGACGCGTTGCCACCGACGCAGCGCGCGGTGATCTCGCTGCGCGACGTCGAAGGGTGGTCGAGCGACGAGGTCCGTAACGCTCTCGACCTGTCGGAGGTCAATCAACGAGTGCTGCTCCACCGCGCGCGCGCACGTGTACGGCAGGCGCTCGAGGAGTACCTCGCACCGGAGACAACATGACTGCGCCTGTCGATACAGAAGCCCTCGCCTGTCAGGAGCTCGTCGAGCTCGTCACTGACTACCTGGAAGGCGCGCTGACGGGCGCCGAGCTGCAGCGTTTCGAGCAGCACCTCGCGGTTTGCGGCAAGTGCCAGCATTACCTTGCGCAGCTTCGCTCCACGATTGACGCAACCGGCACCTTGACGCCCGAGGATCTGTCTTCGGAAGCAGAAGCGGCACTCCTGCAGGTATTCCGCAGCTGGCGCGATTCCGTCCCGCGCGGCTCTTAACATCGACCTCAAACCGCGTGGTTAGCCTGACCTGCGGCCCGTTTTGACGTCGAGGAGGAGTGTTGTCTGTGCCGAGAGCCGCACGCATTGCCCTGGTTTGTTTCTTCGTTCTGCTGGCCGTTCCGGCGGCGACCGTGCGCGCCGCGACGCGCATGCCGGTCGGTTTTTTCGATGACCCGAGTTTCCGCTGGTCGCCTGACCGGGCGCAGAACCTCGCTGCCGCAGCGGCAGCGGGTGCGACGGTCATTCACACCACCGCCAACTGGGCGTCGATGGCGCCGACCCGTCCCGCGCATCCAGCTGACGCTGACGATCCGGCCTACCGGCTTGGTGACCTCGACGAGCTCGTTCGCGAGTCGGCGCGTTACGGCCTGCGCGTCATGATCGACGTCACCGGGACGCCGAAGTGGGCGAACGGTGGCAAGACGCAGAACCACATGCCGACCCACCTCACTGACTTCGCCGTCTTCGTGCACATGCTGGCCGTCCGCTACAACGGGCACAACGCCGGCAAGGGCGAGGTAAGTCTGTGGTCGATCTGGAACGAGCCGAACGAGGATCTCTTCCTGACGCCGCAGTACTCGGGAAAGAAGATCGTCAGCCCGGCGAACTACGCGAAGTTGGTGAAGACCGCGTACGCAGCTATCAAGTCTGCGAATCCGTGGGCCAAGATCGCGATCGGCGAGACCTCGCCTGAAGGCCGGGACAAGCCATTGAAGGGTGCGCCGACGACGGTGTCACCAGGCATGTTCGCGCGATTGCTTGCGAAGCAGCCAGGGCTGAAGTTCGACGCGTGGGCGCATCACCCGTATCCGACTGTGCTCACCGGGATCCCGCTACAGAAGGTCAAGTACCCGAACGTCACCCTCTCGCAGTTGCCGGCGTTCGAGACCGAGCTGAAGAAGGACTTCCATCGCGAGGTTCCGATCTGGATCACCGAGTACGGCCACCAGACCAAGCCGGCGAATCCGAAAGGCGTCACACTTGCGCAACAGGCGAGTTACGCGACGACGGCTCTGAACTACGCGAGGGCCGATCCCGACGTGCAGATGTTTATCTGGTTCACGTTCCGTGACTCGACCGGCAACCCGTGGAAGTCGGGCCTCGAGGGGACGACCGGCGGCGCGAAGCCCGCGTTCTTCAAGTTCGACGCGCTGGCGCACCTGATCGACGGCACCACGGTGTCTGCGGCCGCGAACAAGCCGATGCATGCCGTGTCGGTGTTCGTCCCGTTCCTCACGTTTTACGACCCCTTGGATTCGCTTGTTGGCGTGACGTACACCGTCACCGACAAGGGCAAGTTGGTCGCACGCGGCGAGCCGCAAGGGAACATCCAGGCGGACAGTTCGGTCTCCTTCACCCCAACCTTTACGCCGGTGAAGGGCCATACCTACTCGATTGTTGCGACCGTCAACGATTCGAACGGAAACGTTCAGACGCGCATGGTCGTGATCGTTACGACGACTTAGCGAGGACTACCAGCGCAATCGCCCCCGCCGCGGCCGCACTGCCGACCGCGGCGAGGGCGACGCTGGGAGTGACCTCAACGCCGGCTGCTGCCAGTACGAACGCATCGACACCCGCAGCGCACGCGACGACCGTCGCAACAATCGTGCCTCGTCGTGCGTGGACACGCCACTCGATTGTGAATCGCGGCTGGGCGTCGATCGACCACGATGCGAGCTCGGTAGTGACGAGCAGCAACACGCCGACGATCGCGGCGCGCGTATCGATCGTGGGGTGACCTGCGCGGCCGATCGCGTAGCTCGCGCCGGCGAGTGCGACTGCCCAGAGGGTTGGCCAGATGCGCCGCAACCCAAGCCCGAGCAGCAGCAGGGCGAGCGAAAGAGCGGCGAACGCAGGCTCGAGAGATGCGTACTTTCCGTGTGCGACCAGGCCGAACAGGTTCGCGCCGGCGAGTGCCGCCAGCGACGCGATGGCGGTGACTACGCGCGTGCGTAGCGTCGAAATGACGACACCTCCTCGAGTGGCGCCTGCAGCGGCTCGTCGATGTTCCATTCCGCCACCGCGACGCCGGTCTGCTGCAGGCGGTAGCGCAGCGCTTCGCGGCGAAGCAACCAGAGGTCGTACGCGACGCTGTCGGACGGGTCGACCGGCCGCGTCGTAAACGGTACGGGGGAGACGTCGATAACGGCGAGGTCGTAGCCGCGCGCGCGAAGGTCGAGCAGTGCGCCGACGGATCTTTCATCCAGCAGTGGGGTGAGTGCGATCACGAGCGCGCCCGGCGGCAGCGTCCCGCGCGGGATCACCTCGAGGTCGCGCCAGTAGTACGAGAGCACGATCTGTGTGTCGAGTAGCGCATCGACGATGCGATACAGCTGCACCGCGCCGCTTCCGGGCTTCAGCCAGCGCAGGATGCCCCCGAAGCCGATCAGCCCGACGCGGTCTCGCCGCTCGCCAAACGCGCGTGCGATCGTCGCGGTCGCGCGGATCGCCAGATCGAGGGTTCCCTCATCGCTCGAGCGCGCCTCTGCGAACGAGTCGACGAAGAGGATGACGTCCGTGTTCCGCTCGGGGTGGTTCTCGTTCACGACCAGCTCACCGTGGCGCGCACTCGCGCGCCAGTTGACGCGCTTCACCGCGTCGCCGGGAACCCAGGAGCGCAGGTCGGCGAACTCGATGCCTTCCCCCTTGTGCCGCGAGACCTCGTTGCCGGCGAACACCTGGGTCTCCCGTGGCTTGACGAGCCGAGACAGCGTCTCTTCGCGCGGATAGCTGCGCAGCACGAGGTCCGTCGCGACCGTCGACTCCCAGCGCACGAAGCCGAGCGAGTCGGACGCGCGAACGTAGAGCGGCCCGAGCCGTTGCGCACCGAAGCGGCGTGCTGTCAGCGTGAGCTCGACGGTTCGCAACTCACCCGGCCGTAGCCGAACTGCCGCCGGGTTGCCTTCGTGAACCGTGACGTCCTGCGGCACCGCGAGGAACAGGTCGAGGCGCCCGATGGCCGCGGGTGCGTGCACCGTGACCGCGACAGTGGTTTCGCCGCCCTCGAGCACGCGATCGTCGGCGAGCGTGGCGGTCGCGGAGATCTGCGACGGCGGCGCGAGCAGCAGGCCGGCGACGATCGCGACGAGGAACGGCGCCGCGAGCGCGACGAGCTCCGCGCGGCCGAAGACGAGTGCGCCGAAGAGCGCGAAGGCGGCAAGCGTTGCGTATCCGGCGAGCTTGGGAGACCCGGAAAAGAACTTCACGCCCGCGCGGGCTCGAGATCCTCGGCCGCAGGCGTCGGCACCGTCTCGAGCCGCTCGCGAACGACGTCCTCGCCGGTGATGCGTTGCACCCATAGCTCGGGGCGCAGGGTGAGCCGGTGCGCGAGCCCGCACGGCGCGACGGCCTTCACGTCGTCGGGCGTCACGTAGTCGCGTCCCTGTAGCGCAGCGCGAGCACGTCCGAGCTTCAGCAGCGCGAGCGATCCACGCGGCGATGCGCCAACCTGCACCGAGGGTGCCGTGCGTGTCGCGGTGACGACGTCGACCATGTAGAGGCCTACGGCCTCGGAGACGTGCACGGTCTCGACCGCCGCTTGCATCGCCAACAGTTCTTCGCGTCCGACCACGGCGTGCAGGTCGATGTCATCCGTCTGGCGTGCAGCGCGCTGCGCGAGCATCTCCCACTCGTGCTCGCGGCTCGGGTAGCCAACCGACATGCGTAACAGGAACCGGTCGAGTTGCGCCTCCGGCAGCGGGTATGTGCCCTCGTATTCGATCGGGTTCTGCGTGGCGAGCACGAGGAACGGCCTGTCGAGCAGGCGCGTCTCGCCTTCGCTTGTCACCTGGCGCTCCTGCATTGCCTCGAGCAGCGACGCCTGCGTCTTCGGCGGGGCGCGGTTGATTTCGTCCGCGAGGAGAAGGTTCGTGAAGACGGGGCCCGGCCGGAACTCGAAGATGCTTTCGCGCTGGTTGAAGATCGAGGAGCCGGTGACATCCGACGGCATCAGGTCGGGCGTGAATTGGATGCGCGAGAAGTCGAGCGACGTCGCGCGTGCGAACGAGCGCGCCATCAGGGTCTTCGCGAGGCCGGGGTAGTCCTCGATCAGGACGTGGCCGTCCGCGAGCAGTCCAAGGAGCAGCAGTTCGAGCGCGTCGCGCTTGCCGACGACCGCGCGCCCGACCTCGTCGAGGATCGTGTCGCAACGGCGTCCGACCTCCGCGAGCTCCATCAGGAGAGCCTATCCAGGTCGGCGACGAGCTCTCGCAGCTGCGCGAACGGGATACCCGGTGCGAAGCGATCCTCCGGCGGTTCGCGATCGGGACGCAGCACGTCCCACCAACGGCCGAGCGTCTTGGGTCCCGGCGTGCGTCCGCTGCGTGCGAGGCGCGCGGTCGCGATCTCGCGCAGGTGCGGCAGCAGGTGCTGTTGGAAGTCTGCTTCGGACGCGCAGCCGATCGTCACTTCGCGCTGCATTCGCTCGAGCTGCGAGATGCCGGCATTAGGCGGTTGCGAGCGAGCGACGGCTGCGTCGAGCTCGGAGCGTTTCAGCGGTGCCCGATGGCGGGCGAGCTTGATCCCCGCCAGCAACGCCGCCGCGCCGACCGCGAAGACGTACGCATGCAGCGTTGGCGAGCGAACCGACGGCGCGAGGCCGTACACCGACCCGGCGATGATCGAGAACAGTGCAACCCAGCCGATGCTGGCGCCGATCGTTTTCACGCCATGCCCTCGCGAATCTCGCGCAGCGCTGCGATTGCTTCCTGCTTTGCGTGCGCGTCGATCTCGTGCGTGCTGAACTTCGCGCGCTCGAACAGCGTCGTGAGGCGCGTGACGGCGTCCCCGTGTGAAGTCATGCCGAGCAGTACGCGCCGCAGGTACTCGATCGGCGTTTCGCTGATCCGCCGTGCCATGCCGTGGCGGCCGAGCGCTCCCTCCATCCGCGCGTACGCCGCGATCACAGCAAGGCGTGCGTCGGGCTCAAGCTCGAGCTCATCGATGGCTCGCTCGATCGTTTCGGCGACATCGTCCTCCAGTGGCAACGCGGCCAGCGGGTCGAGTTTCGAACGCGGCCGCAGCGTGTACGCGACGATTCCCATCACCGCGACGATGGCGATGATTGCAACGGGCCACTCGAATGTCGGCGCTTGCGTCGTCCCCGGTTTGGTCTTGAGCGTGCCGTGAGCCGCGTTCGGCGGAGACTTGAGCTGCGACGGCCGTGTTCCGTGATGCCCGAGCAAGCGTAGATGCGGCCAGACGAAGTGAAGGAAATAGCCGAAGACCATCGCAAGCGCAATCCCTGCCAGGCCGCGGATGTAGCGGCCGAGGCCGCGCTTCTTCCTGGCGTCGGTGGCGTCGTACTGCTGGATGCGCAGGTAGATCGCGATCGGTACGCAGACCGCGAACAGGACGAGAAAGATCGTCAGGGCGTAGCTGACGAATGCGTGGTTCGCATTGGTGTGGCTGCCCGCGTGCCCGAAGCCGCTCTGGGTGGCGATCGCCACGAGCGCGAGCAGGATCGCGAGGCTCGCGCCGATGACGGTCGCGCGCGCTGCGCGCATAGAGGTCAGCCTGCCCATGGTGGTGATTAAGACGTTCCCGCCGCCGCGCCGTTAGATTCTCAATGTGGCTGCGCTCGACGGCAAGCGGGCAATCGTGACCGGCGCCTCGAGCGGGATCGGCGCGGCGACGGTCGCCGCCCTCGAAGCGGCGGGCGCGCGCGTCTACACGGGGTCGCGGCGCCAGGGCAACCTCGACATCACCGATCCCGGGAGCGCGCGGCAGTTCGTCGACGCTGCGCTTGCCGAGCTGGGCGGGCTGGAGATTCTCGTCAACAACGCGGGCCTCGCGCGCGGCCGCGACCCCGTCTGGGACTCGACCGACGAGGACGAGGCCGAGGTGATCCAGACGAACGTGCTCGGCCTGATGCGCATGACGAGGCTGTGCGTCCCGGCGCTGATCGCGAGCGGGGCGGGGCACATTGTCAATCTCGGCTCGGTCGCCGGCATCTGGTCGTACGCCAGCGGCTCGTCGTACGTCGCGTCGAAGTTCGCGGTGCACGGCTACACGCGCGCACTGCGCGACGACCTGCAGGGCAAGCCGGTGCGCATCACGAACGTCGCGCCGGGTCTCGTCGAGACCGACTTCTCGCTCGTGCGCTTCCGCGGCGACGAGGGGAAGGCGGCGCCGGTCTACAAGAATGTCGCGCTGGGCGGGCCGCTGCAGCCGCAGGACGTCGCCGATTGCATCTTGTTTGCGCTCACGCGTCCGCCGAACGTGAATATCGACGAGATCGTCGTGATGGCGCTCGCCCAGGTCTCGGGCAGCAACGTCCTCAGGGACGCTTAGCTAGATACCGCTCGAGCCCGGCGTACGACTGCCAGAGCGGTGCGACGCGGTCGTACAGGTCGGCGAACTCGCCCATGTCGTCACGCGCGGCGGCACTGAACGTCTCGACGTCCATGCCGGACTCCGCCCGCTCGACCCAGGTGTCGAGCTCGTTGTCGAAGCGGTTGAGATGCGCGGCGACGTCTTCCTTGACGCCGAAGTGGATCAGCGCGATGCGGTCGGGGCTCCGGCGGCGAATCTCGTTCGCAGTTGCGTGCCACCCAACGACATCCAGATCGGGAGGCGGAGAAACGGGCAGTACGTAGTCGCCGGGCGGGATGCGCACGCCGCACGCGTCTCCGGCGAGCAGCGTGCCGTCGCGCATGTACGAGACGTGATGCGACGCGTGACCGATGGTCGGGAACGCGTCCCAGCCGAGAACGTCACCGTCGGCCACTCGCACCTGCTCCTCGGGCACCGGCAGCAGCTCGCCCCACAGTGGGTCAAACATCTCGCCATACAGCCGCCGCGCGGAGCGCTCGAGCCGCGACGGGTCGACGAGGTGCGGCGCGCCGACTGGCGACACCCACACCGTCAGGTCGGGATGGCGGCGCGCGATTGTTCCGGCCGCGCCGGCGTGGTCGAGATGGATGTGGCTGAGCAGCAGGTGTCGTATGTCGGTGAGGGCGAGACCGTGCTCGCGGAGGCGGCGCTCGAGCGTGAGCAGCGTCGAGGCCGGGCCGCAATCGAACAGCGCGACACCGTCGTCGGTGTCGACGAGGTAGACGCCGATCGCCTCGGGCTGCCCGCCGAACTCGAGGTCGAGGACTTCCACTAAACGCGGGCGGTCGTGCGAACAAGCGCCGCTTCGAGATCGGCCAACAGATCGTCGGCCGACTCGATCCCGACCGAAAGGCGCACCAGGTTTCCCGGCGGCGCGAAGGGCGCACCTGCGGTCGAGGCGTGTGTCATGCGCGCGGGATGCTCGATCAAGCTCTCGACACCACCGAGCGACTCGGCGAGCTGGAAGATGCGCGTCCGCGCGACGAGCTCGACTGCTTCCTGCTCGGTCTCGGCGAGGAACGACACCATGCCGCCGAAGTCACGCATCTGCGTGCGAGCGACCTCGTGGCCGGGATGCGACGGCAAACCGGGGTAGAGCACGCGCTCGACACCGGGATGCCCGTCGAGGAAGTGCGCGATCTGGCGTGCGTTCTCGCAGTGTTGGCGCATGCGCACGGCAAGCGTCTTGATGCCACGCAGTACGAGCCAGGCGTCAAACGGACCAGGCACGGCGCCCAGCGACTTCTGCAGGAAATAGAGGCGCTCCGCGATTGCGTCGTCGTTCGTGGCGATGAAGCCGCCGATCGTGTCGCTGTGCCCACCGAGGTACTTGGTTGTCGAATGGACGACCGCGTCGGCGCCCAGCTCGAGCGGCTGCTGGAGGTATGGCGTGGCAAACGTGTTGTCGACAACGAGCAGCGCGCCGGCTGCGTGTGCAGCATCAGCGGCGCGGCGGATGTCGACGACGTTCAGCATCGGGTTTGACGGCGTCTCGACCCAGACGAGCTTCACGTCGTCGCCGAGATGCGCACTCAGGTTGTCGTCGAACTCCGCAGCCGGGACGTAGGTGAAGCGGTAGCCCTTCGGCTCGTACACCTGCGACGTCATGCGATACACGCCGCCGTATACGTCGGCGATCAGCACGACGCGTTGGCCGGGATCGACGAGGTGCATCAGCGTCGTCGTAGCCCCCAGACCCGAGCTAAAAGCAATTCCGTGCGTGGCGTTCTCGAGCGACGCGAGCGCTGTCTGCAGCGCGGTGCGCGTGGGGTTTGCGACGCGCGCGTAGTCGTAGCCCTTGTGCACGCCGACCGCTTCCTGCACGTACGTCGACGTCTGGTAGATCGGTGTGGTGATCGCACCGGTCGCCGGATCGGGCTCCTGCCCTGCGTGGATCGCGCGTGTCTCGAAGTCCATTAGCTCGACTCTAGCTTCGCGCCCAGGAACCGCGCGAGCTCCTGCAGCGGCTTCTTCAGCGAGACCGGCTTGACGCCGTCCTCCCACCACGTGCCCTTAACGCGCAAGACCCCGGCTTTGCGGTCGAGCACGGGCTCGATGCGGCCGACGATCTTGTCTCCCCTCAGTATGGGCAACACGTAGTAGCCGTACTGCCGCTTTGCCTGCGGCACGTACATCTCGAGGCGGTAGTAGAAGCCCCAGAGCGCCTCCGCGCGATCGCGGTTGTGGACCAGCTGGTCGAACGGTGAGAGGAGCGTGATGCGGTTCGGCACCGGCGAGTCGTCGGCTTCGGGATGCACCCGCCACTTGCCGCGTTCGAGCACAGCGCCAAGCGCGCGGAACCGTTTCTCCTGGTGCAGTTTTTCCCCGTCCTTGATCGGGAGCGTCTCGCCTGCCGGCCAGACGCGGTCGGCGAGATCCCACACCCGCTGCTTGCCCGAACGGCCGGCGACGGCGACCTCACCGCGCAGTGTCAGGCATTCGAGCATCAGCCCGATCTGGCGCTCACCCCACCAGTTGTGACGTTCGCGCCGCTGCCCCTTGTGCGGTTCGATCTCGCGCGAGAGCAACGGGCCTCGCTTGTCCAACTCGCGAAGGACGTAGCGGCGGAACGGCTGTTCCTGGTCGAGCCAGCGGTTGACGCCTTTGGACTGCGTCGTCCCCTTGCGTCGCATGTTGCGCATGCGCGCACGCAGCATCGGCAGATCCTCGGTGGGCCAGATGTACGCGTTCCACTCGATCAGCTGCTTCGTCTTCCAGAGCAGCCGGTCGAGCTCCGCGCGGTCGTACGCGCCGAGCCGGCTCCAGAGCACCATTTCCTGTGGCGTCGCCACGCTCGCAATCGGGTCCATCTGCAGGAAGCGCAGCCTGCGGACAGTGGAGAGCACGCCGGTTGCCGTGCCGTCGAGCGCCTGCGCATGCACCGCGATGCGGCGGAGCTGTTCGAGCGAGTGCGTCAGCGGTGCGCGAGGTAGTCGAGAAGGTCGCTGCGCGTGACGACGCCGAGTGGCTTGCCCGCATCCGCGACGACGACTGCGTTCGTGCCGCCGGTGAGCGCGGTCACGATCTCGTCGACGGATGCGTCCGCCTCGACCGTCGCGAGCGGGCCGAGCATCGCGCCGGCAACGTCCTCGTGCAGTGCGTCAGCGTTCTTGAAGACACGGTCGAGCAGGGCGCGGTCTTGCAACGAGCCGATCACGTCTGCGAGCGACGAAACGTCGCCGTCACGCACGACGGGCAGCTGGGAGATCGAGTAGCGCTCCATCACGTCGATTGCCTCCGCGACCTTCTTGTGCGCAGAGATCGTGACGAACTGCGGCGTGTCGCCTTGCTTCGCCCGCAGTAGCTCGCGTACCGTCGGCGCCGGTGCACTGCGCTCGAGGAAGCCGTGCTCGATCATCCAGTTGTCGTCGAGAAACTTCGACAGGTACGAGCGGCCGGAGTCGGGGAGGATCGTGAGGATCTTCGCGTCGGGCTTGTTCAGCCGGCGCGCGTATTCGAGCGCGCCCCAGATTGTCGAGCCGGACGAGCCGCCGACGAGCAGGCCTTCTTCGCGCGCGAGCTGCCGCGCGGCAAGGAACGAGTCGCGGTCGTTCACGCGAATCCACTCGTCGACCACCGTGAGGTCGATCGTCTTCGGCCAGGTGTCCTTGCCGATTCCCTCGACGAGGTACGGATGCAGCTCGCCCTCGTTCTTCGCGGTGTAGATGGAGCCTTCCGGATCGACGCCGACGATGCGGATCTCAGGCTTGCGCTCGTGGAAGTAGCGGCCGATGCCGCTGATCGTGCCGCCGGTGCCGACCGAGATGACGATCGCGTCGAGGTCGCCGCCGGTTTGCTCCCAAATCTCGGGCGCGGTGGAGAGGTAGTGCGCTTCCGGGTTCGCCATGTTCGAGTACTGGTCGGGCTTGAAGCCGCCCGGGATCTCTTCGGCGAGGCGCGACGACACCGAGTAGTACGACTCGGGCGAGTCGTGGTCGACGGCGGTCGGTGTGATCACGACCTCTGCGCCGTACGCGCGCAGCATCGAGATCTTCTCCTGGCTCATCTTGTCGGGCATCACGAAGATGCAGCGGTAGCCCTTCTGGGCCGCCGCGATTGCGAGCCCGACGCCCGTGTTGCCGGACGTCGGCTCGACGATGGTGCCGCCGGGACGGAGCTTCCCGTCGCGCTCCGCGGCCTCGACCATCGCCATGCCGATGCGGTCCTTGTTCGAGCCACCCGGGTTGAGGAACTCGAGCTTCGCGAGAATCGACCCGGGGACACCCCGACCGATCCGGTCGAGCCGGACGATCGGGGTGCCGCCGATCAGGTCGAGAACGGTCGGATATTCAGCCGCCAAAGCGGTCGAAGCCTAGCCGCCTACGCCGTCACCGGTTCCGCTGCCAGTTCCTCGTTGCTGATCAGCGTCAAGCCCGCAAGGAGCGCGGCAACGCTGACGCCGACGAGCACCCAGAACCCGATCCGGGTGCCGGAGGTGAAGGCGCTCGCGAATCCGTGCGTGCTGACCAGGTGGTCGAAGCGGCTGATCGACACCGACGAGCAGACGGCGACGCCGATCGCGCCGCCCACCTGTTGCGCGGTGTTGATCAAGCCGGAGGCAAGCCCCGCTTCGTCGTGGTCGACTCCCGCGAGCGCCGCGATCGAGACCGGGATGAACGTGAACGGCAGCGCGAAACCGATCAGGAGGTAGCCGGGGAGCAACGCGCCCCAGAACGAGCCGTGCGTCGGGATCTGCGTGTACCAGACGCTGCCCGCTGTCATTGCCAGGAAGCCCACTGTGAGCACCGGCTTCACGCCGATCTTCGTGGTCAGTGCCTGCGCGAGGCCGGCCCAGAGGACCGCCGTCCCTGCTGTTGCGACGAACGTGATGCCCGTCTTCAGCGCCGAGTAGCCGAGCACTTGCTGCACGTACAGCGTGAGCAGGAAGAAGTTCGCGAACGTGACGACGCCGAGGAACAGGCCGATGATGTTCGCGCCCGCAACCGTGTGGATGCGGAAGATGCGGAACGGCATCAGCGGGTCCTTCGCGCGCGACTCGATCGCTAGGAAGGCGAGGAGCAACGCGACGGCGATGATCAACGTGACGATCGTGCGTGTCGACTCCCAGCCGTAGTTCGGTGCTTCGGACACGGCGTAGACAAGCAGCGCAAGGCCACTCGTTACGGCGATCGCGCCGCCAAAGTCCTGCGACGTCTCGCGCTCTGCCTTGCTCTCGCGCACGAAGCGCGGTGCGACCAGGAACGCCAACGCACCGACCGGGACGTTGACGAAGAAGATCCACTCCCAGCCGAGGTACTTGGTCAGGAGCCCACCCGCGAGCACGCCCACTGCGGCACCGCCGCCGCCGAGTGCGCCCCAGATGCCGAGCGCCTTGTTGCGCTCCGAGCCCTCTTCGAACGTCGTCATCACAATCGAGAGGGCGGACGGCGTGATTACCGCCGCGCCGATGCCCTGCACAGCGCGGGACGCGATGAGGACGCCTTCCGACCACGCAAGCCCGCACACGAGCGACGCGAGCGTGAAGATGACGACGCCGACGAGAAACACGCGCCGCCGGCCGAACAGGTCGGCAAGCCGTCCTGCGAGCAGCAGCAAGCCCCCGAACGTGATCGCGTAAGCCGTGATCACCCACTGCAAGTTGTCGCGGGAGAAATTCAGCGACTTCCCGATCGACGGCAACGCGACGTTGACGATTGAGACGTCGAGAATTGTCATAAAGAACGCGGCGCACACGATTGCGAGCGCCTTCCACCGCAGCGGATCAGCCTGCATGCTGCTCACCCCTCTTCTCTGGTTTCCGCCCCCAACGCGGACGCGGTTGACTCTATTCCGACGAGCGGCGGAAGCCTGAATCGACAACCAGGGGGACAGGTTGGGGACAGGAGGGGGACAGGTACGTGCCTGTCCCCGTCAGTGACGGAAGTGGCGCCGGCCGGTGAGCACCATCGCGGCGCCGACTGCCTCGACGGCGGCCAGAACTTCTGCATCACGACGCGATCCACCCGGCTGGATGATCGCCGCCACGCCGGCGTCGAGTGCAAGCTGCGGGCCGTCCGCGAACGGGAAGAATGCGTCGCTCGCCAGCACCGAGCCTGCCGTCTCGTGACCGTGCTCGCGCGCCTTTTCGATCGCGATCCGCACCGAGTCGACGCGGCTCATTTGCCCAGCGCCGACGCCGATCGTTTGCAGGCCGCGCGCCAAAACGATCGCATTCGACGAGACGTGCTTGCACACACGCCACGCGAACAGCAGATCGCCCCACTGCTCTTCGGCCACCGCGCCGCAGGCGACCTCCGTCTGCGCACGCTCGTCGATGCCCGCGTCACGGTCCTGTACGAGCAACCCCCCGAGGACGCGCTTGAAGTCGTGCTCGCCGGGCGTGTCGCGGCGGCGCTCACCGTCCGCGAGGATGCGCAGCGCCTTCTTCGTGCGCAGCGCCTCGACGGCCCCGTCGTTGTAGGACGGCGCGAGCAGCACCTCGACGAAGTGCTCCGCGATTCGTGCGCCGAGCTCCGCGGACACGGGACGATTCAACACCGCGACACAGCCGAATGCGGACACGGGATCGGCTGCGAGTGCGCGCTCCCATGCCTCGTCGATCGTCGGCGCGAGCGCGACACCGCACGGGTTCGCGTGCTTGACGATCACTGCGCACGGCAGCTCGAACTCGCGCGCGACGCGCCGCGCTCCTTCCAGGTCGGCGAGGTTGTTGAACGACAGCTCTTTCCCACCGAGCTGCTCCACGCGCGAGAGCAGGTCGCGGCGCGCACCGAGTTCGGCGTAATACGCCGCCTCCTGATGCGGGTTTTCGCCGTAGGGAAGATCGGCGACCTTGCGGAACGAAAGGGTGAGCCGTTCCGGGAAGCGCTCATCCTCTGCGAACCACGCTGCGATCGCCGCCTCGTAGGCCGCCGACTCGGCGAATACCGCGCGCGCAAAGTCGCGCCGTGTGCTGAGCATCACCTCGCCGTGCTCGCGCAGGTCTGCGAGCACACGCTCGTACTGCTCGGGGCTCGACACCGCGGCAACGTGAGCAAAGTTCTTCGCCGCTGCACGCAGCATCGTCGGTCCGCCGACGTCGATCATCTCGACGACGTCCGCCTCGGGAACGCCTCGCTTGCCGGCGACGGACGTGAACGGATAGAGCCCGACGCACACGAGGTCGATCAGCTCTATGCCCTGATCGGCGAGCGTCGCGAGGTCGTCGTCGTTGTCGCGTCGCGCCAGGATGCCCCCATGGATGCGCGGGTGCAGCGTCTTGACGCGGCCGCCGAGCATCTCTGGCGCGCCGGTCACATCCTCGACGCGCTCGACCTCGATGCCATGCTCGGCGAGATACGCGGCCGTTTGCCCGGACGAGATGATCGTCCAGCCGTGCTCGACGAGCCCGCGCGCAAATTCCTCAAGACCTGCCTTGTCCCAGACACTTAGGAGCGCGCGAGGCATTCGCTCACCACCTCCGGCAGCAAGCGATGCTCGACCGTATGGATGCGCTCGACGAGCGTGTCGCGCGGCGCGACCGCGACTTCTTCCTGACGCAGTACCGGGCCTGTGTCGAGCCCTTCGTCGACGAGATGCACGGTGACGCCCGTGGTGTCGACACCTGCGGCGAGCGCATCATCGATTGCGTGCGCGCCCGGAAACGCCGGCAGCAGCGACGGGTGCACGTTCACGATGCGCTTCGGGAAGCGGTCGAGGAACGGCTTCGTCAAGAGATGCATGTAGCCGGCCAACACCACCAGCTCGACGCCGTGCTCCTCGAGCCACGTTGCCATCACCAGATCGCGCTCCTCGCGATCGGCGTGACAGTCGAGCGAGAACGTCGCAACGGGCACGCCCGCATCGCGCGCGCGCACGAGCGCGGGCGCACCCTTGCGGTTCGACGCGACGGCGCTGACGGGCAGGCCGCGATCGAGCAATGCCTGCAGGTTCGTCCCGTTGCCGCTGACGAGCACGCCGATCACGTGATGCGTCCGATCACGAGCTCGCCCGGCTGCGCTTCCGGAACGACGGCACACCAACCGATGCCGAGGTTGAACACGCGCCGCAACTCCTCTTCGTCCACATGGCGCGCGAGCCATGCGAATACCGGCGGGCGCTCCCAGGCATCCCAGTCGAGCTGAATCGTCCTCTCGTCCGGAACCACGCGCGAGAGATTGCCGAGGATGCCGCCGCCCGTGATGTGTGCGAATGCGTGCGCTCTCGACCGAAGCGAACGGGCAATGTCGAGGTACAGCCGCGTCGGCGCGAGCAGGTCGGCGCCGTCGTAATCCTCCGTTTCCAGCACGCGCCGCACGAGCGTGAAGCCGTTCGCATGCACGCCTGCCGATGCGAAGCCGACGACCACGTCTCCGCCCGCAACCGCGGAACCGTCTATCGGCTGCGACACGACGCCGACGCACGTGCCGGCGAAGTCGAGCTCGCCCTGCGCGTAGATGCCGGGCAGCTCTGCCGTCTCGCCGCCGACCAGGGCGACGCCCGCCACTCTGCACACGTCCGCTGCACCTTCGACGAGTTCGGCAACTTCGTCCAGCCGGATCGCGTTCGCCGCGACGTAGTCGAGCAGCATTAGCGGGTCGGCGCCGCACGTCGCGACATCGTTGATGCAGTGCGCGGCAAGGTCGGCGCCGCAGGCGCGCAGCGCGCCGCGCTCGCGCGCCAGCAGCAGCTTCGTGCCGACGCCGTCGGTCGAAGCAGCGAGAAAGCGACCGTCGCCGAGCGGATGCAGCCCCGCGAAGGCGCCGAAGCCGCTCGCGCCCGTCGACTCGACGGCTGCGCGGAGACGCTGCACGACCGACTCGGCCGTGTCGAGCGAGACCCCCGCAGCTGCGTAGCTGTGCTCCCCGCGCTCCAGGGCGCCCATCGTACGCGCGTGAGAGGATTGCAGCGTGTCCATCTCACTCGAAGAACTGCAGCTCGCGGCGCGGAATCACGGGATGCCGCTCGAGGCGCTGCGTTTCGACGTCACGCCGGTCGGCCTGCACTACCTGCTCGTGCACTACGACATCCCGGCTGTCGACGAGACGTGGCGGCTGGCGGTCGACGGAGACGTCGGTTCGCCGTTTGCCCTGTCGCTGGAGGAGCTGCGCGCGCTGCCCGCGCACGAGGTGGTCTCGACGATGGAGTGCGCCGGGAACGGCCGCGCGCGGCTCGCGCCGCGCGTCGTCAGCCAGCCGTGGCTGCAGGAGGCCGTCGGAACGGGTCGTTGGCGCGGGGCGCTGCTCCGCGACGTGCTCGAGCGGGCCGCACCGGGCAACGGCGCCGTCGAAGTCCTGTTCACGGGCCTCGACCGCGGCGTCGAAGGCGGCGACGAACAGGCGTATCAGCGCAGCCTTCCACTCGACCTTGCACGCGCTGACGATCTCTTGCTCGCGTACGAGCTGAACGGCGCTCCGTTGCCGCCGCAGCACGGCTACCCGCTTCGCCTGCTCGTCCCCGGTTGGTACGGGATGACCAACGTGAAGTGGCTCGCGCGCATCACGCTGATCGACGAGCCGTTCGACGGCTACCAGCAGACGCACGGGTATCGCTTGCGCCTGAACGAGGATGACGAAGGCGTGCCGCTCGACGGGATCATGCCGCGCGCGTTGATGATTCCGCCCGGCATTCCGGAGTTCATGACGCGCGACCGAACCGTGCACGCGGGCACGGTGCAGATCGAGGGACGCGCGTGGTCGGGCAACGGGCCGATCACCGGCGTCGACGTGAGCACTGACGGTGGTGCGTCGTGGTCGCCCGCGCAGCTCGCGGCGCCGACGCTCGGCCGCTGGGCGTGGCAGCACTGGAGCTTCGCGTGGAATGCGACGCCGGGCAGCTACGTGGTCGCGTGTCGCGCGCGTGATTCCGAGCGCGAGCAGCCGCTCGAGCCGACGTGGAACGTTGGCGGCTACGCGAACAACGCCGTGCAGCGCGTTCCCGTCGCCGTGGTCTAGGAGACATCCCTAGCCGAACCGCTCGGCGTACAGCTCGGGGCGGCCCTCGGGGCCGCCGGGCACGAAGCGCACGACAGTGTCGCCGACGGTCACGGCGCCGTTCTCAGCGTTGAGCCCGAGGATGTCGGCGAGTGCGCCGGCCTTCGTGTCGGGATCGTCGGCGCGCAGCTGCAGCTCCGTGAGCGAGAGCTCGTCGTCGTGCGACACGAGCTCTTCGATCCAGTCGCGCGGCGGGTGTATTTCGAGCCGGTAGCCGGCATTCGTCGCGACGAACGTGCGGCGACCGCCGTGCTCCTGCAGGCGCAGGTTCCAGTGCATCGCGCGTCCGAGCACCGCCTGGAACTCGTCCTCGTCGAGTGCGACGCCGAGATGGTCGACCCGTGGCAGCTGCCAGTGCCCCGGCTGCACGACGACGTTGATCGCGCCGCGCTCGAGCTCCGAGAGCCGCAGCTTGAATCCGTCGCGATCGAGCTGATCCCACGAGACGCCGGGCTCGATCGCAACGTGGTCGTCGCCGATCCGCCCGTAGCGCGCCACGAGGTTGAAATTCAGCTTCGCGAGGTAGCGAGCCTCGACCTCGCGCAGCTGCGACGTCACCAGGTGGTAGTGGAAGAGGTGCACGGCGCTAGTTTTCCAGGCGTCGCAATGTCGCCGTCGCTTCTGACGCCGTGGAGCTTCGAACCGCTCCAGATTGTCCCCACCGTCGTGGTGGCTGCGCTGTACCTGCGCCGAACGCGGACGCTTGCGCAGCGTGGGACGCCGGTGTCGACGTGGCGCCAGACCGCGTTCTGGCTCGGCATCGCGCTGGTCGTCCTCGCGCTCAACTCGCCGATCGACGCGCTTGGCGAGGAGCACTTCTTCTTCATCCACATGCTGCAGCACGTGATCCTCGGTGACCTTGCGCCGCTCTGCTTCGTCGCCGGGCTGACGGGGCCGGTGTTGCGCCCCGTGCTCGCTCTGCGCGGCGTCGACCAATTGCGAAAGCTTGCGCACCCGGCGATTGCGCTGCCACTGTGGGCGGTCGATCTCTACGCCTGGCACGTTCCGTACCTGTACGACGCGGCTCTGCACCACAACTCGATCCACGCGCTCGAGCACTTCATGTTCTTCACGCTCGGCTGCTTCATGTGGGCGCCGGTGCTCGAGACGCTGCCCGCGCCGGAGTGGTTCGGCACCGGGATGAAGCTCGGCTACATCGCAGTCGTGCGCTTGATCGAGACGATCCTCGGCAACATCTTCATCTGGTCGGGCAGCGCGTTCTACGGCGTGTACAAGCATCCGCCGCAGTGGGGGATCACACCGCTGCACGACCTGAATCTCGGCGGCGTCGTGATGATGGGTGAGGGCTCGATCGTCACGATCGGCGCGCTCTCGTGGCTGTTTCTGCGGCTGGCCGCGGAGAGCGAGTTGCGCCAGCAGCTCTTGGAACAGGGGCTTGATCCGAGACAGGTCCGCCGCGCGGTGCGCTATGGGCGCGCCGAAGGTCTCAGCTAGACGCGTTCGAAGCGGTGCTTGCGCGCGTCGGTCGGTGTGCGCGTCGGGTACTCGCGCGTCAGACACGCGCGGCACAGCGTGCTCGCCGGCCGCAGCGTCGCCTCCTGCAGCCCCTCGAGCGACAGATACGCGAGCGACGTTGCGCCGATCGCTTCGCGCACCTCCTCGACGGTGGCGTGAGCCGCGATCATCTCGTCCTCCGAGGCGAGGTCGATGCCGTAGTAACACGGTGAGACGATTGGCGGAGACGAAACGCGCACGTGCACCTCGGCGGCGCCCGCGTCACGCAGCATCTGCACGATCTGGCGCGTCGTCGAGCCGCGTACGATCGAGTCGTCGACGACGACCAGCCGCTTGCCTTCGACTTCGGCGAGTGGGTTGAACTTCATCCGGATGCCTTGCTCGCGCATGCCCTGCTCAGGCTGGATGAACGTGCGTCCGATGTAGCGATTCTTGATCAGGCCTTCGCTGAAGGGGATTCCGGCGGCGCGCGCGAAGCCGATCGCCGCGGGTGTGCCCGAGTCGGGGATCGGCAGCACGAGGTCGGCTTCGACCGGCGCTTCGGCTGCAAGGCGCTCACCCATGCGCACGCGTGCGCCGTGCACCTCGACGCCGTCGAGCTTCGTGTCGGGCCGCGCCAGATAGAAGAACTCGAAGATGCAAAGCGCGTTCGCGGGCGGCTGGACCTGCTGGGCGTGCACGCCTTCGTCGTCGATCAGCACGAGCTCGCCGGGCTCGATCTGACGCTCGAACTCTGCGCCGATCAGGTCGAGCGCACAGCTCTCCGAGGCAAGCACGGGGTCGTCGCCGAGCCGGCCCAGAACCAGCGGCCGAAACCCATGAAAATCCCGGAAGCCGAACAGCTTGCCGTCGGCGAGGCCGACGACGGTCGCGGCGCCTTCGAGGCGCAGCATCGCGGCGGCGACCGCGTCCTCGAGCGGCCGCTCGTCGTCGGCGATCAGCGCGGCGATCACTTCCGAGTCCGATGTCGACCCGAGCGGCTTTGCGACGTCTTCCCGCAATTGCTCGGCGTTCACGAGGTTGCCGTTGTGGCCGAGCGCGACCGTGCGCACGCGCCCGTGATGCAGCAGCGGTTGCGCGTTCGACCAGTCGTTGCCGCCGGTCGTCGAGTAGCGCGTATGCCCGATCGCCAGCTCGCCCTTCAGGCCCGACAGCGAACCTTCGTCGAAGACCTGCGGCACGAGGCCGAGGTCGCGCACCGCCGTCAGGCGTCCACCTTCGCACACCGCGATGCCCGCCGATTCTTGTCCGCGATGTTGCAGCGCGTACAGCCCGAAGTACGTGAGCCGCGCGACGTCACGGCGCGGCGCGCGGACACCGAAGACGCCGCACATTAGAGGTGCACCAGCCCAACGCAGCCGACGACGGGTGTCGGCGGGATGGGCTGTCCGCCCGTCTCGTTGTAGAGCGAGACGTTACCGCTGACGACAGGAATGCCGAGCTCTTTCGCAGCCTTCGTGATGCCGTCAATGGCTCGCGCAAGTTCCCAGCCGATCTCCGGCTTCTCGGGGTTGCCGAAGTTGAGGCAGTCCGTGAGCGCGAGGGGCTCTCCTCCCGCGTCCTTTACTTCAGTGGCGGAGCGCATGACTGCGTCATACCCGGCGACGAACGGATCACGCGTGCCGGGCTTCGGCCCTTTCAACGACACGGCGAGCGCGCGTTCAGCATCGAGGCGCAGCACGGCCGCACCGTCGCCCGGACGCTTCAACGTGCGCGAGCCGACGAGCTGGTCGTACTGCTCGTAG
>DASXKU010000061.1:0-1964 GCA_036496645.1 Gaiellaceae bacterium
CACCCCGACGTCCTTGAAGCCGATGTGCGTGAGGCCGACCGGCCGGATCTCCTCGAGCACGCGCAGACAATCGGGCACCGTCTGGTCTGCCCGCGTCAGCATGAAGACGAAGTCCACGTCGCGAGCTTACCGTGGATCTTCGTAGGCGTTGCCGCGTCGCGAGCCGACGCGCGTTTGTCCGAAGTTTAGTGCGTCCCTCGGCGCGTCTATGATCTCGGGAGCTTGAGTGGGCTCAGGTTGAGCTAGCCCGGATCATTCGTGATGCGAGCGCGCCGTGAAGCGCGTCTCGGCGGAATTTCGGTGCCGGTGCGCAGGTTTCGTTGGTTGCGATGCCAAACGAATTTGCCCACGCACCGACGACACCTTGTATTCCACCGATCGAGCTTCAGTTCCAGCGGAGACCGCTGGTGGTGGCGTGTGACGCGCCGCAAATTTCGAGCGATGGCGGCGCGCTCCTGCTGCGACATCTCGATGAGCGGTTGGGGCTGACACACTCGCTCGCCGAGCTTCTGGAAGACAGACGCGCGCCACGACGGCGCCGGCACGAGCGACTCGAGCAGGTCCGACAGCGCGTCTATCAGATGTGCCTCGGCTATGAAGATTGCAACGACGCCGACGTCCTGCGCGACGACGCGGTCGTGCGGCTCGCATGCGGCTCGGGCGAGCAAGCGCTGTCGTCGCAGCCGACGCTGTCGCGCTTCGAAAACGGCATCACAGGACGCGATCTCAATCGACTGTGGCGCCGCTTCGAGCAGCAGTACGTCGACAGCCTCGATCCGACGACACCGTTCGTGGTGCTCGATATCGACAGCACCGACGACGAGACGCACGGTTCTCAGCAGCTGGCGTTCTTTCACGGCTTCTACGACCAGCACATGTTCCATCCCATCGTCGTGTTCGATGGAGACAGCGGACAGCTGATCACCGCGCTGTTGCGCCCCGGCAAAGCGCACGCGGCCCGCGGCGCGACGACGATCCTCGATCGGCTGATCCGCGCCATCCGACATCGTTGTCCGCACGCCGCGGTCGTTGTGCGCGGCGACTCGGCGTTCGCGCTGCCTCGTTTGGTCGGTCGGCTCGAGGCGCTCTCCACCGAGCTCGGCAACGTTCACTACGTTCTCGGCCTCGCCAAGAATTCGCGGTTGCTCGCTCTGGCGGCGCCGTTGCTCGCCGAGGCCGCCGAGCAATACGCGACAACGAAACGCTTCGTGCGTCGGTTCGCGTGGTTGTCGTATGCGGCCGAGACGTGGCCGCACGAGCGCGACATCGTGCTCAAAGTCGAGCACAGCGCACGCGGTGAGAATCCGCGCTTCCTCGTCACGTCGCTGACCGGCTTCGATCCGGGACTCATCTACGACCGCGCGTTTTGTCCTCGTGGCCAGGCCGAGAATTTCATCAAGGACTTCAAAAACGCGTTGGCGGCCGACCGCCTCTCCTGCCATCGCTTCGTCGCCAACGCGTTCCGCCTATTCCTCCACGCGGTCGCGTACCGCCTGATGCACGCGCTGCGCGGCGTCGCCGCCGTCGTGGCACCCGCGCTCGGTCACGTGCAGATGGATACGTTGCGCTTGCGGCTACTCAAAGTCGCGGCTCACGTCGCGATGTCGGTCCGCCGCATCGTCGTCCGCCTGCCGCGCACATTTCCGCTTGCGGCCACGTTCGTCGCGATCGCCCGTCACGTGGGCGCCGGCTAACCCTGCACTCTTTGACAATCCAGGCTGTGCCTCCCGGATCGCCGGCGCCCGCGGCATGAACTACGCACTGAAATCGCGGCCCGTCGTGGCCAACACCCAGCCCGCGAACGATTCGACGCCCAACCCGGGCGTGTCACCGTCCGTCACGAATGATCCGGGCTAGTGGAGAGCGTCCCTAGACGAGGCCGCGCTCGCGCAGCGCGCCGAACAGCTTCGCGCGTGCGTTGCCTTCGACGATCTCGCCGTGTGCCATCGCGATTCGATCGAATG
>DASXKU010000062.1:0-5236 GCA_036496645.1 Gaiellaceae bacterium
CATGGTGGCCAAACGGGCCAAAACAAGGGAAATGGCCGGGGCAACGGCAAGGGCAAGAAGAATAAGAAGAAGTAGCCTTGACGACCGAACAGACGTTCGCTAGCATGGCGAACACATGTTCGTCAGGCGCACCCTCATCCGCATCGCCGTACTGGTCGGCTTGGCCGTCCTCGCCTGGAGCGTGCTCGCGCGTAGCTCCTCCGCACATGGCAACCGCGTGGTCATGACCGTCCGGCCGCACGACACGCTGTGGTCGATCGCACAGCACCACTACAGCGGCGACGTTCGCAACGCGATCTGGCGCATCGAGCAGGCGAACCACCTGCCGGGCGCAGACATCAGCGTCGGCGAGCAGCTCATTCTTCCCTAGCGCCTCGCGGCGCGGGCGAGGACTGTCCGTCGCCTGCGAAGATTCGGGCGCATGGACCTCGACCTTGTCTTCCTCGGCACGTCCGGCAGCGCGCCGACTCCGAATCGCTCGCCCGCCGCACTGCTCGTGCGCCGCGGCGGCGAGCGCCTGCTCTTCGATTGCGGCGAGGGCACGCAGCGGCAGCTGATGCGCTCGACGGTTGGGCTGCCCGAGCTCGAGGAGATCTTCCTCACGCACTTTCACGCGGACCACTACCTCGGCCTGCCCGGAATGCTGAAGACGTTCTCGCTCCGTCAACGGGAGACGGGTCTCAAGGTGTACGGGCCTCCTGGGCTCAAAGAGCTCTTCGGAACGCTGCGGCATGTGTTCGGGAGGCTGTCCTATCCGCTCGACCTCGTCGAAGTGCGGCCGGGGGAGGCGCTCGAACGCGACGGCTATCGCGTTCTCGTGTTTCCGGTGCATCACGGCGTCACGGCAGTTGGGTACGCGATCGCGGAAGAGCCACGGCCGGGGTTTTTCGATGTCGAGGCCGCAGACGCACTCGGGGTGCCGTCCGGGCCGGAGCGTGGCGCGCTCCAGCGTGGCGACTCGATCACGCTGGACGATGGAAAGGTCATCACCCCCGATGAGGTGCTCGGCGAAGCGCGTCCGGGCCGCCGCATCGTGATCGGTGGTGACACGGCGCCGATCGAGACCGTGGCGGTGCTCGCAGAAGGCGCCGACGTGCTCGTGCATGAGGCGACGTTCACCGACGACGAGCGCGATCGCGCTAAGGAGACGCTGCATTCGACGGCGAGACAGGCCGCGGAGATCGCGCGGGACGCCGGCGTCCGAATGCTTGCGCTCACGCACGTGTCGCCGAGGTACTTCGGCCCCGAGCTGGCGCGGGAGGCGCGCGAGATCTTCCCGGCGACGGTGGTGCCGCGTGACTTCGACGTGATCGAAGTGCCGTTCCCGGAGCGCGGAGAGCCGCAACTCGTCAAGGGAGGCGTAGCGCCGGAAGCGCCTGTCGCTGCGGAATCTGCGGCGCCAGGGCAGTCGTCCGGATAGTTCGGTAGCCTGCGCGTCGCACGGAATCGTTTGAGCGAATCCTTTAAGCCGGTCCAGAGAGGCCGGAAAGGAGTGTCATGTCGTACCATGCCGTCAGACCGGCGCCGAAAGTACTGCTCGATGCCGACGCGATCGCCCGGACGCTAAGCCGGATCGCGCACGAGATCATCGAGAAGGCCGATGATCTCGACAGTTTTGCTCTCGTCGGCATCCAGACGCGTGGCGTCCCGCTCGCGGCGCGCCTGCGCTCGCTGATCGAGGAGCGCTCCGGCGTCGCATTGCCGGTTGGGCAGCTCGACATCACGTTCCATCGGGACGACGTGCACGTGCGTTCGCAGCGCGCACCGCGGCACGCGCAGCCGCTCGTGCGCGACACGCGCCTCGACTTCGACCTCGAGGGACGCACCGTGATCCTCGTGGACGACGTGCTCTACACGGGACGCACGATTCGCGCAGCGATTGACGCCCTGCTCGAGTACGGGCGCCCGGCCCGCGTGCAGCTGGCCGTGCTCGCAGATCGCGGCCATCGCGAACTGCCGATTCGGCCCGACTACATCGGCAAGAACCTGCCGACCGCGCGCGGAGAGCGTGTTCAGGTCGAGCTGCTCGAGATCGACGAAGTCGACCAGGTGCTCTTGCTCGCCGAGCGTGAGGAGGGCGACGATGACTGAGCTTCGCGTCGTTGGCGGCGACCTCATGCCGCCCTCACGCAGTCGGCGCAACCTGCTGTCGATCGAGGATCTCCAGCGCGACGATGTCGAGCGGCTGCTCGCGACGGCGCATTCGTTTGCGCTCTCGCAGGCGCGCGAGACGAAGAAACTGCCGACGCTCCGCGGCAAGCTCGTGCTGAACGTCTTCTACGAGTCGTCGACACGCACGAGCTCGTCTTTCGAGCTGGCCGCCAAGCGTCTCTCGGCCGACACGATGACGCTGAAGTCGTCCGGCTCGTCGGTCGAGAAGGGCGAGTCGCTGCGCGACACGGCGCAGACACTCTCGGCGTACGAGCCCGACGTGATCGTGATCCGGCACCCCGAGGCCGGCGCGGCGCAATTTGTCGCGCGCGTGACCGAAGCGAGCGTCGTCAATGCCGGAGACGGCAAGCATCAGCACCCGACGCAAGCGCTGCTCGACCTCTACACGATGCGCGAAGCATGCGGCCGGCTCGAAGGTCTGCACGTCGCGATCGTCGGCGACGCAATGCACTCTCGCGTCGCGCGCTCCCTGGTGCAGGCGCTTCAACTCGTCGGGGCGAGCACAACTTTGGTCGGCCCGCCGCCTCTGCTTGTTCCCGAGCTTGCGCCGTGCACGCACGACATCGGCGCGATTGCGGAGGCGGACGTCGTCTACGTCTTGCGGATGCAGCGCGAGCGCATGCTCGCCGGCGCGAACTTCGTGCCGTCGCTACGCGAGTACACCGCGCGCTGGGGAATCACCCCCGAGCGCTTGCGCCCCGGCCAGTGGGTGATGCACCCCGGCCCGATGAACCGCGGTGTGGAGATCGACCCGCGCGTCGCCGACGCCGACGTCTCGCTGATCGTCGACCAGGTACGAGCCGGTCTCGTCGTGCGCATGGCTGTGTTGTACGACCTGCTCACGCTCGGCCCGGTTCCCGTCGAGGCGACGGCGGAGGTGGCGTGATGCTGAGCGGGCAGAAGGGCAACGACAACGTTGTGATTAGAGGCGCACGCATCCTCGATCCGATGGAGAAGGTGGACGCGGTGCTCGACGTGCGCATCGACAACGGCACGATCGCGGAGCTCGGGAAGAATCTCGGCACGAATGACCACCGCGTGATCGAGGCCGAAGGCCTGGTGCTTGCGCCGGCGTTCGTCGATCCCCATGTGCACCTGCGTACACCCGGGCGTGAAGACGAAGAGACCATCGCGAGTGGTACCGCCGCCGCGGCAGCGGGCGGGTACTGCGCGATCCTTGCGATGCCGAACACCGATCCGGTCGTCGACAACGCCGATGTTCTGCGCGGGCTCCGCGCCCGCGCAGAAAGCGAAGCGCACGTGCCGGTCGGGTTCCTCGCTGCGATCACGAAGGGCCAGGCCGGAGCCGAGCTCACGGAGATGGGGGAGTTGGCAGACGCCGGTGCCGTTGGGTTCACGGACGACGGCCATCCCGTCGAGGCGGCTGGGGTGATGTTGCGCGCGCTGCAGTACAACGCGGTCACCGGACGTGCGCTCGCCGTCCATTGCGAAGAGGCGACGCTCACGCGCGGCGGTCACGCGCATGCCGGGGCAGTCGCGGCACAGCTCGGCATCGGTGGTTGGCCGTCGCTCGGCGAGAGCCTCATGGTGGCGCGCGACCTGGACCTCGCCGGCGAGACCGGCCAGTCCGTGCATCTCATGCATCTGTCCGCACGTGAGTCCGTCGAGCATCTGCGCCGCGCGCGGGAGCGGGGCGTTTGTGCAACGGGCGAGGTGACGCCACATCACTTGTGTCTCACGGACGAGGCTGTACGCGATCTGGATGCGAACATGAAGATGAACCCGCCGCTCCGCACCGAGGACGACCGGGCACTCCTGATCGAGGCGCTGCGCGACGGAACGATCAGCGCGGTCGCGACCGATCACGCACCGCATTCGCCCGACGAGAAGGATGTGCCGTTCGAGGCTGCGCCGTTCGGAGTCATTGGGCTCGAGACCGCGTTCGCTTCGCTCTACACGTATCTCGTCGCACCGGGCGTTCTACGACTGGAGACGCTGCTCGAGCGCATGTCCGGCGGGCCGGCGGTGATCTTCGGGCTCGATCGGCCGCGGATCGCGGTGGGCGCGCCGGCGAACCTCACGCTGCTCGATCTGAATCGGAAGTGGCGCGTTCGCTCGACCGACTTCAAGTCGCGCTCGGCGAACTCGTGGCTGCTAGGAAAACAGTTGCACGGAAAAGTCGCACTCACTATGGCCGCGGGCCGGACGGCGTTCGAGGGATGACCTATCTACTGCTAGAGGACGGCGCGGTCTTCGACGGCGAGTCGGTCGGCGCACCGGGCATGACGTTCGGCGAGGCTGTCTTCACGACATCGATGAGCGGCTACCAAGAAACGGTCACCGACCCGAGTTACGTGGGGCAGGTCGTGTGCTTCACCGCGCCGATGGTGGGCAACTACGGCGTTGAGGAGGCACGGTCACAGTCGGATCGCGTGCATGCGACCGGCGTTGTCATGCGCGAGGCGCGTGGCCCGGGTTGGACCGACTGGCTGCACGAGCACGGCATCGTCGCGATCAGCGGCGTCGACACGCGGTCGCTCGTCCTGCACCTGCGCGAGCAAGGCGCCATGCGGGCGGCGATCGTCACCGACGAGGTGAGCGTCGAAGAGACGCTCACCTCCGTGCGTTCGCAGCCGTCGATGGAAGGCGCTGCGCTCGTGGCCGGCGTCTCGCCCGAGCGCGAGTACCGGTTCACCGACGAGGGTGACGTGCGTGTGGCGGTCGTCGACTACGGCTGCAAGCGCTCGATCCTGCGTCTGCTCGCCGAGCACGGCGCGGCGGTGGACGTCTATCCGCACGATGTCGATGCCGCAACGCTTTCCGGCTACGACGGAGTATTGCTCGGCAACGGACCCGGCGATCCTGCGCCGCTCGTGCGAGAGGTGGCGACGGTGCGCGAGCTGCTCGGAAGGACCAGCGTGCTCGGCATTTGTCTCGGACACCAGTTGCTCGCACTCGCCACCGATCACGACACGTTCAAGCTTCCATTCGGTCACCGCGGTGCGAATCATCCGGTGCTCGAACGTGCGACCGGCCGCGTGCTCGTCACGTCGCAGAATCACGGCTTCGCCGTACAGGAGCAATCCGGCGCCGAGGCAACACA
>DASXKU010000063.1:0-36955 GCA_036496645.1 Gaiellaceae bacterium
CGCAGCCAAGTTGCACGCGCGCGAAGCGCGCCTGCGAGGTCTTCATCGCGAGAAATCGAAGATTTCTCGCGACAGCTAGGCGATATCGACTTTGATGACGTTCGTCGAGCCGGGGAGGTTCACGGCCGTGCCGGCGGTCAGCACGACGCGGTCGCCGGGATCGACGGCGCCAGCCTCGCGCG
This sequence comes from Gaiellaceae bacterium, assembly GCA_036496645.1. GTDB lineage: Bacteria > Actinomycetota > Thermoleophilia > Gaiellales > Gaiellaceae > PALSA-600. Next base: position 183 of record DASXKU010000063.1, read on the forward strand.
CCGCGTCGAGTGAGTGCGCCCAGAGGTCTTCGACGTTCTCCACCTCCGGCATCAGCACCGGGGTGACGCCCCACTCGAGAGCCATCTGCTGCAACGCGTTGCGATGATGCGAGAGCCCGACGATCGGGCGGCGCGGACGCAGCCTCGCGACTGCCGAGGCGGTGCGGCCGGTGAACGTCGGCACGAGAATTGCGCGCGCCTGCAGCGACTCGGCGAGGTCACACGCCGCGTTCGACATCGCACGGCCGACGGTGGGCGCGTCCTTGGCCTCCGGCATCTCGTGCCGGTAGTCCATCGACGGCTCGACCGCCCGTGCGATTCGATCCATCGTGGCGACAGCTTCAACCGGGTAGATCCCCGTCGCCGTCTCCGCGGAGAGCATCACCGCAGACGTGCCATCGAGGATCGCGTTTGCGACGTCGCTCGCTTCCGCGCGCGTCGGCTCGGCATGCTCGATCATCGACTCGAGCATCTGCGTCGCCGTGATCACCGGCTTCCCGATTTCGAGGCAACGACGAATGATGCGCTTCTGCAGCAGCGGCACGGGCGCCGCGCCGATTTCGACACCAAGGTCGCCGCGCGCCACCATGACGGCGTCCGCCTCGGCGAGCACATCGTCGAGCACGTCTACCGCTTCCATCTTTTCGATCTTTGCAATCACGCGGGCCGGCGAGCCGTGCTGGCGAATGATCGCCTGCAGGTCGCGCACGTCGGCGGCCGACCGCACGAACGAGAGTGCGACGTAGTCGACGCCGAGGCCAATCGCGAATGTGAGATCCTCGAGATCCTTCCTCGTGAGTGACGGGATCGGCACGGGAACGCCGGGCAAGTTCACGCCCTTCCGCGATTTCACCTCACCCCCCACCACGACGCGGCAGCGAGCCCGACCCTGCTCCACGTCCACAACAGTGAGACGCACGAGCCCATCGTCGATCAGCACGTCGTGGCCGGCGCGCAGCACGTCTCCGATCACCGCGGGCGCGACCGGCAAGTCACTGTTGACCGCATGCTCCTCGCCGACGACGAATACCTCCTCGTCCTTGAGCAGGAAGCGCGGCTCGGCGAGATCGCCGATGCGTAGCTTCGGGCCCTGCAGGTCGGCGATCAGCGCGAGCGCGCGCTGCTGCTCCGTCTGGACCGTGCGCACGAGGCGCGCGACTTCCGCGTGCTGCGCATGCGTCCCGTGCGAGAAGTTCAGGCGAATCGCGTCAGCGCCCGCGCGCACCAGCGCGGTCAGAACCTCGTGCGAAGACGAAGCCGGCCCGATCGTCGCAACGATCTTCGTCCGGCGCGGATCTGCAGACACATCTTGCAGCGTAGCTACGCCCGCCGCCGCGGAAACGCGTTCCAGCCCGGGTACTCCGCCTTGGATCCGAGCTCTTCCTCGATCCGCAGCAGTTGGTTGTACTTGGCGACGCGATCCGAACGCGCCGGCGCGCCGGTCTTGATCTGTCCGGTGCCGAGTGCGACTGCGAGATCGGCGATCGTCGCGTCCTCCGTCTCGCCCGAGCGGTGCGACATCACTGCGGTGTAGCCGGCGCGTTGCGCGAGCCGAACCGCCTCGATGGTCTCGGTGAGCGTTCCGATCTGGTTCACCTTCACGAGGATCGAGTTGCCAACGCCGCGGTCGATGCCTTCCTGCAGACGTTTCGGATTGGTGACGAAGATGTCGTCGCCGACGAGCTGCACGCGGTCGCCGAGCAACGCTGTCTGCGTTTCCCAGCACTCCCAGTCATCCTCGGCCGCGCCGTCCTCGAGCGAGACGATCGGGTACCGGTCGATGATCTCAGCCCAGAACGCCGACAGTTCCGCGCTCGTCTTCTCGCGGCCCTCGAACCGGTAGACGCCGTCCGAGAACACCTCGCTCGTCGCCGGGTCGAGTGCGATCGCGACACGGTCACGATGGCCGGCACGCTCCGCTGCTTCGAGGATCGCCTCGATCGCTTGCTCACTCGTGTCGAGGTTCGGCGCGAAGCCGCCCTCGTCGCCGACGAGCGTCGACAAACCCCGCTCCGCGAGAAGACTCTTCAGCGCCTGATAGACCTCGACGCCGATCTGCAGCCCTTCGGAGAATGACGCTGCGCCGGCGGGCACGAGCATGAACTCCTGCAGATCGATCGAGTTGTCGGCATGCACCCCGCCGTTGATCACGTTCATCATCGGGACCGGCAGCGTCTTCGCCCCTTCACCGCCGAGGTACCGGTAGAGCGGCTGACTCGCCTCGCTGGCTGAAGCCTTTGCGACGGCAAGCGACACGCCGAGCACAGCGTTTGCGCCGAGGCGTCCCTTGTTCGGCGTGCCATCGAGCTCGATCAGTGCGCCGTCGAGCCCGGCCTGGTCGGCGGCGTCGCGCCCCTTCACGGCGGCCGCGATCTCACCGTTCACGTTTGCAACGGCCTTCGTCACAGCCTTGCCGCCGTAGGCGGGGCCGCCGTCGCGCAACTCGACTGCTTCATGCGCGCCGGTCGAGGCACCCGACGGGACGATCGCGCGCCCGTGCGCGCCTGAGTCGAGTGTCACCTCCACTTCGACGGTGGGATTCCCACGCGAGTCGAGGACCTGCCTGCCGTGAACCTCGGTGATCTTCACGCGTTCTCCTTTGCGCGATCGAAGTAGGCGTCCTGCTCGTCGAGCGGGAGCTGAGACCAATCCTTGCCGTCCGCGCGCGCGAGCACCTCCGCAGTTTCCACCCTCGCGCGAAACCGCTTCGCGGCCGCGCGCAACGCGAGCTCCGGGTCGGCGTCAAGTTTGCGCGCGACGTTCACCGCCGCAAACAGCACGTCGCCGAGCTCGTCGGCCGACCAGTCGGCCTCGAGCTCGCGCAACTCGTCCTGCAGATCCGCGTACGCGCCGGGCAAATCTGGGTACTCAAAGCCGACCGACTTCGCACGCTGCTGAACCTTTCTTGCATAGAGGAGTGACGGCAGATTCTCGGAGACGTCGTGAAAGATCCCTTCGCGTCCCTCCTGCTCGCGCTTGATCTGCTCCCAGTTCGAACGCACGCGCTCCGCGGAGTCGGCCTTGACGTCGCCGAACACGTGCGGGTGACGGCGCACGAGCTTGGCATGCACACCGCGCGCGACCTGTTCGAGATTGCCGGTGCCCCGCTCCTGCAGGAGCAGCGAAAGGAAGTACGCCTGGAACAGCAGGTCGCCAAGCTCGTCGAGCAACTTCGCGTCGTCGTCGGCGAACGCGGCATCGGCGACTTCGTACGCCTCCTCGACCGTATGCGGGACGATCGTCTGCGCTGTCTGTTCGCGGTCCCACGGGCACTCGCGCCGGAGGCGCTCGGTCAGCTCTTGGAGCTCGACGAGCGCGTCGGCGAGCGCCATGCTCTTAGGTGGTGGTCGCGTTGGTCGACGTGACCGACGTGCACGGGTCCGGGCTCGGCGTGTAGCCGATCTGGTACTTGATGCGCGAGCCGGAGCAGTAGTTCTTCGCGAGGTCGCTCGACCACTTGTTCGTCGCGTCGGTCTTCTTCTGGTTCAGCAGTGTCGTCTTGATCGACGCCTTGACGTTTGCCAGCGGCGTCGTCTTCGCTGCCTTGACCGCGGTGGTCGGACGCAGGACGAACCACGACTTGTAGCTCGACGCGTCGTAAATCGGCGCGTGCACCTGGTTCGTCGGCGTCTTGAAGAGCGCGTCGTCGAACACCTTCACCGTCTGGCCCTTGGTGAAGTTCGCCTTGCCGCACGAATTCTTTGTGCTCGAATCGCCGGAGTACTTCTTCGCGAGCGCGCACCAGTTCTTCTCGGTGTTGTTCGCCTTGAGCTGCTGGTACACCGTCTGCGCGGTCGTCTTCGACTTGATCAGGATGTACTCGGCGCCGCGCGACTCGGCCTGCTGGTACGTGGTGATGTTCGACTCGTAGTAGTTCTTGATGTCGCTGTCCGACACCTTGATGTCCTTGGTCACCGAGTTGTAGACCGCCTGTGACAGCAGCTGCTCGCGAATATCGTCTTGCACCTGCGCATCAGTGAGGTTTTGCTTCTTGAGCTGCGCCTCGTACTTCTTCTCGTTGCCCTTGAAGTACTGCTGCTTCAGCTTCTTGAGCTGCGCCGTGATCTGCGCCTCGGTGACGGTGATTCCCATGTCCTTCGCTTTCTGATCGCGCTCGGACTGCTGCACGAGCAGCGAGATCGCCTGGCTCTTCAGGGACTCGTACGCGGTAGTGCCCGCCTTCGGGAACGCCTGGCCTTGCGATTTGTAGTTCTCCTTCGCCTGGGCGATCATCCCGTTGAACGCGACGTTCGTGATGTGAGCCGAGCCCACGACTGCAACGTCGTTCGCGTCCAACGTGGCCGCAGACCCACCACCGCCGCACGCTGCGAGCAGCGCCGTGACGGCCAGGATCGGTGCGATGAAACGAGCGTTCCGCATAAGGGTTCGCCGGCTAGGCAGCCTGGCGGGCGGCCAGCATAGCATCGACCAGTTCGAGCGCTCCTGTGAACTCGCCTTGCCTCGAGGCGACCTCGCGGTTGCCCGACGAGTACACGGCGGTCTCCGCAAGACGACGCAACTCGCGCAGTTCGGCCGACCCGAGAACGACCGGGCCGACTGTCGCACGGCCGCCGCGGAAGACGAGGTAGTCCGCACCCAGCCGCGCGAGCTTGAGCTTCGCCTCCTGGATCGCGAACAGGCTCTCGACAGGCTCGGGCAAGGGGCCGTACCGGTCAACCGTCGCGACGCGCAGCTCGTGGAGCTCGTCCTCGCTCTCGGAAAGTGAGATGCGGCGATGCAGGTCGATCTTCAACGCCTCTGCCGCGATGTACCCGGCCGGGACGAACGCATCGATGCGCGCGTCGACTCTGATCGGGCGCGCAGTGATGCGCTGGCGGCCCGACAACTCGGCGACCGCTTCATGCAGCATCTCGACGTACAGCTCGAAGCCGAGCGCGGCAACGTGGCCCGACTGTTCTGCGCCCAAAAGATCGCCCGCCCCACGAATTTCTAGGTCCCGCATCGCGATTGTGAAGCCGGCGCCGAGCTCGGTGTGGTCGGCGAGCGTGGCCAGGCGTGCGCGCGCCTCTGGCGACAGCTCGCGCGCGTCCGGATAGAAGAGATAGGCATACGCGAGCAGGTCGCTGCGGCCCACGCGGCCGCGAATTTGGTAGAGCTGCGCGAGCCCGAGCTGATCGGCGCGATCGACGATCAGCGTGTTCGCCTGCGGGATGTCGAGCCCCGACTCGATGATCGTCGTCGACACGAGCACGTCAGCGTCGCCGGCGAGGAAGCGCATCATGCGGTCCTCTAGGTCGCGCTCCGACATCTGCCCGTGCGCGACCAGGAAGCGCAGCTGCGGGCAGAGCTGCTGCAGCTTCTCCGCCGCCTCTTCGATCGTATCGACGCGGTTGTGGAGATAAAACGCCTGCCCGCCGCGCGCGATTTCGCGCTCGAGCGACGTCTTGACGAGATCGTCGTCGGACTCACCGACGAAAGTGCGGATTGGCCTGCGTCCTTCGGGCGGCGTCTCGATGATCGAGATGTCGCGCAAGCCCGAGAGCGACATGTGCAGTGTGCGCGGGATCGGCGTCGCCGACAGCGCGAGCACATCGACCTCGAGCCGCAGCTGGCGCAGCAACTCTTTCTGTCCGACGCCGAAGCGCTGTTCCTCGTCGACGATCACCAAACCGAGCTCCTTCGGGATCACGTCACGCGACAGCACGCGGTGCGTGCCGATCAACACTTCGACTTTTCCTTCGTTGAACTCAGCGAGAACTTTCTTCACGTCGGCGGGCTTGCGGAAGCGAGACACCATCTCGACGCGCACGGGAAAATCACGGAAGCGCTCGCGGAACGTGTTCCAGTGCTGCTGCGCGAGCACGGTCGTCGGCACCAGCATCAGTACCTGCTTGCCGTTGACTGCGACACCGAACGCGGCGCGCAGTGCGACCTCCGTCTTACCGAAGCCGACGTCGCCGCAGACGAGACGATCCATCGGCCGCGGCGCCTCGAGGTCCTCTTTCACTGCTTCGATCGCGGTGCGCTGGTCCTCCGTCTCGCGGTATGGGAACTCCGTCTCGAGGCGTTCGAGCCATTCCTGGTTCAAGTCATATGAAATTCCGGGACGCGTCTGCCGTTCCGCGTAGAGCTGCAACAGCTCGCCTGCCATCTCACGCAGATGCTCGCGCGCACGTGTCTTCAGGTTGTCCCACGCCTTGCCGCCGAGCTTCGACAGCGTGGGCTCGCGCGTATCGGCTCCGACGTAGCGGCTGACCTTGCCGATCTGCTCGTGCGGCACGTACACGCGGTCGTCGCCGCGGTACGCGAGAAGCAGGTAGTCACGCGTCACGCCGGCGACTTCTCGCGTCTCGAACCCGAGCAGCTTCGCGATGCCGTGGTCCTCGTGCACGACGTAGTCGCCGGTGCGCAGGTCGCTGAAGCTCTGTAGTGCGCGACCCGGCGTTGTCGTCGCACGCTGCGCGCGCTTACGGAAGACCTGCGTGTCGGGCAGCAACGCGATGCCGAGGTCTCGCGCGACGAAGCCGCGGCGCGCCGGAGACACGACGAATGCGAGTCCCGACGGCGCGCCCGTCTCGAGCAGCGTCGCCTCGACACGACGCAGCAACTGCTGCTGCCGCAGCGCCTCACCGAGGTGCGGGAACGCGACGATCACGTCGAGCTCCTGTCGCAGCAACCCGTTGAGCTCGTTCTCCGCCTCCGACAGGCCGCGGGCCGCGAGCGCAGGCCGTTGCGCGTCGAACGAGTACTGCTGCCCTTGCGGCAGCGGGCTGAGCTCGGCAGCGCTCTCGAGCGACACCTCCGCGAGGCCTTCCTCCGTCCAGACGGCGCGCACTTCGTCCGGCTGCCAGACGAGATCGGGAGGGCCGAACGCCGCGACAAGATCGTCGGGCGCCGTTTCTGGCTCCTCGTCATCGAGCTCGAGCTCGATCAGCGCACGACGCCGCTCTCCGGCAGGGAAGATCGTCGCGCTCTCGATCTCGCGCAGCGCGCGTTGCGTGAACGGCGAGAAGGCGCGGATCTGCTCGATCGTGTCGCCGAACAGCTCAATGCGCAGCGGCTCACGGCCGGTCGCCGGGAAGACGTCGATAAGACCGCCGCGCACGGCGAACTGACCGCGCTCCTCGACACGTTCGACGCGTTCGTATCCCGCGTCCGCCAGGTGCTCGGCGAGTGAGTCGAGCCCCGGCTCGGCGCCTCTTTCTACGCGCAGCACTGAGGGCCGCGCGGCTTCCGGTGGCAGGCCCTCAGCCAGCGCGACCGCGCTGGCGCACACAAGTCCACCGCGCGCGAGCACCTCAAGCGCACGCGCACGCTCGCCGACGAGATGCGGTGGCGGCTCGAGGCCGGAGCCCCAGTGCACGCCGCGCGACGGGAAGAGTGCGACGTCGTCCTCTCCGACGAACCACGACGCGGCCTCGGCTGCGTCCCGCGCGTCCGCATCCTCCGCGAGCAGAACGACGAGCCCGCGACCTACTTCTTCATGCAGCGCCGCGAGCACAAGCGGCAGCAGTGGTTCCGACACACGCGCGCGCGTCGGCAACGCAGCAGCAAACTCGCGGAGGCGATCCTCCGCGCGCAGGCGTTCGACGAGGCTGTAGAGCACCGGCCGGTCCATGACGAATGCCCGGAACTCCGTCCCGGGGGTGGCCATCCTACGCGCGGCGGTGTACTAGAACGGCAGTGTTCTAGAAGAAGCGGCGGGCGCCATCGAAGCGCGCGCCGTACCAGCCGGTCAGGCTCGAGATGCTCACACGCGTTCCGGTGTGCGGCGCGTGGATGAAGAGGTTGTGGCCGATGTACAGGCCGACGTGGCCGAGCCCATCGAAGAAGAGGACGTCGCCGGGGCGAAGACCCTTCAAGGAGACACGCATCCCCATGTTCCACTGCGCACCCGAGTAGTGCGGCAGCGAGACGCCGAAGTGCGCGTAGATGAAGCGCGTGAAGCCCGAGCAGTCAAAACCACCGTACGGCGAGGAGCCCCCGTAGCGGTATGGGACGCCGAGGAACTTCCGTGCGTACTTGACGACCTGCGCCTGCTCGTGCGCCTCGCGGGTCGCGCGGCTCACCTTCAGGTGCTTGGCGGTAGCTCCGACAGCGACCCCGGCGCGGGCAACCACACAGGCGAGCGCGATGAGGACGAGCAGCGTGAGACGAAGGTGTGCAGGCATAGGGGTCGAAAACGAGAGGGACGGGCGAAAGGCCGCAAGGCCCGTCTAGTCGTTCGCGAGGCGCCATTGTTGGCCGCTGGGGATGCCGCCCGGAACCCCTCGAAAAGGGGATGTCGCATCACCCTTTTGGGGTAGGCCGAGCGGTCCCCGCTCCGTCGACCAGGCGGTCACCAACACCCGTGCGATGCGCATTTGCGCTGCATTTGACGGGAGTCTACAGCCACGTGGCGGACCGCACGTTCTGTTTGGAAATGTTTAAGGCGGTCGGTCTTAAGAGCGTTCGTTGAAACGACGCTGCGCGGCCTCGAGCCCCTCGGCGTCGAGCGCCTCTACGGCGTCGGCCGCCCGGGCGACCAGGGTGTCGACGTCGTCCTGCGCCTCGAAGTCGGCGAGCACGAAGTCGGCGAGGGAGCGCCGGTCGCCCTTGCCGGGCCGCCCCACGCCGACCCGTAGGCGCAGGAACTCGGGCGTCCCCAGGTGCTGGGTGATCGAGCGCAGGCCGTTGTGCCCCGCAGAACCGCCGCCGGCGCGCGCCTGCAGACGGCCGAGATCGAAGTCGCCTTCGTCATGGACGACGAGAACCGCGTCCGGCTGCACCTTGTAGAACGACGCCGCCGAGCGCACTGACCGGCCAGAGTCGTTCATGTACGTCTCGGGCTTGAGCAGCGCAACCTTGTGGCCGTCGACGCGGATGTCCGCCAGCTGACCGTTGAATTTCGAACGAAATTGCCCGCCGTGGCGGCGCGCCAATTCATCCGCGACCAGGTAGCCGACGTTGTGACGGTTTCGCGCGTACTCACGACCCGGATTGCCCAGACCAACGACCAAAAGGTCGAGCGAGGTGTCGTGCCTGCGCGGCCAGAGCCGCACGGCCCGGGCCTATTCCTCGGTGGACTCGGCCGCGTCGCCGTCGGCGGGCGCAGCATCGGCGTCGGGAGCAGCCTCGTCGGCAGCACCTTCGGCCGCCGCCTCGGCAGCCTCTTCGCCTTCGGCAACCGGCTCCGGCTCCTCGGCGCGCGGCAGCGCGACCGCAGCAAGCACGGTGTCGGGATCGTCAAGCAGCTTCACGCCGTCCGGCACGCGGAGCTCGGACAGCCGCGTGCTGTCGCCGATGCCGAGGTCGGTCACGTCGATCTCGAGGTGATCCGGCACCTCCAACGGCAGCGCCTCGATATTCACGCTGTTCGTGACCTGCGTGAGGACGCCGCCCTCCTTCGTGCCCCGAGCCTCGCCGACGAGCGAGACGGAGACGTTCGTCTGGATCGTCTGATCGAGGCGGACTTCCTGAAGGTCGACGTGCGTGATGTAGCCGCGGATCGGGTCGAGCTGGAATTCCTTGACCACCGACGAGTGCGACGAGCCGCCGTCGACGACCACGTCGAGTACGGCGTGGGAGCCGTGTCCGCCGCCGATTGCCGTGCGCAGGTCGCGCTCGGTGATCGTGATCGCGACTGGCTTCTCGCGGCCGTAGAGAACGCCGGGAATCATCCCCTGCCTGCGCAGGCGGCGCGACTCGGCAGAGCCGAGCACGGCGCGATTCTGAACCAGGAGCTTGACGCGTTCGCCGGCCATCGGCTGGGAGTGTAGCGACCGCTAGAACAGCTGGTTTTCGCCGCCGAAGATCGCCGAGACCGAGTCGTCGGCGAACACGTTCATGATCGTCTCGGCGAGCAGCGGCGCCACCGTGAGCACTGTCATGTTGTCGGGCTTCGCGATCGGGTCGATCGGCACGGTGTCCGTGGTGACGATGCCGGCGAGGTTCGCGTTACCGAGCCGCTCGAGGCCCTGCGGCGAGAGCAGCGCGTGTGTGACGAAGACGTACACCTGCTGGGCGCCGTGATCCATCAGCGCCTGCGCGCCCGCGATCAGCGTGCCGCCGGTCGTGGTCACGTCGTCACCGATGATCGCTGTCTTGCCGCGCACCCTGCCTGTCACCTCGGTGACGGAGACGGTGTCGCCCGAGAAGCGCTGCTTGTGCATGATCGCGAACTCGGCCTCGATCATCTCCGCGAAGCGGACAGCGTGCTTTGCCCGACCGGCGTCCGGTGCGACGGACACGACGTCTTCACCCATCAGCCCCAGGTCGCGGAAGTGGCGCGCGAAGAGCGGAAGCGACGTCATGTGGTCGACGGGGATCGTGAAGAAGCCCTGAATCTGCCCGGCGTGCAGGTCCATCGTCAACACGCGGTCGGCGCCTGCGAGTTGCAGCATGTCGGCCACGAGACGCGCTGAGATCGGCTCGCGCGGTTTTGCTTTGCGATCTTGCCGCGCATACGGGAAGGATGGGATGACGGCGGTGATGCGCTTCGCGGATGCGAGCTTCGCCGCCTGGATCATCAGCGCGAGCTCCATCACGTTGCGATCGACGGGCTCGCACCCGGTCTGCACGAGGAAGAGGTCGGCGCCGCGGATCGACTCGCAGTAGCGCACATACGTCTCGCCGTTCGGGAACGTGCTCAACTCGATCTCTCCGAGCTCGACGCCGAGTTGCTCCGCGATGCGCTGCGCGAGATCGGTGTGCGAGCTACCCGAGAACACCATCAGCCGCTTCTGCGGACCGCGCTCGAGCCAGTGTCCCGTGGCGGGCTGCGTCACGACAGTCCCTCCTTCGAGGCCGGGGAGAACGAGCTCAGTCGTCGCGATGTCGGGCTGCATAGCCCTCCTTGTTCTCCTGGCGCGGACGCGCGATCCCCAGTGCGTCCGCGGGGACATCTTTCGTTATCACCGAACCGGCGGCGATCCAAGCCCCATCACCCACCTCCACGGGCGCGACGAAGCCATTGTGGATGCCGGTCCTGACGTTGCTCCCGATCGTGGTCTTGCCCTTGGGCTGACCGGGCCGGTGTGGGAAGTTGGCCGTGATCGCACCTGCGCCGACGTTGGAGTCAGCACCGATTTCCGCGTCCCCGATATACGAGAGATGCGGAACCTTTGTGCGGTCACCGATGCGGGAGTTCTTGATCTCCACGTATGTGCCAGCCTTTGAGGACTCGCCGAGGACCGTCCCAGGACGAAGGTAACAGAAGGGGCCGACCGCCGCACCCCGTCCGACTACAGCGTCGATCGCGACGACGTGCGCGTGGATCTCGGCGCCCTCTCTCACGACCGTTTCGCCTCGAAGAACCGTGAAGGGATGGATCACGGCATCGGTGTCGATGACCACGGTCGGGTCGATCCAGGTGGTGTCCGGGTCGACGATCGTGACGCCGTTTTCCATGTGCTCGGCGTTGATGCGCCGGCGCAGAACGGCGGCCGCGTATGCGAGCTCGCCGCGGGTGTTCACGCCTTGCGTCTCGTCGGGATCCGGGGCGATGTGTGCTGCGACTCGCTCGCCACTTTCGACCAGCAGGCCGATTGTGTCGGTGAGATACAGCTCGCCCTGCGCGTTCTTCGGCTCGAGCTGCTCGAGAGCCGGCCAGAGCGCGTCGGAGCGGAAGACGTAGATCGAGCTGTTCACCTCACGGATCTCGCGCTCGTCCGGCGTCGCATCCTTGCCTTCGACGATGCGCTGAACGCGACCTTTCTTCCCGCGGATGACACGGCCGTACTCGCGCGCGTCGTTCGGAACGAAGGTCAGCACGGTCGCCGCGGCGTCTTCACTCCGGTGCGTGTCCACGAGCTCGCGCAGCAGGGCCTCGGTCAGCAGCGGCGTGTCGCCCGAGAGGATGAGGATGTCCCCCTCGAACGACCACAGCGCCGTGCGCGCGGACTGCACCGCGTCGCCCGTGCCGAGCGGCTGCTCCTGCACCGCCACAGTGACATTCAAACCGGTGACGTTCGAGCCGAACTCGTCGCGGCCCGATTCGGACGCGACGACGACGATCGGTTGCGCGCCGGTGCGGTGCGCGGTGTCGATCACCCAGTCGACCATGCGGCGGCCGAGGATCTCGTGGAAGTGCTTCGGTACCGACGAGCGCATGCGGGTGCCGAGGCCCGCGGCCATCAGGACTGCTGAGAGCGGCTTCGCGTTCATCGGGGGAAACGTGGCTGGGGCGCCAGGATTCGAACCTGGGATCGCGGGACCAAAACCCGCTGCCTTACCACTTGGCTACGCCCCACAGTGCGGCGAGTATAGGGCCGGTTTCGTCAGTGCCGTTCGCGCTCGGCGAACAGGAAGATCAGCCCGGCGACTGCGGCGAGCGCGACGATTGCAATCGCGACCGCCTCGGCGAGCTTCAGAACGATCGGAACGAGTAGGACGAGCAGCTGGGATGCGGCGAAGATCCACGTTCCTTCGCGCACCGTGTCGGAGCGGCTCGATCGCCCACCGTAGAAGTACACGGCGACGCCGATAACCGCGAGTACCACGGCCTCCCACCAATGAAGAACATGCACGAGGTAGAGCAGGCCCTCAATGGCGACGAGCCAGAGCATGAACCGCCAGCGGTGCTGATGCAGCCAGCGGCTACTGCGACTCGAGTCGTTGTCGATCGCGTGGGAACTACCGAACACGGGCGTCAACCGTACCACGCTGGAACCGTGGCCCAGACACGCCCGGCCCGCTTCAAATCACGACCTGCACGGCGCGCGTCGGCGCGGTGGTTGAACAGCCCGTAGACAGTCGGCCCGGCACCCGAAACGTCGGCCCGGAACGCTCCGCGCTCGAGCAGCTCGCCGCTCCACGGTGACGACGCAAGGTCGTTCGGCGGAAGTGTCGCCAGGTCGCGCGGGCGACGAAGCACGGCAAGCGATGCGCGCAACTCGCCGAGTCGTTGCTCCCAACCATCTTCGCCGCGACGCGCGTCGAAGTCGGCATACACCTGCGCGGTCGAGCGCTTCACCTCGCCGTGCGGGAGAAAGAGCAGCACCGCAAAGTCCTGCGGCAACTCGAGCCGCGCGAGCTCAGTGCCGTCTCCCGTGCCGAGCTGCGGGCCGTCGTGCAGAAAGAACGGCACATCGGCGCCGATCTCCGCCGCAAGCGCGTGCAGACGTTCGGGCGCGAGCGGTTGCTCGAGCTGTGCGTTCGCGAGCCGCAACGCCGTCGCGGCATCGGTGCTGCCGCCGCCGAGGCCGGCGGCAACGGGGATCTTCTTGTCGAGGCGCACACGCCACCCGTGCGGTGCACCGAGCTCGGCGAGCGCGCCGCGCACGATCGTGTCGCCGGCAAATCCTTCGACGGTTGTCGTCGCAGCCGGTTCGACGCGCACGCGGTCGCACAGATCGACGCGTTGGTAGATCGTCGCGACCTCGTGCTTCCCGTCCGGCCGCCGCGGACCGACGACGAGCGCAAGGTTGATCTTCGCCGGCGCGGGACCCGTCACAGCTTGTCCGCCAACTCGACGAACTGCCGCGGTGCAAGCGCCTCCGCACGAACGTCCTCACGTGCGCCAATCGCGGCGAGTGCTTCGACTGCCTGTTCGCGCGCGGCGAAGCCGGAGAGCGCGAGCGCATTCGCGAGCGTCTTCCTGCGATGTGAGAACGCGGCTTCGACGACACGCTTCGTGTGCGCGTCGGCGCCGGGAGCAATCCGGCGAAATGCAACGAGAGCGGATTCGACGTTCGGCCTCGGACGGAACACCTCGCGCGAGACGGGATGAAAGCCGGTGCGCTCTGTCGCCAGCTGCACGAGTACGGAGACTGCGCCGTACGCCTTCGTCGAAGGAGTTGCAAAGAAGCGGTCAGCGACCTCGCGCTGCACCATCACGCACCACAGCTCGAGCTGCTGCACCGCGAGGCTCTCGGCGACGAGCGGCGTCGCGATGTTGTACGGCAGGTTCGCGACGAGCTTCGTGGGCGCCGGTTGCAGAGCGGAGATGTCCAGCGCGAGCGCGTCGCCCCAGTGGATCTGGACGTTGTCTGCTCGCGGCAACTGTTCCTCGAGCCTGCGGTCGATCTCGGCCGCGTGCACGACCGCGACCCGCTCCGCCAGGAAACGCGTCAGCACACCGAGTCCGGGGCCGACTTCGAGCACAACGTCGTTCGGTGCGAGCTCGGCCAGGCGCTCGATCACGCCGAGGATGTTCGGGTCGACGAGAAAGTGCTGGCCGAGGCTCTTCTTCGGCGCGATCCTCATTTCCCGCTCCGACGCCGGCCAAGCCGGCCCCTGCGCTCTTTGGTGAGCTCCGTCAAGCCTACGCTCATAAACCGAACACCTCATCGGCGTTCTGGTCAATCTGCGCCGCGAGCGCAGCGGGTTCGACGCCGCGCAGCTCGGCGAGCGCCGCAAGCGTGTGCATCACATACGCAGGCTCGTTGCGCTTGCCACGCACAGCCTGAGGCGCGAGGTACGGGCTATCGGTTTCGGCGAGCAGTCGGTTCGCGGGAACGCGGCGCGCGGCATCGCGGAGGTCGTACGCGTTTTTGTATGTCACGTTCCCGGCAAACGACACCCACCACCCGTGCTCGAGCGCAGGCTCGAGCAGCGCCGGCGACGAGAAGCAGTGAAGAATCACTCGACCGTCGAAGGCGACGAGTCGCGCACGCGTGTCCTCGTCTGCGGCGCGCGTGTGGATCACCACCGGCTTCGCTGCGTCGTGCGCGAGCTGGAGCTCGCGATCGAAGAGCTGCTGCTGAGCTTCGTGCGGTGCGTAGTCGCGGAAGTAGTCGAGGCCCGTCTCCCCCACCGCGACCGCGCGCGGATGCTCGAGCAGCGGCGCGAGCTCGCCGACCCGTTCCGCCCCGGCGCTCGCCGCCTCGTGAGGGTGGACACCAAGTGCGGCGTAGACCCCTTCGTGGCGCTCCGCGAGGTCGAGCACGCGCCGCGCCTCGTCAACGGTCGTCGCAACGGCGATCACACGCGAAACGCCCGCATCCCGCGCCCGCGCGAGAACCTCCTCGGCGTCGTCGCCGAAATGCGCGTGCGTGTCGATCACTCGGCGCTGCGCATGCGCGCGAGCTCTTCGTCGACGATCGACTCGTCGAGCTTCCTGAAGAGCGGCTCCGGCTCGAGCAGCTTCTGGCCGGGGGCGAGCTCGCTGCGCGACCAGCTCCCGGTCCAGCTCGCGTAGTCGCCGGTCAGGATCGTGTGCGTGTCGCCGTTCTCCTCGGTCACGTCGCGGAACTCAAGCGGGCCGGCGAGCCAGCCTTCGTAGCCGAGGAACTCGTGCACACGCTGTGAGGTGTGCGGCAGGAACGGCGTGAAGATGACCTTCAGGCTGTCGACCGCGCGCAACGCGACGTAGAGCACGGTCGCGGCACGGTCGCGATCCGTCTTCACCAGCGCCCACGGGGCCTGGTCGGAGATGTACTGGTTGACGGTCGACGCAAGCCGCATCGCCTCTGCAAGCGACGCGCGGAAGCGGCCGGCCTCAATGTGCGCGGCGACAGCGTCGAAGCCTGCATCGACGCCGGCGAGCACCTCGGTGTCCGCGGGGCTCAACTCGCCCGGGTGCGGCACCTCGCCGAAGGTGCGGTACGCGTTCGTCAGCGTGCGGTTGACAAGGTTGCCCCAGTTCGCAAGCAGCTCGCTGTTGTTGCGTTGCACGAAGTCGGCCCATGTGAAGTCGGCGTCCTGCGTCTCAGGCCCCGCGGCGACGAGGTAGTAGCGCAGCGGGTCAGGGTCGTACCGGTCGAGGTAGTCGTGCACGTCAATCGAGTGACCACGGCTCGCCGAGAACTGCGCGCCCTCCATCGTCAAGTACTCGGTCGCGAACACGTCGTCTGGAAGTTCGAGCGCGGTCCCCGCGGCGACGTCGCCACCTTCGCCGTAACCGATCAGCTCCGCGGGCCAGATCACCGTGTGAAAGACGATGTTGTCCTTGCCCTGGAAGTACGCGTGTACCGAGTCGGGGTTCTGCCACCACTCGCGCCACGCCTCGGGCCGGCCGACCATCGTCGCCCATTCGATGCTCGCCGACAGGTAACCGATGACGGCGTCGATCCAGACATAGATGCGCTTGTTCTCGTCCTCGGCGTAGCCCGGAACCGGGATGCGCACGCCCCAGTCGAGATCGCGCGTCACCGCGCGCGGCCTGAGATCGTCGACAAGACTCAGCGAGAAGTTGCGAACGTTCGGTCGCCAGTTGTCGTGCGCGGCGATGAACTCATGCAGCGCGCTTGCGAACTGCGGCAGGTCGAGGAACAGGTGATTTGTCTCGCGAAACTCGGGCGTCGTGCCGTCGATCTTCGAGCGCGGGTTGATCAGATCGGTCGGGTCGAGCTGGTTGCCGCAGTTGTCGCACTGGTCGCCGCGTGCCTCCGCGAAACCGCAGATCGGACAGGTTCCTTCGATATAGCGGTCGGGAAGCGTGTGGCCCGTCGTCGCGGAGAACGAGACGAGCTGCGTGCGCTCGACGATGGCGCCTTTGTCGTAGAGCGTCTTGAAGATGTCCTGGGTGACGCGCGCGTGGTTCGCGGTCGTCGTGCGCGTGAAGCAGTCGTATGTGAACCCGAGCTTGCGAAAGTCTTCGCGGTGGGCCTGGTTGTAGAAGTCAGCGACTTCCCGATACGACTTCCCCTCCCGGTCGGCGGCGACCATCACCGGCGTGCCGTGCTCGTCCGTCCCGCTCACCGCGAGGACGTCGTTGCCCTGCAGCCGGTGGTAGCGCGCGAACACGTCGAACGGGACGTACGCCGCCGCGTGACCCAGGTGTCGATAGCCCGCCGCATACGGCCAGGCAGGCGCCACCAGGATCTTGCGTGGTGTTGTGCGTGGTCTTGTGGGTTGCGTCGTCGCCACTGAGGTCAATGATACGAGCGGCCCTTAGGCGCACTGCTGCGGCGAAAGCGACGGCGAGCGCGGCGAGCAGCGCGGCGATCCCGAGTGCGACCCGTGCCAGCGGCCTTGGCTGCCGGCGCGTCGCGGCGGGCTCGAGCGCGCGGTGGGCGCGGACGGCCGGGCGTACGGCACGGCGAGCGACCTGAACGGCAGCGGGCGGCGCGGGTAGCCACACGGGTGTCGCAGCGGCCTGGACGGCAGCGGTTTCGACAGCGGCGGTGTGGACAGCGGCGGTGTGGACAGCGGCGGTGTGGGCAGCAGAGTGAGGCGTGGCGACGCTGACGACGGCCGGCTGTGTTGCTGCGGCGTCCGAGACCACGGCATGCGCGCTCCGGACGACCGTGACGCGCTTCGGTCGCCCGCGCGGCGCCGGTACCGACAGCGCCGGCGCCGGCGCCGCGGACGAAACGGTGAGTCCGCCCGGTTCGGCGCCTGTGCTCTGCGGAACCGTGGATTGCACTGCAACCGGCTGACCAGCGGGAGTCGCAGTCGTCTGGACCGGTGTCGCATCTGTCGGATCGCGTGGCGTCACAGTGGTCGTCGTCACGGTGGCCGCCGGCGCCGCCTCCGGTGCGGCAGGAGCCGGTGTCTGTGCGGGCGCAGGTTGCTGAACGACCGGAGGTGAAGTGGGAGCTCGCGCGGGCAACAGTGCCTCAGGATCGACGTATCCCTGATCCTGCGTCGCGATGCGAATGCCGAGATGGACGTACGGCTGCGGCCATTCGGCGTCGCCGGAGGCTCCAATCGTGCCGAGAGAGTGACCCTCGCGCACGGTGTCGCCTTTACCCACGTCGATCGAGCCGAGATGCGTGAGCGACACCGCGTAGCCGTCTGTGGTCGTCACCGTGACGGTGAGCCCAGAGCCCGGAACGGTTCCGGCAAACGTCACCACACCCGCGCTGGGTGAAAGCACGGTGGTGCCGGCAGCGGCTGCGATATCGATGCCTCGGTGCTCTCCCGCTGCGTAGGGGTGCGCGGCGTCGAAGACGAAGTGCTGGAGGACGGCGCCGTTCGCGGGCCAGCTCCAGGCACCCGCCGCAGGAACGGCGATGAGAGCGACGGCGGCCACGGCCGCCGCAAGAAAGGGACGCATGAATGGCAACGCAACCACCGCCTTTTGTGAGTGTTGTCTGGTTGGAGAACGTTTGTTCGACCAGACTAGGCAGCTGCGTGGGTGTTGTCAATCGAGGTTACAAAGTTGTCACAGTGACGCGTCGTACAGGTCGTTCTTGGAGAGATCCGTCAGGCGCGCGACGACGTCTGCTGCCGTGCGACGCGACGCGCCCGCCGCGATAAGCGCGCGCACCGCGTCATGCGCGTCCGCCTCGTCTACGCGTGCTGCCTCCCCCGCACCGACCACGACCGTGATCTCGCCCCGCACGTCAGCCGCGAATGCACTGGCGAGCTCGACCGCAGTGCCTCTCGCAACTTCCTCGAAGCGTTTCGTCAGCTCACGACACACGGCTACGGGACGTGCCGCATCGATCGACGCGAGCGACTCGAGCGCCTTGCCGATGCGCTTCGGCGACTCGAACGCCACCAGCGGCATCCCCCAGCCGGCGCTGTCGCGCCAGAGAGCAGCAAGCTCCCCGGCGCGCCGCGGCAGGAAGCCGACGAAGGCATAGCTGCCTGTTCCGAGGCCGCTGGCGACGAGCGCGGTCTCGACCGCTGACGGCCCGGGAAGAACGGTGACAACGACGCCGGCGTCCCGCGCCGCGCGAATCAAGCGCAGACCCGGATCGGAGATGCCAGGCATCCCCGCGTCGCTGACAAGAGCCATCTTTTCGCCCGCCACGAGGCGCGGCACGAGCTCAGCGGTACGCGCTGCCTCGTTGTGCTCGTGGTACGAGACAAGCGTCGCGCGAATTCCGTGCCGCTCGAGCAAGCCTCGCGTGTGTCGCGTGTCCTCGGCAAGCACGACATCGACGTCGCGCAGCATCGCGAGAACGCGCAGCGTGACGTCCTCGAGGTTTCCGATCGGCGTCGCGCAGACCGCGAGCACTTAGAGCGCCTCGAACGCGATGAGCCCGGCGCCAATCAGCCCGGCCTCTGCGCCGAGCTCCGCGCGCTCGATCTGCAAATCCTGACCCGCAGGCGCGAGCGCCTCGGTGAGCACGGCCGTGCGCGCCGCCGGCAGCAAAAGATCGAAAGCCGCAATGCCGAACCCGCCGCCGATCGCGACGCGCTCTGCACCGAAGATGTTCACGAGCGACCCGATCGCGACGCCGAGGTGATGTCCGATCGTGTCGAGCACCGGATTCTTCTGCTCGACGAGATCGCGCGAGGTCGCGTCGGGGCCGAGCAGTGACACCGCGAGCTTGTCGGCGGCGCGACCCGAGCAGTACGCCTCGACGTGCCCCCGTCCGCTGCACGCGCCCTGGCACGGCTCGCCGTCCTCGACGATCACCATGGGCCCGAGCTCCGTCCACGCACGAAACAGACGCCCATCCGTGACGACGCCGCCGCCGACGCCCGTGCCGAGCGTCAGCGTCACGAAATGCTCCGTGCCGCGACCGGCGCCGTAGCGGTATTCGGCATACGCGGCGCAGCTTGCGTCGTTCTCCATCGCGACCTTCGCCCCAAGCCGCTGCTCCATCTCGGCGATGAACGGCACGTCGCGGAGTGGGATGTTGACCGCACCGAGCGCGATGCCGTTGCGATGGTCGATCCGTGACGGGATGCCGAAGCCGACCGCCGCCACATCCGCCAACGGGAGCTCACGTACGGCGGTCGCCAAGCCGTCGAGCAGGGCCGCGAGCGAGGTCGTCGGCGTCGGATGCTCGACGGTCTCGTGAACCTGCCCATCGGCATCGATTACCCCAGCCAGAATCTTCGTCCCGCCGAGGTCCACACCGATCACACGATTTGCCTTCATGACTGCGGGGTAACGTAACCCGCCGGATGGCGCCCGAAGAGAAGCCGTACCGCGTTTATCGCGGTGGACGGGCCAAGGGACAGGTTCCGTCAGCGGCGGGTCGCCCCGCGCGCTCGTCGGGGTTTCGCTTCAGCCTGCGCAAGAAGAAGACGACCGCTTCAACGGGCGGGCGCGACTATCGCGGTCCCGGCGCGCGCCGCCGTGGCGGCCGGCGGTGGGTGCGCTGGGTCGGAATCGGCGTCGCTGTGCTGTTCGTCCTCTTTGTCGTGTGGGGGATCACCAGCTGGCTCTCATTCTCGAGCGGCGTGAGCGACGCAAACAAACGTCTCGACCCCAACGCGAAGGCCGCACTCTCCAAACAGGGCGGACTGTTGCTCTCGCACTCGACGACGGTGTTGTTGCTCGGCACCGACAACGCCGACGTCAGCGGGCGTGAAGGCGATCGCCATTCGGATTCGATGATGCTCATGCGCAGCGACCCGAGCCACCATCGCATGTACTACCTCTCGATTCCGCGCGATCTCGTTGTGCCCATTCCCGGAGCGGCGACGCAGAAGATCAACGCGGCGTTTCAGATCGGCGGCCCCGCGCTCGCGATCAAGACGGTGCAGCAGTTCACCGGCCTTCCGATCAATCACGTCGTGGTCGTCAACTTCGCCGCGTTCAAAGATCTGATCGACGCACTCGGCGGCATCACGGTGAACGTGCCCGAGCAAATCGTCTCGAACCGCTTCGACTGCCCATACGCGTCGCAGGCTGCGTGCGACAAGTGGCCGGGTTGGCGGTTCCACAAGGGCTCGCAGCACATGAACGGCCAGCGCGCACTGATCTACTCGCGCATCAGAGAGAACTCGAAAAACCCCGCGGACAACGACATCACGCGCGGCGGGCGGCAGCAGGCAGTGATGGACGCGACGCTGTCGAAGCTGACGTCGTTCGGCGAGCTGGCGTCAATGCCGTTCGACGGCGGGAAAGTTGCCAAGCCGCTGACAACCGACATGAGCGCCTGGCAGCTCGTGCAGTTCGGTTGGGCGCGCTTCCGTTCGTCAGCCGGCTCGTCGGTGCACTGCCGCCTGGGCGGCGACCTCGGCGGTGGCGGCACCGGCAGCCCGAGCGAAGACGACCCGGCGACGATCGCGATGTTCCTCGGCAAGTCGGCGCCGCAACCTCCGACCGACGCGTTCGGCCCCGGCTGCGTCGTCGGCCACACGCTCAACTAGAAGCGGTAACGTCGCGCCGTGGGAATCGTCTCGTTTCTGCTGTTCGGATTGCTCGCCGGCGCGGTCGCGCGGCTCGTCACCCCTGGCCGCCAAGCGATCGGCTGTCTGCCGACAATCGCGGTCGGCATCATCGGCGCGCTGCTCGGCGGGGTGATCGGCGACGTCGTGCTCGGGCACAAGGTGCACTTCGGCTGGGACCTCGGGCCGTTCCTGCTCTCGGTGGTCGGCGCCGTCGTCGTGCTGCTGGCGCTCCAAGCGATCGCCGGCAAGGGCCGCAGCCGCGGCCCTTGGTGACGGTCCCATCCCGAACCCCCACCCACCCCGGGGAAACAAGAGGTCTGATCCTCGTCGCAAAGCCCGCACGCGTGGGTGACGCGTACGTGAAATGTGTGCGCCGATCACTCCACTGAGGGGACCCAGCTTCAGGCGATGCAGCGCAGGGGCTTAGGCCTCGGCGGGCTTCTTCTTGTCGCCGTCGCCAGACGACGACTTAGCGTCGGAGCCACCCGAATCACTCGAGCCGGACGACGAGTCGGAGCCGCCGCCCTCCTTGGCCGTCGCCTTCGACTTGCGGCCGTAATCCGTGGAGTAAAAGCCGGAGCCCTTGTAGTGCACCGCAACCGGATGCAGCACGACTTGAAGCGGCGACGCGCCACACACCTCACACGCTGCAGGCGCGGACTCGCTCATGCCGTGGAATACCTCGAAGATATGCCCGTTCGGACACTTGTATTCGTAAAACGGCATGGAAGCGGCAAGGCTAGCAGCGCCCCCCGCCGGTTCCGCATGGCGGCAGGCGCCGTCGCGCTGATCGCACTGACGCTGCCGGCGGCGGCAGCCGCGCACGCGAGAGTCGTGCGGACGGCCCCGGCAAACGGCGCGATTCTCGGTCGCGGCCCCACCTCGGTTCGAGTCGTCTTCGACGACAGGATCCAAGTCGCCTCCGGCAACGCAGCCGTCGCCAACGCGACACGCGCGAGCGTCATCAAGGGCACGCCCGTCGTGCACGGCAACACGCTGACGATCCCCTTGCGCCCCGGGCTCGGCGAGGGCAACTACAGCGCGCGCTGGAGCATCGTCTCCGAGGACGGCCACCACGAACAGGGAGTCATCTCCTTCGCTGTCGGCACCAGTCGTGCACCACCGAGTTCGATCCTGACGACGACCGTCGGCCTCGGCGTCGGAGCGGTGATCCTGCGCGGCTTCTTCTTCCTCGGATTGCTCATCGCTGCGGGCGCGGTGCTCTTCGTGCTGCGCGTGCGTGCTGTCGTCCGCGACATCGAACGCAGGCTGCCGCCGCTCCTGTTCTTCGCACTACTCGTCGCGTTCATCGGTGCCGGCGGTCTCGCCTACGAAGCAGCCGCAGGAACACGCAACGCGCACGTGCTCCAAGCGGCGGCGGTCGTCGCCTTCGTCGGCGCGGCTGCCGCGGCGATGACGCCGATGCTGAATCGCTTGCGCCTCGTCGCCCGTGCGTGCGCGCTCGTGCTGACTGCGGCGCCGGCACTAGCCGGCCATGCGCTCGATCGCGACCAGCCGCGAGCGCTTGCAGTTCCCGATGACGTGGCGCACGTCCTGGCGGCAGCGATTTGGATCGGCAGCCTCGCCGCCGCCGTCTGGCTACTTCCTCGTGCCGAGGCGACGGCGCGCGGCCGGGCATTGCGCCGGCTCACACCGCTGATCGTCTTCGCAATTGCGCTCCTCGTGGTGACCGGTGTCGTCCGCGCGCTGACGGAGCTCGGCAGCGTGTCGCAGATCTGGACCACTTCTTACGGACGCGCGCTGATCGTGAAGTCCGCGCTCTTCCTGGTACTTCTGACGCTCGGCGCGCGGAACCAACGCCGATTTAGAGATGCATTCGCGGCTGTACGGCGGCTCGCGATCGCGGAGGTCGCGCTGCTCGTTGTGGTCGTCGGAACGGTGAGCGTTTTGGTGCAACTGCGCCCAGGACGTCTCGCGCCCCACATCGCGAAGGCGCCCGCATTCTCCGGCCCGACTACACCGGCGTTGCCCCCGCGTGCGGGCGTCGTCGATGCGCAGGAACTCGGCGACCTTGCAGTGGCGATCGCCCGCACTCCAGGGCGCGCAGTCATCACGCTGCTTGGCCCGGACGGTGGAGGCGCCAACGGGCGTGCAGTGTCGATCGACGGGAGCCGCGCGGCCGCGTGCGGGAGCGGGTGTTACGAAGGCGCAGCGCACGCGGGTGCGGTGCTGGTGCGCGTGGGTGCGCGTTCCGTCCGTTTCACGATCTCGGCGACCGCACCGAGCGCGAGCGCGCTGCTGACTCGGGTGACGACGGACTATCGGGCGCAACGCTCAACATCGTTCGATGAGTCGCTCAGCTCCGGCCTTGGAACCACACTCACAACACGCTTCGTGCTCGTCGCGCCCGACAGCCTGTCGTACGCGATCCGCGATGGATCGCAGGCGATCGTGATCGGCGCGCATCGCTGGGATCGCGAAAGTTCGCGCGGTCGGTGGATCAAATCCACACAGACGCCACTCGACGTCATGCATCCCTATTGGGGGCTCGTCACGAACGTGCACCTCGTTGCCCCGAACACGGTGACGTTCCTCGACCGTTCGATTCCGGCGTGGTTCAGGGTGACGCTCGGAGGCGCGCCGCTCCTTCCGCGCCTGACACACATGACCGCGGCCGCGCATTTCATGGTCGATCGATACGTCGGCTACGGCAACTCGCCGGCGCCTTCTCCACCTTCTCGGTAGCGCTGCGCCTCCTCGCCGACGAGCTCGAGGTAGCACGGCGCGTCTTCGAAGGCCGCCAGGCCGGCGAGCGACCGCGGCCGCCCTGGCCGCGCCGACAGGCGGCGCGCCGTGGCGATCGCACCTGCCGCGCCGACCAGGCCGCCTAACGCAAACGAGCGAAGCCTGTCGCGGCGTGAGCCGTCCATGCGACGATCTTACGGATGCGGCTCACGACACTCGGTGACTTGCTCCTCGACGTGGTGGTTCACGCCAACCATGCACTGACGCCCGGCGACGACACCGTCGCCTCGACGCGCGCCCGCCCGGGCGGGCAGGCCGCGAACGTCGCCGCCTGGGCGGCCAAGCTCGGCGCCGACGCGCGATTCGTCGGCAAGCGCGGCGACGATCTCGCCGGGCGCCTCACCGGCGACGCGCTACGCGCCTACGGCGTCGAAGTGTGCGGCCCATGCGCCGGAAGCACAGGCGTCGTCGTCTCACTCACTGCTGCCGGAGAGCGGACGATGGCATCGGATCGCGGGTCCGCCACCGAACTCCGTCCCGACGAGCTCGACTCGACATGGTTCGATTGCGACGTGTTGCACATTTCCGGTTACGCAATCGCGGTCGAACCCGGCTCGGACGCGGCTATCGCTGCCGCGACCCTCGCGCGCGACCACGGTGCCTTGGTCAGCGTCGACATCTCGGCGGCGTCGCTCGTCGACGACGCGTTCCGCGACCGCCTCAGGCGGATCGCGCCCGACCTCGTGTTCGCGACGGAGCCGGAACGCGACGCGGTCGGCGGACTCACCGCACGCTGGTTGGTGAAGCGCGGGCCGAATGGCGTCACCGTCGACGGGCAGAACTTTCCGCCTGCGCCGGGCGATGTGATCGACCCGACCGGCGCGGGCGATGCGTTCGCGGCCGGCTTCTTCGTCGGCGGCGTCGAAGGTGGTCTAACTGCGGCCGCGGCTTGTTGCGCCCAGCTCGGAGCTATGCCATGAAGATCAGCGACGAAGTCGCGGCTGCACTACGCGACGGCACGCCGGTCGTCGCGCTCGAGACGACGCTGATCGCGCACGGATTCCCGCCGGGCGAAGGACTCGAGGTCGGACGTGCGTCGGAGGCGGCGGTGCGCGAGTCGGGAGCAGTGCCGGCAACAGTCGGTGTGCTCGATGGCGACATCGTGCTCGGTCTCAGCGAGCGCGAGCTCGAACGATTCGGCGCGGATGCGCGCAAGGTGGGACCGCGGGATCTCGCGGCAGCGGTCGTCCAATCTGCGGTCGGCGCCACGACCGTCGGCGGAACGCTCGCGGCTGTGCGTTCTTCGGAGATTCGCTTCATGGCCACCGGTGGGATCGGCGGCGTGCACCGAGGCTGGCCGACGCCTCCCGATGTCTCCGCCGATCTCGGCGCACTCGCACAGACGCCAGCCCTCGTCGTCTCGTCCGGCATCAAGTCGCTGCTCGATGTGCCGGCAACCGCGGAGGTACTCGAGACACTCGGTGTGCCGGTGCTCGGCTGGCAGACCGACGAACTGCCGCTGTTCTACGCGGCGCGCGGCGGGCCGCCCGTGTCTGCGCGCGTCGAGGCCGCGACGGAGGCGGCAGCAATCGCACGCGCACATTGGGAACTGGACGGTGCGGGACTGTTGCTCGGCCGACCGCCGGACGAGAGCCTCGACGACGTCGAACCGCTGATCGAGGCGGCACTGGCGGTCGCGCACACGTCGGGCGTGCACGGCCAGGCGGTAACGCCGTTCGTGCTCAGCTACCTGCACCGCGAGAGCGGTGGGCGCACGCTGCGCGCGAATCGCGACCTGGTGATCGGCAATGCCCGGCTTGCGGGCGACGTCGCCGCCGCGTTTTCAGCGCTCGCGACCTGAGCAAGGCTCTATTTCTATTCGCGCGCACGCGCGCGCGACGCAGCCATCCCAAACCCCCACCCGCCCGGGGCGGTGCCGCGCCGACAACTCGCTGCCACCCTATTCGCAGCTGTGCGACGAGAACGCGACGCGTTCGCGGCAGTTGTGCGCCAATCCTTCAACCGCGGCTTTCGACCGCGGCTCGCGCCGCGTCCTACTCGAGCGTGCGCAGGAACTCGTCGATATCGAGCGCGGGCAGCGTCTCGATGCGGGTCGAACCGCGCGACGAGATCTGAACGGACACGCGCGCGACGGTCGCGATGTCGGGGGCCTCGACGATGTTCACAAAATCGAATTCACCCAGCGTCGCGTACTGGTGCAGCACCTTGCAGCCCAGCTCGTCGAGATCCTGGTTTACCTGACGCAGGCGCTCAGGGTTCGACTTGAGGGTCTGGACGCCCTGCTGCGTCAGCGTCGACAGAAGGATGAAGATCGGCATCGCGGCGGCTCCTTGAGTTCGGTCGGCGGGAGCCTACTCTCGCGGCCTGGTCGATGTAGAGCAAGGCGGCGCCGAGGTAGAGCATCGGCGTCAGGACGACGTCCGCCAGGCCGTGCGCGATGCGCTGGCCGGTGTCGCCCTGCGAGCGGAGGAGCGCAATCAGCGTCAGCTCGCCGATCGCCACGACGATCACCAGCGCGCAGAGTCCGCCGAGGGCGTGCACGAAGTCGGCCAGCGCGAGCTTGCGGCCGCGGACGAGAGCGTCGCGGAAGCCAAGTGACTCCACCATCGCGGCGGGAACGGCCATCCCGAACAGCGCGAGCCACCCGACGGCCGGCAGCACGACCGCCCGAACGAGGAATGGAACCGGCGCGAACACGAGCACCGCGACGAGATACGACCCGAAACTCGGTCGCGCACCGTCCAGGAGCAGATGACACGCGCCGACGAACGACGCCGCGATCAACGGCGTGAAGATGAACAACATCACCGTCTGATAGTTCGCGTCGTGCCCGAGCGAAAGCTGCGTCGAGATCGCGATCGGCAAGCCGAGTGGCAACGCGCGCCAGAAGCGCCCGCCGTACGCGCGGATCGTCTCCGCGATCAGCTGGCCGACCGTGCGATCCTCGGGCGGCAGCGGCGCGGGCAGGTCAGGCAATTGCCAACTCCTGCAGCAGCGCATCAAGCGCTGCGTCGAGCGCTGCGATCGCGTCGTCGATACGCCACTTGTCGCGATCGCGCTCGGCGACAGCGTTCGAAATCGTTCGCAGCTCGAGCGCGGGAACGCCGTCGAGCTGCGCCGCGCGGAGAACCCCGAAACCCTCCATCGCCTCGACCTCGCACGCGGCTCCCCCACCAACGCGCGCAGTCGTCCCAATCGGGAGCACATGCGCATCGGGCAGCGCGCGCTCCGCGGCGGCGAGCAACCCTGCGTCGGCGACTAGGCGCTCGACACGCGGGATGCGCGCCCCCGCATCGAGGATGTCGCAGTAAACGGACTCCGAGCCAAGCACGACAGAACCGTTCGCGAGTGTCTGCGCACCAGCGATGCCAATCTGCAGCACCGCATCGGGCCGTCGCTCGGCAAGCGCACGCGTCGTCGCGAGCCCAGCCTCGAGCGGGCCGATGCCACACACGACTGCGTCCACGCCCCGCGCTTCGGCGAGCGCCGCCTCGAAAGCAGTGGCTGCGACGACCAGGATCACGGCACACCACGGTATCCGCGTAGGATCGGCGCCGTGGGCTTCCATTCTGCGGACCCGGCATCGCTCCACTTCGAGGAGCGCGAGCCGCGCGAAGGCGAGGAACGCGGCCGGCTCGTCGCCGACCTCACGACCGCGCTCGAGCTGAAGCAGTCGCGCGCGCGGCTGTGGCGCTACCCGCCCCACACCACCGGCCGCCGTCACGCCGACAAGGCGCAGGAAGAGATCTTCGTGGTCATCTCCGGGAACCTGACGATGCTGCTCGGCGACCCGCCACAGCGCGTCGACGTCGGCGAAGGTGGTGTCGTCGCGGTGGAGCCCGGCACTGCGCTGCAGGTGCGCAACGAGACGGATGACGAGCTCGTGCTCTACATCTACGGCGCACCGCCGGAGCACGCGGGCGCCGACTTCTTCGACGACGTCCCGCTACCGACTTAGTTGCGTGCAGCCGGCGGCTGCGGCGGCCGGTAGAGCACGACCTCGCGTCGGTACGAGCGATGCACCTGGTCGATCGTTTCCCGCATGTCGCGCTCCATCCGCTCGAGGCGCCGGTGCATGCGGCCGAGCTCGTCTTGCAGATGCAGCACGCGCTCGACCCCCACAAGGTTGAGGCCCACTTCCGTGGTCAGCTGCTGAATCAGCTTTAGCCGTTCGACGTCCAGATCCGAGTACAGCCGCGTGTTGCCGGAGCTGCGCTTCGGACGAACAAGTCCCTTCTGCTCGTAGATGCGCAGCGTCTGCGGATGCATGCCGACGAGCTCTGCGGCAATACTGATCATGTAGCGCGGGCGATCATCCATTACGCACCCGCCTTGTTCAGCTCCTCGAGGAGCTCGCGCTGCTTCTTGTTCATGCGCTTCGGCACCTCGATGTGCACGCGGGCGAGCACATCGCCCTTCCCGCTTCCCTTCAGCCGTGGCGCGCCGCGCCCCTTGATGCGCAGCAGCTTGCCGTCTTCCGAGCCGGCAGGGACCTTCAACGAAACCGGACCTTCGGGCGTCGGCACCTGCACGCTGCCGCCGAGCGCTGCCGTTGAGTACGTCAGCGAGACGACGACGACAAGGTCATCACCACGACGCTCGTAGATCTTCGACGGCTCGACGCGAGTCACGACATAGAGATCGCCCGCAGGCGCGCCGCCATAGCCAGCCTCGCCCTTCCCCTTCAGCTTGATCCGCGTGCCGTCCTTGACGCCGGCCGGAATCTTCACCGTGTAGCGCTTCGTGCGCCGCTCGCGACCAGCACCGTGACACGTCGGGCACGGCGTCTCGACGATCGAGCCCATGCCGCGACAGCGCGGGCACGGCTGCTGCAGCGCGAACAGACCCTGCGACGTCGCGACGGTGCCGCTGCCGTGGCACTGCGGGCAGACAACGGGCACGGTGCCAGGCGCGGCACCCGTGCCATGACATGTGTGACACGCGAGCTCGAGTTGCACGGGGACCGTCGTCTGCACGCCTTGCAACGCATCCTCGAACGACAGGCGCACCTCTACCTCGACGTCGTTGCCGCGCTGACCACGCTGCGGCTGCTGCCGCGCATTGCCCCCGCCGCCGAACAGACCGCCGAAGATGTCACCCAGGTCGAAGTCGCCGAAGTCGAACGTGGTTGCGCCGGGCTGCGCACCGCCCGGCCCGCGTCCGTTTGCAGACCCGAAGCGGTCGTACTGCTTCCGCTTCTCAGGGTCGGACAGAGTGTCGTACGCGCTCTGCACCTCCTTGAACCGCTCCTCCTTGCCGGGGTTGCGGTCCGGGTGCACGTCACGCACCAGCTTGCGGTACGCCTTCTTGATCTCGTCTGGCGTCGCGTTCTTCGCAACGCCGAGCGTTTCGTACGGACTGCTATTCGCCATCCGCGCCTTGAGAAACAACGACACGAGCCGGCCGCAACACGTGATCGCCGATCTTGTAGCCCTTCTGCAGCACCTGGATGACGGTCCCCTCCGCCGCCTCGGATGGCTGCGCAAGCAGCGCCTCCTGCGTGTGCGGATCGAACGCACCGTCGGTCGGCACCTCGACGAGCCCCTCACGCGCGAGCAGGTCGGCGAGCGAGCGATAGACGAGACGAACACCCTCTTCGAGCTTCGCCTCATCAGCGTAGGCTTGACGGAGCTGATCAGGAGCGGAGGCGTCGGCTCCGCCGGCGCCGGAGCGGAATCCGTGCTCTGCCGCCGCCCCAAGCGCACGCTCGAGGTCATCGAGAATCGGAACGAGCGCGCCGAGCAACCGCTCCGCAGTTCGCGCAGCCCGCGCACTTTCGTCGCGGGCCACGCGCTTGCGGTAGTTGTCGAACTCCGCCTTCAGGCGCTGCAGGGCGTCGAGATACTCGTCGCGCTCGCGCCCCACAATCGCCAGTTCGTCCTCGGGCCGTTCCTCGGTGACTTCGTCCTCGGTCACGACTCGTCGACGACCTCGTACTCGGCGTCTTCGACGACCTCGTCGTCGCTGTCGCCGCCGGAGCCGTTGCCGGTCGGCTCGGACGCGGAGGCCTGCGCGTAGAGCGCCGACGCAGCCTGCGTCCACGCCTCCTGGAGCGCATCCACCTTCTCCCTGATCGCGCTGACGTCGGCCGACTCGAGCACGCCGCGGAGCTCCATGATGCGCCCCTCGACCGTCGCTGCGAGCGATTCGTCGATCTTTTCGCGGTTCTCCTTGACCGACTTCTCGACCTGGTACGCCAGAGCCTCAGCCTGGTTGCGTGTGTCTGCGAGCTCGCGCAGCTTGTGCGCTTCGTCAGCGTGCGCCTCGGCGTCCTTGATCATGCGGTCGATCTCGTCTTGCTTCAGGCCCGAACCGCCTTCGATGCGAACCTGCTGCTCGTTGCCAGTACCGAGATCCTTCGCGGAGACGTTGATGATCCCGTTCGCATCGATATCGAACGACACCTCGATCTGCGGGATGCCGCGCGGCGCCGGCGGGATGCCGACGAGCTGGAAGAGGCCGAGCGTCTTGTTGTAGACGGCCATCTCCGACTCGCCCTGCAGCACCTGGATCTCAACCGACGGCTGGTTGTCGTCGGCCGTCGTGAAGATCTCCGACTTGCGCGTGGGGATCGTCGTGTTGCGCTCGATGAGCTTCGTCATCACATCGCCTTTGGTCTTGATGCCGAGCGACAGCGGAGTCACGTCGAGCAGGAGCACGTCCTTGACCTCGCCCTTCAACACGCCGCCCTGGATCGCGGCGCCGACTGCGACGACCTCATCCGGGTTGACGCCCTTGTGCGGGTCCTTGCCGATCAGCTCCTTGACCTTCGCCTGCACTGCCGGCATGCGCGTCATGCCGCCGACGAGCACGACGTGGTCGATCTTCGCCGCATCGAGACCAGCGTCGGTGAGCGCCTGCTTCGTCGGAGCGACGGTGCGCTCGATCAGTGCGTGTGCGAGCTCGTCGAGCTTCGCGCGCGTCAGCTGCAGGTCGAGGTGCTTCGGACCTTCAGCAGTTGCCGTAATGAAAGGCAAATTGATCTGCGTCGTCATCGTCGAGCTCAGCTCGATCTTCGCCTTCTCCGCTGCTTCGTAGAGACGCTGCAACGCCATCGGGTCTGCACCAAGGTCGATGCCCTGGTCGCGCTTGAACTCCGCGATCATCCAGTCGACAACCGCCTTGTCGAAGTTGTCGCCACCGAGATGGTTGTCACCGTTCGTCGACTTCACTTCGAAGACGCCGTCGCCGAGCTCGAGTACCGACACGTCGAACGTGCCGCCGCCGAGGTCGAAGACGAGAATCGTCTGCTCGGCGCCTTCCTTGTCGAGCCCGTACGCGAGCGCGGCCGCGGTCGGCTCGTTGATGATGCGCACGACGTTGAGGCCGGCGATCTTGCCGGCGTCCTTCGTCGCTTCGCGCTGCGCGTTGTTGAAGTACGCAGGCACGGTGATCACAACATCGGTGACCGCCTCGCCGAGATACGCCTCGGCGTCTGCCTTGAGCTTCTGCAGGATCATTGCGCTGATTTCCGGCGGTGCGTAGTCCTTGCCATCCGCCTCCACGCGCACGTCGTCGTTCGGGCCCTTCACGACCTTGTACGGGACGATGGTCATCTCTTCGGTGACCTCGTCGAACTTGCGGCCCATGAAGCGCTTGATCGAGAAAATCGTGTTTTGCGGGTTCGTCACTTGCTGCCGGCGCGCGGGGGCGCCGACGAGCCTCTGGCCATCACGCGTGAACGCCACGACGGACGGCGTCGTTCTACCGCCTTCGGAATTCGCGATCACGGCCGGCTCGCCGCCCTCGAGGACGGCCATACACGAGTTCGTCGTGCCGAGGTCAATGCCGATCGTCTTTGCCACTGGGTTCTCTCCTTTGGTGGTGCACAGTCTGCTGTCAGAAAATCTAAGTGGCTTTATATCAGATCCGTTAGCGGACTGCTCCAATCAAGGCGCCGCCCGCCACCACCAAGGCCGCGCCAAACGCGAGCCGCCGCCCCACGCCCTCGGTCTGGCGGACGAGCAGGTAGGCGAGTGCCACACCCCAGAGGGACTCGGTGGCAACGAGCGGCGAGACGATCGTGACCCGGCCGCGCCAGTAGGCCTCGAAGACGCAGACATACGAGAGGCCGAAACAGACCCCAGGGAGAGACAGGCGGGCGAGCTCGCGGCGGGTCGGGAGGCGGCGCGCCCAGACCCCCGCGAGCAGTGCGCCGGAAAGAAGCGTCGCCGCCGCAGCCGTCTCCGGCGTCGCATGCCCGTGCAGTGCGCGCACCACGTTGTCGCGCGTCGCAAACAGGATCGCCGCGCCCGCTGCGTACAGCAGGCCACGTCCGCGCAGATGCCCGGGACGGTCCCGCTCGGCGGCGAGCAACACACCGCCCGCCACAACTGCCAGCGCACCAGCCACCAGCACGAGCCGCAGCGGCTCGCCGAGGAAGATCAACGCGATCGCGACGGCGACGAGCGGAGCCGCGCCGACCGTCACGGAAACGCGCGACGCGCCGATCTCGCGCACTGCGAGCGTGAACAGAACCTGCGAGCCACCCGGCGCGAGCACACCTGCAAGCAGGAACGGCCACGCGCCGTGCACGTCATGGCGCACCGTCGCCGCGACGAGCACAACCGCCAGTGCCGGCAGCACCGTCGCCAGCGGAACGCCGTCCGCGTTCGGCAACCCGCGCATGCCGATGCGCACGCCCACCGTCATCGCCCCGAAGAGCGCCGCGGACGCGAGCGACAAGAGCACGACGGTCATACAGCCGCCACGATCCCAGCGAGCATCCCAGCGCACCCAAGCCACCCGACCACGCCGAGGCTGTCGCCGGCAAGCGTCACGCCGAAGATCGTCGCCCACACGGGCTCGAGCGCGAACACGAGAGCCGTGTGCGTAGGGCTCGTGCGCCGCTGCGCCCAGGCTTGCACGAGGAACGCAAGCGCGCTTGCGAACACGCCGGTGACGATCAGCGCGCCCCAAACCGTCCAGCCGCGCGGCCACGCCAGCTCACCGCGCGCACCGGCGATCACTGCGAGCCCGGCGCAAGCGACAAGCATCTCGACGAGCGTGAACGCGACCGCGTCGTGCCGAGGAGCGAAGCGCCCCATCATCACGATCTGCAGCGCGTAACACGATGCGCCGGCAAGCACCAGCAGGTCACCGGCGGCATGC
Source organism: Gaiellaceae bacterium (assembly GCA_036496645.1). Classification (GTDB taxonomy): domain Bacteria; phylum Actinomycetota; class Thermoleophilia; order Gaiellales; family Gaiellaceae; genus PALSA-600. The sequence continues at coordinate 32,925 of DASXKU010000063.1, forward strand.
CCTGTGTGCACACCCGCGAGCAACGCGAGACCGAGCGTCGACAACCCGACGCCGAACCATGCGCGACGCGCGGTGGTCACACGAAAGAGCAGCAGCGCGAGCACCGGCGTCAACGCTGTCTGCAAGCCTGTGATGAAGCCCGTCGCCGACACGGAGGTTCGCTCGAGCCCCGCTGTCTGCAGCGCGTAGCCCGACCCGAGCAGAAGACCCGCGATTGCGCCCTCCCCTACGCCAACCGCACCGAGCCTTCGCACGCGCGCTGCACCCGGCACAGCGAGCACACCAGCCGCGATCGCGAAGCGCACCGCCAAGAAGGCGAACAGTGGGTAGATCGCCACCGCGTCCTTCACCTGGACGAACGTGACGCCCCAAACGGCGGTAATCAGGACAAGGAGGGCCAATGCGCGCACGGAGGCGATTCTTGCGGCTACCGTCTACTCGTGGAGGCGCGCGACGCATTCAACCGCCCGCTGCATGACCTGCGGATCTCGGTCACCGACCGCTGCAACTTCCGCTGCGTCTACTGCATGCCGAAGGAGGTCTTCGGTCATGAGTACCGCTTCCTCGACCGCCGCGAGCTGCTGTCGTTCGAGGAGATCACACGGATCGCCGGCGTGTTCGTCCGCCTCGGGGTGAACAAGCTCCGCATCACAGGCGGGGAACCACTCGTACGGCGCGACCTCGAGCGGCTGATCGCGCAACTCGCAGGACTTGGCGTCGATCTCACGCTGACGACAAACGGCTCGCTGCTGCCGGCAAAGGCCGAAGCGCTCGCCAGCGCCGGCCTGCGCCGCATCACCGTCAGCCTCGACTCGCTCGACGACGCGATTTTCCGCGAGCTGAACGATGTCGACTTCTCCGTCGAGCGCGTGCTCGACGGCATCGACGCGGCGGCGGCGGCGGGACTACCCGTGAAGGTGAACTGCGTCGTCAAGCGCGGCGTCAACGACAGCGAGATCGTCCCGCTCGCGCGCCACTTCAAGAACACGCCCCACACACTTCGCTTCATCGAGTACATGGACGTCGGCCACACCAACGGCTGGCGGCTCGACGATGTTGTTCCCGCCGCCGAGATCGTCTCGATGCTCGACCGTTCTTTCGGGGTTGAAGCGTTGGAACCGAACTACACGGGCGAAGTGGCGCGACGCTGGCGTTACAAGGACGGGACGGGTGAGGTTGGGGTGATCTCCAGCGTGACGCAGCCGTTCTGCGGCAGCTGCAGCCGGGCACGTCTCTCCGCAGAGGGACGCCTCTTCACCTGCCTGTTCGCCGTGAAAGGGCACGACATCCGCGCCCTGATCCGCGACGGCGCGGACGACGAGCGGCTCGAAGCCGCACTCCGGGCGATCTGGACGCCGCGCTCCGACCGCTATTCGGAGCTTCGCACGGCCGGGACGACCGACCTGCCCAAGGTCGAGATGTCCTACATCGGCGGCTAGCAGGGGTTTTTCCGAGCCGCCTGTGCGGTCGTTAGAATGCTTGCGATGTCCACTGTCGTCGCAGTCGGGCGGCGTCACTTGCCGCGTGGTTGGGCCGATCTTGGTCGCCAGGTCGCCATCTGGTTCGGCTTCCTGGTGCTGTACCAACTCGCCCGCGGTCTCGCCGACCGCAACCCCACGAAGGCCTTCGCGAACGGCCGCGACGTCGTGCGTCTCGAAACGGACGTCACGCATCGTCTCTATGAGCTAACTCTCCAGAACTTCGTCGACCAGAAGCACTGGCTCGAAACGGTCGTCTCGTGGACGTACTGGAACTCGGAGTTCACCGTCGTCGGCCTTGCGCTGCTGTGGGTGTATCTGCGGCGGCATGAGTCGTTCAAGAACTTCCGCAACTCGATCCTGCTCGCGAACCTGCTTGGGCTGATCGGCTACGTCGCCATGCCAACGGCGCCGCCGCGGCTACTCGGCGTGGGGTTCGTGAATCAGCACCGCGACGGTCTCGTGAGCCTCGCCGCCAACCCGTACGCGGCAATGCCGAGCCTCCATGCAGGTGACGCGCTGATCGTCGGGATCATCCTTGCGAGCCTCTGCCAGCGCTTTATCTGGAAGGCAGTGTGGATCGCCTGGCCGGCGTGGGTCGTGTTCTGCGTGATGGCAACCGGCAACCACTTCTGGCTCGATTGCGTGGCCGGCGCGGCCGTTGGCCTCGTGGCCATGGCGATCGTCTATCGCGAGCGCGTTTTGCGCGTGTTTGCCGCTCGTCCGGCGTAATCCGCCGCCTGCCGACGCTGTGAAAGAGCCGCGCGAAGGCACTGGTACGGTCCGTCCAGTGACCACCAGGGCTGCCGCGATCAAGCAGGGCTATACGACCGGCGCACGGTCGCTGGCCTCGCGCTCCGTGCTCGGCCTTACGCGCACCCGGGTCACCCCGAACGCGCTCACCACGAGCGGCGTGGCGCTGTGCGCCGCGGCGTCGGTGCTCGTGCTCTTCGAGGATCGCAACCACCTCCTCTTCTACTGGCTGGCAGCAATCGTGTTCGTCGCGGGCTCGGTTCTCGACATCCTCGACGGCGCACTCGCCCGCGCCGGCGGCAAGACAACGCCGTTCGGCGCATTCCTCGACTCGACGACCGACCGCGTAAGCGAAGGCTTCATGCTCACCGCGCTCGGTTTTGTGCTCGCTCGTCACCATCATCCGATCTTCGTCGCCGTCACCGTGGCGGCGGTCGCGGGCTCGTTCCTGGTTCCCTATGCGCGCGCCAAGGCAGAAGCCCTCGGCCTGCGCGGGGACGTCGGGATCGGCTCGCGCGCAGAACGGGTTGTCGTCATCACAGCGGGGCTCGTCCTCGCACCGTGGGGCGTCCTTCCGTGGGCCCTCGTGCTGCTCACCTGCACCGCATGGCTCACGGTCGTCCAACGCGTCCTGCACGTCCGCAAGCAACTCATGGAGGCATCGCAGTAATGGAAACCAACGGCAACGGCCGCACGAACGGACGGCAGCAGGACAAAGTCCGTGTCGCCATCATCGGCGTCGGCAACTGCGCCAACTCGTTCATGCAGGGCCTGACGTATTACAAGGACGCGCAGGACGATCACTTCGTCCCCGGCCTGATGCATGTGAATCTCGGCGGGTACCACATCCGCGACGTTGAGGTCGTGGCGGCGTTCGACGTCGTCAAGGGCAAGGTCGGAGTCGACATCGCCGAAGCGATGTGGGCACATCCAAACGACACGATCAAGTTCGCCGAGGTGGCGCCCACCGGCGTCACCGTTTCGCGCGGCATGACGCACGACGGCATCGGCAAGTACCTGTCGCAGATCGTCGAGAAAGCTCCCGGCGAGACCGACGACATCGTCGGCATCCTCAAGGAGCGGAAGGTCGACGTCGTCGTGAGCTACCTCCCCGTCGGTTCGGAAGAGGCGGCGAAGTGGTACGCCGAGCAGATCATGGCGGCGGGTTGCGCCATGGTGAACTGCATGCCGGTCTTCATCGCGCGCGAGGACTACTGGAACAAGCGCTTCCAGGACGCCGGTGTGCCGATCATCGGCGACGACATCAAGTCGCAGGTCGGCGCAACGATCACGCACCGCGTGCTCACGACGCTCTTCCGCGAGCGTGGCGTGCATCTCGACAAGACGATGCAGCTGAACGTCGGCGGTAACAGCGACTTCCTGAACATGCTGGAGCGCGAGCGCCTCGAGTCGAAGAAGATCTCGAAGACGAACGCGGTCACGTCGATGCTCGACTACGACATCGGCGCGGAGAACGTCCATGTCGGCCCGTCGGACTACGTGCCGTGGCTCACCGACCGGAAGTGGGCGTACATCCGCCTGGAAGGCTCGAGCTTCGGTGACGTGCCGCTGAACGTCGAGCTCAAGCTCGAGGTCTGGGACTCGCCGAACTCGGCCGGCATCGTCATCGACGCCGTCCGTCTGGCAAAGCTCGCCCTGAACAAGGGCATCGCGGGCTCGCTCGAAGGCCCGAGCTCGTACCTGATGAAGTCGCCGCCGGTGCAGATCCCGGACGACGACGCGGCAGAGCTGGTCGAGGAGTTCATCGAGCGGCATCGCCGCGAGATCTCCTCGCCTCTT
>DASXKU010000064.1:0-42153 GCA_036496645.1 Gaiellaceae bacterium
CGTCGTGCACCACACCGCTGGCTCGAACAACTACACGCCTGCGCAATCGGCCGCGATCGTGCGCGGCATCCAGCTGTACCACGTCCAAGGCAACGGCTGGAACGACATCGGCTACAACTTTCTCGTCGACCGTTACGGAACGGTGTACGAAGGTCGTGGCGGCGGCATGACGCGCAACGTGATCGGCGCGCACGCGGGAGGGTTCAATTCCGGCACCGTCGGCATAGCGCTGATCGGCAACTTCTCGAGCGCAACGCCACCGAAAGCGATGCAGGACGCGCTCGTGAAACTGCTCGCGTGGCGCCTCGACATCGCCCACATCGACCCGCTCTCGACGGTGGCGTACACGTCGGGCGGCAACCTCAAGTTCAAGGCGGGCAAGGTCGTGACGCTGCGCGCGATCTCCGGTCATCGCGACACCGGGCCGAGTGAGTGCCCGGGCACTGACGCGTACAACCTTCTACCCGCGCTCGCAAAGCGTGTCGCCGCCACCGGGCTGCCGAAGATCTATGCGCCGTCCGTACAAGGCGTGCTCGGCGGACCACTTCGTTTCCGCGCGCGACTGTCGACAGTGAAGGAGTGGACGGTCACGATCAGCGGCGCGGACGGAACTGTCGTTGCACACGGCAGCGGGACAGGCGCGCTCGTCGACTGGACATGGCATTCACCGGCGGTCAAGGCGTCATACAAGTGGGTGATCGCGACCGACGGCGCGCTTTCCGCCGAGGGGACGATCGGCGGGCCCGTGAAGGCGCCGCCGCCGCCGCCGCCGCCCATTGCGATCAGTGACCTCGTTTCGACGCCTTCGATGGTCGCGCCCGCACCCGACGGCACCAGCGCGACCGCTTCGGTCACGTTCTCGCTGAGCGTCGCGGCGCACGTCACCGCGACGCTCACCGACGCACTCGGCAACTCGTCGACCCTCGCCGACGCCGACGAGCCCGCCGGCGCGAGCTCGTTCACCTGGGATGCGACTGCAGTCACCGACGGTCGGTACACGCTCACGCTCACCGCCCGGACGAGTACCGCGACTGCCACTGCAGGCGCGAATGTGATTGTCGATCGCACGCTGACTGCGCTTGCCGTCGCACCGGGCACTTTTGCGCCGGGTGACTCGGCGATGCTCTCATTCACGCTCTCGCAGGCAGTCCCCGTGCAGATCACCGTGCAACAAGGGGCAACCGTCGTCGCGACGCTCTTCTCCGACACACTCGGAGCCGGCCAGCACACGATGGCCTGGGACGGCACGGATGGCCTCGGCACACTCCTGCCGCCCGGCTCCTACACGCTTGTTGTGACGTTCACCGATGCGCTCGGCGCCGTGGAGGAGCCCGTGCCGGTCGTTCTCGAGGCGGCACCTGCACAGAGTGATCCAGCACTAGAGTGACGTTGTGCAACCCGCGGCGCGCCGCTCCCGTCCAATCGTTCGTGACCTGAGGCCAGACGGCCCGCTCGTCTACGAACGTCTGTCCGACCCGATTCTCGTGCGCCGTGCCAAAGACGGAGACCCCCTCGCCCTCAACGCCCTCTGCGAGCGCCATTCCGCACGCGTCCAGAAGATTGCGCAGCACATGTTGCGCGATCCCGAAGATGCGAGCGACGCTGCGCAGGAGTCGATGGTGAAGCTGGTGCGTCGCATCGGCCAGTTCCGCGGCGAGTCGGCGTTCACGACTTGGCTGCATCGTCTGGTCGTCAACACATGCAAGGACGTCGCGCAGCGGCGCTTCGCAGAGAGAACCGAGCCGCTGGTCGAGGACCTGCGCGTTGCGGGCGAAGCCGACCCGCTCAGCGAGGCGACCGCGGCGGAGACCCGGCGCGAGTTGCGCCGCTGCCTCGCCGAGCTGCCGCCGCCGCAGGCGCGCGTCGTCGGGCTGAAAGACGCCATCGACCTTTCCTTCGACGAGATTGCAGCGGTGACGGGCCTGCCTGTCGGGACCGCGAAGTGTTACGCGCATCGCGGGCGTACGACACTGAGAGAGCAGCTTTCGGCATGACGGACGAAGTGGTGATGGATAAGGCTGCGATCGAGGCGGTGCTCCCGCACCGCGACCCGATGCTGTTGATCGACGAAGTACTTGAGCTCGTTCCCGGAGAGCGCGTCGTCGCGCGCAAGACCGTGACGGACGAAGACTGCGCCGGTCACTTTCCCGGCAACCCGATCATGCCGGGCGTGAAGATGGTCGAGGCGCTCGCGCAGTGCGGCGCCGTCGCTGTTCTTTCGCAGCCCGAGAATCGCGGCAAGCTCGCACTTTTCGCAGGCATCGACGACGTGCGCTTCAAGCGCGTCGTTCGCCCCGGTGACGTGCTCACGCTCGAGTGTGAGGTGGAGACGGTGCGCGGCCCGATCGGCAAAGGCAAGGTGCGCGCCACCGTTGACGGCGCGCTCGCCGTCCGCGGGACGTTGACGTTCGCGGTGGGCAACGAATGATCGCGCGCACGACGGGTCATCGTGTTTCTATTACAGGCCTCGGCGTTCATGTCCCCGATCGCATCGTCACGAACGACGAACTGTCGAAGCTCGTCGACACGAATGACGAATGGATCGTCGAGCGCACCGGCATTCGCGAGCGGCGGATCGCAGCGGACGACGAGGCGCTGACCGATCTCGCGTTGCCCGCGGCGCGGCGCGCGCTCGAGATGGCCGGCGTCAAACCGGCTGACATCGACCTCGTCGTCGTCGCGACGGTGACGCCCGACATGATGTTTCCGTCCGCGAGCGCACTGATCGCGGATGCGCTTGGGATGCCCGACGCGGCGGCGTACGACCTGTCCGCGGGTTGCACCGGCTTTGTCTACGCGGTCGTACAGGCGCACGCGATGCTCGCGGCCGGCCTCGCGAAGCGCGCGCTCGTCGTCGGCGGCGACGTCCTGTCGCGCATCCTCGACTGGCATGACCGTTCGACGGTCGTGCTCTTCGGCGACGGCGCCGGGGCGGTCGTGCTGGAGCGCGTCGAGGAGGGTGGCTTTCTCGGTTTCGAGCTCGGAGCAGACGGTGGCGGCGGCGAGAGCCTGTGGCTGCCCGGCAGCGGCTCACGGAAATTCGAGGATCCGGATGCGTACGTGAAGATGAACGGCCGGGAGGTGTTCAAGTTCGCGACCCGTGTGATGGTCAGCTCCGCTCAAGCCATCCTGGACGAGTGCGGCAAAACCGTCGAAGATATCGACCTGTACGTCCCGCACCAGGCGAACGTCCGGATCATCGATCACGCTGCTCGGAAGCTCGGCATCCCGGAGGAGAAGACTGTGGTGAACGTCGACAGATATGGCAACACGTCGTCCGGCTCGATACCGCTGGCGCTGGCCGATGCGGCCGAGGACGGCAGGCTGAAACCGGGCACACTGGTGCTCCTCACCGGGATGGGCGCTGGCCTCACATGGGGCTCCGCGCTGATCAACTGGACACACTCGACGACGGGAGCATTCGCATGAGCAAGGTCGCCTTCATGTTTCCGGGCCAGGGCTCGTTCGAAGCGGGCATGGGTCGGGACGTCGCCGAGGCGATCCCCGAGGCGATGGCCGTGTTCGACGAAGGCAGCGAAGCGTCCGGAATGGATCTGAAGAAGCTGTGCTTCGAGACGCCCGCTGAAGGGCTTGTCGACACCGAGGTGCAGCAACCGGCGCTCGTCGCGACCTGTCTGTCGCTCGACGCAGCGCTGCGCGTGCGAGGCATCCATCCGCAGTACGTCGTCGGGCATTCAGTCGGCGAGTTCTCCGCGCTCGGCTCGGCACAGTCGATCTCGGCTCGTGAAGCGCTGGCGCTCGTGCGCGAGCGTGGGCTTGCGATGGCCGAAGCTGCGCGACTTCGCCCCGGCTCGATGGCGGCGATTCTCGGTCTGGCCGACGAGGCGGTCGAGCAGCTCTGCCACAAGATTTCGAACGTGTGGCCGGCGAACTACAACTGCCCCGGCCAGCTCGTCATCTCCGGCGAGACACCGTCGGTCGACGAGGCATGCATCGAGGCCGAGCGTGAAGGTGCTCGCCGCGCGATCAAGCTTCGCGTGTCGGGCGCGTTCCATTCACCGCTCGTCGAGCGCGCGGCGGAACGGCTCCGGCCGGCCGTCGACCGCGTGCAGCTGCTCGAAGGCAGCGCGGCGTTCATGTCGACCGTCACCGCGAGGATCGAGGACGCGCAGAAGTACCGCGAGCTGCTGATCGAGCAGCTGACCGCGCCGGTGAAGTTCACGCAGGCCGCGCGCGAGCTAATTGCGGAAGGCGTCACCACGTTCGTCGAGGTTGGGCCCGGCGGGGTTCTGAGCGGTTTACTGAAGAGGATCGACAGGTCGGTGCGCACCATCTCCGTCAGCGACCTGAAGTCGCTGAACGAAGCAACCGAAGCTCTTGGCGCGTAGCTTCGCTTCGCTCGAGGGCAAGCGTGCCCTCGTCACCGGTGCGTCCAAGGGAATCGGCCGCGCGATCGCAACGGAGCTTGCCGACGCCGGCGCGACGGTCGTGGTCGGCTACCGCAGCGGCCGCGAAGAGGCGGAGGCGCTCGCCGCGGAGATCGGCGGCGTCGCGATTCAGGCAGACGTCTCGTCTGCCGATGACGCGCGCAGGCTGGTCGAGGAAGCCGGCGACATCGACGTTCTCGTGAACAACGCGGGACTCACGCGTGACGGCCTGCTTGCGCGCATGTCGGACGACGACTGGCGCACCGTCATCGATACGAACCTCAGCTCGGTCTTCTACACGTGCCGCGCGGTTACACGGCCGATGATGAAGAAGCGGTCCGGGTCGATCGTCAACGTCAGCAGCATCGTCGGCGTGCACGGCAACTGGGGCCAGACGAACTACGCCGCGTCGAAGGCGGGGATCATCGGCTTCACGAAGTCGCTGGCGAGGGAGCTCGGTTCGCGCGGCATTCGCGCAAACGTTGTTGCGCCCGGCTACGTGAAGACGCAGCTCACCGAAGTGCTGCCCGAAGAGGCGACGAAGGCGATGATCGCCAACACGCCGCTCGGGCGCGTCGCAGAGCCGCAGGAGGTAGCCGGGGCGGTACGCTTCCTCGCCTCCGACGAGGCGGCCTTCATTACCGGCGAGGTACTGCTCGTCGACGGCGGATTGGGGATGTGACCAAAAGAGTCGTCATCACAGGGATGGGCATGGTCAGCCCACTTGGCAACGACGTGCAGACGTCGTGGTCACGGCTGCTCGCCGGCGAGTCGGGTGCGGCGGAGATCACTGCCTTCGACCACTCGGACTACAACGTGCACTTCGCGTGCGAGCTGAAGGATTTCGATCCGAAGAACTGGATGGACCACAAGACGGCGCGCCGCATGGATCGTTTCGCGCAGATGGTTCTTGCCGCTGCGCGTCAGGCGGAAGCCGACTCGGGCATCGACATCGCGAAGGAGCCCGACCGCTTCGGCGCCTCGATCGCCACCGGCATCGGCGGCCTGCACAGCTACCAGCAGTGCTACCACGTGCTGCTCACGAAGGGTCCCGACCGGGTCGGTCCTTTCTCGATCCCGTCGATCATTCCGAATATGGGCGCCGGCTGGGTGTCGATCGAGCTCGGCACGAAGGGCCCGTTGATGAGTGAGTGCACTGCGTGCGCGGCCTCGAACATGGCGATCGGCGACGCAGCCGACGCGATTCGTCTCGGCCGCGCGGACGTGATGCTGGCCGGCGGAACGGAAGCGCCGATCACCGAGGTTGGCATCGCCGGGTTCGACGCGATGCGTGCGCTGTCGCGGCGCAACGACGACCCGACCCACGCGTCGCGGCCGTTCGACAAGGAGCGCGACGGGCTCGTCATGGGCGAAGCTGCTGCGGTGCTCGTGCTCGAGGAGCTCGGGCGTGCACAGGCGCGCGGCGCGAAGATTTACGGCGAGTTGATCGGCTACGGCATGTCGTCGGACGCTGCACACATGACGGAGCCGGACCCGACGGGCGAGAGCCCTGCGCGCGCGATGACGATGGCGCTGAGCGACGCGGGCGTCGACCCGTCGGAGGTCGGCTACGTGAACGCGCACGCGACGTCGACGCCGATCGGCGACATCGCCGAGACGAAGGTGATCAAGAACGCCTTTGGCGCTCACGCGAAGAACGGCCTCGCGGTGTCGTCGACGAAAGGCGCGACGGGCCATTGCTTCGGCGCGGCCGGCGCCGTCGAAGCCGTGTTCACAACGATGGCGATCGTCGACAAGAAGGCACCGCCGACGATCAATTACGGCGAGCGCGACCCCGAATGCGACCTCGACTACGTGCCCAACGTGGCGCGCGACCTGCCCGACTTGCGTGTCGCGATGTCGAACTCGTTCGGTTTCGGCGGTCACAACGCCTCGATCGTCATCCGCAGCTTCGACGAGTAGCGGGGACACTTCTCCCTGCAGCTTTCGCCCTGCATAAGGGCTGAATTCGCAGCCGTTTTCGCGGGAGAGGGGGACAGGTACCTGCCTGTCCCCAGAGATGTCCAAAAAGCACAAGCGTTGCCGTCCGAGGCGACTCGTAGCGTTTATCCATGCGCCTCGTCCAGGTGGACGGCCGCGCGGTCGAAGTCACGATCCGCCGGTCGAAGCGCGTCAAGGGCCACCGCATCGTCGTCAGGCAAGGGCTCGCGCCCGAGCTCGTCGTGCGGCCCCGCGCCAGCGACGCCGAAATCGACAGTGCCCTCGAGCTGCATCTGCCCTGGCTGGCCAAGCAGCTCGCAAAGCTGTCCGAGCCGCGACTCGGGCTCGAGAAGCTCAGGCTCACCGAGGAGCAAGGCCGGCGCGAGGCACGCGCACGCATCGAGCTGATCGTCCAGTCAGAGGCGAAGGCGCTCAGCGCGCTCGTCACGCGGCTGACGATTCGCGACCAGGTGAGCCGCTGGGGCTCGTGCTCGGCGAACGGCGCGCTGTCGTTCAACTGGCGGCTCGTGCTCGCGCCCCACGATGTTCTCGACTACGTCGTCGTGCACGAGTGCTGTCACCTCATCGAGCATCACCACGGTCCTGCGTTCTGGAAGCTCGTCGAAAAGCGCCGGCCGGGCTATCGCGATCATCGTGCGTGGCTCGACGAGAACGGCTGGGAGATCCTCGCGTACCGCCCGCCGCTCGCCGCCGCTGCATAAACTCGTTACGTGGAGCGGTGGGCGAGTTTCGACTGCTACGGCACGCTGATCGACTGGGACGGCGGCGTTCGCCGCGAGCTCGCGCGCGTGTTCGGCGACGACGCAGTCGAGGAGAAGTTCGCGCAGTACCACGAGGTCGAACCTGGTCTCGAAGCTGACGGCACGATGACGTATCGCCAGGTGATGACCGAGGCGATGCGCGCGCTCGGCGCGCCCGCGGGTCAGGAGCACGGACTCGCAGAGGCGCTGCCCGCGTGGCGTGCGCACCCGGAGGTGCCGCACACCCTCGAGGAACTGCGCCGTCGCGGCTGGAAGCTCGCGATCCTCTCGAACACCGACGTCGACTTCATTGCTGCTTCGCAGGTTCAGCTCGGGACCGTGTTTGACGAAGTTGTGGTCGCGCAGGAAATCGGCTCGTACAAGCCTGCGCACAAGCACTGGGACGAGTTCTTTAGCCGTACGCGCGCGCCGCGCGCGGGCCACGTGCACGTCGCCGCGTCGTACTTCCACGACATCGTGCCGTGTAACGAGCTCGGCCTCGTCAGCGTGTGGATCAACCGGCTCGGCGAGACGCCGAGCGGCAGCGCGCGCCCGGATCGCGAGCTGAGCGATCTGCTCGACTTGCCGGAAACGCTCGATGAGCTCGTCGCGGCTTAGACCGGCGACCGAAGGCGACGCGGAACAGGTCGCGGCGCTCTTTCGCGCGACGTTTCCGACGTGGCGTTGGTTCGTCACGACCGAGGACATCCTTTCGTGGCTGCGCGACCCGGAGATCGGCGACCGCACGCGTGTCCTCGAGATCGAAGGGCGGGTTGTCGGTTACGGAGACGTAACGGCAGGCCAGGACATGGAGCTCGACGTCGTCGCGCCCGGACATTGGGACCCCTTTCTCGACTGGCTGGAAGAGCGCGCACGCGAGAGTGATCTGACGTACGCGCGCGTCGGCTTTCCCGAGGGTCATGAGTTGCAGGATGTCGCTGCCGCGCGTGGCTACACGCAGTGGCGCTCTGCGCACACGATGGAGATTGCGCTCGCCGAGCCGCCCGAGGCGGTGCTCCCCGATGGGATCGACATTCGCCCATATTCCGACGATGTCGCAGACACGCTCCGCGACGGAATGAACGAAGCCTTTGCGCAGGACCCGTTCTGGCACGTCGTCACTGCGGAGAACTTTCGCACCGGGTATTCCGGCAACCAGTCCTCGTCGCCGGAGTTGTGGCTCTTGGCGTGGGCCGGCCAGGAGCTCGCTGGCTTCGTTCTGCCAGAGCCGACTCGTGGCTCCGACAAGGAGCTTGGCTGGGTGCGGGTGCTCGGTGTCCGTCCACGCTGGCGCCGGCAAGGGCTTGGCGAGGCGTTGCTGCGGCAAGCATTCCGAGAGCTGTACGACCTTGGACGAAGGCGGGTCGGCCTTGGCGTGGACGGCGAGAATCCGACGGGTGCCGTCGCGCTCTACGAGCGCGTCGGGATGCGGCGTGTCTCCAGCATCGACAACTGGCGCAAGGCCGTGTAACCGGGCGAAACCCGGGGCCGGTCTAAGCTTCGCTCATGTCTGAAGCCCGCATCGACGTCCAGGTCGAGCATCGTGATGCGCCCGTCGAGGGTGCGAAGCACCCGAACACGTGCCCGAAGTGCGGCTCGCACTATCGCGACGACGAGCTCGAGCGTGAGCTTTGGGTCTGCAAGCAGTGCGGCCATCACTTCCCGATGCGGGCGCGTACGCGCATCGCGTGGTACTCCGACCCGGGTTCGTTCGTCGAGGAGGCCGCGGACATTCGCTCCGACGATCCGTTGGAGTTCTTCGACCTGCGCCCGTACTCGGAGCGTCTTTCCGAAGCGGAGCTGAACACGGGGCTCGGCGAGGCGATCGTGATCGGTCAGGCTGCGATCGATCAGCATCCGGTCGAGCTCGCGGTCATGGACTTCGCGTTCATGGGTGGGTCGATGGGCAGCGCGGTCGGTGAGAAGTTTTCGCGCGCATGCGACTCTGCAATCGAAAGATCAGTGCCCCTTGTCACCGTGACGTCGAGTGGTGGTGCGCGCATGCAGGAGGGAATCCTCTCGCTGATGCAGCTGCCGAAGACGGTGTGTGCCGTCGAAGAGCTGCATGACGCGCGTGTGCCGATGCTCATCGTGATGACGCATCCAACGACTGCCGGCGTACTCGCATCGTTCGCGTCTCTGGGAGACGTCACCATTGCCGAGCCGGGCGCGCTGATCGCGTTCACCGGTCCGCGCGTCGTGCAGCAGACAACGCGCGAGAAACTGCCGGAAGACTTCGGCCTTGCCGAGCAGAACCTGCGCTTCGGCCATCTCGACGCGATCGTGCCGCGCATGGAACAGCGCGAATACCTGCTCCGATTGCTGAGGCTCTTTGAGCGCTGACGATCAAGAAGTGAATCTGCGCCGGCGGATCTCGGGTCTCTCTCGCCTGCCGCTGTTGCGCGGCGCGAAAGTTTCCGGCGAAGCCGCGCGCCTCGAGCGTCAGCTTGCGCGTCTGAAGGAAGATGCGAGCGACGAAGAGATCTGGCGCTCCGTCGAGCTTGCGCGTCATCCCGAGCGCCCGTACACGCTCGACTATGTCGGTCGGTTCATCGACGACTGGGTGGAGTTGCACGGCGACCGCAGTCGCGCGGATGACGGCGCGCTCGTCACGGGCATGGGCTCACTCGACGGCCGCACAGTCGTCGTGATCGGCCATCAGAAAGGCCGCGACGTGAAGGAGCGCATCGATCGCCAGTTCGGCATGCCGTACCCGGAGGGCTACGTGAAGGCGATGCGCGTGATGGAGATCGCCGAGCGCTTTGGCTTCCCGCTGATCTCGCTCGTCGACACCCCCGGTGCGTACCCGGGCGTCGCCGCCGAGCAGCACGGTCAGGGTGGCGCGATCGCGCGCTCGCAGGCCGTGATGTCGCGGCTCACCGTGCCGACGGTGGCGTGCATCATCGGCGAGGGCGGCTCGGGCGGCGCCATCGCGATTGCGGTTGCCGACCGCGTGCTGATGCAGGAGAACGCGATCTATTCGGTGATCACGCCCGAAGGCTGCGCGGCGATCCTCTGGCGCGATGCCGGCCAGGCGAAGAAGGCAGCCGCGGCGTTCAAGCCTGATGCGATGCACTGCCTCGACCTCGGCGTGATCGACGGGATCGTCGCTGAGCCGCAGGGCGGGGCCCAGAACGACCACGACCAGGCGGCGCGGCTGCTCCGCTCGGCATTGGTCGAGTCGCTCGAGGAGCTCGAGGACGTGCCCGGCGAGGAGCTGCGCCGGCGGCGCCGGGCCAAGTTCCGGGGCATGGGCGTCTTCGCGTAACGCCTTTCCACACCGTCCACAGCCTTTTCAACTGACAAAACGCAACGGGGCCCGCTTTCGCAGGCCCCGTACGCCTAACCCCCCGTCAGGTGGAGAAAGCGCTAACGCCTTTCTGTCCCCTGCCGCTCTGGGTAAACCTGTGGACAATGTCTCCGCTCGAGGAATATCGCCGCAAGCGCGATCCGAAGCAGACACCCGAGCCGTTCGGCGGCCGCCGGGGTGGGAAGCGCCCGATCTTCGTGATCCAGCGGCACGACGCGCGGCGGCTCCACTACGACTTCCGCCTGGAGCGGGACGGCGTCCTCGCTTCGTGGGCGGTGCCGAAAGGGGTCCCGCTCGAGCCGGGCGAGCGTGCGCTTGCGGTGCACGTCGAGGACCACCCGCTCGAGTACGCGAGCTTCCACGGTGAGATTCCGAAGGGCAACTACGGCGCCGGTTCGGTCGAGATCTGGGACCACGGCACGTACGAGCTCGTCGAGGAGAAGTCGAACGGCCAGCTGAAGGTCAAGTTGTCGGGCGAGCGCTTGAACGGCACCTGGACGCTGGTGCCGGCTCACCTCGACGGCAAGGAACAGAACTGGCTGATCATCCGTAGCCACGATGGAGACGTCGTAGCGCAGCAGCGATACAAGCCGATGCTTGCGACCGTCGCCGAAGGAATCCCCCGCGGCGACGGCTGGACGTTCGAGGTGAAGTTCGATGGTTACCGTGCAATTGCGTACATAAGAGCAGGCGAGTGCGAGCTCGTCTCGCGCAACGACAACTCGCTGACCGAGCGCTTCCCCAGCGTGGCAGCGGCGATCGCGAAAGCCGTGAAGACACCGAACGCGGTGATCGACGGTGAGATCACGCGCATCGGCGAGGACGGTCGCGCAAGCTTCTCGGAGCTGCAACAGGGAACGGGCGCGCTCGTCTACTTCGCATTCGACGTACTAGAGGTCGACGGCGAGTCGCTCGTCGATCTCCCGCTCGAGGAGCGCAAGGAGCGGCTGCGCAAACTGCTCGACAAGCGCGTCAAGGCGGTCTCGTTCTCCGAAAGCTTCGACGATGGCGCGGCGCTCTTCCGCGTCGCGCAGGAGCGGCACCTCGAAGGCGTGATCGCGAAGAAGAAGGGGAGCCCCTACCGACAGCGTCGTACCTCCGACTGGCTGAAGATCAAGACCGAGTTGAACGATGAGTTCCTGATCGCGGGCTACACGCGCGGTGAGGGCAGGCGTGCGGGCACGTTCGGTGCGCTCGTGCTCGCTGTGCATGAGGGAGACGAATTGCGGTACGTCGGCAATGTCGGCACCGGCTTCAGCGACGCCGAGATCCGCAAGCTGCTGAAGCTGCTCAAGCCGCTGCATCGCGCGACGTCACCGTTCCACGAGGTGCCAAAGATGCCACGGGTTCAAAAAACAGCTGTGCAATGGGTCGAGCCGAAACTGATCGCGCAAGTTCGCTACAGCGAGTGGACACACGACCGCCATCTGCGCCATCCCGCGTACCTCGGCCTGCGCGACGACAAGGAGCCGGAGGAGGTCGTTTCACCGCAACTCCGTGACCCGCGGCTGCGCCTGACAAATCTCGACAAGGTGTTCTGGGCCGAGGAGAACATCACGAAGGGAGACTTGCTCGACTACTACGAGCAGGTTGCGCCCGTGCTCGTGCCGCACCTGAAGAACCGGCCGTTCACCATGCGCCGCTATCCCGACGGTGCGTACGGGAAGGCGTTCTTTCAGAAGAAAGCGCCGGCGCACATGCCCGACTGGATTCCGCGCTGGAACGACTGGGCGCTTGTCAATGAGCCGGCGGCGCTGCTCTGGATGGTGAACATGGGCTGCATCGACATGAACGCGTGGTACTCGCGTGTCGACAAGCCGGAACGCCCCGACTTCGTGCTCTTCGATCTCGACCCGACGCCCGAGGTGCCGTGGGAGCAGACGGTTGAGGTCGCGCTGATCCTCAAGCAGCTGTTCGATGCGCTTGGCCTCGAGGCGTTTCCGAAGACATCCGGTGGCAAGGGCTTCCACATCCTCGTGCCGATCGAGCGGCGCGCGACCTACGAAAACACGCGGCATTTCGCGGAGGTCGTCGCCGGCGCCGTTGCGCGCGCGCACCCGAAGCTCGCGACGACCGAATGGTCGAAGGCGCGTCGGCGCGGCGTGCTGATCGACGCGAATCAGAACGGGGAGGGGAAGACGATCGCGTCGGCCTATTCGGTGCGCCCGAAGCCGGGCGCGCCGGTGTCGACCCCGTTGCGCTGGGACGAGGTGAACGAGCGGCTGAATCCGGCGGTCTACACGATGGACGTCGTCCTCGAGCGCGTGCGGCAGCACGGCGACCTGTTCGCGAAGGTGCTCACGACTCGGCAATCGTTGTCGAAGGCGCTCGCGCGGCTCGGGTAGGACGTGTCCGCGCTGCCTCCTTCGCGACGTTGAGCTCGTGGCTATCGATTTGCGCGTAACGCATTGCGATCGTGCTCAGCTCCTCCGACGCTTCTTTCGCAGCCCGGCCGAGCGTCTGGTCGAGCGTCTTCGGATCGTCGATGTACAGCAGCCGTGTCCAGAACGTCGTCAGGACGACCGACACCCACGGCATGAAGATCGCGTTGCGTTCCAGCGCCGCCGACGGACGCTGCACGAAGAACGCAACGAAGATGCCGACGGTCATCCCCGCAAGCGCCGCCGCTGCGACAGACTGCGCCGTCGTCGCAGCGGTGAGACCGCGCACGAACGCGGCGGTCACCGCCGCGAGGCCGAACACGAGCATTGCCACGTACGCGACGAATACGACGCGATAAGAGCGCCGCAAGTACGCGGTCGTGCGCGAGAGCGTCTGCACGTCCTCGCTCAGCACGGCAGCCGCAAGCGCGCGCAGTTCCTCGGTCGTCTTCACAGGATCCCCGTGCCGCGGGCGGGGCAGTTGAACCGTCATGCCTGCCCTCCTCCGTTTTTGGAGGCCCGATCCTATAGCCCGAAGAAGCCGCCGTTGAAGCCCGTCCAGCGTGCTTCGGTTGCAGGCTTGAACTCTGCCTTCGTTACCTCAAGGTCCGTGTGCTCGACAGGCTCACCGCGCGGGCTCACCAGGTGCGAGCCGATCTCGCGGTAGCCCAGTTTCCGGGAGACGCCAAGCGACTGAGCGTTGCGGTCGAGGGCGCCGGACCGTGCTTTCTTTGAACCAAGTGCATTGAACGCGAAGCTGAGCGCGGCGCTTCGCATCTCGGTCCCCAGCCCGCGGCTCTGATGCGCGAGCCCGAGCCACGAGCCTGTCGTAACGGTGCGCGTCTGCGCGAAGTCGTCGGCGGTGATCCCTTGTGAGCCGATTGGTGCTCCGTCCAGGAAGGTGATCAGGTTGAGTCGCCAGCTGTTCGCGGTCCACGCTGCGAGCGTGTCGTGGTGGTAGGCGAGGAACTGGTTCTCGTCGAGTGTGTCGGTCCACGGCACTTCGAACGGCATCCAGGCGGGGTCGTGCACTCCGTCTGCCGCGACGCGAAACAGCGCGCGCAACTCGCTGACCGTTGCGAGGCGCAGCTCGAGGCGCGGCGTAGTGATCCGCAATGACGCCAGCGGGCTCGCGGGCAGGACGTGGTGGTAGCAGCGGTCGATCTCGTCGAAGCCGAGCTTCGCGTAGAGCTCGCGCGGCCAGTCGTCGAGAAGCGCCTCGAGGTAGACGATCTCGTGCGACGCCAACGACTCGTCCAGCGCGTGCTGGACGCCCGCCCGCCCATGCCCACGTCCGCGGAACTGCGGCAGCGTGTTCACGTCCTCGATCTGAGCAATGCCATCCGCCGAGCGCACGTGACACCAAGCAGCGAGCCGGTCACCGTCGAATGCGCCGAACCACGTCGTGTCGATGGCGCGCCCGACTCGTCGCTGCATGTCGTTCAACTGTTCGCCAACCGCTGCGTCGTCGTAGTCGTACATGCGCACCGGCGCAACGTCCTCGAACGAGATCGAACGGACGTGCGACGTGTCGACACGCCTGTCCGGC
This sequence comes from Gaiellaceae bacterium, assembly GCA_036496645.1. GTDB lineage: Bacteria > Actinomycetota > Thermoleophilia > Gaiellales > Gaiellaceae > PALSA-600. The sequence goes on from DASXKU010000064.1 coordinate 14,331, forward strand.
TCGCGCAGATGTTGCATCACGAGATGCGGCTGGCATGTCCAGCCCAGATCGACGTCGAGATAGGTGAACACCTTGCGGTGCCGGAAGCTCTCCATCGCGCTGTCCGTACTCGCGATGATCTCCGCAGCATCCCCTCGGTCGGCGCGGAGATAGTTCAGCGAGTAGACGTTGGGCAGCGCGTCGACGAAGTGCGCGTCGCCGACTGGGGTGGCTACGACGCGTTCGGCGAGTGAGTCGTCGAGGTCGCGGCCGAACTTGCGGATGCGTTCACGCGCGTTCACGCCCCACATCTAACAGGCGGCGCTCGAGGAAGCGGCGCTCGTGCTCCTGATGCGAAAGATCGAGGGCGGCGCGATACTCGCTCGCGGCTTCGTCGTCGCGACCCAGCCGGCGCAGGAGATCGGCGCGTGTCGAGTGCAGGTACCGGTAGCCCTCGAGGTCGAGGCTGTCGACCAGCGCGAGCGCAACTTCGGGGCCTTCAACCTCGGCAACGGCAACCGCGCGGTTGAGCTCGACCACCGGGGATCCGGTTCTCCGCATCAGCTCGGCGTAGAGCACCGCGATCTCCGCCCAGTCGGTTTGCGGCTGCGTGTGCAGCTCGGCGATCGCTGCCTGGATGCAGTACACGCCGGGGCGACCAAGCGTGAGCGCGTGGTCGAGAGTCTGCGCGCCTTCGGCGATCACGCCGCCGAGCCACATAGCGCGGTCCTGGTCGCCGAGCAGCACGATCTCACCGTTCTGCAGCCGAGCCGGGCGCCGCGCTTCGTGCAGCAGCATCAGCGCGAGCAGCCCGTGTGCCTCGGCCTCGTCCGGCATCAGAACCGCGAGGGCCCGCCCGAGCCGGATCGCTTCGCGCGCCAACTCCTCGCGTGCGCCGTAGCCCTCGTTGAAGATGAGGTAGACGACGGCGAGGACGGCGGCGAGTCGTTCCGGCAGCACATGGTCGTCCGGAACGCGGAACGGGATGCCGGCCGCCTTGATCTTGTGCTTCGCGCGCACGAGGCGCTGCGCCATCGTCGCCTCCGGCACGAGGAACGCCTCGGCGATCTCGTCGGTGGTCAGTCCGCCGCAGGTCCGGAGCACTAGTGCCACCTGGCTGTCGAGCGCGAGCGCGGGGTGACAGCACGTGAAGATCAGCTCGAGGCGTTCGTCGTCGAACACGGTCTCCTCTTCGTCGTACGGCTCCTCCGGAAGCAGCAGCGGTGCACGTTCGGTGAACGCACGCTCGCGGCGTAGCCGGTCGATGGCGCGATTGCGCGCAGTCGTCGTCAACCACGCGCCGGGATTCGAGGGCACGCCGTCGCGCGGCCAGCGCTCGGCTGCGATGGCGAACGCGTCTTGCGCCGCCTCCTCCGCGAGGTCGAAGTCGCGGAAGGTGCCGACCAGCGACGCAACGACGCGCCCCCACTCGTCTTTGAAGACCGCGTCGATCACATTTCTACGATAGGTCTCACTTCGACGCAGCCGCCGTTCGCTGCAGCGGGAATCGACGCGGCGATCCCGATCGCTTCGTCGAGGTCGTTCGCCTCGACCAGGTAGTAACCGCCCAGGACTTCCTTCGTCTCGGCGAACGGGCCGTCCGTCGCGAGCGTCTGGCCGTCGCTGACGCGCACGGTCGTTGCCGTCGCGATCGGTTGCAGCTGGTTGGCGCCGAGCGTGTTCGGCAGCTCGCTGACCGCGCGGTACTTGCCGATCAACTCGTGCTGCTCTGCCTCCGACATCGCTTCCCAGGCAGCGGGATTCTCTTCGTTGTAGATGAGCAAGAGGTACTTCATGACGAGCCTCCACGGTTTGAGTCAAACATTGTCGGGTCGTCTGGACGACGAACGGGCGGCCCGGAAATCGACAGCCGCTCCAAGAATGTCAGGGCGCCGGCCTTGTCGAGCATGTCGTTCAGGTTGCCGCATTTCGGGCTCTGGACACAGGACGGGCAGCCGTCTTGGCACGGACAGCCGCGGATCATCGCCGCTGTGTCTGCCACCCAACCCTCGAACTCCTCGAAGCCACGCTCGGTGATGCCGACTCCGCCCGGGTGCCCGTCGTAGACGAAGACGGTCGGGCGCCCGGTCTGCGGATGGAGGTTGGTCGAGAGGCCGCCGATGTCCCAGCGGTCGCACATCGCCCACAGCGGCAGCAAGGCGATCAGCGCGTGCTCCGCCGCGTGCAGCGTCCCGAGCAGCTTCGGCATCGCGTCCAGCTCGGCGAGCTGATGCGCCTCCGGCAGAAACCAGATCGCCTCGGTCGAGAAGCTCGTCTCCGGCAACTCGAGCTGCACCAGCTCGATGCGTTCTTGCGACGACACCGTCTTGCGTTCGTACGCCACGACCTGCTCGGCCACCTCAATCTCGCCGAACGTGAGCTCGAGCCCGCAGCGCAACTCGACGCGGCGCGGCTCGACGATCGTCGTCGCTGTTTCTTTCTTCGCCTGTGTGTACCAGTCGCCGCTGAACGGCTCGACGATCGCGTGCAGCGACGTTCGGTCGAGCTCGCGGACGATGTACGACTCGCCGAGATGGAGGTAGATCGCGCCCTCGTGCACCGTCGAATACGCGCGCGCTCCGTCGACGACGCCGATCACGGATCCATCGGTCGCGTTGATCACGGTGTACGCGTCAGCGTCGACGGAGCGCAGTGAGACGTGCGCAGCCGGATGGTCGCGGCCTGCCCACACGATGCCGGCCTTCGTCTCGCGCAATGCGGGATCGCTGCGGGCAGCGACGAGCGCTTCGGGACCGAGCAGGGATGCGTCGTCGTCGGTCAGCGGTGCTTCGTACGCAGCGCAGCGCACGTGACCGGCGAGCACGCGTGGGTTCGCATGGTCGAGGATCGCGGCTTCGACGCGTCGGCCGAGCAGCATCTCGGGGTTGCGCATGAAGTACTGGTCGAGCGCATCTTCGGTCGCGATGAGCACTGCGAGCCCGTTGTCGCGGCGCCCGGCGCGGCCCCACTGCTGGCGCAACGACGCGACGGTGCCCGGGAAGCCGACGGAGATCACCGCGTCGAGCAGTCCGATGTCGATGCCGAGCTCGAGCGCATTCGTCGCAGAAACTCCGAGCAGGTCGCCCTCCGCGAGCCGTCGCTCGATCTCGCGCCGCTGCGCCGCCGTATACCCCGCGCGGTACGGGGAAAGGTGCGTGTCGTCACCCAGGCGCTCAGCCGTGAAGCGATGAATCAGCTCCGCCGCCTTGCGGCTCTTCGCGAACGTCAGCGTGCGCACGCCGCGCTCGACGAACGACGCCTGCAGCTTCGCCGCTTCAGCAAGTGCGGACGCGCGCAGGCCGAGCTCCGCGTCGAGGAGTGCGGGGTTCCACAACACGATCGTTCGCTCTGCCCGTGGAGCCGCGTCGTCGTTCACGACGGTTACGTGTTCGCCGATGAGCGAATGCGCGAGCTCGCCCGGATTGGAAACAGTTGCCGACGCGAGCAGGAATTGGGGCTCGCTGCCGTACGCACGCGCGAGCCGGCGGAGACGTCGCAGCACGTTCGCGACCTGCGAGCCGAACACGCCGCGGTACACGTGCGCTTCGTCGACGACGACGTAGCGCAGGTTTGCGAGCACGTCACCCCAGCGGTCGTGGTTCGGCAGCAGGCCGATGTGCACCATGTCCGGGTTCGTGAGCACGACGTTCGCGGTGCGCCGGATGTCTCGCCGCTGCTCGATCGGCGTGTCGCCGTCGTGGATCGCGGGCCGGAGGCCGGGCACGGCATAGCTCGTGAGTGTGCGGAACTGATCCTGCGCGAGCGCCTTCGCGGGATAGAGGTAGAGGGCGCGTGTCTTCGGGTCGCGTGCGATTGCGTCGAGGACGGGCAGGTTGAACGCGAGTGTCTTGCCCGACGCGGTGCCGGTCGCGACGAGGACGTGCTCGCCGCGGGCCGCCGCGTCCCACGCCGTGCGCTGATGCCGGTACAGCTCGTCGAGTCCGACGTCCGCGTGCAGGCCTTCCGGCAGCGCTGCGTAGGCCGCGTCCCGCGGCAGCTCGGTCACGAGATGCGCCAGCTCTTCGCCCGAAAGCAGGGTGTCCAACACGCCTGCCGATGCTAGCCTCGACCCACCGGGGTGCCTTCCTAAAGAGGCTGAGATCACACCCGTCGAACCTGATCCGGCTCATACCGGCGAAGGGAGTTGCATTGGTAGCGCGCGCATTGACCATCGCCGGCTCGGACTCGAGTGGTGGAGCAGGCATCCAGGCCGACCTCAAGGCGTTCTCCGCCGCGGGCGTCTACGGCATGTCTGCGCTCGTTGCGCTCACCGCCCAGAACACGGTTGGTGTGAGGGCGGTGCACGAAGTGCCGGCCGAGTTCGTCCGCGAGCAGCTCGACGCCGTGTTCGACGATGTCGGCGTCGACGCAGCGAAGACCGGGATGCTCTTTTCGACCGAGATCATCGAAACGGTTGCGGAGTACATCGCGGATCACCCGGTGCCGCTCGTCGTCGATCCGGTGATGGTCGCTTCGTCGGGTGCGCGGCTGCTGGAGCCGGAGGCCGCCGACGCGCTCGTCCACAAGCTGTTTCCGCTTGCCACGGTCGTGACGCCGAACGTCTACGAGGCGCGCGCGCTCGTGGGTGCCGGAACGAGAGCAGAACAGGCCGAGCGGATCGTCGAGCTCGGTGCGCACGCCGCGATCGTCACCGGTGGGCACGGCGATCCGGTTGACCATCTGTTCGACGGCAGGGAGCATGTGGAGATTCCCGTGACCCGCTACGACTCCGGCGCAACACACGGCGCCGGCTGCACGCATTCCGCCACGCTCGCGGCACTACTCGCGCGCGGAGAGCCGCTCGTCGTTGCCGCACGCGGAGCCGCCGTCGCGGCGGGCCGTGCGGTAGCCGCAGGCCTTTCCGAGCTCGGCGCCGGCGACGGCCCTGTCGATGTCCTCGACCTCAAAGGAGCTGCATGAACCCCGGCGCCTCTCTGGCGCGGCTGCGCGAGTCCAAGCCGCTGATTCACCAGATCACGAACTACGTCGTGATGAACGAGACGGCGAACGCGACCCTCGCGCTCGGCGCACTACCCGTGATGGCGCACGCGAAAGAAGAGGTCGAAGAGATGGTGGCGCTCGCAGGTGCGCTCGTCCTGAACATCGGCACCCTTTCGCACGCCTGGGTCGAGTCGATGCTGCTCGCGGGACGTGCCGCGAATGAGCACGGCGTCCCGGTCGTACTCGACCCGGTGGGAGCGGGTGCGACGCACTACCGCAGCGAGACAGCGAAGCGAATCCTGGTCGAGGTCGATGTTGCCGTGCTGCGCGGGAACGCCGGCGAGATCGCGACGCTGGTGGGAGTTGACGCTGAGGTGCGCGGTGTGGAGTCGATCAATGCAGGCAGCGATCCGGCAGAGCTCGCGCGTTCTGCCGCGAAAGCGCTCGGCGTCGTTGCCTCCGTGACGGGGCCGGTCGATCACGTCTCCGATGGCGACACGGTGATCGCGATCTCAAACGGACATCCGTTGCTCGCGTCGATCACGGGCACAGGCTGCATGTCGAGCGCAATGACGGGCTGCTTTCTCGCGGTCAACCGCGACGACCCGCTCTCCGGCGCTGCCGAGGCGCTCGTCGCATTCGGCGTTGCGGGTGAAGACGCCGCAGTCGGCGCCAAGGGGCCGGGCTCGTTTCACGTGGCGCTGTACGACGCACTGGCTGCTCTCGATCCGGCGACACTGGATGCACGCGCGAACCTGGGATGAGAGTGCACGCCATCGTGAAGGACCTGCAGACTGCGCAGCGAGCCGTTGACGTGGGCGCGACGGTTGTGCAACTGCGTGTGAAGGCTCCGACCGATGAGGTCGTCGCAGCCGGTTACGGTTTTCGCGACCTGGCCGCGACGTTCATCGTGAACGACGACGTCGACGCGGCACTCGCGCTCCAGGCCGACGGCGTTCATCTCGGCCGTGGCGATGGAGGCGCCGGCGCGGCGCGTGCTGCGGGTCTCCTCGTCGGTCGTTCGGCGTCCACGCTCGCGGAAGCGCTAGACGAGGCCGATGCCGACTACCTCGGCGTTGGCCCTGTGTGGGCAACACCGTCGAAGTTCGACGCTGCCGCGCCGCTCGGGCTCAATGGCTTGCGCGAGGTGTGCGCAGCGGTGACGACGCCGGTTGTCGCGATCGGCGGCGTCGACGCATGGAACGCTCCTGCTTGCATCCACGCGGGCGCGGCGGGTGTCGCCGTGATCCGAGCTGCAATCGACCCCCGACTTCGCCAAGCCGTTGACGACGCTCTCGCAGATCGGTGAGCTTGCGCTGTTGCGCGAGCTCGAACGCCGCGGGCTGATCCGCGACGTCGAGAACGACGCGGCAGCGTTTGGGGAACTCGTCGTCACACAGGACGCGCTCGTCGAGAACGTCCACTTTCGCTTCGATTGGATCGATTGGCGCGAGCTCGGCTTTCGCGCCGCGGCCGTGAACCTGAGCGACCTCGCCGCGTCAGGTGCAGACCCGCTCGGCCTCGTCGTCACGCTCTGTGCGCCGCCGTCGGCTGCGGTCGAGGACGTCGTCGCGTTCTACGAAGGGATTGCCGAGGCCGGCGTCCCGGTCGTTGGCGGCGACACGACCGCCGCCCCGATCGTCGTGCTCAGCGTTGCCGCACTTGGGAGAAGCGCTCGCGTGCCCGGGCGGAGCGGCGCCAAGCCGGGCGACGCGCTTGTCGTGACCGGCCCGCTTGGGGCTGCAGGCGCTGCGTTCCGCGAGCACCGTTACGTGCGGCCGCCGCTGCGCCTTGCCGAAGGTCGCGCACTCGCGCGCCGCGCGCATGCGTTGCTCGACATCTCCGACGGCATCGCCGTCGACGCCGGGCACATCGCGTCGCGCTCGGGCGTGCGCTGCGTGATCGAGCTCGATCGCGTTCCGCTCGCGCCGGGCGCGACGATCGACCACCTCGGCTTCGGCGAGGACTTTGAACTACTCGCCGCTGTTGACAAACCCGGCGAGTTTGCGGTCGTCGGCCGGGTCGAGGAAGGCTCAGGCGTCGAGGTGCTCTTGCACGGCGAGCCGTTCGCGCTCTCCGGCTGGGAGCACTACAAGTAAGGCGCGAAAGCCTTTTCGTAGTGCGCGCGCGAGCGTGCGCCGACTACCGTCTCGCGCGCCTCGCCACCCGCGAACAAGATCACCGTCGGAATCGAGAGCACGTCGTACTTCGCCGCGGTCTCGGGATTTTGGTCGATGTCGAGTTTCACGACCTGCAAAGAAAGTTGTTCCAGCGCGGGCTCGACCATCTTGCACGGCCCACACCAAGGCGCCCAGAAGTCGACGACCACCGGCGTCTCCGACGCAAGCACGTCGTCGGCGAATGACGTATCGGTTACCTCGCGCATGGAGGTCACGCTACCTGTGGAGACGTAGCAGGGGAACGCGCCAAATTGCTTCGAGCACGATGGCGCGACTCATTTTCGAGCGGCCGCGCGTGCGGTCGCTAAAGACGATCGGCAGCTCGACGACTCGAAAACCGGCGCGCTTTGCGCGGTACGTCATCTCGATCTGGAATGCGTAGCCCTTGGCCGTGACCGCATCGAGGTCGATCGCTTCGAGTACTTCGCGGCGGAAGCACTTGAAGCCGCCGGTCGGATCTTTCACACCGATGCTCAGGAACAGGTCGGTGTAGACGGAGGCACTGCGCGAGATGACGCGGCGCAACAGACCCCACTCGGTGACGCCCCCGCCCCGCACGTAGCGCGACCCGAGCACGAGGTCGGCGCCGTCCTCCGTCGCCGCGATCAGACGCGGCACGTCGGCCGGGTCGTGGGAGAAGTCGCAGTCGATCTCCACCACCAGCTCCGCACCGTCGGCGAGCGCGCGACGGAATCCGTCCAGATAGGCCGGTCCGAGCCCCGTTTTCGCCTGCCGGTGAAGCACCGACAGGAACGGGTGCTCCGACGCGAGCCGGTCAGCGATCTCGCCCGTTCCGTCGGGCGAGTTGTCGTCGATCACGAGGATCCGGTCGCCCTCCCGGAGGGACGATGCAAGAGCCGCCACCATTTCTTCGAGATTGGCGCGCTCGTTGTATGTGGGGACGCAAATCGTCGCGCGCACGGCGATGCCTATTATCGCGATGGTGTCCGCGCTTCCGAGAAACGACCTGCTTGCGGACCAGTTCGACCTGCTGGCCGACCTGATGGAGCTGGAAGGAGCCGACGGCTTTCGTATCGGCGCTTATCGCAAGGCGGCGGCTCGGATTCGCGACACCCCGTCGTCGGTCGCTGAGCTCGCGCTCGCCGGCAAAGCGAAGCAGCTGCAGGGGATCGGCAAGACGATCGAGGGGAAGATCGTCGAGGTCGTCGAGGACGGCGAGATCCATGCGTTGACGAAGCGCAAAGCTGAAGTCCCTGCTGAGCTCGCGAGTTTCCTGCGCCTGCCGGGAATGGGGCCGAAGACGGCACGGCGCATCTGGAAAGAGCTCGGAATCTCGACAGTCGACGCGTTGAAAGCTGCGGCTGAGGCGGGGAAGCTGCGTGGCAACGCCGGCATCGGCGAAGGCACCGAGGCGAAGATCGCCAGATATCTCGCCCGGCCGAAGGCCGTTGAAAGAGATGGTCGTTCGCTGCTCGGCAACACGCTGCCAAAGTTGCGCGCTGTCGTCGAGAAGTTGCGGGAGCATCCGGCGTCGGTGGAGGTGTCGCTGGCCGGCTCGGCGCGCCGCATGCGCGAGACCGTGCGCGATCTCGACATCATCGCGACGGCCACCGACCCGCAAGACCTCGTCGACGCGTTCTGCGATTTGCCGTGGGTCGTGGACGTCGCTGCGAAAGGCTCGACGAAGGCGACGGTCGTTGCACAGGACGGGGGGCGTTACGACCTGCGTGTCGTGCCGCCGGAGAGCTACGGCAACCTGCTGCAGCATTTCACCGGTTCGAAGAATCACAACGTGGCGCTACGCGAGGATGCGGTGCGGCGCGGCTATTCGGTGTCGGAGTACTCGGTCACCGTTGTCGAGACGGGTGAAGAGCACCACTTCGCGCGTGAGGAGGATGTCTACGGCTTTCTCGGCTACGACTGGATCCCGCCCGAGTTGCGCGAGGACGGCGGCGAGCTCGCCGCGGCGAGAAAGCACGAGCTTCCGAAGCTCGTCGAGTTGAAGGACCTGCGCGGCGATCTGCACACGCACACGACCTGGTCCGACGGCAAAGACGAACTGGAGACGATGGTCGCGACGGCGATCGGCCGCGGCTACGCGTACTACGCAATCTGCGACCACTCGCACCGTCTGCGCGGCGATCTCTTGAAACGTCAAGCAGACGCAATTGACCAGATGAATTTGGAGGTTGCTCCGTTCCGAATCCTGAAAGGGATCGAGGCGAACATCCGCGTCGACGGGACACTCGACGTCGCCGACGAAGATCTCGCAACGCTCGACTGGGTCGTCGCATCGATGCACACGCGTTTCGACGACCGCCCGACTGAACGCGTGCTCGCGGTGATGGAGAACCCGTACGTCGACGTGATCGGCCACCTCACCGGACGCAAGATCGGCAAGCGGCAGGCAGCGCCGATGGACGTCGAGAAGGTGATCGAAAAGGCGCTCGAGACGGGGACGTTCCTCGAGATCAACTCGCAACCCGACCGGCTCGACCTCTCTGATGTGCACGCACGCGCTGCGCGCGAGGCGGGGCTCAAGCTGGTGATCGATTCCGACGGGCACCAGGTTGCAGCGCTCGATTACGTCGAGCTGGGCGTCGGCCAGGCGCGCCGCGCGTGGCTGACGAAGGACGACGTGGTGAACACGCGCACCTGGAAGCAGGTCGAGAAATTGCGGAAGAGACGTTGAACGACGCCCTGCTGAACTACACCCTGCGGTTGCGTCAGGCACTCTTGGCAGATGCCTGATCGCATTGGCCCGTTCTTCGCGGTGGTGGCCGTCTTGACCCTGACGCCGGGGCCCGACATGGCGCTCGTGCTTCGAAACGGTGTGCGCGGCGGAGCGCGAGCCGCCTGGTGGACGGGCCTGGGGTGCTGCACGGGCATCGCTTGCTGGGCGCTGGCTGCGACGGGAGGGCTCTCTGCGCTGGTCGTTGCGTCGCACTCGGCGTTCACCGTGGTCAAGGTGATCGGCGGTGTCTACCTCGCCTATCTTGGGGTGTCGGCGCTTCGCCAACTTCGGCAGCACGTGAGCGTGTCCGACGTCACGCAGGCAGCGACAGACGACTGGCGCGCGGCTTACAGGCAGGGCCTCGCGACGAACCTGCTCAACCCCAAGATCGCATTGATCTTTCTGACGTTGCTCCCGCAGTTCGTGGCGGCGGGCGAACCCGTGGGGACGACAACCGCGAAGCTTGCCGGCGCCTTCCTCGTGACTGCCGTGGTGTGGTGGCGTGTCTTCTCGCTCGCCGTCGGCGCGCTCGGCCGCTTGCTCTCGCGGCCGCGGGTGCGGATGGCGCTTGAAGGAGTCACGGGCGTGGTTTTGATCGGGCTTGGCGTGCGCGTCGTCTTGCTTCGATGATCGCCGTGAAGGCTGTCGTCTTCGACCTCTGGGAGACGCTGATCGACTGGGATCGCAATGCGAACGCCGCATTGAACGAACAACTCGCTGCGATTGCAGGCGACACGTTTCGCGAGCGCTGGAGCGGTTCGAAGACCAAGTACAACGCGCCGATTCGCGTGGCGCTCGCCGAGGCAGGTGTGGCCGACGAGCACATGGAGGACATCTGCGTGTTGCGCCGCGATCATCTGCGCCGCGCGCTCAAGCCCCGCCCGGGTGCGATCGACACTCTTCGTCTTCTGCGAGAGCAGGGCTACAAGGTTGGACTGATCACCGTGTGCTCGGAGGACATCGAGACGCTCTGGCCAGAATCGGAATTCGCCGGTCTCTTCGACGCCGAGGTGTTCTCGTCGTCGTTCGGCGCGTCGAAGCCCGACCCACGCATCTACCTCGAGTGCTGCGCGCAGCTCGGCGTCGAGCCGGCCGATGCAGTGTTCGTAGGTGACGGCGCCAACGACGAGCTCGCCGGTGCGCAGCGCGTCGGCATGCAGGCGATCTTGATTTATCGAGAAAATGAGTCCCCTTTGTGGCCCGAGGTGCAGGACTGGGACGGCCCGCGCATCACGTCGATCCCCGGCGTGTTGGATGTCCTCGACACCCCCCCGCGCGCACGCAAGACGTAATTGCCCGGGGGTCAGGCACGGGGCAGACCCCACACACCTTTGCGCCAAACCGTCCCCACGGGGGTTTTCGTTGCGAGGAGTGCTGATGGGGTCAGGTACGGGTCTGACCCCGGCGCGGCCGCTTGACGCCTACGAGGGGTCAGGCACGGGGCAGACCCGGGCTGCGTCGCAAAACCGACGCCATCGATGAGTTTCGCATCGCATCGTCGTCCTACCGACATACATCGTCGTTCTATCGACATACATCGCAGCAACAGGAGGCGTGAAGTGTCATCCACCACAACGAAGCTGAACGTTCACCTCGTCGGGCGCGTCTGCGTGACGACTGCCGACACCGACCGGGCGATCGACTTTTACGTCGGCACGCTCGGGTTCGAGAAGGTCGTCGACGTGCCGATGGGTCCCGACATGCGCTGGGTCGAAGTCAAGCTGCCCGGCACCGAGACCAACATCGCGATCGCGCCGCCACCGCCGGGTCGGGCTGCCGGAGGCTCGGAGACCGGTATCTGCCTCGACACGAGCGATGTCGATGCCGACCACGCCCGTCTGAAGGCCGCCGGCGTCGATGTCGACGACGAGGTGACGCGGTACGGCGCGCCCGTTCCCCCAATGTTCTGGCTCCGTGACCCGGACAAGAACTCACTGATCGTCGTCGAGCCGATTTCCTAGGGCAGTAACGCCGGGCACGGGCACAATCCGTGCCATGCCACGGGCACGGAGACGCTCGTCCCGGCGCGGGAGCCCAGTTCTGGAGCTCCTCGAGGTGACGCTGCCTGAGCTTCGCCACGGCCTCACCGAAAGCGCCGCGCGCGTCGTCGCGTACGAGCTCTTCGAAAAGCTCGGCTACGGCGCGGTCGCGGTGACCGACCGGCAGCAGGTGCTGGCTTTCGTCGGTGCGGGTGCCGACCATCATCGGCCGGGCGACCGGCCGATTCGTCCGGTGTACGAAGCCCTTGCGCAGAACCGCACGCTGCTCGCGCCACTCGGCATTCGCGTCGAATGCGGCCACGAGGCCTGCCCACTTGGCGCCGCGGCCGTCGTGCCGTTGCGTGCGAGCGACGATGTGGCCGGCGCGGTCGTCGCGTTCGCCACTGATGGCTCTCCGCTCGACGAGGCCGCCGTCGCGACGCTCGAAGGTGTTGCCGGCCAGCTGTCTGCGCAACTGCAGCTGTCGGAGTTGCACACCGCGACGACGACTGCACTGCAGGCGCAAATGGAGCCGCACTTCGTCTTCAACGCGCTGAACACGATCGCGTCGTTCATTCGCACCGATCCTGAGCATGCGCGCCGCTTGGTTGTCGCATTCGCTGAGCATCTGCGGCGTCGCATCGCGCGGCCGGGTGAATTCGTCACGCTCGAAGACGAGCTGCATCACGTGCGCAGCTATCTCCAACTTGAGCAGGCGCGGTTCGGCTCCCAGCTCGAAGTCACCGTCGACGCCGATCCTGAGGCACTCGCAGTGCGACTGCCGCCTTTGCTCGTGCAGCCGCTCGTCGAGAACGCGATCAAGCACGGCAAGACCGATCGCCCGCTGCATCTGCTCGTGCGCGCACGCGTACGTCGCGGCCGGCTGCGAATCACCGTGCGCGACGACGGCCGCGGCATCGCGCGCGATGCGATCGAGCGCGTGCTCGAGCCGGGCGTCGGCGAGGGCACCGGCATCGGGCTCGCGAACGTCAACCTCCGCCTGACCGCGCACTACGGCGAAGGAGTGAAGCTGCGCTCGTTCCCGTTCGGCACGGTCGTGCGACTGGAAGTGCCGGTACGCGGCGTAGGCTCGACGGAGCCGCGCAAGAAAAGCGGAGGTGCCGGCGTGGACGGCGCCGGAGCGTCAGCGTGATCAAGGCGCTTGTTGCCGACGACGAGGCGCCGGCTCGGGACGAGCTGCGGTATCTGCTTGCGGCGCACCGCGACATTGAGGTCGTCGGCGAGGCTGCGAACGCCGCGGAAGCAATCACGTTCGCACGCGAACGGCGCCCCGACGTCGTCTTCCTGGATGTCGAGATGCCCGGTGCGACCGGGCTCGCAGCTGCACCGTTTCTGCGTGAGCAGGCCGAGCCGCCGGCCGTCGTGTTCGTGACCGCGCACGAGAGCTACGCAGTCGACGCGTTCGCCGTCGAGGCGTTCGACTACTTGCTCAAGCCGGTCGACGCGGAACGACTCGCGCGCGTGATCGAGCGGCTACGCGAGCGTTCAGCCGAGTTGGCGGAGCCGGTCGAGCGCATCGCAGTCGTGGGCGGCGGCGGCAGCGAGCTGCTGCTCGACCCCGCCGAGGTTCACTTCGTGCAAGCCGACGGCGACTACAGCCGCGTCCACACCTACGACCGCAATTTTCTCTGCACGAGCTCGCTCGGCGCACTCGAAGAGCGGCTAGGCGGCCGGTTCGTGCGCGTACATCGGTCGTATGTGGTGAACCTCGCGAAGGTCGCTGCCGTGCGCCGCATCTCGCCAGATCGTCTTCGCCTGCAGCTCGCCGACGCGACACGCACCGAGGTCGACGTCGCGCGGCGGCAAACCCGGCAGCTGCGCGAAAAACTGAAGCTCTAGAGCTCCCTCAGCACGCCGAGCAGCTCGTCCGTCGATGCGAGGACGAGGTCAGCGGAGGCGGCGAGCTCGGTCGGCCCTTCGGGGGATGCGACCGCGATGCGTAGCGCCAGGTCGAGCCCGTCGAGCGCCTTGAAGCCGTCGAGGTCGGTCGTGTCATCACCTGCGTAGAGCGCACGCTGCAAGCCCGTTTCTTTCAGCAGCACCGTGACGCCGGTGCCTTTTGACGTTGGGATCGGCGGGAGAATCTCCAACACCATGCGGCCGAAGCGCGCGCGGAAGCCGTGCATCCGCGCCTCACGCTCGACTGCTTCGAGCTCGGCACGCGCGAAGTCCGGGTCGGGCGCGCGGCGGTAGTGAAACGCTGCCGAATACGGCTTCAACTCCGTGTCGTGCCACGCGATCTCCGCAGCGAACTCGTGGATGCGCGGTCCCCATTCCGCGGCGCGCGGATCGAGCTCGAGCCCGTGCTCACCGATGATCCGAAGACCCGGCACGCCGATGATCTGCTGCGCGACGTCCGTCGCCCGTCCGGTCACACACGCGACAAGCCCGTACCTCTCTTCGAGACGCCGAAGCTCGACGCGCGTCTCTTCGGGGACAACTGCATCCTGAGGCCGCTCGACGATCGGGGCGAGCACGCCGTCGACGTCGAAGAAGAGCGCGGCGAGTGCGGGCTCTGCGGCAAGACGGGCCAGCGCGTTCACGAGCAATAGAGTAGGCCCGTGGCGACGTCCACGCTGCCTTCGGGCACCATCGCGCGGCTTGCAGGCATCGGGATCGTCGCCGGATTCTTCGGGGCGTTATTCGGCGTCGGCGGCGGGATTGTCATCGTCCCGATGCTCATTTTCTTCTGCGCGTTCGACCAGCGGCGTGCGTCGGCGACATCGCTGGCGGCAATCCTGTTCTCGTCGATTGCCGGGTCGATCACCTACGCGCTGCACGGCGATCTCAAGGTGGGCGCGGCTGCGGCCATCGGCTTGCCGGCGGTACTCGGTGTGCTCGCCGGCACCTGGTTGCAGCAGCGAGTGCCGGTCGACAAGCTCAGCTACGGCTTCGCATTCCTGCTCGCTGCCGTCGGAGTGCGGCTCCTCGCATGACGCTTTTGATCGTCGCGTTGATCGGTGTCGCCGGCGGCGTGCTCGCGGGCATGTTCGGTGTCGGCGGCGGCATTCTCTTCGTCCCGGCGCTCGCACTCGTGCTCGGCCTGACGCAGCTCCATGCGGAGGCGTCGTCGCTGCTCGCGATCCTGCCGACGGCGCTCGCCGGCTCGTGGCGGCAGCAGCGCTACGGCAACATCGATGTGCGCGCCGCAGTGGCCATTGGGATCGCCTCCGTCGCGGGTGTCCAAGGTGGCGTGGCGCTCGCCGAGACCCTGCCGCAATCGCTGCTCCGGCGCCTCTTTGGAATCCTTTTGCTGCTGATCGCCGTTCAGATCATGTGGCGTATCCGCCGGAGATCGGGAACACTTCAGGGATGAGGGCGTCGGACGAAATCTGGATCCCGCTCGTCGACGAGCCGATTGGCACGATCGTCAAGGAGATCCAAGACGCGCACCCGGAGATCGACGAGCTCGTCGTCGGCCCGCGTCGCACGCTTGCGTTTCGGACGTTCGCCTACATCCGTGTCGGGATGCTGCTCGGCCAGTTGCTCGTCGACCAGGACGTGAGCGATCGCGATTGGGTGAGCCAGCTGCTCGCCGATCCTGCGAACCAGGCCGCAGTCGTCGCCGAGGTGATCGCGGTCGCACGGGAGGTCGCTGCCGGTGACGACGCCGACGAGCCGGTCGGTCCGGACGACGCAGCGCGTGAGCGCTTCCGCGACTTCGCGCGCAAGCAACTGCGCTAGCCGAACGCATGCGTGCGCTGCTCGCTGTTGTTGCTGTCGTGACCATTTGCATCGTCGCAGCGCCCGCACAGTCCGGCCGCCCGCCGTTGAACTCGCCGGCCAGCACGTATCTCGGTGGCGGCCCGTACGTGTTCCCGGTGTACGGCGTCTGGTCGTACGCCGACACGTTCGCTGCGAAGTCGCGCCGTCCGGGCATCGACATCGCAGGCTCGCTCGGCCAGCCGGTCGTCGCGTGCGCTGACGGCACGATCGTCGATCTCGCCTACGACAAGGTGAACGGCAACCACCTTCGCCTACTCGACGCGCGCGGAAACCAATTCGTCTACGCAGACCTGTCGGCATTCTCGAGCGTCGCCGCGAACGGCGCGCAGGTGAAAGCCGGCCAGGTGATCGGCTTCCTGGGCGCGACAGCGTCGCTCGGCATCACCGTCGCGCATCTGCACTTCGAGATACGTCCGGTGTCGGGCCTCTACCTCGGCTCCGCCGGTGCAGTCGACCCGCGACCGTTTCTGCACCGCTGGGCGCACGAACAGGATCTGAAGTTCCCGATCGCAGCCGGATACGCGCCGGCGGTTGCCGGACGCACGAACGCTCCCGAGCCCGGCGCGTTGCTTCTTGGCTACGCCGACGTTTCGTCGAGCGACCAGCGCCTGCTGCTCATGCAGACGCTGGTGAGCTCAAGACGCGTCCCCGTTCGCTGACGAGTAGCCGCCGCCGAACTCGTCGTCTCCACCGGCGATCAGCTCGCGCAGCCACTTGCGCGTCTCAGCACCGGTCACGGGGTTGTAGAGAATCCCCAGCGCCACGCCCGCGACGAGTAGCGTCGCGTTGCGGCCGCCGCGGTCCTTCTTCCCCTGCAGCCGGTCGGCCGCGTTGCGGAGATCCTCGACGGCGTCCTTCAGCTTGTCGCGCAGCTCTTCGTCGGTCACGACACGCGCAGCCACCGAGACCGCGCGGCGGTCGCCGAGCAGCTCGCCGTACAGCTCACGGGCAGTCGCAAACGCGCTCAGCACGTCATTGCGGAGCTTCTCGTCGCTGATCGCCCGCTCAACGTAAGGTTTGACGTTCTCCGCGGCGTCGACCACTCTGTCTTTCGTCTTGGCCATCGTCACACGCTCCTCTCTCCTCGTTCTAGTTCTTCTAATCCTCGCAGGCTGCGGGGGGTCCTCGCACGCCGTTCCGCAAACCGTCCGTGGCCACGGCTACTCGTTCGCTGCGCCTGACGGCTGGAAGACCGCGACCGTCGGTGGAACCACCTCCGCGTCGCAGGGCCCCCAGCTTGTCGAGGTATCCATCTTCCCGCTCGTGAAACGCTACGACTCCGCTCTGTTCAAAGCAGTCGCACGCGAGCTCGGCGCCCGGATGCAGCAGGTCGCAGCGACGCTTCGCGGCAAGGTCACACACGCCCGCACCGTCACGGTCGCCGGCATCGAGTCGCACAGCTACGACGTGACGACGGCGTCGAGCGTTATCGAGTACACGTTTGTGCTGCGAGGCTTGCGCGAGTACCAGTTGCTCTGCCGCTATGCGACCGGCGGATCGAGCAGCGCCTGCGTGCAGCTGCTGCGCACGTTCAAACCGGCGTAGCAAGGGCCCGCGGCCGCGAAAGTCACTCCGTCCGGGCTGGGACGGATGATCCGGCCGTGCAGGTGTTCAAGCCAACATGGTCCTCGTGGTCGCTGCTCGTCTATACGGGCGGGTTGACCGTGCTCGGTGCAGCTGCGTGGTCGCTGGCCTATCTGTCGGCGCATTACGGCGATTTCGCCTACGCCGCGTGGGCGCTGCTGATCCTGGCGGTGATCCTCGCGGTCGCCAACCGCCTGCACGCGAAGCATCCGGTGACGGCGGGCGTGTTCGCCTTCGTCGCCGTGCCCCTGTGGGTGGCCTTCCTCGCAGCACTCTGGGCGTGGTGGGGCTGGTCGCTGCATACGTCCGGAGGCAGTCCCTTCGCCGGCTTCCACATCAGCCGACTTGCGATCTTTCTGCTCGCGCTGGCCTTCTCAAAGACCATGGTCGACCGTTTCCGTGCGCCGTTCAGCGTCGTGTGGGTCACGCTGTTCGCCTGGCTGTTCATCACCGACCTGATCTCGAACGGGGGCAATTGGTCGACGTGGGTCTCGCTCCTGCTCGGCGTGCTGTTCCTGATCTCGGGCATGACGAAGGACAGCGGCGAGAAGCGGCCGCTGGGGTTCTGGCGCCATGTTGCCGCCGGGCTGCTGATTGGCGGCGCCCTGCTCGACTGGTGGCATTCGGGCAGCTGGCACTGGGCGTTCATCGCGGTTGCGGGAGTCCTCTTCATTCGCCTCGCCGTGATGACGCGCCGTTCGAGTTGGGCGGTCTTCGGTGTTCTCGGGATCCTTGCGGCCGCGACGCACTTCGACCTCAAGTGGTCGTCGATTCCCACGAGTCCCGCGTCGCTGCTCGCGCAGAGTGGTGGCGACCGCGGCTGGGTGTCGCCGCTGGTCTTCGGCATCACCGGTTTCCTGATCGTGCTGATCGGGTTCTGGGTCAGCCGGCGCGAGCGACGATAGCCTCGGCCATCCGCCGGTTCGCCTCGTCGATCATCTCGCCGTCGACGCTCGTGACACCGCTCGAGGCGAGAATGCGGCGCGCGCGCTCGAGCTCTTCTTCCGTCGGCGCATAGATCTCGTTGCAGAGCTCGACCTGCGACGGGTGGATACACCACTTGCCGTCGTAGCCGAACGCGCGCGACCGTTGCGCTGACGCGCGCAGGCCGTTCGCATCTGCGTGATAGGGAAACGGCCCGTCGATCGCCTGTACACCGTTCGCGCGTGCCGCGACGAGGATGCGCGCGAGCGCGTAGTCGCTGTGTGCGCCTTCGCCGATCGTCAGCGCAGGCACGCCGAGTGACGCGGCGAGGTCGCCCGGTCCGAAGACCAGCGCTTCGAGGCCCGCCGTCTGCGCGATTGCTTCACAGTCGACCAGACCCCTGGCGGTTTCGATCAGTGCTTCGCACGCTCCGAGCCCCTCGAGCTCGTACGGCGACTCGACCTTCGGCACGACGACCACGGCAGCCTCGCGGGCGACGAGCAAGTCGTCGGCATGCCACGCCGTTCGGGCGCCGTTCACGCGAACCGCGACCGTCGGTGCCGCCCACGTGAGGTCGCGCAGCGCGCGGGCGGCGGTCTCGCGTGCGGCGTCCTTCCGCTCGGGCGCGACCGCGTCCTCGAGGTCGATGATCACCTCGTCGGCGGCGACTCCCGCGGCCCTGGCGAGCTTCCGTTCGTCATCGGCCGGCACCGTGAGGCAGGAACGGCGCTTGTTCATGTGACGAAGCTAACGATTTCCACATCGCGCTGACATCGAATGCGCATCAGCGCCCGCGACCATTTCGGCATGCGCTACCTCGCCGCCTCCATCGCCGGGCTCGCGTCGCTGCTTCTGCTGCTCCCGGTCCACTAGCCGCCGCTAGCCTCGGCGGGTGCAGTTTTTCGCGCGCATCCTTCGCCTGATCTGGGGCGGCAACGTCGATCGGGCGATTCGTCCTGTCGTCGCGGTCGGCTTCGCCGGTTCGGTGGCGTTCTCGGCCGCGTACGTCTACCTCAGCATCTGGGCGATCAAGCACGAGCATGCCGCGCAGTCGCGCCTCGGGTTCGCGTATCTCGTCGGCGCGATCCTCAGCCTCGTTGCCGGCTACATCACCGGGCACCTTTCGGACCGAATCGGACGCAGGCCGCTGATCCTCGCCGGCTGGTTCTTGGAGGCGTTGATGCCGCTTGCGTTCATCGCTGTCGGCCTGCACGCGAACCTCGCGCTCGTCCTGATCGCGATCGGGCCGGTGATCGGGTCGCTCGGTGGCGCCGCGGATCAAGCGATGGTCGCGGACCTCGTCGCGCCGGACCGGCAGGAGGCTGCGTACGCGATGATCCGCGTCGCCCAGAACCTGGGTGTGACGATCGGGCCGGTGATCGGCGGCTTCCTGCTGATCGGCAACCACTGGTCGCACCTGTGGCTCGGCTCCTTCGTGCTCGCGGCGATCGGCGCCAGCATTGCCTACCGGTACATCCCGCGCGGCGGCGCGTATGCGCCGGAGGGCCCGCCCGAACGCGGCTCGCTTGGCGTGATCACGCGCGACCGCCCGTTCCTGCTCTTCCTGCTCTTCGCCGTGCTCGCGCAGATGACGTACATGACGTCGGAGACGCTGCTGCCGATCTCCGCGACGACGACGCACCACCTGACGCCTGCGTACTGGGGCTTCCTGATGATTCTCAACCCGCTACTCGTCACGTTCTTCCAGTTGCGCATCACGCGCGTGGTGTCGCCGCTGCCGGCGGCGCTCAAGTTGGCAATCGCAATGCCGCTGATGGGCGTCCCGTACTTGCTGTTGAACGTCGACGGGGCAGCCGCTGTGATCGGGCTCGTCATCGTCGTCTTCGTGATCGGCGAGATGCTCTGGGTGCCGACGTCGCAGGCCGTGGTCGCCAGCCTGGCTCCGGCGGACATCCGCGGGGCGTACATGGGTGCGTTCTCGGGCGCCGGCAGTGTGGCGTTTGCGACCACACCGTTCGCAGGCCTGTTGATCCGCTCGGCCTACGGCGACCGGGTGATGTGGATGTGCGTGGCTGCCCTCGGCGTCCTGGCCGGCATCATCGGCGCACTCGCCGCCCGGGGACACGACGCAATACCATCACCCGCATGAAAGGCCTGATCGCCGCCGGCGGAAATGCAACGCGGCTCGCCGAGCTGACGCGCGTCACCAACAAGCACCTGCTGCCGGTCGGCAGCTGGCCGATGGTCTATTACCCGTTGCAGCTGCTGCAGCGTGTCGGTGTGACGGAGATCCTGATCGTCACCGGCCAGCAGCACGCGGGACAGTTCATCGACCTGCTCGGCGACGGCCGCGTTCAGGCGCGCGGAAGCGACGAGCTGATCTTCGACGTGAGCCTCACCTACAAGGTGCAGACCGAGGCAGGCGGCATCGCGCAGGTCGTTGGGATGGCGCGCGACTTCGCAAGCGACGACCAGCTGGTCGTCTGCCTGGGCGACAACATCTTTGAGAACGCGCAGGCCGACGCGATTCGTGGCTGGAAGAACGGCGCCATGGTCTTCGTCACCGAGGTCGCGGATCCCGAGAACTTCGGCGTTCCGATGTACGGCGACGACGGTCGGGTCACCGACATCGTCGAGAAGGCGGGTTGGGTCGACAAGCGCTACGACACGCCGCCGTCGAACGACGCGATCGTCGGCCTGTACTGCTACCCGCCCGACGTGTTCGACATCATCGACGGCATCGCTCCGTCGAACCGAGGTGAGCTCGAGATCACCGATGTCAACCGTGTGTATGCGCAGCGCGGCGAGCTCGAGGTGCGGCGTCTCGATGGGTGGTGGCACGACGGCGGCAAGCATTGGGCCGACCTCGCCGATGTCGGCCGCATGATCGAAGAGACGGGAGCAAACAAATAGTCACGCGCATCCCGTTGCGCCGTCAGGAGGACGAGCGCGGCTGGTTCATGGAACTCATGCGCGCCGGCGCGTTGCCGAAGCCGGTTCGGCAGGCGAACCTTGCCTACTCGCAACGCGGCGTGATTCGCGCACTGCATTACCACGAGCGCGGGCAGGACGATCTCTTTATCTGCCTGCAAGGAATGGTGCGGGTCGTCGTGCTCGATCGGACATCGGGTGAGACGTTCACGGAAGACATCGGTGACGACAATCCGGTTGCGATCTATGTGCCCGGCATTCATGCGCACGGCTACGAGGCACTCACCGACTGCCTCTTCTGTTACTTCGTGACCGAGGAGTACGACACTGCCGACCCGGACGAGCACGGCGTGGCGTGGAATGACCCGCGCGTTGTCGACCTGTGGAGCACACGATCGCCGATCCTCTCGGAACGAGACCAGACCGCGTCGTCGTAACAGGCGCGGGCGGGCAGCTCGGGACGGCGCTCGCGGAGGCGTTTCCGGCTGCGCGCGCTCTAGCGCGCGCCGACTGGGACGTGACGCATCCTGCTCCGGCTGGGCTCGAGGCAGATCTCGTGCTGCACGCAGCCGCTTGGACGAACGTCGACGCCGCAGAGGACGAACCCGCTGCCGCAGCCGCCGTCAACGTCGGCGGGGTGCAGCACGCGGCCGAGCTCGGCGCGCCGCTCGTCGTCTACTCGACCGACTACATCTTCGACGGGACGAAGCGCACGCCTTACCTCGAGTCGGACGCCCCCGCACCACTCGGCGCCTACGGTCGCACGAAGCTGCACGGCGAGGCAGCTGCCGGTGAGCGAGCGTGGATCGTGCGCAGCTCTTGGCTCTTTGGGTGGACGTCGCACAACTTCCTCCGCACGATGCTCGCACTCGGACACGAACGTGACGAGGTACGCGTCGTCGACGACCAGCGCGGCTCGCCCACCTTTGTCGGTCATCTCGCAGCTGCGACGAAGCAGATCGTCGAGCTGCCGTACGGCGTGTACCACGTCGCCGCGGAGGGCGACTGCACGTGGGCCGATTTCGCCGAGGCGATCTTCGAAGAGGCTGGTCTGCCGACGCGCGTGCGCCGCATCACGACCCAGCAATTCGCCGCAAAAGCTCCGCGTCCAGCGTACTCGGTGCTGCGCAGCGAAAAGTATGCGCCCGAACTGCCGCATTGGCGCGAAGGCTTGCGCGAATGCTTACAACGGCTGGCTACCCTCCCCGGCTGATGAGGATCCTCGTCACCGGTGGCGCCGGCTTCATCGGCTCGCGGTTCGTACACCGCCTGGCAGCGCAGGGCGACGAGATCGTCGTGCTCGACAAGCTGACGTACGCCGGCAACCGCGCCAACCTCGAAGGAGCGCAGCACGAGTTTCACGAGGGCGACATCGCCGACCCCGACGCCGTCGCGCGTGTCGCGGACGGTTGCGAGGCGATCGTCAACTTCGCAGCCGAGACGCACGTCGATCGTTCGATTCTCGGCCCGGCCGAATTCATCCTCACTGACGTGCTCGGCACGCAGGTGTTGCTCGACTACGCGCGCCATCACAACATCCGTCATCTGCAGGTGTCGACCGACGAGGTTTACGGCGACATCCCGCTCGACGGCCCGCCGTGCACCGAAGACGCACCGCTGCGACCGTCGAGCCCGTATTCGGCGTCGAAGTCCGGCGGCGACCTGCAGGTACTCGCGTACATTCGAACGTACGGCACGGACGCGTTGATCACGCGCGGCGCAAACACGTTCGGCGCGCGACAGTACCCCGAGAAGTTCCTGCCGCTCTTCATCACGAACGCATTCGACGGCGAACATCTGCCGGTGTACGGCGACGGTCGTCAACGCCGCGAGTGGCTGCACGTCGACGATCACTGCGCCGGCGTCGAGCTCGCACTCCGAAAAGGAGCGGGCGGCCAGATCTACAACATCGGCGGCCAGGAACGCGAGAACATGGAGGTCGTCCGCCGCATCCTCGATCTGACGGGTGCTAGCCCGGATCTCGTGCGCATGGTCGAGGATCGGCCGGGTCACGACCGCCGCTACTCCGTCGATTCGACGAAGCTCCGCGATCTCGGCTGGAACCCGCGCCACTCCTTTGATGCAGGCGGCCTCGAAGAGACGGTGCAGTGGTACCGCGAGAACCGCGAATGGTGGGAACCCATCAAACGCGGCGAATACCGGCGCTACTACGAGACGCAATACGCGTCCAGATTGCAGGCGTAAAACCGCTCGCGGCGAAGTCGAGCCGCGATGGAAACGTTTCGTAAAGCCTTGTCTGCGCCCGCCGCAGAGTGGGCTACCGTCAGGCGCATGGGTCGGTCCGCCCTCCGACTCGGGGCCTCGTGTGTCCTTGTCGCCGCCGGTACTGCCGCGTCGGTCGTTCTCGCGACCGCGCATGCCGCAGTCTCGACGACGACAACGACTACGACGACCCCGACACTCACGACGATTACGTCGAAGGGCGCACTTGTGCTCTCGGGCCACGGCTGGGGACACGGCATCGGCATGAGCCAATGGGGCGCATACGGCTATGCGAAGCACGGTTGGACGTACGACAAGATTCTCGCGCACTACTACGTAGGCACGTCGCTCGGCGCTGCGAGCGTCGCGACCGTGCGCGTGCTCGTCGCGCAGGCGAAGCAGGAGAAGATTTCGTCGTCGGTCGCGTTCGGTGTGAGCGACGCCGCGGGTCACACCGTTGCACTCACGACGCCGGTCATGCTGACGTCCGCGCTGACGGTGAATGGAGTAGCGCTCACCGCGCCGCTCACGTTAACGTCGACGGAACCATTGACTGTGAACGGCATCGCGTATCGAGGTCGCTTCATCGTGCAGCCGTCCGGCAACACGCTGCAGGTGATCGACGAGGTCGCACTCGATTCGTATGTGAAGGGAGTCGTGCCGAGGGAGATGCCGGCGAAGTGGCCGGCAGCCGCGCTCGAAGCGCAGGCGATCGCTGCGCGCTCGTACGCGCTCGCGAACCTCGCGAAGGACGCGCCGTACGATCTTTTCGGCGACGGGCGCAGCCAGGTGTACGGCGGCGTCGCTGCCGAGACGCCCACGTCAGACGCGGCTGTCGATGCGACGCAGGGCAAGGTCGTGAGCTACAACGGGAAGGTCGCTGACACGTTCTACTTCTCGAGCTCGGGCGGTCGCACCGTGTCGGCGCTGGAAGCGACCGGGGTTGCGGTGCCGTACTTGCAGTCGGTTGCCGATCCGTACGACACCGCCGCGCCGAGTCACAACTGGGGCCCCGTCGTGATCGACTTCGCGAAGGTTGCGAAGGCGCTGAAGCTCACGACGCCGATTCACGACATCGCCGTCACTCTTGGCGCGTCGGGCCGCGTGCATCTGGCCACGATCACGACCGACGACGGCAACTCGCAGACCTTCACCGGCAGCCGGATGCGCACGGCGCTCGGGCTTCGCTCCACCTGGTTCACGCCGTCGCTGCTCGAGCTCGTGCCGCCGACCGGCGCGGTTCCCTACGGCGCCGCCGCGTCACTCACCGGTTTCGCCCGCGGATCAGTCACGGACGTCTCGCTCGAGTCACGGCCGCTTGGCGGCACCTGGACGGCCGTCGGCCCTGTCGCGGCTGCGAGCGACGGCACCTTCGCCGCGTCTGTCTCACCGTCCGAAACCACCCAATACCGCCTTGCGTGGGGCAACGTTCGCATCGGCTTGGCGAAAGTCTCGGTGGCGCCCGTCGTCACTGCGGCTGTGGCCACCGACGGCGTCGGCGGATCGTTGCAACCTGTCTTGCCCGGTGTCGAAGTCGACTTGCAGGTCGAGTCAGGAACGTTCTGGGCCACGGTCGCGTCGACAGTGACGGACAGCACGGGCGCCTGGAGCTTCACCGGCACGCTGGCCCCGGGCGCGTATCGCGTCCGGTGCGCGCCTGGTAACGGGCTCGTCGCCGGCGTGTCGACCCCTGTTCAGGTCCCTTGAGACGCACGGTTTCGAAAGGCACGGCCGCCGTCGGCGCCGTGCTGCTCGCACTCGTGGTCGTGGGCACGGTGACCGCTGCATCGCGCTTCGTGAACACGGAGCCCGACGCGGCGAAGCAGTGGTACTTCGACGTCGACAACGCGTGGACGTTCTGGGCAGCGCAGCCGCAGCTTGCAACCGTAAAAGTCGCGGTGATCGATTCGGGCATCGACGCAGCGCATCCCGAGTTCACCGGGCGCATCGCGGCAGGAAAGTCGTTCGTCGGCACGCCGTGGGATGTCGACACCGACGGTCACGGCACGTTTGTCGCGGGCGAGATCGCTGCGAATGCGTCGAATGGCGCCGGCATCGCGGGCATGGCATTCAACGCGCAGCTGCTGATCGCGAAGGTCGTCCAGCCGGACGGCACGATTCCACTGCGCTCCGAGATCGACGCGATTCACTGGGCGGTCGACAACGGCGCGCGCGTGATCAACCTCAGTCTCGGCGCGGCACGCGACCCGCTGAACGCGCGACTCGACTCCTATTCGTCGCTTGAGCAGGCCGCAGTCGAGTACGCATATGCGAAGGGTGCAGTCGTCGTCGCGGCTGTCGGCAACGGGCCACAGTCGCCTGCGACGCCCTGGCCGTTCGCCGGCTATCCCGCGGCGCTGCCGCATGTACTTGGCGTCAGCGCGATCCGTCGGGACGGCAGCGTGCCCGCATATTCGAATCGCGACGCGGTGTACAACGACCTGGCCGCGCCGGGTGACGGCATCTTCTCGACGATTCCGCGCAGCCTCGAAAGCACCGACGCCGGCTGCGCGACCGAGCCGTATTCGGACTGTTCGAAGCTGGAGGAGTTCAAGGATGCGATCGGCACGTCGTTCGCTGCCCCGCAGGTTGCCGCTGCCGCCGCGCTCCTGCTCGGGCAGAACCCGCAGTTGACGCCCGACCAGGTGACGTGGCTGCTTGAGCGCACGGCGACCGATGAGGGGCCGGCGACCGGCTGCCTGATGTGCGGGGGTGGCCGCGACCGCTTCACGGGTTGGGGCAGGCTCAACGTTGCGGCCGCGCTGACTCGTCTCACCGGTGGGCTGCGGCTGCCGCAGCCGGACGCCTGGGAGCCGAACGACGACGCCGGGCCGTGGTCGCATGCGCTGCCGCCGCTCCCGCGCACGATCTCAGCGACCCTCGACTACTGGGACGACGATGTGGACGTCTATCGCGTGCACCTGAACCGCGGGCAGCGTCTCTACGTCCGGCTGACGCCGGGTGCGGCATCCGCCAACGTAGAGCTGTCGTTGTGGAAGCCCGGCACCGCCCATGTGCTGCCGCCGCATGCGAAGGCGACGGACAGGCTCGTCGTCGGCACGGCGGCGCATCACCAGTTGCGGATCGGCTACCGCGCTCGGGTGTCGGGAACGTTCTACGTCGAGGCGCGCCTCGACTCGCAGAACCTGAACCCGGTGTCCTACAAGCTCGCGCTAGCTCGGTAGCAATTCGTCTGCCGGCACGTCGCGCAGCACACGCGCGGGCGAGCCGACGACGACCTTGCGCGGAGGCACGTCCTTCGTCACGACCGCGCCTGCTCCGACGAACGCTTCCTCGCCGATCTCGACAGCGGGACAAAGGATCGCGCCGCCGCCGACGCGCGCGCCGCGGCGAATCGTCGGGCCCTTCACCAGGTCGTGCCTTTTCTCTGTGCGGCCCATGAAGTTGTCGTTCGTCGTGACGACGCACGGCGCGATGAACACGTTCTCCTCGAGCGTCGAGTAGGCGGTGATGTACGCGTCCGCCTGGATCTTGGTCAACGCGCCGATCGTTGTGTCGTTCTCGACCAGCGAGCCGCGTCCGATCACGACGTCATCGCCGACGGTCACGCGCTCGCGCACGCACGACTGGTCACCGAGGATCACGCGTGCACCGATCGTCGATCCGGCAAACACGATCGCGCCGGTCGAGACGATCGTGCCGTCGCCGATCGATGTCGGCGGCAGCGGCTCGCGCTTCGCGGTCGAGCGCGGCGACAGGGACGGCTGCTTGCCAACCACCGCGTTCTCGAGCACCTTCACGCCTTCGCCGAGCACCGTGCCCGGATACACCGTCGCCGACGGGTGAATCTCAGGCACGCAACGACTCCGTCAGCATCTCCAGCGCGCGCACGACCCGCGCGCCGTCACGCGCGACCTTTGCGCGATCGCCTTCGCCGGCGATCAGGCCGAGGAAGTGCTGGCACTCGAGCCGCAGCGGCTCGGCCGTCGAGATCTTCGGGATCGAGATGTCGCCCGAGCGTGTCTGCCACTCGCCGTACGACTCGGCGCGCTTCCACGGCGACTTCTCATAGACGGTCACCTTGCGTTCGAGCTCCATGTCGTCGAACACGACCATCTTCTCGCGACCGACGACGGTCATCTTCCGCATCTTGTGTGGATCGAGCCACGACAGATGCATGTGCGCGATCTTTCCGCTCGGGAAGCGCAGGAAGCAGAACACGACGTCCTCGACGCCCGGCGTCAGGAAATCTCGCCCCTGCGCAGTTGCGAGCTCCGGGTCCTCGTCCAGCAAGTAGAGGATCACACTGAGGTCGTGTACGCCGAGCGACCAGAGTGCGTTCTCGTTCGTGCGCACGATGCCGAGGTTCTGGCGATTGCCGTAGACGCAGAGGACCTCGCCGAGCTCGCCCGCGTCGATCAGCTCTTTCAGCTTCAGCACGCCGGGGTGGTAGAGCAGTAGGTGGCCTGGCATCAACACTCGGTCGCGTACCTCGGCAAGCGCGACCAGCTCATCCATCTCGGCGGCGCGCATCGCGGGCGGCTTCTCGACGAAGACGTGCTTGCCGGCTTCGATGCCGAGCTTTGCGAGCTCGTAATGCGTTGGCACCGGCGTCGCGATCACGACCGCGTCGAGCGTGTCGTCCTCGAGCAGATCTTCGTAGCGCTGTGTCGCGCGCGCGCCGGGATAGCGAGCCGCCATCGGCTTCAGGTGTGCCT
>DASXKU010000065.1:0-15988 GCA_036496645.1 Gaiellaceae bacterium
GGCGAGACGGAAGCGGAACGGGAGGCAGGCGACACGGAAGCCGTCCTCCGTCGTCAGCTCTCGGTGCTACCGGTCGACGACGACCTTGTGATTGCGTACGAGCCGGTCTGGGCGATCGGGACCGGCAAGACGGCGACACCCGCCATGGCGCAGGACGCGCATGCCCTGATCAAGAGCGTGCTCGACGTGCCGGTGCTTTACGGCGGATCGGTGAAGCCCGAGAACGCCGCCGAGTTGCTTGCGCAGCCCGATGTCGACGGCGCGCTCGTCGGCGGAGCATCGCTCGACCTCGACTCCTTCCTAACGTTGTGTCGCACCGCGTCCCACTCGTAGCTCTCGTCATCCTCGACGGGTTCGGCTGCGCGCCGCCCGGCCCTGGCAATGCGGTCGAGCTGGCGGACACGCCGGTCTTCGATCACCTGTGGTCGACGTACCCGCACACGACGATCATCGCGTCGGGTGAGGCGGCCGGTCTGCCGGATGGGCAGATGGGAAACAGCGAGGTCGGCCATCTGACGATCGGCAGTGGTCGGCGGCTGTACCAGGACCTGATGCGCGTGAACCGCGCGATCGAGGATGGCTCGTTCTTTGAGAACGACGCGCTTCGCGGCGCGTTCGAGCGCGGCAAGCGCGTCCATCTCATGGGCCTGGTTTCGCACGGCGGCGTCCACTCACACATCGACCACGTCCAGGCACTGCTTCGCTTCGCGCCGGAGAAGACGTGGATTCATGCGTTCACGGACGGCCGCGACGTGTCTCCACATTCGGCAGTGCGCGATCTTGCCGAGCTGCCGCAGGACAAGATCGCGACGGTCGTCGGCCGCTACTACGCGATGGATCGCGACCAGCGCTGGGAGCGCACGCAGCTTGCGTACGACGCCATCACACGGAAGAACTGTCTTTCAGCGGTTAAAGCGAGCGAGATAACAGCTCAGATTCAGCGCAGCTACGACGCCGGCGTCACCGACGAGTTCTTGCAGCCGATCTGCGTCGAGGGCGCGCCGGGGCTCGAAGCGGGGGACACTGTCGTCTTCTTCAACTTCCGCCCCGATCGCGGCAGGCAGCTCACCAAAGTAATGCTCGACGACGGGTACGACGTGACGACGATGACGCGCTACGCCAGCGATCTGGATACGCACGTCGTGCTGGACGAGCAACACATTGAAATCACGTTGGCAGAGGTTCTGTCTGCGCATGGGCTGAAGCAGCTGCACGCAGCCGAGACCGAGAAGTACGCCCACGTCACGTACTTCTTCAACGGCGGCCGCGAAGAGGCGTGGCCGGGCGAGGAGCGGATCCTCGCGCCAAGCCCACGCGACGTCCCGAGTTACGACTACAGGCCGGAGATGTCGGCGGCCGAGGTCGCGCAGGACGTCTACGAGACGCTGGACGACACCTTTTCTTTCCTTGTCGTCAACTTCGCGAACCCGGACATGGTCGGCCACACAGGTGTCATCCCCGCGGTGGTCAAGGCCTGTGAAGCCGCGGACACCGCGCTCGGCCAGGTGGCGAAGCGCGTGGAGGAGCTCGGCGGCGTTTGTCTGGTGACGGCCGACCATGGGAATGCCGAGAAGCTGTTCGAGGACGATGGGGTGAGCCCGCACACCGCGCACACCACCAATCCCGTACCGCTGGTCATGACCATCGAAGGTCATTTGCGCGACGGCGGGGAGATCGCCGACCTGGCACCCACCATCCTCGATTTGCTCGGGATTGATCAGCCGGACGTAATGACGGGTAAATCGCTCCGGAGCTAGTCACACCTGCCGCAAGCGGCGCTATGCTACGGCTCCTTTGCCACTCCCCCAGCCGGAACTGGCACTCCTGCGGAAGGCCCAACGCGGTGATCAACGGGCGTTCACGGTCATCGTGCGCATGTATGAGGTGCCGGTTTACAACTACGTCCTCCGGCTGACGAACGGAGACAGGACGCTCTCCGAGGATCTGACGCAGGAAGTCTTCCTACGCGTCTTCCAAGGGCTACCGCGGTTCTCGCTTCGCTGCAAATTCACGACGTGGCTGTTCCAGGTGACGAAGAACCGTGTGCTCGACGAGTTGCGTGCGCGTGAGCGCCGGCCGCACACACCGGTCACGCTCGACGATGTGCCCGCGTTCGAAGTGCTCGATCAGCCGGTCGAGCGCGTCGAGGCGATTGACGCACTGTGGCGCGCGATCGAAGGTCTCAACGACGACCTGAAGATGGCGCTGTTGCTGCGCGACGTCGTCGGCCTCTCGTACAACGAGATCGCCGACTCGCTCGAGGTCACGCTCGCAACGGTGAAGTGGCGCATCTTCAAGGCGCGCGAAGACGTGCAGCTCGCGATGGCCCGTCAAGGGCTGCTCGCGGACGAGCCGGCCGCCGAGACCGTCTAGTTCGAGTTCGCGTCGAGCCAGGCCGCGAGGTTGCGCGCCTGTGTCGCCGGATCGTTCGAGTGCGCAACCGGCGGTACGTGCTTCGCGTTCCCGCCGCCTGAGCTGAAGGCGACGATGATCGCAGCGAGGACGGCGACCGCGGCCGCGCCGGCGAGCGCGAGCGGCAACCTTCGGCGCCCGGGAGGACGCACGATCCGAGTGGGTGCACCGGCAAGATCCGTGCCGCGCAGGACGTTCGCGACCTCCCACGCGGCAGGGCGGAGATCCGCGTCCGTCGCAACGCAGCGATCGAGCACGTTGTGCACGGCGCGCGACGGATGATCGAGCAGCTCGTCAAGCACGATGCCGAGCGAGTAGATGTCCGCCTCAGGTCCGACAGTCTTGCCCGCAGCCTGCTCGGGCGACAGATAGCGGAGCGTTCCGAGCACGGTGCCGACCTGTGTCACCATCGTCTCCTCGACGGCGCGTGCGATGCCGAAGTCGGCGATCTTCACGGTGCCGTCGTCCGCGAGCAGCAGGTTCGCCGGCTTGAGGTCGCGGTGGACGACGCCGCGCGCGTGCGCGTAGGCGAGTCCGTCGGCCACCTGCGCCGCCTGTTCGAGAGTGAGCGGGGCACCGGCGAACGTCTCGCCTGAGAGGCGTTCCATCACGATCGCGGGTAGCGCGTCGATCTCGGTGATGTCGTAGACGCGCACGAGATTGGGATGCTCGAGTCGCGACGCGATGCGTGCCTCGCGCAGGAAGCGGTCGCGGAACTCCGGGTCGCCGGCGAGGTGTGACGCAAGCACCTTCAGCGCAACGGGCCGGTCGAACCGATTGTCGTGCGCGGCGTAGACGACGGCCATGCCGCCGCGACCGAGCTCATCCCCGACGCGGTAGTCGCTCATCGGTGGTCGCCTGGGCCATGCCCGTGTTTCTTCTTGGGCGGCGGGCCTTTCTTCTTCGTTTTCGCCGGGAGCGGGGCGGGCGGAACCGCCGGCACGCACGGGGGCGCGTCGGCGGCGAGCGTGTTCACACCCGAGACGAACGAGTCGGCGAGCGAAGACGGAATGCTCCGGGTTGCGACGAGTGCGTACGCGCGCTGCCGCAGCGTTGCGATGTCGGTGCGTTGTGCACAAGGGCCCTCGCCCGCAATCTTGCGCGCGAGCGCGGCGAGTGGCGCGGCGTCTGTGCGCGCGATCGATTGGTGGCCGGTGTTGCCGCAGCCCGCGAGCGCGCTACAGGCCGTAAGCGAGACGACCAGCCAGCGCGTCCGGTAGGCCCGCAGCCCGGATCTGTGCCTGGGCGCCCTCGACGTCATACGCAATCCTGCGGAAACCTGCCCGTTTCGCCCCGAAGTCAACCAACAGCCACGCGGCGTGCGGGTCACCGTCGCGCGGCTGGCCGACCGAGCCGGGATTCGCAAGCCAGCGGCCGCTATCGAGCTCGAGCTCGGCACCGTCCGGCGCCAGGCCGCCTTCGATGTCGTCGCCGTCGAGGCTCAGTGCGAGCGCAACGTGACTGTGGCCGACGAGCACGAGCGGCGCGGTCGTCAGCTCAAGACTCTCGCGACCCACCTCCTCGCTGAGCACGTAATCCCACACCGGGTCGCGCGGACTGGCGTGGAACAGTTCCGCTGTCGGCAGCGCGAGCTGCGGCTCGAGCGTCGCCAGCCAGCTGCGGTGTTGCTCCTCGAGGACTGTCTGCGTCCAGCGTGCAGCCACCGCCGCTTCGCCACTGAATTCCGCCAAGTCGAGCGTGCCAATGACGGCGAGATCGTGGTTGCCGCAGAGCATCACATCCGCGCGGTCGCGAATTCGCTCGCAGCACTCGTTCGGCGCGGCGCCGTAGCCGACGGTGTCGCCGAGGCACCAGATCTCGTCCGGGCCGACGGAGTCAACGTCAGCGAGCACTGCCTCCAGTGCGTGAAGATTGGCGTGGATGTCTGAGAGAACGGCGATGCGCATGGCGATGCGGCTGGCCACGGTAGCCACCGCGGTGGGAGTCTGGGTCGGATGCGCGTGGTTGCTCTGGCGGACGAGCGTGCCGTCGCTGCATCTGTCCGGGCTCAATGCCACGCAGTACTTCCCAGCGCGAGTGCTGCGCAGGTCCGAGCAGTTCACACGCGGCGAAGATCTGCTGTGGCTGCTTGCGACCATCGCGAATCTCGCGGCGCTCGCGGTTCTTGCGTGGCGCTTGCCGCGCAGTGTGCGCACGATCGGGCTCGGGCGCATCGGCAGCGCAATCATCGTTGCGCTCGTCGTCCTGGTGACGGAGTGGTTCGTGCAGCTGCCGTTCAGTGTCGCGTCGCTGTGGTGGCAGCACCACTACGGGCTCGGGCCGTTCGACATCGGGGCGTGGCTCGGCGGGCAGTGGGGAGCCCTCCTCGGCGAGTCCGGTTCGTTGCTCCTCGGCATCACGTTGATCGTCGGGCTCGCCGGTCGCTTTCGGCGTTGGTGGTGGCTGCCGGCCGGCGCGACGATCGTCGCAGTGGCGGCGCTGTTTGCGTTCACCGGCGGGTGGCTCGGGTCGACGGGGACACACCCGCTCTACAACGCGAAGTACCAAGCCGACGTGACGAGGCTGGAACGTGCCGAGCATGTGCAAGGCACCCCTGTGGTGGTGCAGGACGTGACGTCGTTCACGAACCAGGTGAATGCGTTCACCGTGGGCTTCGGGCCGTCACGGCATGTCGTTCTCTGGAACACGCTATTCGACGGGCGGTTGTCGCACGCCTCGGTCGACGTCGTTATTGCGCACGAGCTCGGCCACGTGCGCAGCGGTCACATCAAGAAGGCGATCGGCTGGTCGGCGCTGAGCGCGTTCCCGGTGCTCTTCCTCGTCGCGTGGCTGCTGCGGCGGCGCGGCGGGCTCGCCGATCCCGCGAACGTGCCGCTCGCGTTTCTCGCGCTCGCGGTGATCGTGCTGCTGACCACGCCGCTGCAGAACGCCGTGTCTCGGCGCGACGAGGCGGAGGCCGACTGGCGGGCGCTCAACGCGACGCACGACCCGGTCGCGGCGGAGCTGCTCTTCCAGGCGTTCGCGAAGACGAGTCTCGAGCAGCCCGATCCGCCGGTGTGGAACTACCTCTGGCTCGAGAACCATCCGACGCTCGCGCAGCGCGTCGCCATGGTCAACGCCTGGGAGGCGCGAAACCCCTAGCGGTCGTCGGTTTCGGGGAGATCCTGGATGCCTTTGACGGTCGTGTACTTCGACCAGGCATCCTCGAGCGCGCGCAGCAGCTCACTCGTGAACTGCTGCGACATGTTCACGCGAGAGACGACGATGCCCGGAACGTCGCCCTCTTCGACCTCATGGTCGACACGGGCAAACGTGATCGTGAACTCATAATCCGAGAAGGTGATGTTCGCGAAGTTCGCGTAGACGCCGGCCAGATTCTCGGGATCCAGCTGGATGTTCAGCTGCCGCTCGTGACCCTCTTCCATCGCGCTTGACGATACTAGAGCGATGATCTCCGCAGTCGAACGCCTAGAAGCGCGCGTCAGCGACGCCGTGGGAGCACCCGTCGAGCTCGAACGTCCCGGCGATCCGGACCACGGCGATCTTGCAACCAACGTCGCGCTGCGTCGCGCGAAGGAGGTTGGCAAGCCTCCGCGCGAGCTGGCCGCCGAATTGGCTGAAAAGTTGCAGACGCTCGATGAGGTCACGTCCGTTGAAGTCGCCGGACCAGGCTTCCTCAACCTGCGGCTGTCCGATTCGTTCTTCGTCGGGGCCGCGGCGGAGGTCGACGCGGGTTACGGCGGCGGCTTCGCTTCGCCCGTCGAGCGTGTGCAGGTCGAGCTCGTCTCGGCGAACCCGACGGGCCCGGTGACGGTCGCGTCCGCGCGGAACGGTGCGTATGGAGATGCAGTCGCGCGGCTGCTCGCGTTCGCGGGCGACGGTGTCGAGCGCGAGTACTACTACAACGACTCGGGCGCGCAGATGGAGCGGTTTCGCGCGTCGGTCGACGCGGTGCGGCGTGGGGAAGAGCCGCCGGAAGACGGTTACCGTGGCGCCTACATCGCGGACCTCGTTTCCGTGGACGATCCGGTACCGGCGATGCTCGAGCGCATCGAAGCGTCACTCGAGCGGTTCCGCATCCACATCGACTCGTGGGCGAAACAAAGCGCACTCGAAACGCGTCTCCCCGAGTACCTGCCGCGGCTCGAAACCTATGAGAAGGACGGTGCGCTGTGGGCGCGCTCGTCTGCGTACGGTGACGACGACGACCGCGTGCTGTTGCGCTCCGAGGACCGCTCGCCGACGTACCGCGCCGCTGACGTTGTGTATCTCGCCGACAAGCTCGACCGTGGTTTCGACCGCGCGATCTACGTGCTCGGTGCCGACCATCACGGCACGCGCAACTGGTACGCCGCAGTCGCGCGCATGCTCGGCTACGACCCCGAGCGCGTGGAGGTGCTGCTGTACCAACTGGTGCATCTGACGCGCGGCGGCGAGCAAACCAAGATGTCGAAGCGCCGCGGCGACGTGGTGTTCCTCGACGACTTCATCGACGAAGTTGGTGTCGACGCGGCGCGCTGGTATCTGATCAACCGCGGGCCCGACCAGACGATCGAGATCGACGTCGACCTCGCGGCGGAGAAGTCGCAGAAGAACCCGGTCTACTACGTGCAGTACGCACACGCGCGTATCGCGGCGATCCTGCGCAAGGCCGGTGACGCAGAGGTGGGAGGTGACCCGCCGCACGCGCTGGCCGGCGAGGAGAAGGATCTGATCAAGCGCTTGCTCGAGTTCCCACCGACCGTGCGCGAGGCGGGCGCACGCCGCGGTCCGCAATTGATCCCGGCGTACGCCATCCGGCTGGCTGACGACTACCACCGCTTCTACCACGAGTGCCGCGTCCTGGGCGACGAAGCCCAGGCATTCCGACTGGGTCTTTGTCGAGCGACCCAGACAGTGATTGCGCGGTGCCTCGACTTGGTCGGCGTCGAAGCTCCCGAGCGGATGTAGCCTCCCGCCCGTGAGCACTGCTCGCCCTGACCGCAACCTGGCCCTGGAGCTCGTCCGCGTGACGGAAGCGGCGGCGATGGGCGCCGGCCGCTGGATCGGCCGCGGCGACAAGATGGCTGCAGACCAAGCCGCCGTCGACGCGATGCGCGCGATGCTCGACACCGTCGCGATGTCAGGCGTCGTCGTGATCGGGGAAGGCGAGAAGGACGAGGCGCCGATGCTTTACAACGGCGAGGAGATCGGCGAGGGCGGGGCAGAGGTGGACGTCGCCGTCGACCCGCTCGAAGGCACGCGCCTCACCGCTCTGGGACAGCCCAACGCGATCGCAGTAATCGCAGCGTCCGACCGCGACTCCATGTTCTTCCCGGGTGCTGCCGTGTACATGGAGAAGATCGCCGTCGGCTCCGATTCGGTTGATGCGATCGACATCAACGCGACGCCAACGGAAAACGTGAACGCCGTCGCGAAGGCTAAGGGCCGTCGCGTCAGCGACATTCGCGTCGTCGTGCTCGAGCGCGACCGACACGAAAACCTGATCGGCGAATTGCGCCAGGCGGGCGCGCGTGTCGCGTTGATCCGCGACGGCGACGTCGCGCCCGCGATTGCGTGCGCGCGACCGGGTACCGGCGTCGACATGTTGTACGGCATCGGCGGCACGCCGGAAGGCGTCATCTCGGCGTCGGCGCTCAAATGCGTCGGCGGCGGCATGCAGGGCAAGCTGTGGCCGCGCAACGACGAAGAGCGGCAGTTGCTGATCGACGCCGGCTATGACATCAATCGCGTTCTCACGCAAGACGACCTCGTACAGAGCGACAACGTCTTCCTCGCAGCCACCGGAGTAACTACGGGCGCCCTCCTGCAGGGTGTGCGCTACGTTCGCGATGGAGCAATCACTGACTCGCTCGTGATGCGCTCACGGTCCGGCACAGTGCGCCGGATCGAGGCGCGGCATCAACTGAGCAAGCTGACCCAGTTCACCGGAAGGGAGTACTGATGAGCATCGGACTGAACGAGCTCGGCTACGACGAGCGCATCTACATCCTGGCGTTCGACCACCGCGGGTCGTTCGAGAAGATGGTCGGCAACCCGGAACTTGTCCCGGGTGCGAAGTACCTGATCTGGGAGGGCTTCAAGCGTTCTGTCGAACAGGGCGCGACGAAGGGGAACGCCGGCATCCTTGTCGACGCGCAGTACGGGCCTGACGTCGCACACGAGGCGAAGGCCGGGGGCTACAAGCTTTCAATGCCGTGTGAGAAGAGCGGCCAGAACGAGTTCGACTTCGAGTACGGCGATGCCTTTGGGGAGCAAATCGAGGCGTTCGATCCGGACTTCACCAAAGTGCTCGTCCGTTTCAACCCCGAAGGCGACGCGGAAATGAACGCGCGGCAACTCGCGCGCCTGCGGATGCTTTCCGAGTGGCTGCACGAGCGGCATCGCAAGTACCTGTTCGAACTGCTCGTGCCGGCCGAGGAGGCCCAGCTTGCGCAGGTCGACGGCAGCGTCGACCGCTACGACGAGGAACTTCGCCCCGAGCTGATGATGGAGGCAATCCTCCAGTTGCAGAACGGCGGTGTCGAGCCGGACATCTGGAAGATCGAGGGCATCGACGACCGCGAAGCGTGCGCCGAGATCGCGCAGCTTGTGCGGCGCGAAGGGCGCGATCATGTGTCGTGCGTCGTGCTCGGGCGCGGTGCATCCGATGAGAAGGTCGACGCGTGGCTACGCGCCGGCTCGGGTCTCGAGGGGTACATCGGCTTCGCGATCGGCCGCTCGATCTTCGGCGAATCGGTGAAGGCGTATGCAGCAGATCCCGACGGCTTCGATCGCGACGCAGCGATCGAGAAGATCGCGTCGAACTACCTCCGCTTCATCGACGTGTACGACGGGGCTGCCGTCGCATAACGACTAGCCGTGATGCGCGAGCCACGCGAGGACTGTGGCTCGCGCTTTCGCCGCATACGGCGCGGCTTGGACGATGTCCCAGCCGTGCTCTTGACCCGGCTCCAGCAGCAGTTGCTTGTCGGCACTGCCGACGTGCGACATCACCCAGCGGCTTGTTTGCGTCGGGGCGTACGCGTCCGACTTGCTGCCGACAACGAGGATCGGCAGCGTGATCTTCGGCACCGCAGCAAAACCGTTCAGCAGGGAGGGCTCGCCGGAGAAGTCGACCAGCCCGCTTGCAAGCTTTGCGAGCGCTGGCCCGGCGGCGAGGACTGACGCGCCGCCCAGCGACGCGCCGGCTGCGACGACGTGCTTTGCGCCGAGCGTGTGCAACTCACGCACGGCACCGATCAGATCGAAGTCGTAACGAAGAGCAGTGCGCGTGCTGAACGCCGGCGACTGGCCGAGCCCGCGCAGATCGAACGCGAACACGTGGTAGCCGTGCGCGGCGAGGACGCGGGCGAACGGCAGCCAGCTACAGTGCGATCCTCTGGACTCGGGTGCGAGCACGACCCCCTTTGCTCCGCTGCCGTACTCGGCGCCGGCGAGCACGACGCCGTCGGACGCGTGGAACCAGAGCGCACGCGACGTGACGGTCTTGTTCGCGCAGATGTTGGCGTCGCCCTTCGGCGGATGTTGCGGGAGTGGAGAGGCCGCGGCGATAGGGCAGGCGAGCAACAGGAAGCACGCGGCAACGGCGGCGAGGCGGCCCACAGAGAAATAGACGCGCGCGGGCTAGACTGAGTTAGACGCGGGAGTAGCTCAGTTGGTAGAGCATCAGCTTCCCAAGCTGAGGGTCGCGAGTTCGAGCCTCGTCTCCCGCTTCGTTACTCGATCGTCGTGATGTACGCGCCGACGAGCTCTGCCTTTTGCTGGTCGACTCCGCCCTCGCGGCGCTCGGCGTGCCCGTCCTGAAAATGTGCGAAGGCTGCGGTCGACGCGATCGGGTTCGTCTCGTCATCGCGATGCCCGTGGAACGACACGTGCACGAACGAATCGTCGGCAAGGCGAAGGACCAGGTAACTGACGTTGCCGGGAGCGTTCTCGGCGAGCTCGTCGAACACGCCCTCGATGCGGCGCTGGTTCTCGTCGGCCGCCTCGGCCGACGGCATGCGATACGTCGTGACAAGACGCTTTTCCACCGGGTTCTCCTCTCGAGATGAAAAATGACACGCTAGTCCGGACTAGACTTGTCCAATGCGGCGAGGTGCCTGTGCGGCGGCCCTTCTGATCGGATTGGTGCTCGTCCCGGGCGGGGTCGGCGCCGTTCCGCGAGCGGTACACCGGACAAACTGCAGCTCGAGTTTCGTGCCGGCGATTGTCGGCGGCCAGGCGAAATGCCTCCGCGCCGGCGAGTTCTGCTCGCCTGCGCACGAGTCCGACTACGAGCACTATGGCTTTGCGTGCGTTGCCGGTCACCTGCAGAAGCGCACCGGCGGCGCCTCGCCGCCATCTGCCTCCAAGAGCGGTGGGTCTTCGCTGAGGCTCGGCGTGAGCGTAAGCATCGGTGGGCGCACGCGAACAGAAGGTTGCAGCCGCGGTGTGCTGCCCGACCGGCGCTGCTCACCGGGTGCTTACTACAGCGGACTAACGTCGAGCGTGATTTGCTCCGCGTCCTTCCGCACGAGCACGATTCGCAACGTGCCGCAGTCGGAGAAGTTCGCCGTCGAGCGCGAGTACAGGATGCCGGAACGCCTTTACGGATACACGATCGAGATCGACCACATCATCCCGCTGGAGCTCGGCGGCTCGAACGACATCGCGAACCTCTACCCCGAGCCCGGATCAGGTCCGGCGAACTACCACGTCAAGGACAAGCTCGAGAACCGCCTGCACGACCTCGTCTGCGGCGGCTCGATGGGCCTCGCGGCTGCCCACCGCGGGATCGCGACAAACTGGGAGACCCAGTACCTGCAGGTCTTCGGCGCGGAGCCCTAGGAGAGGACGCAGCCTCTAGGCAATTCCCTCCACCGGTTGCGGCGACCTACCCAGGCCTTGCGTTCCACCTGCAAAAAGGGGGAGACGTTCAAGATCAAGGTGAGCGGCAAGTACGAGACGAGCGCCGTCTCGCAGACGAAGTCGTTCCATGGCGTGCGCCGATCCCGCGCTAGAGCCAGCGCTTGTAGCGGAAGAACGCGAGCATGCCGACGAGCGTGGCGACCATCCCTCCGAACACCGTCCAGAACGCCCACGCCGTTTCGTAGCCCGGGAACGCCAGGTTCATCCCGAAGAAGCCGGTGATCAGCGTGAGCGGCAGCAACACGACGGAGAACACCGTCAGGATGCGGAGCACGTCGTTCTGGCGGTGCGAGATGACCGACTCGTTTGTCCCTTCGAGCGCCTCGATGACTTCCTTGTAGTTGTCGAGGATGTCCCAGATGCGCTCTGCGGCGTCGACGATGTCGTCGAAGTAGAGGTCGAGTTCCTGCGGCAGGAAGCGCTCGATGTGTCCTTCGAGGATGCGCAGCGTCGAACGCTCCGGCTTGATGATCCGCCGGTAGCTGATGATCTCCTGCTTGACGTCCGAGATGTCGCGCACGACCGCTTCCGAGCGTCCTTCGAACACGTCGTCCTCGAGCGTGTCGAGCTTGTAGCCGATCTTGTCGAGAATCGGGAAGCAGTAGTCGAAGAGATCGTCGAGCTGCTCGTACAGCAACCGGCCGGAACCGTGCGAGAACAGCTCGAGGCGATATGTCTCGTCCTCTTCGCAGCGGCGGAAGAGCCGCGTCACCGGCAGCAGCTCAGCGGAAGGCAGCGTCACGAGGTAGTCCGGGCC
Organism: Gaiellaceae bacterium; assembly: GCA_036496645.1. Taxonomy (GTDB): domain Bacteria; phylum Actinomycetota; class Thermoleophilia; order Gaiellales; family Gaiellaceae; genus PALSA-600. The sequence continues at coordinate 12,041 of DASXKU010000065.1, forward strand.
GAGGAAGAAGTCGAGCTCGACCGTGGACAACCGCTGAATCGCGCGGTCGTACACCGGGAAGTGGAGGACGCCGAAGAGGTAGCCATCCTCGGCGTAGTCGTCGACCTTCGGCCGCTGGCGCTTCGAGAGGATGTCTTCGACGTCGAGCGGGTGCCAGCCGAAGCGGTCTGCGAGCTCGGTCGCCTGCGGCGTCGACGGCGCGTCGAGGTGAATCCAGGTGAGGCCGGCCGCGCTGAGCTCAGCGGGCAGCCGCGGCGCCGCGACGGTCGCCGGACCAGCGCCACGTCCACGCATGCGCCTGATGCGAGGCAGCGTGGGCATAGGTACTGAACGGGTCCTCTGTCGCGGTCAACGGCATAGCCCGAGGATTCTAGCGCCCGATGCACCTGCGTACACGGTCGTGGCTCGTAAAAATGCGCCCGGCAGGAATCGAACCTGCGACCTCGTGCTCCGGAGGCACGCGCTCTATCCCCTGAGCTACGGGCGCGCAGGGAAGCTCTAGTCTAGCCCCGTGCGCCTTTCGGCCCGGCACGTCACGCTTCATCTCGCAGAGACGTTCGTCATCTCGCGCGGCGCCGAGGACGTCGCCGAGGTGGTGGAGGTCGAGATCGCGCATGACGGCATCTCCGGCTACGGCGAAGCTGCGCCGATCGAACGCTACGACGAGTCGGCAGCAAGCGCGCTTGCGTGGTTGGAGCACGTCGAGCTCGGCGACGATCCATTCGCGCTCGACGAGATCTTCGATCGCCTGCCGCCCGGCGAGTACGCAGCGCGCTGCGCGATCGACGCTGCGTTGTATGACCTACAAGGGAAGCTTGCGCGCCAGCCGGTGTACAAGCTGCTCGGCGTGCGTCGCGCCGGCCCGCCGACATCGTGGACGGTGTGGCTCGGCGATCCCGACGACATGGCGCGCCGTGCCGAGCGAGCCGCCGCACGCGGCTTCAAGCGCTTGAAGTTGAAGCTCGGCGGCCGCGACGGTCTAGACGCAGAGCGCGTCAAGGCCGTGCGCGGCGTCACCGATCTTCCACTGCAGTGCGACGTGAACGAAGCGTGGTCGCTCGCAGAAGCGCTCGAGTACCTGCCGCAAATGGACCTGCAGTACTGCGAGCAGCCGCTCGTTGCCGGGGACCCGGGCGGGCCGGAGCTGAAAGCGAAATCGCCGGTGCCGATCTACGTCGACGAGGACTGCCACACGCTGGGCGACGTGCCGGCGTGCGCCGAACGTGCGCACGGCATCAACATCAAGCTTGCGAAGTCGGGCGGCGTGCGCGAAGCGGTGCGCATGGTGAGCGCGGCACGCGCACTCGGGCTTGGTGTGATGCTCGGCTGCATGGTCGAGAGCTCGCTGGGAATTGCGGCGGGCGCACACGTCGCGAGCCTGATGGATCACGTCGATCTCGACGGCAACCTGCTGATCTCGGACGACCCGTGGCACGGCGTCGGCCTTGTCGACGGCGTGCAGCGTCCCGGTGACGGCGCCGGCCTCGGAGTGTCGCGTGACTAAGCCGCGGCGCGTGCTCGTGCTCGCGGAGGGTCGGTCCGCCGATCCGCACTTCGGCAAGACGGCACGTGGCGTGATCCGCTACCGGCCTCAAGACGTGGTGGCCGTGCTCGATTCGCAACGGCCGGGTGAAGAACTCGAAGGGTTCGCAATCGTCGGCGCAGTCGCCGACGCACTGAAGTTCGAGCCGACGGTCGCTCTGGTCGGTGTCGCCACACAGGGTGGACGATTTCCCCCGTTGTGGCGCGAGCTGCTGAAGGACTGCATCGCGAACGGGCTCGACATCGAGAGCGGCCTGCACGAGTTCATCTCCGAAGACGTGGAACTCGTCGCCCTTGCCGAAGAGAAGGGCGTCGAGCTGCGCGACCTGCGCAAGCCGCCGGCCGGGCTGAACGTTCCGACGGGCGCGAACCTGACGCACAACGCGCGCGTGATTCTCACCGTCGGCTCCGACTGCGCGATCGGGAAGATGACCGTGTGCCTCGAGCTCGATCGTGAAGCGCGTGCGCGCAGTGTGAAGAGCGAATTCGTGCCGACCGGGCAGACCGGCATCGCGATTGCGGGGTGGGGGATCTCCGTGGATGCAGTCGTCGCCGACTTCATCGCGGGCGCCGCCGAGCAACTTGTGCTTGAAGGAGTGGAGCGTGGCGGCGAGTTGCTGTTCGTGGAAGGCCAAGGCTCGCTACTGCATCCTGCGTACTCCGGCGTGACGCTCGGCTTGATCCACGGCTCGGCGCCGCATGCGTACGTGCTGTGTCACCAGGCCGGCGAAACGGTGGTCGACGGTGATGAGCGCTTCCCGATCCCGTCGCTGTCGGAGCTCGTCGAGCTGCACGAGCGGATGAGTCTGCTCGCACGTCCGGCGAGAGTCGAGGCGATCGCGCTCAACACGCGCATGCTGGACGACGATGCCGCGCGGCGCGCTGTCGCCGACGCTGAAAGCGAGACGGGATTGCCGGCGGACGACCCGGTGCGTTTCGGACCGGCCAAGTTGGTTTCGGCACTGCTTGCCTAAACGACTGCTTGGCTAAAAACCTGTTGAGCTAGGACCCGCGTCGCCGACCGCTAGGCCCAGCGGCCCTGGCCGCCGTCCGCTCTGACCTACAGGCTGGCGTTCTGTGGTGAAGCGGCTTGCGGCGGTTCTCGCGGTAGGGATTGCGGTGCTGGCGGTCGCGGGTGGCGCGACCGCCAGTCCTCTGACCTACGGCGCCTCGGACGACTGGCCGCTCTTCCATCCGTGTGGTGACGTGTTCTGGAAGTCGATGAGCGACGTCGGCTTCCAGCAGTTGCGCATGACAGTGCAGTGGGACGGCACGCAGACGCTCACGTTCCGGTCGAACATCAAGGCGGCGGTCGACTGTGCGCTCTTGCAGAACGTCACGCCCGTGCTCGCCATCTACCCGGCCAAGCCGACGCTGATCGGCTCAAGCGATTCGGCGCAGAGCTCGTTCGCGTCGTTCGTCGCGCTTGTCGGGACGGCCTTCCCGAGCGTGCATAACTTCATCATCGGCAACGAGCCGAACGTGAACCGCTTCTGGCAACCACAGTTTGTCGGCGGCCACGACGCAGCGGCGACCGACTACGAACACACACTTGCGAAGTCGTACGACGCGCTGAAGTCGGTTCGTCCCGACTCGCTCGTGTGGGGCCCGGCGATTTCGTCCCGCGGCAATGACAACGCAACTGCTGCGGCGAATCCAAGCCACTCGCCGGTGCGGTTCATCACCGAGATGGGGGCGGCGTATCACGCCTCCGGTCGGACACGGCCGATCTTCGACGAGTTCGACATGCATCCGTACCCCCCGAGTGTGAACACCGACCCGTACACGAAGGTCTCGCAGTGGCCGAACGCCGGCGCTGCGAACCTCGACCGCATCAAGCAGGCGTTGTGGGATGCGTTCCACGGGACGGCGCAGCCGATCCCGGGCGAGCAGCGGGGTGGAAAAGTCACGCAGGCGCCGCGGTTCGCAGTGGGTGGGCTGCCATTTAACTTGGACGAGGTCGGCACGCAGACGGCGATCACCGGCCACGAGCCGGCGTACAGCGATCCGCCGGACAACGTGCCACTCGCGTCGTTAGCCCAGCAGGCTCAGTACTACACCGACCTGATGGAAGTCGCCGCGTGCGATCCGGACATCAAGTCGCTGCTCTTCTTCCCGATGCTCGACAACACGGACATCAAGTCGGGATTCCAATCCGGCCTGTTGTTCGCGGACGGCGTCGGTAAGCCGGCGTATCTCGCGGTGAAAGGGAAAATCAGCTCGTCACACGGTGCGTGCCAGGGCGGGTACCGCGGGATTCCGCAGGCCTGGCAGCACACAACGCAGGTCGTGGGCGCGGCGGCGAGCTTCTCCAACTCGGCGATTGCGGCATCCGCCAACGAGGACGCGAGCTACAAGGCCGGCGTCTTTGCGGCGGCCGGCGCGAGCACAACCAGCCTCTCCCGG
>DASXKU010000066.1:0-6734 GCA_036496645.1 Gaiellaceae bacterium
AGGACGGCGGCAGCGCACTGCCGGGGATCCTCTCCGCGCTCGACTCCGCCGGCATCGGCGTGGCAAGCGTGGGCGTGTCTCGCCCGTCGCTCGACGACGTCTACCTCCACTTCACCGGCCGCGACTTCGCCTCGGAGGACCGGGGCGAATGAGCATGCTCAGGCACACCTGGTACATGACGGTGCGCCAGGCGCGCAACCTGATGCGCGAGCCGATCTGGATCGCGTTGCTGCTCGTGCAGCCGATGGTCTGGCTGGTGCTCTACGGGCAGCTGTTCAAGAACGTGACGCGCCTCGGCGGCTTCGGCACCGGCTCGTACATCACATTCCTCGCGCCGGCGATCGTCGTCATGAACGCGTTCTTCGGAGCGACGTGGAGCGGCATGTCGATGATCAACGACCTCGACCACAAGGTCGTCGAGCGTTTTCTCGCGACGCCGGCGTCGCGGTTCTCGATCGTGCTCTCGCAGATTGTGCGCTCGGCGCTTACCGCCGCGATTCAGGCGGTGATCATCCTGCTCGTGTCACTCGCGCTCGGCGTGCACATCCACACCGGCGCTGCTGGGTGGGTCGTGATCATCGTCGCGGGCATCCTCGTCAACAGCTCATTCGCGGGGATCTCGCAGGCGATCGCACTGCTTACCCGACGCGAGGCCACGATGATCGCCGTCGCAAACTTCATCGGTCTGCCGTTGCTCTTCCTCTCGACGACGATGATCGCGCGCCCGCAGATGCCGCACTGGATGCAGATTGCCGCGAAGTTCAACCCCGTCGACTGGGGCGTGCGCGCCGCGCGCGAAGTCGTGCTACCGGGAACATCGTGGAGCGTCGTCGGCTGGCACCTGTTGCTGCTACTCGCGCTCACCGCGGTGACGTCGCTGTGGGCGACGTCGACGTTCCGCGCCTACCAGCGGTCGCTCTAGGACGATTCGATCGCGCAGATGCGCTGGCCGGCGGTGACCGCCTGGCCGGTCGACACCAAGAGATCCGCGACCACACCTGCGCGATGCGCCGCGACCTCGTTCTCCATCTTCATCGCCTCGACGATGCAGATCACCTGACCTAGCTCGACGGTGTCGCCGTCGGCGACCTTCACGTCGAGCACGGTTCCCTGCATCGGGCTCGTCACCGCGTCGCTGCCAGGCCCGCCGCCGGCTGCAGCCCGCTCACGCCGCCGCTGCGCGAGCTCGCGATACGGGGGCTCGGGAACGAGCACCTTCACCGCGACTCGCCGGCCGTCGACCTCGGCGACCGTCTCGCGGGTCGCAGCCCCCGCAGCTGCAACGGCCGCGTGCGGCGAATCGGTGAGCTCTGCGGCGAGCACTGCGAGCTCGGGCGACTCGACGATGCCGTGGCAGGTCGTACCGGCTCGGAAGCACGGATGGTCAACGAGCGCGCGATGAAAGCCGATGAGCGTCGTGACACCGTCGATCCGGTACTCACCTAGCGCCCGCAGCATGCGGCCGATCGCATCGTCACGATCGGCGCCGCGGACAATCAGCTTGGCGATCATCGGGTCGTACAACGGCGAGATCTCAGAGCCCGCCGTCACTGCCGAGTCGACGCGAACGCCGGGACCGGACGGCTCGTGGTAACCGCTGATCATGCCGGGCGACGGTAGGAAGCCGTTGGCCGGGTCCTCGGCGTTGATGCGGCACTCGATCGCGTGGCCTTGCAGATGAATCTCATCCTGCGTGAACTCGAGCCGCTCGCCGGCCGCGATCTGGATCTGCGCGCGGACGAGGTCGACGCCGAACACGACCTCGGTGATCGTGTGCTCGACCTGAATGCGCGTGTTCATCTCCATGAAGTAATAGGAGCCGTCGGGCGCCAGCAGTCCTTCGATCGTCCCCGCGGAGCGGTAGCCGCACGCGCGTGCAGCGTCGATCGCGATCTTGCCGATGCGGTTGCGTAATTTCTGGTCGACGGCCGGTGACGGCGTCTCTTCGATCAGCTTCTGGTGGCGCCGCTGCAGTGTGCAGTCGCGTTCGCCGAGGTGGATCACGTTGCCGTGAGCGTCCGCGAGTACCTGCACCTCGACGTGGCGCGGATCCTCGAGGTATCGCTCGACGTACACCGATGCGTCGGCGAAGTACGACAAACCTTCGCGTTGCGCGGATTCGAATGCCTGCGCGGCTTCGCCGGCAGACGCGACAACCTTCATTCCTTTGCCGCCGCCACCGGCCGCCGCCTTGATCAGCAGCGGGTAGCCGATCTCCTCACCAAGCGCGATCACCTCGTCCACGGACAAGACGGGTTCGGTGGTGCCGGGGATGATCGGGACGCCGGCTTCTTGCATCAGTGTGCGTGCGCGTGTCTTCGAGCCCATGAGCTCGATCGCTGCCGGCGGCGGACCGATCCACACAAGATCCGCGTCCTCCACCGCGCGGGCGAACGTCGCGTTCTCAGCGAGGAAGCCGTAGCCGGGATGGATCGCCTCGGCGCCCGAGCGCGTGGCGGCGTCGATCAGCTTCTCGATCCGGAGGTAGCTGTCGGCGGCGGTCATACCGCCAAGCGCATAGCCCTCGTCGGCGAATGTCGGATGGAGCGCGGTCCGGTCGACGTCCGAGTAGACAGCAACGGAGCCAATCCGCATGTCGCGGAGGGTGCGGAAGATGCGAATCGCAATCTCTCCGCGGTTGGCCACGAGAACTTTCGAGAACATTCGCCGTATTCTCCTTGCCGATGAGCCTCGCCGACCAGTTGACCGTCGCCCGGGCCGCCGCGGTACCCGTCGTGGTGGCCCTCTTCGCCATCCCCTTCCACGGCCACGACTACTGGGGAACCATCGTCTTCTGTGTTGCGATGGCGACCGACTGGTTCGACGGGCGGCTCGCTCGCCGCGCCGGACGCACGTCGCCGTTCGGGTCGCTGCTCGACCCGGTCGCCGACAAGCTGCTGGTGCTCGCGACCCTCGTGGTGCTGCTCGACCAGCATGTTTTTCGCGCATGGATGGTCGCGGCGATCGTCGCAAGGGAACTGCTCATCTCGGGGCTGCGCCTTGCCGCCGTCGAGCGCGGCGTCGTGATCGCTGCGCGAGACCTCGGCAAGCTGAAGACGTGGTCGCAGGCGATCGCCGCCGGCGTCGGCGGGCTCGCGGCGGCCGGCGTCTGGAGCAATACGGTCGCCTTGTGGGCGCTCAGCGTCGCAGTCGCGCTGACGTGGATCTCTGGTCTTGACTACGCGCGCGCCGCGCCGCGCCTCTTCCGCACGCCTGCTGTTTAGCTAAGCCGCGACGCCGTGCAAGCGGCACCAGTGGTCGAACTCCGCCCAGTTCTGCAGGTAGTCCGCGAGCTCGCGCAGACCATGCTCGACCTCGGCCCGCACCGCGAACGTGCAGTGGATGCAGTAGGGCCGGTCGGGAAGCGTTTCGTGTTCGCCACACCGAATGCACATGACCCCGATTGAACGTGCGCGGTCGCGGTCGGGTTACGCCTCTTCTTCGAGTGCTTCGTCGATTCCGGCTTGCCACCAGGGATCCGGCAATTGTTCGGATTCGGTCAGCAGCTCTTCGACGGCGTGCGTGACGGCGTCGGGCTGAGCTGGGTCGAGGTCAAGCTCCATCAGAGCGGGATGTTTCCATGCTTGCGCGGCGGGCGCGGTTCGCGCTTGGTGATCGCGGTGCGCAGCGCGTCGATCAGCACCGGCCGCGTGCGACGCGGCTCGATCACCTCGTCGACGTAGCCGCGCTCGGCTGCGGTGTACGGGTTCGCGAAGCGTTCGCGGTATTCGGCGATCAGCTCAGCACGACGAGCCTCGGGATCGTCAGCCTCCTCGAGCTCGCGGCGGAAGATGATGTTGACCGCACCGTCCGGGCCCATCACCGCAACCTCGGCGGTCGGCCACGCGAAGTTGAAGTCCGCGCGAATGTGCTTCGAGCTCATGACGTCGTACGCGCCGCCGTATGCCTTGCGCGTGATCACCGTGAGTTTCGGCACCGTCGCTTCGCAGTAGGCGTACAAGAGCTTCGCGCCGTGGCGGATGATCCCGCCCCACTCCTGCGTCGTCCCCGGCAAGAAGCCCGGCACGTCGACGAACGTGATCAGCGGGATGTTAAACGCATCGCACGTGCGCACGAAGCGCGCAGCCTTCTCGGACGAGGAGATGTCGAGAACGCCCGCGAGCGCCTTCGGCTGGTTGCCGACGATGCCGACCGACCAACCGCCCAGTCGCGCGAAACCGCACACGATGTTCTCCGCGAACAGCGGCTGGATCTCGAGGAATTCGCCATCGTCGACGACGGCCTCGATCACGCGCTTGATGTCGTACGGCTTCGTCGCCTCGTCGGGGATCAGCTCGTCGAGCTCCGGCGCCTCGCGGTCGACTGGATCCGTCGGCTCGTCGAACGGAGTCGGATGCTTGTTCGACTGCGGCAGGAAGCTGAGCAGGTAGCGCGCATCCTCGAGCGCCGATTCTTCGTCGGGCGCAACGAGATGCGCGACGCCCGACTTGGTCGCGTGCGCGAGCGCGCCTCCGAGCTCTTCGAACGAGACTTCTTCGCCGGTCACCGTCTTCACCACATCGGGGCCGGTGATGAACATGTACGAGCTGCCTTCGGCCATGAGGATGAAGTCGGTGATCGCCGGCGAGTACACCGCGCCGCCCGCGCACGGCCCAAGCACGAGCGAGATCTGCGGGATGACGCCGGAGCACTGCACGTTGCGCCAGAAGATCTCCGCGTAGCCGGCGAGCGACACGACACCTTCTTGGATGCGCGCGCCACCCGAGTCGTTGATGCCGATCAGCGGGCAGCCGTACTTGGCCGCCATATCCATCACCTTGCAGATCTTCTCGGCGAAAACTTCGGAGAGTGACCCACCGAACACCGTGAAGTCCTGACTGAAGACGAAGACGCGCCGCCCGAAGATCGTCCCGTAGCCGGTGACGACCGCGTCGCCGTACGGGCGCCGCTCGAGCATCCCGAAGTTCGCTTCGCGGTGGCGGACGTAGCGGTCGAGCTCGACGAACGAGCCGGGGTCACACAGCTTCTCGGCGCGCTCGCGCGCGAGCAGCTTGCCCGCCGCGTGGTGCTTCGCGACTGCCTTCTCGGAGCCGGCATGCCGTGCGTCGTCCTGCAGCTCCTGCAGCCAGTCGAGCTTCTCGCGCGTGGTCTGGTGTATGCGCTTGTCCTCTGCTTTCGCCACGGCAAGAGCCTAATGCGAAACTCCGGGTATGGAATCCGCCGACCGCTCCTCCGTCTGGCCGTACGACGAGCACGGGAAGCCGCGCGAGTTCTACTACCAGCGCTACGCGCACCCAACCGGTGCTGCCGCCGAGGAGGCGCTCGGCGCGCTCGAAGGAGGCAACGCGCTGCTCTTCAGCTCGGGCACCGCAGCGGGGACGGCGTGCGTCTTCGCGCTGCTCGGGCCGGGTTCGACCGTCGCACTCGCGGCAGGCGCGTACTTCGGCACCGGCGTGACGCTGCGCGAGTTCGACGCATGGGGACTGAAGGTCGTCGAGTTCGATCAGACGGGCGCGCCGCCCGCAGATGCGGATGTCGTGTGGCTCGAGTCGCCGTCGAACCCGCTGTTGAGCGTCCCGAACTGGGAGGCAGCCCGCGCGCACGGCGCACCGATCGTGTGCGACGCGACCGCCTCGACGCCGGTCTATCTCAAGCCGCTCGACGAAGGCGCGACTGTCGTTCTGCACTCGGCGACGAAATTTCTCACCGGCCACCACGACGCAATGCTCGGCGCGCTCGCCACCCGGGACGCCGAGTTACATACCCGTCTGCGCGAAGTGCGAACGCGCATCGGGTTGCACGCCGCGCCCGACGCGTGTGAGTCACTGCTGCGCGGGCTCAAGACGCTTGGCGAGCGGATGCCGAAGCACACGGAGAACGCGACAGAGATCGCGCGCCGGCTCGCCGCGCATCCTGCAGTGGTGCTCGTGCGCTACCCAGGCTTCGGCGGGCTCATCTCGTTCGACGTCGCCGGCGACCCGGTTCCCGTCGAAACCGCGACGCGCCTGATCGCGAACCAGACCTCGCTCGGCGGCGTCACGTCCTCGATGGAGAGCCGCTACCGCTGGGAGGGCGACCGGATCCCGGTCGGATTGCTCCGCCTGTCGGTCGGGCTGGAAGATGTCGACGAGATCTGGGCGGATCTCGAGCGCGCACTGCAGAACGCGTAAGAGCCGGAGGTGGGACTCGAACCCACGGCATCCTCATTACAAGTGAGGTGCTCTGGCCAACTGAGCTACTCCGGCGTAGCTCCCAGTGTAGATCCGAAACTCGTGAACTTAGTTCTACGAACTAAGTTCGAGCGTTAGGCGTTGAGAACCTGGCGCGAATCTTGGTGCACCAGGATCTTGCGCTTCACGCGCTGCAGGGCGTTGTCGATCGTCTTCGTGTCGCAGCCGAGCTCCTCGGCCATCTGCTCGTACGAGTAGCCCTCGAGGTAGAGGCGGAGCGCGTCGGACTCGAGCGGCGAGAGCGTGGTGCCGAGGCAGCCGACAAGGCTCTGGAGCTCCTCGGTCGAGATCACGCACACCGCAGGGTCGTCGACCCGCGGGCCGGGCAGCGCGTCGCCGAGCGTGTAGTCGCTGTCGGCCTCCTGGCCGGCGGGCGTGTGCGAGAACGAGACGTAGGTGTTCAGCGGCGCATGCTTGAAGCGGGTGGCGGTCTTGATCGCGGTGATGATCTGCCGCGTGACGCAGAGCTCGGCGAAAGAGCGGAACGAGGTCTCCTTGTCCGGGCGGAAGTCGCGGACCGCCTTGTAGAGGCCGATCAGCCCC
>DASXKU010000067.1:0-5220 GCA_036496645.1 Gaiellaceae bacterium
TGACGTGCGTCTGGTCGAGATCTTTGCGGCGCGCGCTGCAGTTGCGGTCGATCTCAGCGAACGGGTCGCGCGCGACACCGTGCGACGAGTTGTGCAGGCGCAGGAGCAGGAGCGCGCGCGACTCGCGCGCGAGCTGCACGACGAGACGGGGCAAGCGCTGACCTCGATCTTGCTCGGCCTGAAGTCGATCCGTACCGCTCGCGACGACGCATCCGCTGAGCTCGCCGAGCAGCAGCTTCGCGAGCTCGTGGTGTCCGCACTTCAAGACGTCCGCGCACTGGCCGTTGAGTTGCGCCCCGCGTCGCTCGACGACTTCGGGCTCGTACCGGCGCTCGAGCGCCTGGTGGAGACACTGACCGAGGCCAGTGACATCAACGTCACCCTCGACTCGTCGCTACCCGACCGCCGTCTGCCACCCGATGCAGAGACAGTTTTGTACCGCTTCGTTCAGGAAGCACTGACGAACGTCGCCAAGCATTCCGCCGCAACGAGTGCGAGCGTGATGCTCGCCGCGCGAGACAGCGGCGTCAGCGCAGTCGTCGAGGACGATGGGCGCGGCTTCGAACCTGAGGAAGTCCGTACCGAAGCGCTTGGCATCATCGGCATGCGCGAACGCCTGGCGCTGCTCGGCGGGACACTCGCGATCGAGTCGTCGGCCAGCGGCACCAGCATGATCGCGTTCGTTCCGTTCTCGCTCGGCTAGTCCGAGTTCACTCGGCAGTGCTACGCACGTCGATCTCGACCTCGACCGGCACCGCGAGCGATGCGGCCACGAGACAGCGTTCATGCGCAGCATGCGCGACCTCTGTCGCGGCATCGGCCTCGCTCGGCGGAACCACGATCCGCAGGCGCAGGTTGAGCTCGGTAAAGCCGAAGCGCCCGTCGTCTCGTGTGCCGACGACGCCGTCCCCGTCCACTCGCAAGCTCGAGAGATGCACACCTTGGCGCTGCGCGAGACCGGTGTAGGTAACCGCCAAACAGCTTGCAGCCGACGCGACGAGAAAGTCCTCTGGGCTCCAGATGAGTGAGTCGGTGCCGCCAAACTCGAGGGGTGGACCGACAGCGATGTGCTGCTTCCCGCTCACCTTCGCCGATACGGTCCTGTCCGCAAGCCATTCGATCGAGCTGGGAAAGACGTAGCTCTTGGTACGAAGACTCGGTGCCTCCGCGACGTGGCTCATGCAGAGAGTTTTGTCGCGCTCGACGAATGCGGCATCCGAGGAACTCCCGATGCCGCCGCGGCATTGCCGCAGCACGCTTGACGCATGGGGATAACAACGTGGCACGACCCTCACGTCGACTTGAATCATCTCGGCTCGAAATGGCGCGCTGCGCTCGCCAGCGCCGCAGAGGCGCTGTCTGCGTCTGCAACGTGCCCGGGATCCGCGCTCCCCTCGGAAGAAGTGCACGCTCGCGCGTCACGACTGACGTGCGAGCGCAACACCGTCGAGCTGCTGCTCGAAGCAGCCGCGCGCGAGGATCGCGTGCGTCTGCTGCGCACGGTCAACGTGCCGCTCGCAACGAATGCGGACGTCGGCCTGCCCGCTGCGATCGAAGCCTGTCTCTTCGACCTCGACGGTGTGTTGACCGCGAGCGCCGATATCCATTTCGCAGCATGGGCAGATGCATTCGACGCGTTCTTCGGCCGACACTTCGAACAGGCAAGCGTCCACTTCTCGCAGTACGCGCGGCTCAGCCGCCGTGCGGACTACGACGAGTACCTCGCCGGCCGGCCGCGACTCGACGGAGTCCACGCTTTCCTGGCAAGCCGCGGCATCACCCTTCCCGAAGGATCCTGCGACGACCCACCGGGCGCCGCGACCAGCTACGGGCTCGCGAACGCGAAGAGCGCCTCGCTCAGCCGGCGTCTCGAACACGAAGGTGTCATGGCGTTCGCCGGCGCGGCCAAATACCTCGACCTGGCCGCGATCGCGGGACTGCCGTGTGTCGTCATCTCCCCCAGCGCGAACACCGGCACGATTCTCGCCCGCGCCGGCTTGAACGACCTCGTCGACCTCACCGTTGACGCGGCCGTGATGCACGAGCTGGAGTTGCGTCCGAAGCCCGCGCCCGACACCCTGCTCGCGGCCTGCGAGCGCCTGAGCATCGACCCGTCACAGGCGGCGGCGTTCGAGACGACGCCGGCCGGGGTCGCGGCGGCCCGGGCGGCGGGCTGCGGCCTGGTCGTTGCCATCGACCGGGCCGGAGACGACAACGCACTGCGGGTGGCGGGAGCGGACAGCGTTGCGCCGGATCTGGGAGCCCTGTTGCGGGTTTTTGCGGAGCGTGCCGTTCGGCACCCGCGGTAACGTCACCCCGTGGCCGACAAGCCAATTCGCGTCCTGATCGTGGATGACCACCCCGTTGTCCGCTCCGGCATTCGCCTTCTGCTGGCACAGGAGGACGACATCGAGCCGGTCGGCGAGGCCGGCACCGGCCGCGAAGCGATCTTCGAGGCGCGTTCGCTCGAGCCGCAGGTGATCCTGATGGATGTCGTGATGCCCGATCAGACCGGGCTCGAGGTGCTACCGGCGTTGCTCCACGAGCATCCGAACGTGAAGGTGCTGATCCTCTCGATGCAGGATGATCCGCGATATGTCCGCGAGGCATTCGCCGCCGGCGCTGCGGGCTACGTCCTGAAAGAGGCGGCCGACGCCGAGGTGGTGAACGCGGTACGCGAGGTGGCGAAGGGCGGCCGGTATGTGAACCCCGAGCTCGGGGCACGGCTCGTCGCTGCCGACGCGGAGGCGCAGCGCTTGGCCAGCGAGGACCCGCTTTCCGATCGGGAACGCGAAGTCCTGAAGCTGCTCGCACTCGGGCACACGAACCAGGAGATCGCGAAGCAGCTCTACATCTCGGTGCGCACCGCCGAAACGCACCGCGCGCACATCATGCAAAAGCTCCGCCTGACCCGTCGCGCCGAGCTGGTTCGCTACGCGATGGCGCACGGGCTGCTCGACCCCGAGTAGTTCTCCGCACCCATCGGGGCAGATAGCCGCATGCGATCGGCGGCTCGCCCACGATGGCCGGAAGGCTCCGCGCAACGAATCTGGGCGTGTTGAGCAAGCCGACGCACGAGGCGCCGGCACGACACGAAAGGACGAGTCAGATGCGCAAGGTGCTTGAGATTGGTGGATTCGTCGCCGCAGTCGTCCTGATCGCGTTCGGCGTCACTGCGATCGTGATGGGCGTCAATGGCCGGAACACCGTCAACAACAGCTTGAAGTACCAGTACATCGTCGGTTCGGCGGACATGACGCCGGCCGCGATCAAGGCTGAGGCTCAGAAGTCACACGTGTCTTCGGCGGTCAAGCAGTGGCCGACGAAGAGCGTCGCGAATCAGACGATCAACACGGGCGCAAAGGCTCGCGTGTTCGCCCAGTACATGAACATCCACGCCCTCGAGGCGACAGGCGGCTACACGTACTCGCAGATGGGCATTTACATCGCGAAGGACAGCACGCCGAAGTCGCAGCTCATGGCGGGTGGCGGCACGGACAACGCGGACTACGCCGCGATCGATCCGACCACGAAGCAGCCGGTCTCCAACGGAGCCCGCAACGTGTGGGTGACCGAGACCGCGCTGACGACCGCCCTCAACATGAGCTACATGGCGAGCCAGCTCGGGCTCTTCGGCATCGTCGTCGGGATCGCCCTCATGCTCACCGGGGTTGGCCTGGCCATCCTCGCGGCGGGCGGAACGCTCATGAACGCATCCCCCGCGTTCAACATCTTCGGGGCGCGCACCTCGAAGAGCGTCGCTTCTGCGGCGTAGCACCTGCGCATCTCACAGACGGCGGGTCTGCTTCGGCGGCCCGCCGTTTGTGTGCGCTCGCGATGAGCTTCCGGCGGCCGGTCGGTCTAACTCTCGATGACGCTCTTCGCGGTCGAGCTGATCGCCCGGCTCCGTCTCTCGACGCGGGAACTGCGAGTGACCGCGCCGCCGGAGCTCTGCGAGCTGATCGCGTTTCTCGGGCTCGCGGACGCGTTACGCGTCGAGCCGTGCCGGCAGCCCGAAGAGCGGGAAGAGCCGGTCGGTGTCGAGGAAGAACGTGAGCTCGGCCATCCCTTCAGCCGACGGCCGCAGCACCACTAGCGACCACGGCTCGTGCCCACCTTCGGGTGACGGCTTGTACTGGCCGTACGCGGGTAGACCGTTCGCAGTGCCGGCAGGGAGCATGCGCGAGCCCTTGCACGCGATACCCGGGCCGAACCACCACGTGAGCACGTCGTCGCGCCCGTCGAGCCACAGGTCGAACGGCGGCATCGACTGCGTCGCGTCCTCGCGGAGCAGCGTCGTGAGTTCGTCGATCTCGTAACGCTCGAACGCCCCGACGAACTTGTCGACCAACGCGCGCTCGTCTGCCGTGAGCTCGCGCTCCTGCGTCTCGAGATCACTCTCCGACAGTGTCGCGCGCGCACGCTGCAACGCGCTGTTCACCGACGCGACGGATGTGTCGAGCAGCTCGGCCGCTTCGGATGCCTGCCAGCGCAGCACTTCGCAAAGGATCAACGCTGCGCGCTGACGTGCAGGCAGATGCTGCAGTGCTGCAACGAAGGCGAGGCGCACGCTCTCGTGCTCGACGGCGACGTCGACCGGGTCCGGCGACGGCAGCACCCACACGTCGCCCTCAGGGATGTGCAGGTTCTCGATTACCGGCTCCTGCGCCGGGCCGAGATCGACCGGCCGCGCGCGTCGCTCGCGGCTCTTCAACATGTCGAGGCACACGTTCGTCGCGATGCGATAGAGCCACGACTTGAGCGCGGCACGACCTTCGAACCGCTCGATGCCGCGCCAGGCGCGGATCATCGTCTCCTGCACGGCATCCTCGGCCTCGAACGGCGAGGCGAGCATGCGGTAGCAGTATCCAGTCAGCTCGCGGCGATGTTGCTCGAGCAGCCCTTCGACGTCAGCGGTAGCACTCACCCCGCTCGATCTTAGTTGCGCAACGGTCGCCACAGTCGATTCGACCGACGGCGCTCCGTAAACTCATCGCACATGCCAAAGCGAGCGGAGACCTGGAAGACGGTCCCAGACGACCACGATTTTCCTGCCGCGACCGACTACCTCAGCCTCGTCTTTCGCGCCGACGAAGCGGCGGCGCTCGTCGAGCGACTGCGATCGGCCGAGACCGTGACCCGTAAGGCGAAGGATCTGCTCCGTGCCAGCGGGCTCGAACTGCTGCCGCGCGACAACCCGCACGTCGTGGGCGATCTGAA
>DASXKU010000068.1:0-18616 GCA_036496645.1 Gaiellaceae bacterium
CATCCACGTGACCCACCCAACGGCGGCGTTGCGACGGTTGAAAATACCCACGCGGCGACTCTAACGGACAGGGGGACTGTCCCTCTGTCTACAACAGACATGGAAGTCGCGCCTCGAAAGGTTTATCGTCAGAAACGTGGGTCCGGGGGGAACCTTTGCCGCACTGCGCGAGCAGCCGTTTCGGCTGCTCTGGCTCGGACGCGTCGCGTCTGCGGTCGGCGACGCCCTCGTGCCGGTCGCGCTGGCGTTCGCGGTGCTCTCGATCCACCGTTCCGGCACGGCGCTCGGGGTGGTGCTCGCGGCCTTCACGATCTCGAGGGTCGTCTTCACGCTCGCCGGCGGCGTCGTCGCCGACCGGTTCTCACGGAGAACGATCATGCTCGGCACCGACGTCGTCCGCGCCGCAGTCGAAGCGTTCACCGCGGCGATGCTCTTCACCGGCCACATGACGATCGTGTTGTTCGTCGTCACCGGCGCGATCTTCGGCATGGCGTCCGCGTTCTTCGGGCCTGCTTCCGACGGCCTCGTGCCGCAGACGATCTCTCCGGCGAATCTGCAGCCGGCGAACGCGCTGATCGGCATGAGCCGCAACTCGCTCAACGTCTTCGGCCCGGCGGTCTCCGGCGCACTCGTCGCGCTGGCCGGCCCCGGCTATGTCTTCTCGATCGACGCTGCGTCGTTCGTCGCGAGCGCGTTCTTCCTTTCGCGGCTCCACATCGACGCGCCCGCACGCGCTGCACGCGAGTCGTTCCTCACCGAGGCACGCGCGGGCTTCCGCGAGGTCATGTCGCGACCGTGGGTGCGCGCGCCGATCGCCGGCTTCGCGATCGCGAACCTCGCGCTTGCGGCGTTTGTTGTGCTCGGGCCGCTCGTGTTCCTCACCCACTTCGTCCATGGCAAGACCGACTGGGGCATCGTCTCCGCCTCCGGCTCCTTCGGCGCGATCGTTGGCAGCCTCGCGTCAGTGCGCTTCGCGCCGAGACACCCGCTCTACGCGGGCTTCCTCACGTCGGTGCTGCTTGCGGTGCCGATCGCGGCGCTCGCCCGGCCTCTGCCCTGGCCGGCGGTCGCAGTCGCGTGGGGCTTCGGCATGGGCTCGGTCGCCCTGTCGAACACCTGGTGGGAGACGGCGCTGCAGCGCGGCATCCCGGAGCATCTCTATTCGCGCGTGCGTTCGTACGACATCCTGGTCTCGTTCGTCTTCATGCCCGTGGGGATGATCCTCGTCGGGCCGATCGCCGATTCGGTCGGCTACATGCCGACGCTGGCGGTTGCCGCGGGCATCGTCGCCGTGACGAATCTGGCCGTCGCCGCGGTGCCGGCGGTGCGCAGCTTGACCCAGGACGACCCCCAGCTCGTCGCCGCACAGCCGGTATAGAGTCAGGCCCTCACGACAGGAGGGGGCGTGTCATGAAGACGTATGTGATCCTGCGCAGGAGCGGTTGGCGCTCCGGCGAGGAACTGCAAGAAGCTGCGGCGCGCTCGTCCGACGTTGGTGACAACGAGATGTCCGACGACATCCGTTGGATCCGCTCGTACGTCCTCGCTGAGGGCGACGGCACCGTCGGCACCGTCTGCATCTACCAGGCCTCGAGCCCGGAAAAGATCAGGGAGCACGCGAGTCGCGCGATGCTGCCGGCCGACGAGATCATCGAAGTGGCGGACACCGTCATCGTCCGGCCCGATCCGGAAACAGCAGCGGTCTAGCGTACGACGGCCGCGAAGGCTAAGCCTTCGCGGCCGCTTTCTTCTTATTCGGCAGGTGAATCGCGCGACCGAGCGCGACGAGACCGGCTTCCTTGACGGCCTCGCTCAACGTCGGATGCGCGGCCATGCCGTCCGCAACCGTTTCGACGGTGGCCTCCGCGTCGATGGCGACGGTGCCGGCCTCGATCAGGTCGGTCACGTGCGGGCCGACCATGATGATCCCGAGCAGCTCGCCGTAACGCGTCTCGTGGATCGACTTGACCCAGCCGACCGTCTCAGCCTGCATCACCGCTCGCGCGTTCGCGACCCACGGAAAGACGCCGACCGCGACGTCGTCGCCGTACTGCTCGCGCGCCTGCGCCTCGGTCAGCCCAACTCCAGCGACTTCCGGGTCGGTGTAGATCGGGCGGGGCACCGCGCGGTTATCGACGATCGCGTCGTGACCGCACGCGTTCTCAGCGGCGACTTCGCCTTCGCGGAACGCGGTATGCGCGAGCTGCCAGTAACCGGCGCAGTCGCCGACCGCGTAGATGTGCGGCACGCTCGTGCGGCGGTGTTCGTCGGTGGCGATGCCCTTGCGCCTGTCGAATTGCACACCCGCTGCCTCGAGGCCGATCCCTTCGACGAGGGGGCCGCGACCGACCGACACGAGCATCAGGTCGCACTCGACCTTTTCGCCGTCGCCGAAGCTCACGCTGAGCGAATTGCCCTTCTGCTCGACACCCGTGCACTGCTTGCCGAGCTGCAACGCGATGCCTCGCTTCTCGAACGCCTTGCGCAGCTCCTTCGCCGCGTCGGCGTCCTCTTGCGGGATGAGCGTGTCGAGCATCTCGATGATCGTCACTTCGGAGCCGAAGCGGTTGAAGATCGATGCGAACTCGCAACCGATGATCCCGCCACCGAGGATGACCAGGCGCCTCGGAACCTCAGACTGCGCCAACAGGCCGGTCGAGTCGACGCAGAGGTCGGACTCGAGGCCGGGAATCGGCGGCCGCAGTGGGAAGCTGCCGGTCGCGATGACCGCCTGCTTGAAGGTCACATCCTCACCGCCGTCGACGGCGATCGTGTTCGCGTCCTTGAACGTGCCGACGCCCTTCACCCACTCGACGCCGTTCGCCTTGAACAGCCCCGCGACGCCCGACGTCATCTGCTTGACGACACCGTTCTTCCACTCGTTCGCCGAGGCGAAGTCGAGCTTCGTGCCGTCGAGCTTGATGCCGAGCTTCGCGAAATTCTCGTTTGCCTGATGCAAGAAGTGAGCGGTCTGCACCCACGCCTTGGTGGGGATGCACCCCACGCGCAGACAGGTGCCGCCGAGCTCCGGCTCCTTCTCGATGCATGCGACCTTCGCGCCGAGCTGCGCGGCGCGGATCGCTGCCGTGTATCCACCTGGGCCTCCGCCCAGGACTGCGATGTCAACTTCCATGAGGGCGATGCTAGCGGGGCGCGTTAGGCCGTCGCCGTGATGAACCAGACCGACGAATCGAGGATCACGCCGTCCGCGGTCTCGTACGGGGCGAGCGCCTCGCGGAGCAGCGCTTCGAGCTGGGGACGCATTGCTTCGCCACCTTCGCCGGCGAAACGCAGGGCTTCGGCGGCAGGGCCGAGGGCCAGGTTGAGCTCAATCGCCTCCGCGACGTCCTTCCCCACGAAGAACGGCGTGTCGAAGCGCTGGAACGCGATCTCGTTGAAGCCGGCTGCGCGGAGCTGCACGCTCACGGTGTCGGCGCCCGCCATCGAGAAGGGGCCAGGCCCGCAATGGGCCTCGTCCACGGTCTCGTCCTCTTCAGGCAGCAGCGGCTTCACGACCTGCTCGGCGACGTAGAGCCACGGGTTCTCTTCGCGGCGGCGCCAGACGGTGATGCACAGGCGGCCGTCGTCGGCGAGCGCGTTGCGGACGTTGCGCATCGCAGCGACAGGGTTGGCGAAGAACATCGTCCCGAAGCGCGCGAACGCGTAGTCGAATTGCTCCTCGAATGCTGCTGCCTGAACGTCCATCACTTCGTAGCGCACGTTCGGCAGCGTTACCTCAGCGCGCGCAAGCTCGATGAAGCGCGGCGCGATGTCGACGCCCAGCGCGGAGCCGGTCGGCCCTACGAGTTCCGCGAGTTGCACGGTGCTGTCGCCGAAACCGCAGCCGATGTCGACGACATGATCGCCTTCGGCAGGCGGGAACCGCTTCAGCGCCTCGATGCCGAACTGCGAGAGCCCCGCGACGACCTGCTCGCGGAAGTGCATGAAGCGGTCGAACAGAACGCCGTCCCAGGCGCGCTGCGACTCCTCGTTCTCCGGAAGGACCGCCCCCACTTCGGTCATCAGCCGAATCGTACGACGATCTTCCCGAACTTCCCAGGGGCACCGAACATTTCGTACGCAGCCTGGACGTCCGCCAGCGGGAACTCGGCCTCGATCGGCACGCGAAACCGCTCCAAATCAAGGCTCGCCAGGCGATGTACGACCTTCACCTTCTCGTCCGCGCTGCGCGAGCGGAGCGTCGACGACGAGATGCGACCGCGCGTGCGCATCAGCAGGCCGAAGTCGATCTCCGCGCGCGAGCCGGCGCCCATGCCGATGACGACGACCCGACCGCGCAGGGCGAGCCGCTCGAGATTGTGCGCGAGGTTGTCGCCACCAACGAGCTCGAGGATCACGTCGTACTCGCCGCCAACGTCGGTGTCGGCACCGAGCGCGCGCAGTTCTTCGTGGTGATGACGCGCGTTCGCGGTGACTTTCGCGCCCGCATCGACGCCAAGCTGGACGGCGGCGACGCCGACACCGCCCGCTGCACCGTTCACGAGCAATCGTTCGCCCGCCTGCAGCTGCGCCTGCGTGAACAACGCGTCGTGTGCAGTGCAGAAGGCCTCCATGAACCCGCCGGCTTGCGGCCAGTCGAGCCCCGCGGGAACGTCGAGCACATGCCGCGCATCGACGACAACGAGTTCAGCCTGACCGCCGCCGCCGAGCAGCGCCATCACGCGGCGACCGTCCTCCGTCTCCCCCGCGCATTCGAGCCCCGGGATGTCGGGCGGCACTCCGGGCGGCGCTGGATAGTGGCCGGCAATCTGCGCGCGGTCGGCATTGTTCAAACCAGCAGCGCGCACGCGGATCAGCAGCTCCCCGCCGGCGGGCACCGGGTCGGGGTGCTCCTGAATCACGAGCTTGCCGTTGCTGATCGTCGCGGCCTTCATCGCAGGCACTCTATGGGCGTGAAGTTGGAAGGCGTCCACCACGTCACGTGCATCACCGGCGATGCGCCCGGCAACGTCGAGTACTACGCGGGCGTGCTCGGGCTGCGGCTCGTCAAGAAGACGGTGAACCAGGACGACCCCACCGTCTATCACCTCTTTTACGCGGACGAACGCGGATCGGCCGGCTCCGACATCACGTTCTTCGAGTATCCGGGCGTGCCGCGCGGGCGTGCCGGCGACGGGATGGTGCACACCGTGTCGTTCCGCGTCGGCTCGCACGAGTCGCTGGAGTGGTGGCGTGAGCGCGTCGGCGGGACCGTTTCCGACTCGTCACTCGTGTTCGAGGATCCGGAAGGCCTACGGCTCGAGTTGCTAGTCGACGACTCTGGCGATACGCCGCTGACGGCGAACGCGCCGGACATTCCCGAGCAGCACCGCATCCGTGGCTTCGCCGGCGTGCGCGCATACGCATCGAATCCGGCGGGCAGCGAGCAGATGCTGCAGGCGCTCGGGTTCGAGCCCGGCTGGCACGCAAACGGCGATGAACGTCACGGCTTCTACGTCTACGACCCGGCGCCGCCGCAGCACGGCCTACAGGCAGCCGGAACGGTGCACCACGTTGCGTGGGCGTCGCGCATGGAGGACCACGAGGCGTGGCGCGATCGCGTCGTCGAAGGTGGCGGTCATCCGACGCCCGTGATCGATCGCTTCTACTTCAAGTCGATCTACTTCCGCGAGCCGAGCGGCGTGCTGTTCGAAATCGCGACGCTCGGCCCAGGCTTCACCGCGGACGAGCCGCTCGAGTCACTCGGCGAACGCATCTCACTGCCGCCGAACTTCGAGCGCTACCGCGAGCAGGTCGAGGCGACGCTCACCCCGCTGCCAAAGGTTCGATAAGGAAAGAGCTCCGTTAGAGCTGCTTGACCATCGTCAGCGCACGGTTTGTAAGCACGGCGTGCGGCTCCCCCACGGCAGCAAAGCCGTTGCGTTCGTAGAACGCGACCGCGTCCGACCCTTTCTGCACGGACAGCGACACCTGCGCGACGCCTTCCGCGCGCGCCTTCTCGAGCAAGCCGTCGAGCAGCTCCTGCCCGAGGCCGTGCCGGCGCATCGACGGCACGACGGCGATCGTCAGCTCGGGCGTCTGCGCGTCAACAAAGCCGTAGCCGGGAGACGACGCCGGGAACCGCCGGAACCACGCGGCGCCGTTGCGGTTGACGCCTTCAGCGGCGATCACGACAACGTCGCCCGTGCGTCCCCAGCCGTCGACGTAACGCGAAAGCGGGATGTCGGTCTCCAGCCCGGCGACATGCCAGTGGTACGCATGCGCGAGCATCGCGCGCATGAAGGGGACGTCGGCGTGTGAGCCTCGGCGAATCACACGCCGTACTCTGCGAGCTGGATGCGGTTTCCGTCGGGGTCGTATACATCGACGATCCGCACGTGACCCTGCAGGTCGAGCACCGTGCCGACGTTGACGCCCTCTTCACGCAGACGTTCGGCCGCCGCGCGCACATCGTCGACGTCCACCGTCGCTACGCCGCCCTCGATCGGCTCGCCCTCCGAGACCGCGATCAACATCTCGCCTCGCTGGAGCTTCGCCCACTTGTCGTCCCAGTCGACATAGGTCTCCAGGAAGCCGAGTTTGTCGGTGTAGAACTCTCGCCCGCGGTCGAACTCGCGGACGAAATACCAGACTCGCGGGTCGGCCATTATCCGCTCCAGCGCCGGCAAAGCCGGCGCCTTCGCTCCTCGGTGACCTCCGTCAAGCCTACGGTCACTTACAGCGCGAGCGCGGGCTCTTCGAGGAACTGCTTGGCGGTGCGCAGGAAGTCTGCGCCCGCGGCGCCGTCGACGGCGCGATGGTCGACCGTCAGAGTCAGCGTCAGCATCGGGCGCACGACGACCGCGCCGTCACGCGCAACCGGAGTGTCGACGGTGGCGCCGACCGCAAGGATCGCCGCCTGCGGCGGGTTGAGCACCGCGACGAACTGCTCGACGCCGAACATGCCGAGGTTCGAGATCGTGAACGTGCCACCTTCGAGATCCTGCGCGGTGAGCTTGTTGTCACGCGCGCGGTTGACGACCTCACCGCGCGCCGTCGCAATCTCCGCGAGCGAAAGCCGCTCGACATTGCGCACGACCGGCACGACGAGACCCTGCGGCGCGGCGACAGCGATGCCGACGTTGGCCGACGGGAACTTCAGCAACGCGTCCTCGGTGTACTGAACGTTGACATCACGATGACGCATCAGCGCCATGCCGCACACCTTCGTCAGCACGTCGGTGACGGTGATGCGCACGTCGGGGTTGAGCTCGCGTGCGCGCGCAACGAGCTCGTTCGCGCGCGTCATGTCCGCGCTCACCGTGAGTTGGAATACGGGCGCCTGCCAGGCGGCGGTGAGACGGCGCGCGATCGTCTTGCGAATCGAGGTGAGCGGGATCGACTCGATCTCACCGCTCGGCAGCGGTGCGGCGGCAGGACGCGGCGCGCCGGTGATCGCGCCGCGCTCGACGTCCTCGGCGACGATGCGTCCCTCAGGGCCCGTGCCGCTGAGGCCGTGCAGATCGATGCCGCGCTCGCGCGCGATGCGACGCGCCAGCGGCGACGCTTTGACGCGCCCTCCGTTGGACTCTGAAGCGGGAGTGGCCGGCGTGGCGCTTACCTCGGGAACTAAGTTCTTCGAACTTAGTTCCTGGGTTTCAGCCTTCGCCTTCGGCGCTTTCGCTTCGTCCTTGATCTTTTCGCCGGCTTCGCCGATCCACGCGATCGTCTGGCCGACGGGCGCCTCGCCCTCCCGCAACGCGATCTTCAAGAGCACGCCGCCGAAGTCTGCTTCGACTTCCTGCGTGACCTTGTCGGTGTCGACCTCGAAGAGCGGCTCGCCCTTCTCGACGGTGTCCCCTTCGGACTTCAGCCACTTGGTGATCGTTCCCGCTTCCATGCCCTGTCCCAGACGCGGCAGCTTGACTTCATTGGCCATGACTTATTTCCCGACTCTATTTTCCGAGCGTCCGAAGGATCGCGTCGTAGACCTGGTCAGGGCCCGGCACGACGAACTGCTCCATCACCGGCGCGAACGCAAGCGGCGCGAACTTTGCGCCGACGCGCTCGATCGGAGCGTCGAGCCAGTCGAATGCCTTGTATTGCAACACCGCGGCGACCTCGGCGCCGAAACCCATGCGCTCGACGGCCTCGTGCGCGACCACGACACGGTTCGTTTTCTTCACGCTCGCGACCAGCGCGGCTTCGTCGAGCGGCTGCAGCGTGCGAGGATCGATCACCTCGACGGAGATGCCATCGCCTTCGGCGCGCGTCGCGGCTTCGAGCGAGCGGTGCACCATCGGGCCGGTTGCAATCACGGTGACGTCCGTGCCTTCGCGCAGCGTGCGCGCTTTGCCGAGCGGGATCGGCTCGATCTTCTCGGGCACTTCTCCTTTGACGGGATAGAGCAGGCGGTGCTCGAAGAAGATGACGGGGTTGTCGTCGTAGATCGCCGACCAGAGCATCCCGCGCACGTCCTCGGGCGTCGACGGGAACGCAACCTTCAGGCCCGGAACGTGCACCAGCCATGCCTCGAGCTGCTGCGCATGCTGCGCGCCCGGCGACCAGCCGGCGCCGCCTTGCGTGCGAATCGTCAGCGGCACCTTCAGCTGACCGCCGGACATGTAGCGGTGCTTCGCCGCCTGGTTGACGATCTGCTCGAGCGAGAGCGTCAGAAAGTCCTCGTACATGATCTCGACGACCGGGCGCATGCCCGCCATCGCGGCGCCGATGCCTGCACCGACGATCGCCATCTCGGAGATCGGCGTGTTGCGCACACGCTCGGAACCGAACTCGTCGAGCAGACCCTGAGTCACGCCCATCGAGCCGCCCATCTCGGCGATGTCCTCGCCCATGATGAAGACGTTCTCGTCGGCGCGCATCGCTGCGGCGAGCGCATCACGGACGGCTTCGCGGTACGTGATCTCAGGCATAGATGTTTTTCAGCGCGTCTTCGGGCTGCGGGTCGGTGCCGTTCTTCGCGAACTCGACGGCCGCCTCGACCATCTCCAGCGCCTCGTTGTCGAGCGCGTCGTAGTCCTCGTCGGAGATGCCGAGACCTTTGCGCGCGACATCGAGAGGATCGTGATGCGCCGCGTCCTCGCGGTCTTCCTTCGTGCGGTAGACCTGCGGGTCGCCAATGTAGTGACCGTGGAAGCGCTTCGTCTCGACGTCGAGGAAGACCGGGCCCTCGCCGGAACGCGCATGCTCCAGCGCCTGGCGCGCCGCTTCGTACACGGCGGTCACGTCCTGGCCGTTCACCTTGATCGACTTCATGTCGTAGGCGAGCGCGCGCTTCGACATGTCGTCCCACACCGGTGAGTGCTGCCAACCCGGCGTCGACTCGGCCCAGTGATTGTTCTCGCAGACGAAGATCGTCTTCGTCTTCCAAAGCTGCGCAAGGTTGAGCGACTCGTGGAACGTGCCGATGTTCGTCGCGCCGTCACCAAAGAATGCAACCGCGACGCGCGGCTCGTCGCGCATCTTGAACGCAAGGCCCGCACCGACCACCGCAGGCAGCCCGCCGCCGATCACCGCGTTCGCGCCGTAGTTGCCGCGCTCGACGTCGTACAGGTGCATCGAGCCGCCGTAGCCGTGCGAGATGCCTTCGATCTTCCCGTAGAGCTCGGCCATCACGTTGTTCGGGTGCGACCCGCGCGCGAGCGTGTGACCGTGCGCGCGGTGGGTCGACGCGAAGATGTCGCCGTCCTCCATCGCCTGGCAAACGCCGACTGCGACGCCCTCCTGGCCGATCGCAACGTGCAGGAAGCCCGGCAGCTCGCCGGCGCGGAAGCGCTCCTCCACCTTCTCCTCGAAACGGCGGATGAGCAGCATCTCGCGCAGGAACTCACGCAGTTGCTCCTCGTTCACCGTGCGTCTCTTCTCCACCTTCGCCACGGCTCGCCAGTGTACGTTTTCGTCCGTGCTCGTCGACCTCTGGCAAGAGCTTGGATCCAAGCTTCCCGCGAACTGGAGCTCGGCCGAGGTGCGCCTCGATGTTGCCGACGCAGCGAAGTGCGATACAGCCGCACAACTGCTTGCTCCGGCGCAGCCGTACCGCCTTGCCGCCGAAACGCTGCGCTTTCGCACGGCGCTCGACGGGACGGCTCCGAGCCTCGATGGGATCCAACGCCTGCTGCACCGGCTCGACCAGCGCGGTATCGCCGGAACCTTGACCGTCGTTTCGAGCACGGACGCCGCGGCGCCGGCACTCGCGCCGGCGCAGTCGCTGCTCGCCTCGTGGCAGGCCGAGCTCGCGAAGTTGCCGCCCGATTGGTCGGACGCACTCTGCGAGATCGAGCTGACTTCCACGGACGACATCGCGGGCGTGTCGTTGTGTTGCACGCCGCTGAACGCGCGCCGCGACGGCACGCGCGCCGCGCTCGTGTTCCGCACGGCTGCGCGCTTCGGTTACGGCGCGGCGCCGTCGATGGTGCACCGCTGCCTCGAACGCTGCGACGAAGCCGGCATCCCCGGCAGCGTCACCGTGCTGCGCGTGCTGTCCGACTCGCGTCCGGTCGGCACGCAAGGCCCGGTCTGGCTCGTCGGCGGGAAGACTGTTTAGTGGCCGACCCCGTCTCCTGGCTGCTGATCGAACCGGGCTGGCGGGTCGTCAGCGCGGACGGCACTGACGTCGGTCGCATCGAGGAGGTCACCGGCGACTCGTCGCACGACATCTTCGACGGTCTCGCAATTGCATTCTCGGCGCTCGGCCGCCAGCACTACGTGCCCGCGGAACAGGTCGGCACAATCACCGACGGTGTCGTTCAGCTGCAACTCGACGCAGCTGGTGTTGCAAAGCTGGCCGACTTCGACGAGCCGGCCGAAGAAGAGCAGATCGAGCCCGAGAAAGCCCCGCTTACGACGCGCGCGAGAGAACTCGAGCGCAAACCGACGTTCGATAAGCGCTCGGAGCCCGTGCCGCTCCTCCGCCGCGTGCTCGAGTGGTTCGGGCTGGCCGGCAAGCGCTAGTCGCTCCAGTCAACCTGCTCGATACGGCCGATCACGCCGACGCCGCGAATCATGATCTTCCCCGAGCGCGCCTTGTACGCAATGTCGTTCGGTTCGCGCGTGCCGTAGGTGAGAACGTCCATGCCCTGGTCGCCCGCGCGAATGTTGTGAGGGATGCCTGTGCCCGCGGGCCGCGCAACGAGGTGGCCCGGCCGTAGTTCGAATGTCTCGATCTCGCCTCCGGGCTTGTTCGCGCGCGGCCAGAGCTCGAGCGTCGCGGTGCCGGCGAGCACGACGAAGATCTCTTCTTCCGCGGAGTGGCAATGCGGCGACATGAGCTCCTCATTCGGCTGCCGGCGCGTCCAGTGCAAACCGGCGCGTACCGAGCCCGCGGTTTCGGCAAGCGCTTTCGAGCCGGGGTCCTCCGGCCAGTCGTCGACCTCGTCGAGGTTGACGATGTTCTTCGGCCGCGGCGATACCGTCTTGAGTGACACCGTGTCGAACGACAGCGGCGGTGCCGTCGCTTCGATCTCCCACGGATCGTCGGTGCGACCTTCCACCCATGGATAACCGATGCGAACTGCACCCGAGCGCGGCAGCCAGCCGAACTCGGTGGGATGTCGTGTGCCGAACACGAGCACGTCCAGCCCGTCGTCGCCGCCGCGCAGTGTGTGCTCTTCGTGGTCGGCAACGTGCACGATGCAATCGCCGGCACGCACTTCGTACACCTGCTCGTCCTGCCACGAGTAGCCGCTGCCACCGAGCACGAAAAAATGCTCCTCGGATGCGGCGTGCGAATGTGGCGGTGTCGAGAGCCGGCCCGGCTCGATGCGAATGCGGTTGACGCCGACGCCGACCGTTCCCGCTGCGTCGCCGAGGCGCTGCCACGTCGCCGCCATCTCGCCCTTCTCGGAACGATGGCTCTCTACTTCATCCCAGTGTGAAAGCGCCATATGACTGATGCTTACACATCGCTCACGCGATCGTGGCTACGGTCCCTGTGTTCCAGACAGAAGGGGGGTCTTCTGTGTCTACACGCTCTCGCGTGTTCTTCGCGCTCATCTGCACGCTGCTCGTCGTGCCGACCGCAGCACAGGCGGCAACACACATGCCGATCGGTTTCTACGACGACGCCAGCTTCCGCTGGTCGAACGACCGGCTGACGAATCTCGCGACCGCTGCGGCGGCCGGAGCAACCATCATCCACACGAACGCAGACTGGGCGACGATCGCGCCAACACGTCCGGCGAACGCCCTGAACGGTGACGATCCCGCGTATCGCCTCGCCGACCTCGACCAACTCGTCGCCGCCGCGCCGCAGTACGGCATCCGCGTGATGGTCACGGTCGTCGGTACGCCAAAATGGGCGAACGGCGGGAAATCACCGAATCACATGCCGCGCCGCCTTAGCGATCTGACGGCATTCGCACACATGTTGGCCACCCGCTACAACGGCCTGCACGGGCACGGCACCGTGTCGATCTGGTCGGTGTGGAACGAGCCGAACCTGCAGCTCTTCCTGACGCCGCAGTTCGTCGGTAAGAAGATCGTCGGCCCGTCGAACTACGCGAAGCTGTACAAGGCGGCGTATGCCGGCATCCACGCCGGTAACGCGTCGGCGGCAATTGCGATCGGCGAGACGTCACCGGAAGGGCGGGACAAGCCGATCGCGACCAAGGGCCAGGGCCAGTCGGTTGCACCCGCGACGTTCGCCCGCCTGGTGGCGCGAACGAAAGGGCTGAAGTTCACCGCCTGGGCGCATCATCCATATCCGCCGACCGTCGCCGGCAAGGCGCTCGGCGCGGTCCGGTACCCGAACGTGAACCTGTTGCAGCTGCACCGGTTCGAACGTGACCTCGATAAGTGGTTCCATCGGAGCGTCGCGATCTGGATCACGGAGTACGGCCACCAGGCGCGCCCGGCACAGCCGAAGGGCGTCTCGAGCGCGGTGCAGGCGACCTATGCGCGGCAAGCACTGACGTTCGCGAAGAAGGACCCGAACGTCCAGATGTTCGTCTGGTTCACGTTCCGCGACTCGGAGAGCAACCCGTGGAAGAGCGGCATCGAGCTGTCGAGCGGCGCGCATCGGGCGAGCTTCAATGCGTTCGCCTCGGTCGCTCGGTCGCTCCGCGGCACCCAGCAGACGGTGACGCCCGGGCGGCGACCAACGGTGATTCTGTACGTCCCTCAGATCGCGTACTACTCGGCCGCCGGATCGACCGTCGGCATCACCTACACGATCCGCAACAGCAAGGGGCAGCTGGTCTCGCGAGGTGAGCCGCAGGCGTCAGTGCGCGCCGACCAGTCGGTCGCGTTCACGCCGAACTTGCTCGTCAGGCGAAGCGACAGATACACGGTCACCGCGCTTGTGAACGACGTGAGCGGCCACGACGAGTCCGTGGCGACGCTTCTCATCCCGAGCTAGTCGCCGGAGATCGAGTCGGAGAGCTCGCGCGCCAACGCGCGGGCTCTCCGTTCGTCCTTTGCGATCACCAAACACGTGTCGTCGCCGGCGAGCGTGCCGACGATCTCGGGATGCTCGAGTTGGTCGAGCGCGCGGGCGATCGCCGGTGCGGATCCAATCTCCGACCGCACAACGACGAGATTCACCGCAGCGACGGCTTCACGGCCAAACTGCGCGAGCAGTGACTCGAGCGTCTCGCGCGGATCGACGCGGCGCTCGCGCCCGGGCAGCACATAGCGCATGCGGCCCAGCGGGTCGCGGACTTTCTCCAGTTTCAGCTCGCGGATATCGCGGGAGGTAGTCGCCTGGGTCACACGGCAACCGGCTGCGGCGAGCGCGTCGATCAGTTCCTGCTGCGTCCCGACCGCCGAGCGCTCAACAACGCTCGCGATCAGGCGCTGGCGCTCTCGCTTCGGGAAAACACGCTGCTCGTGGCTGCCCATAGAATCAGCATTGTTCATGGAACGCGACTCGGCAAACGGAGGCATTGGTGGCGCGGCTCGCCGCGTGGCTGAGCATGCCCGGTCGGTAGTGCGGCTCGAGTTGCAACTCGCCGCAGCGGAGATGAGAAAGAAGGTCGCGGCACTTGGGCTCGCGATCGGCCTTGGCGCCGGCGCGGTGCTCTTCGGACTGCTTTCGATCGGGTTCGCACTCGCAGCGGTCACCGCCGCATTCACGACGTTCTTGGCAACGTGGCTTGCCCTGCTCGTCATGACCGGGATCCTCTTGCTCCTGGCTGCGCTCTGTGGATTCCTCGCAATGAGGCGCCTGCAGAAGAGCAAGCCCCTCCCCGATGAAGCGATTCGCGAGACGAAGCGCACGCTCGAGGCGATCCGACGGTGAACGAGCAAGAGCAGCTGAAGCGCGAGCTATCGGTCGAGCGAGAACAGCTTGCGAGCGCGCTGGCAGATCTGCGCGGCGACGTCGCGAAGGTGAAGACTCGCGTGCCACTTGCGCTCGGTGTGCTCGGCGCGTTGCGGCTTGCGCTGAAACTACGACGCCGCGCGTAGTTCGGCGTCGAACTTTTTCTTTAGTGCATCGACGATCGCACCGCGTAACCGCGTAGCGTCGTCATCGGAGAGCGTGCGATCGGCTGCCTGGAACGCGACGGAGAATGCAACCGACTTCTTGCCGGCCGGAACGGGCTCGCCGCGGTACACGTCGAAGACGTGCGCCTCGCGTAGCTCGCCACCTGCTGCCTCGCGCGCCGCCGCGACGATCGCGCCGGCCTCCACATCTTCTGCGACGACGACGGCGATGTCCTGGTGCACCGCCGGATACGTGCTCACGTCTTCGTAGCGAACGGCGTCGGGTGTCTCGGCCGCAAGAACGGAAAGGTCGAGCTCGAACGCGCACCACGTGCCGTCGAGCTGTCGCGGATGCAGTTCGCCGAAAATCCCCGCGCTCGTGCGCGCGACCTTGCCGGGATGGAACAGTGCGCTGTCGCCTCGCTCGAACGACGGCTCGGCGTGCAGCGCTTCGTACAACGCCTCGACGATTCCCTTGCCGTGGACGAAGTCACCCTGGGCGATGCCGGCGACGTGAGTGCGCTCGTCCGGTAGCTCTTTGCCGGCGAGGTAGACGCGCGCCACCTCGAACAGCGTGATGTTGTCAACACCCAAATCGAGATTGGCTTGCGCCGCTTCGACGAGACTCGGCAGCAACTGTGTGCGCAGCGCAGTCAACTCGACGCTGATCGGCTCGGGCAGCTTCCAGGTGGTGTCGTCATCCGGGCGCAGGCTGGGCGTATAGGTCTCGGCGAAACCGAGGCCGACAAGCGCGTCTTCGACGCGGCGGCGCACGCGCTGCTCCTTCGAGAGCGAGCCGAACATCGCGCGCCGCTGCGGGAGCGTGAAGGGAATGTCCTCGAGGCGGAAGCGCGCGACCTCTTCGACCACGTCGATCTCGCGCGTCACGTCGCGCGCGCGCCACGTCGGCGCGATGACCTCGCCGTTGCGGTGCTCGAAACCAAGTTTGCTGAGGAGCGCGTACTGCGCCTCGGGCGCCGTCGACAGACCGATCACCTCGTCGGTGCGCTCGGGCCGGAATGCGATCACCGGGCGAGCCGGCGGTGACGGGAACACGTCGGTGCGCGCCGTCCAGCGCGCGCCGGTCAGCTCGAGCATCAGCTCGGTCGCCATGTTCGCGGCGGGCTCGGCGAGATACGGGTCGACGCCCTTCTCCCAGCGGTTCGAGCCTTCGGTGCGATGGCGCAGGCGCTCGCTGGTGAGGAAGATGCCGTGCGGCTCGAAGTTCGCCGCCTCAAGCATCACGCTCGTTGTCTGCTCACCTATCTCGGTCTCCTCGCCGCCCATGATCGCGGCGAGCGCGACTGCGCGATCGGCGTCGGCGATCACGAGGTCGTCGGTTGTGAGCTCGCGCTCGACGCCGTCCAGTGTGCGCAGCTTCTCGTTCTTCTTCGCGCGGCGAACGACGATCCGCCCCTCGCGCAGCGTCGAGTTGTCGAACGCATGCAACGGACTGCCGAGCGTGAGCATCACGTAGTTCGTCACGTCGACGACGTTCGAGATCGAGCGAACACCCGCCGCCCGCAGCCGCGCCTTCAACCACAGCGGCGACTCGCCGACCTGCACTCCTTCGAACAGCCGCGCGTCGTAGCGCGGGCAGCGCTCGGCGTCCTCAATCCGCACGTCGACTGTCCCCGCGGGCCATGTCTGGGGACTGTCCCCAGGCATGTCCGAAAGTGGCAGGTCGTAAAGCGCGGCGATCTCGCGCGCGATGCCGTAGACGGACAGCAGGTCGGGCCGGTTGCCGGTCGACTCGACCAGAATCACGTGGTCGGTAAGCGGCAACACATCGGCCAGCGGCGAGCCTGGAACGAGTGAATCGTCGAGCAGCATGATTCCGGTGTGGTCGTCGCCGAGGCCAACCTCGTCCTCGGCGAGAATCATCCCGTCGCTCTCCTCGCCGCGCACCTCGCGCTTCTCGAGCTCGAGACCGTTCGCGATGACTGCGCCGGGTAGAGCGACCGCAACGGTCGCACCAACGCCGAAGTTCCATGCTCCACACACGATCGAGCGCGGCTTCTTCTCACCGACGTCGACCTTTGTGAGCTGCAACCGGTCGGCGTTCGGATGCTTGACCGCCTCGAGCACGCGCCCGACGCGAAAGTGCTCGAGGTTCTTCGCACCCGCAGGCACGCCGATCGGCTCGATCGTCTCGACCTCGGCCGCAGCGATGGACAACCGCATTGTGAGCTCGTCGAACGGCATCCCCATCGGGACGTAGTCGTTCAGCCACGAAACCGGTACGCGCATCAGAACTGCCTCAGCACTCTTAGGTCGCTCGACCAGAACGGCCGGATCTCGGGAATGTCGTGGCGCAACTGCGCGACGCGCTCGAGCCCGCAGCCGAACGCGAAGCCGCTCCACTCGTTCGGATCGAGACCGACGTTCTCGAGCACGCGAGGGTCGACCATGCCGGAGCCGCCCATCTCGAGCCAACCCGAGTGGCGACACGTCCGGCATCCTGCGCCACCGCAGACGCCGCACGACACGTCCGGCTCCATCGACGGCTCGGTGAACGGAAAGAAATGTGTGCGGAAGCGAACACGCCGGTCAGGCCCGAACAGCGCGCGCATCACGTGCAGCAGCGTGCCTTTCAGATCCGCGAGCGTGATGCCCTTGTCGATGGCAAGCCCTTCGAACTGATGGAAGATCGGATAGTGCGTCGCGTCGATGTCGTCGCGCCGGTAGACGCGGCCAATCGACACCATGTAGAACGGCGGCTTCCTCTCCTCCATCAGGTGGATCTGGCTCGGCGACGTCTCCGTTCGCAGCAGGTGGTCGTCGTCGAAGAAGAATGTGGCGCGGTGCGACCGCGCTGAGTGCGTCGGGGCGAACGCGAGCTTGTCGAAGTTGTATTCGACGGTCTCAACCTCACGGTCATCGCGGATCTCGTAGCCGAGGCCGAGGAACGCGTCTTCGACGATGCGGCGGACCTGCGTCGTTGGGTGGAGGTGACCAACCGGCAGCCGTTCGCCGGGGACGGTGACGTCGACCACCTCCGTTGCGAGGCGCTGCTCAAGAAGATTGTCGGCGAGCGACTGGTCGCGCTCCGTGATCGCTGCCTCCAGGCGCTCGCGGATGCCGTTCAGCAGCATCCCGCTCTCGCGGTCGCGAACGCCGCGCAGCGCCTGCGTCAGCTCGGCTTTTCTTCCGACGTATTCGACCCGGACGGCGTCGAGCGCGTCGGCAGTTGCCGCGCCGGCGATCGCGCTTGCTGCGTCCTTCTCGTATGCGTTCCAGTCCGTCACAGATGCTCCCGCGTCCGAAGGGGTCAAAGGTCGGGCCCCGATGCGACTATAGGAGCGCTAGCGGGCGCCCCCGGTTGCGCACCGGGGCCGCATAAAGGACGTCATCGCCGTCGCCAGCATTGGTACAAGGCTATCGCATGAGCGCATATGACAACATCGCCCGGCTCTATGACCCGTGGTCGCGGAGCGTGGTCGAGGATGTCGACTTCTACGTGTCGCTCGCGGCCGAAAGCGGCGGGCCGGTCGTAGAGCTCGGGGTCGGCACCGGGCGGATCGCGATTCCGACGGCATTGGCAGGCGTGCAGGTGATCGGCGTCGACGCCTCGCAGGGGATGCTCGACGTCGCTCGCGAGCAGGCCGAGACGCACGGGGTGTCGAACCTGATCGACCTACGTCTCGGCGACCTGCGCTCGCCTCCGGCGAAGGGCCGCTTCCCGCTGGTGACGAGCCCGTTCCGCGCGATGCTGCACTTGGAGACGACGCGCGACCGCATGACAGCGTTGCGCGCGGCGCGCAAGCTCGTCGCAGCCGGTGGCAGGTTTGTCTTCGACGTCTTCGAGCCGAGCTCGGAGGACATCACAGAGACGAATGGCAAGTGGCTCGAGCGTGAGCCCGGGATCTGGGAGCGCGCCGACTGGCGCGAAGACGAGCGCACGCTCGTGCTTCGACTGCGAAGTGCCGGCGCGGAGACAGAGATGTCGCTGGCGTGGCTGCCGGTCGACGAATGGCGCGAGCTGATCGTCGCCGCCGGCTTCGAGGTCGAGGCGCATTACGGCTGGTTCGATAGGCAGCCCTATGCGGGCGGCGAGGATTCGATCTGGGTATGTCGTCCGTCGAGCTGATCGACGAGGGCTACGACTTCGTCGTGGTCGTGGTGGGCGGAGAATGGGTGTTTCGCTTCCCACGGCGTGCCGACGCAGCCGAGTGGCTGCAGACCGAGGTCGCGGTGCTGCCGCAGCTTGCTCGCGCGTTGCCGGTCGCGGTGC
>DASXKU010000069.1:0-2593 GCA_036496645.1 Gaiellaceae bacterium
CGAGTCGCTCGGCTTCTACCAGGTCGCCTGGTGGTTCGAGCTCTTCCCGGGCCTCTTCCTGCTGGCGGCGACGCTCTCGTTCAACCTGCTCGGCGACAGCATCCGCGACGCGCTCGACCCACGCGGCGAGCGACTGTTCAGGAGGGCGCGATGACGCGCTTCCTCGTGCGTCGCATCCTCCTCGGCCTCGTCGTGTTGTGGGTGATCACCTCACTCGTCTTCGTCATGTTCTACATCGCGCCGCACGATGTCGCGCGCACGATCGCGGGCCGGCAGGCGACGCCGGACACCGTCGCCGCGGTCACGCGCCGGCTAGGGCTCGACAAGCCGATCTTCACGCAGTACACGACGTGGCTGCGCCACCTCGTGCACGGGAACCTCGGCTACTCGTTCTACAACTCGACGTCAGTGCGTTCCTTGCTCTGGCAGCGTGTGCCAGTCTCCGCGTCCCTCGCGCTCGGCGCCGCGGTGATCTGGCTCCTCCTCGGTGTCGTGTCCGGAGTCCTCGCTGCTGTACACCCGCGCACGTGGATCGACCGCACGGCGAACTTCTTCGCGCTCTTCTTCTATTCGATGCCGTCGTTCCTCCTCGGAGCCGTGTTCCTGTACTTCCTCTTCTTCCGGCTCCACCTCGCCGGAATCGGCTTCTTCCCAGGGAGCGGGTACGTACCGCTCACACAGGATCCGTTCGAATGGGCGCGGCACCTGATCCTGCCCTGGCTGACCGTTGCGATGGTGACGGCGGCCGCGTACACGAGGCTGACGCGTGCGTCGATGCTCGAGGTGCTCGGCGAGGACTACATACGCACCGCGCGCGCGAAGGGCCTGCGCGAACGCCGCGTCGTGTATCGGCACGGGCTCCGGAGCGCGCTGACGCCGATCGTGACGCAGTTCGGCATCGATCTCGGCACGCTCCTCGGCGGCGTCATCATCGTCGAGAACATCTTCGGCCTTCCGGGCCTCGGACAGCTCGCCGTCCAGTCGGTCGCGAACCAGGATCAGCCGGTTATCATCGGGACAGTCGTCCTTGCGTCAGCGTGCATCGTCGCCGCGAACATCGCGGTCGACCTTGGTTACGCGCTGCTCGACGCGCGCGTGCGCGCGCACTAGCGTTGCGACTTGCATCCGTAAGCTGGAACGGGCAAGCGCGAGCGGCTTAGGCAGCCCGCTCGTCGGACTGCGCCGAGCACAGGGAATCCAACGCGCGCACACGCTCGCTGCGAGGCGCCGCAATTGACGCAGCGGCGGCGAGCCTGCGCTCCACCGACCGCGCGAGGAAGACGCAGAACACCGCGATCGGGAGCTCGACCAGTGCCGCCTCGAGGATCGCCATGATCAGCTCGCTTCGGCTCGAAGAGGTCAGGATGTCGAACCAGGCGTCGACGAAGAGCAGCGTCGCCGCCGCGGTCGCCGCGCCTTCGAGCCATGGTGACCGCCGCCAGGCGGCAACCGCGACACCGACTAGGAGAAGGGCGAGCGCGACGTCGAAGCCGGCCCACGCAACGTCCCAATGGGCCGAGCGGTGGTCGCTCGGCAGGTCTCGGGCGAGAAAGACGACCCACGGCACGAGCACGAGCGCCGCGGCTGCGAACAGCACACCGATCCAATCGAGCGCGCGGGCACGAGCCCTCGCCCTCAACTGCGCCGGCAGACGGCCTTCCGGCAGAGTCGCCATATCTCTCTGAACGAGCCTCAGCGGTCGACCATTCCGTTCTCGGTCGCGGAGCAGCGATCACACGCGATCGGCGGTGGCCGACGCCCGAAGCCGCGCGTCGATCTCGCTTCGTGACGGCGGGACCGCGCCGGTACTGGGCGCTGACGGCCGGTGATGCCACCGCCGCCCTGGGAAGCCGGACGCGCGCTCGCCGAGACGGCGGTGGCCGCGAGGATCGCAGTCGCCGCCACGAGAGCGACGGCCGAAGGCTCAGTTCATCAATGGCCTTTCTTGTCGGGCAGCAGCGCGTTGTGGAGGACGAAATTGGCGACGTCATGCCCGAGCGTCAGCCCGGCGATGTGGTCGAGCCGGGTGTGCACGCCCGCATAGATCCGACTGACGCCGGCCTCGTCCGCTGCGGCACTGAAGCTCGTGAACGAGCGCGTCACACCGGGCAGCGCGGGTGACGTGACCGAGAACGACTGATGGTCGCCGAAGAAGTTCGCGAGCACGTCGGCTCCGGCGGCGCTGATCGTGCTGTGCGCACCGGGGTATGACGGATCAGCAGGCGTGTTGCCGGCCAACGGGAGCCAGTTCGGATCGCCGGCCGTGTCCGGGTTGTCGTCGGTGTCTGCAAGTCGGATCGCCGTGACGGGCCGCCAGACCTGGTAGGTGTATTTCGCGTCGTAGAAGGCGATCGCCGAGTCGGCGAAGCTGAGGTTGAGGGCAGCGAAGAGCCGCGCGGTCGTCGCCAGGTCGCTGTGGTGGGCGAGCGCGACGGTCTCTGCGATCTGGTTCCAGAAGTTCTGGATCGGTGGGTTCCAGAACTTGCCGATCTCGGTCTGCTCGGCGGTTCGGGTGGTGCTGGTCGCGGAGCCGAGACTCTGCACCTCGTTGATCGCGGCGGCGTAGGCGTCGCTCGTCAACGCAGGGGGCGGC
>DASXKU010000070.1:0-45189 GCA_036496645.1 Gaiellaceae bacterium
ACGCGGCCCGGCGGCGATCTTCGCGTCCCCGAGGCGAACATCGACCTTGCGCATGCCGAGGTTCTGGCCGAGATGCGGGGACGAGGCGTCGGTCTCGCGCTCACCGCTCACGTTCT
The DNA here is from genome assembly GCA_036496645.1 of Gaiellaceae bacterium. Classification (GTDB taxonomy): domain Bacteria; phylum Actinomycetota; class Thermoleophilia; order Gaiellales; family Gaiellaceae; genus PALSA-600. The sequence goes on from DASXKU010000070.1 coordinate 117, forward strand.
GCGCTACGGCCACGAGAACGGCTACGGCTCGATGACGACCGACTGGCGTTCGGTCAATCTACTCTCGTCGCGCTTCTGGCCGAAGCGCGGCTTCCGGCCGACGTACCTACGTTTGTACCGGCGCGTCCCCTAGGCTCTCGATATGCCTTCGGCGTCGACGATCGCGCTCTTCGCGCTTGCATCACTTGCGCTCGCAGTCGTGCCGGGGCCGGCGGTGACGTACATCGTCACGCAGTCGGTCGACAAGGGACGCCGCGCAGGGATCACATCGGCATTCGGCGTCTCGAGCGGCGGGCTCGTGCACGTCACGGCGGCGACGGCCGGTCTGTCCGCGCTGATCGCGTCGTCGGCGACCGCGTTCACCGTCGTCAAGCTGTGCGGTGCCGCGTATCTGATCGCCGTGGGAATCAAGCGCATCGTCACCCGCGACGACACCGTCGCCGAGACCCAGCCGATGCCGCTACAGCGCGTGTGGGCGCAAGGCTTCGTCGTGAACATCTTCAACCCGAAGACAGCGCTGTTTTTCGTCGCGTTTCTCCCGCAGTTCGTCGACCGCAACCACACGATCTGGACGCAGGTCGCGTTCCTCGGCTGCTTGTTCGTGACGATCGCGCTCACATCCGACCTCGCGTACGCAGTCCTCGCAGCGAAGCTCGCGTCGCGGCTGCGCCGCAGCGAGCGCGCGGCGCGCATCCGGCGCTATTTCGCCGGCAGCATCTTCGTCGTGCTCGGCGCGAGCGCCGCGGCCGCGCACCGCGGCTGATGCGTCCCGTCCCACTGCTCGCAGACTCACGCGTCGTCGCGGCGGAAGCAGGCCCGAACGACGTCGTTTTGCGCCCTGCAGTTCCGCGCCAGGCGATCAGCGACGTTCCCGCAGCGGTGCGCGACGCACTGACGTATCCGTTGGCGGGACCACCGCTCGAGCAGCTCGCGGGACGCACGGCGACGATCGTGATCGAACAGCCATCGCTGCCGATTCCCGGCGTGCCACTCGGCCCGCGCCACTCGGCGATCGCGGCAGTCTCGGACGAACTCGAACGTCACGGCGTCGAGCACATCACGATCCTCGTTGCGGGCGGCCTGTTGCGCCGGACGACGCCTCGCGACATCGGACTGCTCGTGCCGCCCGAATTCCGCCGGAGATTTCGCGGCCGCGTAATCGTGCACGACGCGGAGGCCGACGATCTCGTCAGCCTCGGCCAAGCCGGCTCGGTCGAGCTGCGCGTGAACCCGGCGCTCGTCGAAACCGACCTCGTCGTTCCGGTGACCGCAGCGGAGACTGTTTTGCACGGTGGCCCCGCTGCGCTTCTTGCCGCAACCGGGCGCGAATCGCTTCGTGCTGCCGGCGCGCTGTCACTGCTCGAGACAAGCGCGTCGCAAGGCTGGCGGCTTGCGACGGAAGTCGAGCGCCTGTTGGCCGAGCGCACGGCACTCATCGGCGTGTCGCTTGCGCTCAACGTGCCACGCGTCGCAGGCCCGTTCATCGGCTACCCGTACGACGACGAAGCGATGGCGCGGATGCTCCGGTCGAGCGTGCGCCGCACATTCCAGGTTGCACCTGCCTTCGCGCGCAGACGCATGCTGGAGCGGCTGCCGCGTGAGCACACAGCAGCTGCTGTCTTCGCGGGGCCGCCATCGGTGGCGCACACCGAGGCGCTCTTGCGCGCAACGGTGTTCAAGGGCGCGGAGCTACCCGAGCAAGTCGACGCGCTCGTGATCGGCATTCCGTCGACTACGCCGTTCGTGCCACGCGAGCGTCCGAACCCGGTGAGTGCTGCGTATCTCGGGCTGGGTCTCGCCCTGCGGCTCTGGCGGAATGCTCCCCCAATCACGGCCGGTGGGACGGCGATTCTCGTGCATCCGCTGCCACGGCGGTTTCCGCGGCCAACTCAATCGCCGTACCGCGCACTCTTCTTCGACCCGCGCACTGCGCGCGACAGCGACGCGATGCGCGACGCCGAGCGTGCGGCTACCGACGATGAGCACGCGATCGCGGAGTACCGCGCCGGCCATGCGTGCCACCCGCTGCAGCCGTTCGTCGAGTGGAGCGCCTGCGACGCGACCGCACATCGCCTGGGCGCGGTGCTCGTCGCCGGTTGCCGTGATGCTCAGTCGGCGCGCCAGCTCGGCTTCGTGCCGGTGCATGGCCTCGGCGCCGCGCTCGAGATGGCGCGCGGTCGTGGCGCCGAACGGATCGGCTGGCTGCTCTCGCCGCCGTACTTCCCGTTGATCGTCGGGGGCTAGGTCTCGCCGAGGTAGGTCTTGCGGACCTGTTCGTTCGTCCGCAAAGCAGCGGCTTTGTCGGCGAGCACGATCGTGCCCGTCTCGAGCACGTAGCCGCGATCGGCGGCGTCGAGCGCCATCAGCGCGTTCTGCTCGACGAGCAGGATCGACGTGCCCTGCTGGTTGATCTCGCGAATGATGTCGAAGATTCGCTCGACGAAGATCGGCGCCAATCCCAATGAAGGCTCGTCCAACAGCAGCAACTTCGGGCGTGCCATCAGCGCACGGCCGATGGCACACATCTGCTGCTCGCCGCCCGACATCGTCCCGGCCTTCTGGGTGCGCCGCTCGTGCAGGCGCGGAAACAGCTCGAACACGCGATCCATGTCTTCCTTGATGCCATCTTTGTCGGAGCGCTGGAACGCGCCCATTTCGAGGTTCTCGACGACGGTCATGCGCGGGAAGAGGCGCCGGCCTTCCGGCGACTGCGCGATCCCACGCTTCACGATGTCGTGCGCCGGAGTGGTCGTTATGTCGCGCCCCTGGAACTTGATCGTTCCCTGGCGGGGCCGGTTGAGCCCGTTGATCGAGCGCAGCGTCGTTGTCTTGCCGGCGCCGTTCGCACCGAGCAGCGTCACGATCTCGCCGTCGCTCACCGTCAGCGAGATGCCTTTCAGCGCCTGGATGGCGCCGTAGTACGTGTGGATGCCCTCGACCTCGAGGATCGGCGTGCTGCCGTTCGTGCTCACGAGAGTCCCTGCCGTTTCATGTCTTCGACGGCTGCCTTGCCGAGGTAGGCCTCGATCACGCGCTCATTCTGCTGCACCTCGCGCGGCGTGCCTTCCGCGATCTTCTCGCCGTAGTCGAGCACCGAGACGCGGTCGGAAACGCCCATGACGACGCGCATGTCGTGCTCGATCATCAGCACGGTCAGGTCATTCTCGTCGCGCAGTTGCGCAACGAAGGCGGTGAACTCCGCCGATTCTTGCGGGTTCATGCCGGCAGTCGGTTCGTCGAGCAGCAGCAACTTCGGTTCGGTGGCGAGTGCGCGTGCTACTTCGAGCTTGCGCTGCTCGCCGTATGGAAGATTGCGCGCCACCGCGTCGGCCTTGCGGCCGAGACCGGTGAACTCGAGCAGTTCGCGACCGCGCTCGCGCACCTCCCGCTCCTCGCGCTTCACACCAGGCGTGCGCAGCACCGAGTTGAAGAGATTCGCGTGCATCCGTGTGTGCATCCCGACAAGCACGTTCTCGAGCGCAGTCATGTTCTGGAAGAGCCGAATGTTCTGGAACGTGCGCCCGATCCCACGCGCGGTGATCGCGTGCGGCGGCTTGCCCGTCACGTTCTCGCCGAGCAGTGTCACGGTGCCCGAGGTCGGCTTGTAGACGCCTGTCAGCATGTTGAAGAACGTCGTCTTGCCCGCGCCGTTCGGCCCGATCAGCGAGATCACCTTGCCGCGAGGCACGTCGAAGTCGACGCTGTTCACCGCGACGAGACCGCCGAATTCCTTGCGCAGACCGACCGCTTCGAGGACGCTGCCGTTCTCGGTCATACCTCGGCCCCGTGGGTGTGGTCGTAGAGCGGCTCGTCGTGCACGCCTTCGTGCAGCTCTGCCTTGATGCGTCTCGATGGCAGGAAGCCCTCAGGTCGGAACAGCATCACGAGCAGGATGATCACGCCGTAGATGCCCGACGCATACAGCGACGGGTCGAAGCTCGGCCGCCACCCGGCGACATGGATGTTCGCGTTCAGCCAGGCGCCGGTATTCGCCAAGCCCTCCTGGTTGAGGTACGCAAGGAATGCGCCGCCGAGGATGACACCCCAGATGTTCCCCATCCCGCCGAGGATGACCATGCAGAGAATGAACACCGAGATGTTGAAGTAGAAGTCGCCCGGGAACGTCGCGCTCTTGAAGATCGCGTAGTACGCGCCGGCGATGCCGCCAAAGAACGCACCCGACGCGTACGCCCAGGTCTTGGTGCGCATCAGCGGGATGCCCATGGCGGCTGCTGCTGTCTCGTCCTCGCGAATCGCGATCCACGCACGACCGAGGCGCGAGTACTGCAGTCGCAGTGAGCAGAAGATCGTGAAGATCAGCAGGACGATCGCAGTCCAGAAGAAGACGTCGGTCGACTGAACCTGGTGACCGAGCACGTTCGCATTGCAGCACTGGAGGTAGTTCGACGGCAGGAAACCGCCGGTCCAACTCGACAGCGTGTGCCCGAAGCCCGGGGAGTCGAGCGGCGTGATTCCGTTCGGCCCGTTCGTCAGGTTGAAGCCGGTGTTGAACAGGTTGTCGCTGTTGCGCGCAACGTCGTAGATGATCTCGCCGAAGCCGAGCGTCACGATCGCCAAGTAGTCGCCGCGCAGGCGCAGTGTCGGCAGCCCGATCACGATGCCGAAGAGCGCCGTGACCGCACCGGCCATGAGCAACAGGAGCCAAATCGTGATGTGGATGCCTGGGAGCTTCGGGTCGATGCCGACTGCACCGAGGTGCCAGGTCACCGTTGAGAACTGCAACGACGTGAACAGCGCCGCGGTGTACGCGCCGGTTGCATAGAACGCGACATACCCGAGGTCGAGCAGGCCTGCGTAGCCGACGACGATGTTCAGGCCGACGGCCATCATCACGAACACGACCATGTAGACGCCCGTGGCGACGTCCGGCCAGACGCCGAACACCGGCATCACGAACATCTTGTCTTGGTAGAACGGGTACATGACCGTGAGCACAAACAGGATCACCGGCACCGCCCAACCCTGGAAGCGATTCGGGATCCAAGTGATCGCGGCCCCGATCGCCAGCAGCGCGACGAGCGCCCACGATGTCGTCCACACCGCGGCGAGGATGACAAGCAGCAGGATCAACGCAGCCTGCGCGTACATGCGGGTCGGCTGCGGCAGCCTGCGGATCCAGTAGATCGCCGACACGACGAGCACGCCGTACGCGAGCGAGTGGTCGATGAACAAGAGCCCGATCGCGAACGCGACGAGGATCCCAAGCGAAATCCCCGCGCGCTGCTCGAGTGGGCGCGCGCGCCACGACGCCTTCAGGCGATTGCCGAAGCCGATCTGCTCCGAGACCGGAGTCGCCGTTGTCGGTTCGGTGCTCATCCGCCCTCCGGTGTCCGTTCTCCGAGGAGGCCCTCGGGGCGGAAGACGAGAATCAGGATGAGGATCGAGAACACGATCGCCTCGGTCCAGTCGGAGCCCGGCATGTGCCACGGCAAACCTTCGTTCCACGACTGGATCAGCCCGATCAGGACCGCGCCGAGCACGGCGCCCGGCAGGTTGCCGATGCCGCCGAACACAGCCGCGGTAAACGAGACCAGGCCGAGTTGGAAGCCCTGGTCAAAACGCACAGTTGTCGCCCACAGCGCGTAGAGCGTTCCGGCTGCACCGGCAAGACCGCCGGCGATCAGGAAGGTGAACGAGATCGTGCGGTTGACGTTGATGCCCATGATCGCGGCCGCGTCCTTGTCCTGCGCGGTCGCACGCATTGCCTTGCCCTGCCGCGTCTGCTGCACGAGATACGTAAGGCCAATAAGCACCGGAAGCGTGATCAGCACCACGAGCAGGTGATTCCACGCATAGGTGACGCCGCCGATCTTGAAGACGTGCGTATGTGGGAAGACGTCCGGTGCCGACACATAGTTCGGGCCCTTCCACGCGAGGCCGATGTCTTCGATGATGAAACTCATTCCAATGGCGGTGAGCAGCGGCGCGAGTCTCGGCGCATTACGCAACGGCCGGTAGGCGATGAATTCGATCGACGCATTGATGAACCCGCACGCGGCCATCGTGAGGACGAGCGTCGCGAAGACGATCGGGACGATCACGAGCCCCTGGCCCTGGTGCAGGTTGAAGAAGCTCGTCGAGAACGTGATCGCGAGCATGCCGCCGAGCATGAACACGTCGCCGTGCGCGAAGTTGATCAGCTCGAGGATGCCGTACACGAGCGTGTAGCCGAGCGCGACGAGCGCGTACACGCAGCCGAGCGTGAAGCCGATCAGCGTGACCTGGAAGAACTGCGTCGGCGACACCGTCAGCTCCTTGATCAGGAGCGCCACTGTTCCGATGACGAACAGCCAGCTGATCGTCGCCATCACGCCTGACGGGCGGAAGCGGGTGATCAGAGTTGTCGCGGGAGCATCGGCGGCCACAGGTTCGCGAGACTTTACTGAGAAATCCGGAAATTTCCTACAGGGCTACCATTGCCCCGCCGGCCGAAGTGGCGGAATTGGCAGACGCGCCGGACTCAAAATCCGGTGCCCGAAAGGGCGTGTGGGTTCGATTCCCACCTTCGGCACCTCTATGTAAGTCCCGTTAAGCCGGTGCTGGACGCGCGAAGAGCAGGCGGTCGAGTGACAACAGTCGCGCCGGCCAGATCAGCATCACGACCGATGGAATCCCGAGGGCAAGATCGCGTAGGAACGACCACGGCCCGACCTTGTTTGCGACCCCGATGCTGCAACCGCAGTCAATTGCGAGCCCTCGGGCCCAGGCCTGCCCGATCGCGATCAGGAACATCACCATCAGCACGCATGAGACGGCCGCGGCGACGCGCGTCATCAACCCGACGACGAGGTACAGGCCCACGAGCAACTCGAGGAACGGCAGCGTGTACGCGAACGTCCCCGTGAGGACGTGCGGCAGCAGCTGATACTTGGCGACCTTGTCTTCGAACTGCGCTAGTCCGCCGGTAATCGACCCGATCCCGGAGTAGATGAAGATGCCGCCCGCGAGGACGCGAACGACCACTCCCGCCCACGGCAGGAGTGGATGATCACGCACCGGCTTCGGCCTTCAGAAGCTCCTGCTTGAGCAGGGCGTCCGGCTGCTCGCCGTCGCTCCGCCAGGTGATCTTGCCGGTCTTGTCGAGGACGTAGAACGTCGGGAACGCCTCGACCTTGTAGACGGTCGAGACCTGGCCTGGGCCGCCTTCCTGGTTGAAGCTGCCGGGCTGCGAGCTCGGGTCGACCAGCGCCGGATACGTCATGCCGTAGTAGCGGTGGAACGCGTAGACGCTCGGCGCCGTCTCGCCGTCGGCGTTGACGGCAAGGAAGCGGATGCCCTTGCTCTGCAACGCGCGCGCCATCGGCGCGAGGTGCGGCTCTTCGGCGTTGCAGTGCGGGCACCACGTCGCGAAGAACTCGAGCAGCGTGGCGTGGCCCCGGAATGAGGTGAGGGCGATCTTCTGGCCCTGCGGCGTCTCGAGGGTGAACGCCGGCGCGAAGGTGCCGACCGCGAGCAGGTTCGCGTTCGCGGGTGCCTGCGCGGCGCTGGCGGGCTTGTCCTCGAGCGTCCCGACACCGGCTTCGGTGGTGGGATGGAAGCCGACGGCCTGGGCGGCGGAGATCAGCGCGTTTGATGCGCTCGCGTCCGATGAGCTCACGTTCGCTGCGGGCGGAGCGGTCTTCGGTGACGAGCGCGTCGTCGAGTAGATGATGCCGCCCACGACGAGCACGGCGACGAGGCCGGAAGTTGCGAACCACACCATGCGGGCAGGCGGGCGCGTTGCGGCGTTCTTGCCAACGGGCGGCGGCGGAGCGACGCGCCGTTGCTGCTTGTTACGTGCTGCCTTGCCCATCCGGTGATCCTCCTTGTTGGTCCGAGCTTCGCGGCCATTGTGCCCCAGCTACAGAGTCTTTCGTGAATTCTTAGACTGAGGGCAATGCGGATTGGAGTGCTGACAGGGGGCGGGGACTGCCCAGGGCTGAACGCGGTGATTCGCGCGGTCGCGCGCCGGTCCTGGACGCGCGGCCACGAGGTGGTCGGAGTGCGCGAGGGTTGGCGCGGCATGGTCGAGCAGCTCTTCCAGCCGCTTGGGCCTGACCAGATCTCAGGGATCCTCCCGCGCGGCGGCACGATCATCGGCACATCACGCACCAATCCGTACAAGATCGACGGCGGAGTCGATCGCGTGCGCGCCGCGTTCGACGAGATCGACGCGCTCGTTGCGATCGGCGGCGAGGACACGCTCGGCGTTGCCGCCAGGCTCTACACAGAGTTCGGGGTGAAGGTCGTGGGCGTGCCGAAGACGATCGACAACGATCTCTCCGGCACCGACTACACGTTCGGATTCGACACAGCGGTCGCGATCTGCACCGAGGCGATCGACCGGCTGCACACAACGGCCGAGTCGCACAACCGCGTAATGGTCGTGGAGGTGATGGGCCGTCACGCCGGCTGGATCGCCGTGATGAGCGGTATTGCCGGCGGTGCAGACGTCATCCTCATCCCTGAGCGACCAGTGAACATCGACGAGGTGTGCAACGAGATTCGCCGTCGCCACGCGCGCGGAAAGCTGTTCTCGATCGTCGTCGTATCCGAAGGCTGCGAGCTACCCGGCGCCGACGATAAGGGAGAAGTCGACCAGTTCGGCCACAAGCTGCTCGCGAAGCGTGGCGTCGGTGAGGCAATCGGCGAGCTGATCGAACAGGACACCGGATTCGAGACCCGCGTCACGGTGCTCGGCCACATCCAGCGAGGCGGCTCCCCCACGCCGCGCGACCGCGTGCTCGCAACACGCTTCGGCTTGAAGGCCGCCGATCTTGTTGCGGACGGCAACTTCGGCCAGATGGCCGCGCTGCGCGGCGACGACGTGATCGCCGTCTCGCTCGAAGAAGCGACGGCGGAGCTGAAGACCGTGCCGGACGACTGGTACGAAATCGGCCGCGCGTTCTTCGGCTAACGCTGCTGGTCTGACTGCAGTCAGACTGACGTCTGACACACGAGAGTGTGACGAACTGTCCACACGGCCCTCACCTGCTCTAAATCTCAGCCAGCGGGAAGCTGCGGTGGCGGCGCGGCGGCACGAGGAAGTTCTGTCGGTGCGTCGTCGTCAAGATCGAGTTGAAGCCCTGGTTCCGGTCGCGCGGCGGGAACGGGATCTTGTCGCCGGGGAACACGCCGTCCATCGCGAGGCGGTTGCGGCGGAAGTCGTCACCGGTCGGATTGAAGACGACGAAATGCACGCCGGCCTGAGCGGTCGGCTGCACTTCACCGTCACGCGCCGACCACGTAAAGGGATTGTCGAGCGTGTTGAAGTCCGCGCGCACGGGGATCGCTGAACCCTTCTCGTACACCGTCCCGTCAGGGCCGACCATGTCGCGGTCGAGCCGCGACGTCGTCTGGATCGAAGCGCTGTGACCGATGCGACCCGACGTGCGGTAGTCGGCGTGCACCTTCGCGACGTCCGAAGCCTGCTTCGGGCCTTGCGGCACCGTCTGCCGACCGGCCGCCACCGGCATGTTGGGACGGAACGCTGTCGCCACGCGCTCGTCAAAATCGAAGTTGAGGTACCACGCCTCGAGGTCTTCGCCGATGTGCGACAGGTGCATGTGCGTGCCGTTGACGAAGTACTCGCGACCGCCGAAGTCGACGTACCCGAGCGTCTCGAGATTCGCGATCTTCCCTGGCCCCATACCCGCCTTCTGCGTCGATGTGAAGCCGAGGAAAAGCTCGGTCGTATCGGGGATGAGATCCGCGCCCGGCACACCTGCCGCAACCGCCATCTGCTTGGGCAGCGACTTCTTGCCGTCGAACCCGCCTCCGGCGAAGCCCGAACGAATCGACGTCAGGGTGAAGAGCTTCGAGCCTTGGATGCGCTGGTGCGCGTCATCAATGTGCTGCAGGGCGTCCGCCTGAAGGAGGAACGCAACTTCGTTCTCCTCCAGCATCGTGTCCGAGGGGTCGCTCGGGAACCGGTGCGCCGCAAACACCACTGGCTTCATCGCGCGGCGGTCGAACGGGAGATACGTCTTCGCGGCCGCTTCGACGAACCGCTGGAAGTACGGGACCCCCCACGCCACCGTCACGCCGAGGCCGGCCGGCGTCGGCGCGTAATCCGCCTCCAGCCCCGAGAGGATGCGCTCGAGCTGCGTCTGCGCATCGAGCAGGTCGGCGGCGTCGACCGCGACCTTCGCCGTAAGGATGCGGTGGTGCAACGGCGGCACCAGCACGGGTACGCCCTCTGAGTCGACGACGCGAACGCCGTCGAGCAGATGCTGTTCGGGGCGAAGCGCACCGGCGGGCCGCGTGGGCGTACTGCCCGACAGCTGATCGACGAGCTCGTAGATCCCGCCGCCGGCCACGGCCGAGGCCGCCGCACCGACGAGGACCTGCTTGCGCGTGAGTTTCATCAGGTCGCGGCGGACGCAGGCCTGATCAACACGAGATTGCGCAGCTCGCGCTTCAGATACGCCGTCACTTGGTTCGGCGTCAACGGCGCCGCCACGTGCTCGGAGAGCGTGTAGAACCCGCCGTTCGCCTTCCAGACCATCGCGATGTGCCACTCGTCGGCGTCCTGATTGACCGTGTCGATCGTCGCGTCGATTCCATTCGCGCTGAATGTGCCGACTCGGTTCGCGAAGCATTTGACGACGCGGTTCTCGGTCTTGGTGCCACCGGTGGTGCAGTTCGGAACGCCGTGCACGCCGGGGTAGCCGCGCAAGTTGACGTGCAGCACACCGCTCAAACCCGGGGTGTCCGTGTCCTGCCAGATCCAACTCTCGAGGTAGCTGCGGTCCTTCGAAACGGAATGCAAGTTGTTGTCGACGGCACCAAGCTGACCGGTCAGAGGATCCGGCAGCCAGCCCGGGCAGTACACCGGAGCGTGAATCTGATTCGCGAGCTTCTGCCAGCCGGCGAGATGCGCGCACACGGGCGCCTTCGCCTTGGCAGGCGGCGCAGACTTCTTGGTGCTACCGCAGCCGGCTGCGAGCACTGCCAGCGCGACGAGCAAAACAAGCGCCTTCATCGCGGGCCATGGTAGCCCTCTACGAAAGACGCGGCGGCCGCGCGTCAAGCCACGGATGCTCGGCCCAGTCGTGGCGCGGCGGTGCGAACAACTCGATCAGAGCCGCGCCGTCCGGCCCCGAGCGCACCGAGTGCGGGACGTGCGCCGGGATCACCCAGCCGTCGCCGGGAACGAGCTCTTGGGCCTCGCCGCCGATCGTGAAGGTCATCGAGCCGGCGGTGAGGATGCCGATCTGTTCGTTCACATGCTCGTGCTCGGGCACGTCGATGTTTGGCTCGAGCTCAATCTGCGCGAGCGTCGCAGATTCACCGTGCAGCGAACGTGCGATCAGCCCCGGCCAGATCTGCTGCGGCTGCACCCCGGTGAGACGCGAAAACGCGGTCATGTGCCGATCGGGTGCCAGACGGTTTTCAGCTCGAGGAACGACGAGATGTCGTAGAGCGACTGCGAGTCGGGCGAGCCGTGCACGACGCGCTTCACGTTCTCGGCAGCGGCGCGCTCGATGTCCGGCCCCAACCCGTCAGCACCGGTGATGTCGATCGCGTTGACATCCATATGCGACGCGAGCCACGGTGCGAGCTCCGCGCGATAGCCCGTGAGCAGGTTGATGACGCCACCGGGAACATCACTCGTCGCGAGCGCCTCCGCTAGCTCGATCGCCGCGAGCGGCTGCGCCTCGGATGCGACCGCAACGACGGCGTTGCCGCCCGTGAGTGCGGGTGCGAGGCGCGACACGAGCCCAAGCAGCGGCGGCTCGTCGGGTGCGAGCATCGCAACGACGCCGGTGGGCTCCGGAATCGTGAAGTTGAAGTACGGGCCGGCGACAGGGTTCGTCCCACCGAGCACCTGCGAAAGCTTGTCGGCGAATCCCGCGTACCAAACCCAACGATCGATCGCGCGATGCACTTCGTCTTTGCCCGTGCACAGATCGGCAAATTCCTTGACGCGCGTCTCCATCATCTCGGCGATCCGGTAGATGACCTGGCCCCGGTTGTATGCGGTCGCGCCCGCCCACTTCGGCTGCGCGGCACGCGCGGCCGACACAGCATCGCGAACATCCTTGCGCGACGCGCGCGCGACGTTCTGCCCCTGCGCCTCGTACGTGCGCCCGCTCTCGGACCGCGGGAACGCGCCGCCGATAAAAAGCTTGTACGTCTTCTTGACGGGCAGCCTGTCGCTCATTCGAATCGCAAGTACGGCTCGATGCCGTGCCGACCGCCCTCACGGCCGTATCCTGATTCCTTGTAGCCGCCGAACGGGCTCGTCGGATCGAAGCGGTTGAAGGTGTTCGCCCAGACGACGCCGGCGCGCAGGCGTTCTGCCATCCAGAGGATGCGCGAGCCCTTCTCCGTCCACACGCCTGCGCTCAACCCGTACGGCGTGTTGTTCGCCTTCTCGATCGCCTCATCCGGCGTCCGGAACGTCAGCACGCTCAGTACGGGCCCGAAGATCTCCTCCTGCGCGATGCGATAGCTCTGCGCGACGTTCGTGAACACGGTCGGCGCGAACCAGTAGCCCTTCTCCGGCAGCACGCACGGCGGCTGGTAGATCTCGGCGCCTTCGTCACGGCCGGCCTGGACGAGCTCCTGGATCTTCTCGAGCTGCATCTTCGAGTTGATCGCGCCGACGTCGGTGTTCTTGTCGAGCGGGTCCCCGACGCGCAGTGTTGCCATGCGCTGCTTCAACTTGTCGATCAGCGGCTCGGCGATCGACTCCTGCACGAAGAGGCGCGAACCTGCGCAGCACACGTGGCCCTGGTTGAAGTAGATGCCGTTGATAATCCCCTCGACCGCCTGGTCGAGCGCGCAGTCGTCGAAGACGATGTTCGCGGCCTTGCCGCCGAGCTCGAGCGTCAGCTTCTTGCCGGTGCCCGCGAGTCGCCGCTGAATCGCCTTGCCGACGTCGGTAGAACCGGTGAACGCGATCTTGTCGACGTCCGAGTCGACAATCGCCGCGCCGGTCGAGCCATCGCCGGTGACGATATTCACGACGCCCGGCGGCAGCTCTGCCTGGCGCAAGACGTCGCAGAAAAGGAGCGCAGTGAGCGGCGTCGTCTCCGCCGGCTTCAGCACGACCGTGTTGCCGCCGGCGAGCGCCGGCGCGATCTTCCACGCAAGCATCAGCAGCGGGAAGTTCCACGGGATGATCTGCCCCGCGACGCCCAGCGGCCGAGGCGTACGGTTCGGGAACGCGTACTCGAGCTTGTCGGCCCAGCCCGCGTAATAGAAGAAGTGAGCGGCGGCCAACGGGACGTCGACGTCGCGCGACTCCTTGATCGGCTTGCCGCCGTTCAGCGACTCGAGCACCGCGAACTCGCGTGCGCGCTCCTGCAGGATGCGCGCGATCCTGAACAGGTACTTCGCGCGCTCACTGCCGGGCAGCTTTGCCCATGGTGTGAACGCCTCGCGTGCAACGGACACCGCTTTCTTGACGTCGGCTTCGCTCGCTTGCCCAACCTGCGCGAGCGGCGCTTCGTCGCGCGGCGAAATCGTCGTGAAATGCTCTTTCGCCTCGACCCACTCGCCGCCGATGAACAGGCCATAGCGTTCGCGGATCGACACGATGTCGGTCGACTCCGGCGCGGGCGCGTACGTCCAGTCGACCGGAACCGGTGCGTTTGATTTCTTCTCGACGTCAGTCATTCGTGAAGTAATCCTTGGATTGGTAAGAGCCCGTCTTCTCTTTGCGGAGCTGCATGAGGATGTCGTTGACGAGGCTCGAAGCTCCGAAGCGATACAGATCGGGCGTCAGCCAGTCGGGGCCGAGCGTCTCGTGCACCTGCACGAGGTACTGGATCGCGTTCTTCGAAGTGCGAATGCCGCCGGCGGGTTTCATGCCGATGCGGCGCCCGGTCTCTTCGAACACGTCACGGATCGCCTCGAGCATGACGAGCTGCACCGGCAGCGTCGCCGCACCCGGAAGTTTCCCGGTCGATGTCTTGATGAAGTCGGCGCCTGCTGCCATCGCAAGCAGCGACGCACGGCGGACGTTGTCGTACGTGCCGAGCTCGCTCACCTCGAGGATCACCTTGAGATGCGCGACGCCGCACGCTTCTTTCACCTTCACGATCTCGTCGTAGACCGCGGCGTAGCGACCAGACAGGAACGCGCCGCGATCGATCACCATGTCGATCTCGTCGGCGCCAAACTCGACTGCGTCCTGCACATCGCGCAACTTCACGTCGAGCGGGCTTTGGCCGCTCGGGAACGCCGTCGCAACCGAGGCGACCTTCACGCCCGTTCCACGTAGCCGCTCGACAGCGGTGGGCACGAGGTTCGGGTAGACGCACACCGCCGCACAACTCGGCACGGTCGCGTCGGACGGATCGGGACGCACAGCCTTCGAGCAGAGCGCGGCGACTTTGCCCGGCGTGTCCTGTCCCTCGAGCGTCGTCAGGTCGCAGCAGCGAATCGCCAGCTCGAGCGCCCAGACCTTCGACTCTTTCTTGATCGAGCGCTTCGCGAGCTCGCCCGCGCGCGCCTCGAGCGCGACCTGGTCAATCGCGCCGATCCGAGGGAGGCGTTGTTTGAGCGGAAGCTCGAAACCACGCGGCAAAACAGGTGCCTGCGCCATACGGCCAGTGTAGACCGGGGGCGTTAGCGGGGATCGTCGCGGTCGATGTTCCAGACGCGACCAGCCGTGAGCAGCCAGTCGTCGTCGCCGGCGGGAAGCAACGAGAACCGCGTCACCGTCCGCTGGCCGCCCTCCAGGTCGCCGTACATCACGTCGACCACAATGTCCTCCCGCTCCTGCACCGCGCGTCGCGCAGCCGCGAACCCATCAGAGGTCGCATCACGGAACGTTGCTTGCCAGAAGCCCACATCGCCGGCCGGCACGAAGATGTCGCGGGTGTAGCGCGTCAGTTCCTCGGCTGTCGGCTGTGTCGTTGGGGCCTCGAAACGACTGCCGGTGAAGATTCGCCACCCGTGGAGGACGGCGATCCCGGAACCAACGTTCCGCACCGACCCGGCGAAAAGGACTGCGTCATCGTTCGCGCGTGCGGCGCCGCGACCTCCATCGACGTAGAGCCATTCGCCGGGATTCATGAAGCCGACCTTCTGGCGATAGTCGTCAAGCCGCGACGGCATGAGGAGTGGTCGCAGGTTCGCCATCACGGCAACCTCAGCGACGCGCGCCGCGCGATTCGCCGACCTGATCGACGCGAACGTCGCGGCTGCGAGCGCAAGCGTCCCTCCGGCGGTGGCGAGCGCTGAGGTGGTGGCCCAATCCATGAGACGAGACTACTTCGCGACCAGCAGCGCAGCCTTGACGAGCGCCGGCTGCGCCTGGGCGGCCGTGTGCGTCGCGGCGACGAGCGCGCCGGCATCGTGCCGCGTGTTCGCCTGTGCGAACAGTGCCGCGGCCCGTTGCAGCGGCGCGCACGGCCGGGCGAGAACGCGCGCAACTCTCGGCGGTGCCCCAGTCGACTGCACCATCGCGGTGCAGCCACTGAGATCGGTGTACGCGAGCAGCAAGCCAAACATGTCCGACAGGTCTGCGAGTTGCGCGGACGCCGCCGTCCTCGTTGGCCCCACCGTCTCGACCGCTGCGACATCGCTGCGCAACTGCGCAACGACCTGCTGCGCGTTTGCGCGCCAAGCACCCCTCGGCGCCGCTTGCGCGCCGCAGCCCGCCGCAAGCAGTGCGGCGGTTACAACCCCAACCGCTCGAGCATGGTGGCGTTGCGACGCCACCGCGGTGCCGCCTTCACCTGAAGTTGCAGAAACACTGAGTGACCGACGAGCTGCTCGACGTACGGGCGAGCGCTGCGCCCGATCTCGCGCACCATCGTCCCTCCTTTTCCGATCAGGATCTGCTTCTGGCTCTCGGTCTCCGTGTACAGCCGAACATGCACGCGCTTCTCGTCGATCTCGACGACTTCCGCCGTCAACGCGTGCGGCACCTCCTCGCGCGTGAGGCGCAGCGCCTGCTCGCGCACGAGCTCTGCGATGCGTGCCTCGAGCGGCATGTCGGTGTCGGTCTCGGGCGGGAAATAGAACGGGCCTTCCGGCAGCAGCGAGAGCAGGTCGCCGCGCAGCTCGTCGATGCCGTCGCCGGTCTTGGCGCTCACGGGATGCAGCGCGTGAAACGGGCCGAGCTCGGCTGCCTGCTTCATCTGCGACACGACGTGTCCCTGCTTAAGACGGTCGATCTTGTTCACCACGATCACCACAGGAATGTCGAGCGAGAAAACGCTGCGCGCCACGTACTTGTCACCGGAGCCGATGCGATCGCGCGCGGACACGACGATCAGCACAACGTCGAGGTCCTCCGCCATCGTCTCGTTCACACGCGCCTGCATGCGCTCCGTCAACATGTCGATCGGCTTTTGCCAGCCGGGCAGGTCGACGAGAACGAGCTGCGCATCATCCTTCGTGTAGACGCCGCGGATGCGATGCCGGGTTGTGTGCGGCTTGTCGGAGACGATCGCGACCTTCGTTCCCGTGAGTGCGTTGACGAGCGTCGATTTACCCACGTTCGGCCGTCCGGCGACGGCGACGAAACCCGACTTCATTCCGGGAGATCCCACGCCTCGGGCAGCAGGTCGTCGCACGAGAGGCGCGCGATGCTGCCGTCGGCGCGGCGGAACACGACGAGCGGGATGCGCCACTCGTGCAGCCACTGGCGGCAGCCGCCACACGGCGATGCGGTGATTGCGATCGCCTCGATGTCGCCGGGCCGGTGGCCGGCAGTCGCCGCGGCGACGAGCGCCGACTTCTCAGCGCACACGCCAAGCGGATATGCCGCGCTCTCGACGTTCACGCCGGCAAACTCCTCGCCGCTCTTCGTCCGCACGATGGCGCCGACGAGATAGTTCGAATACGGCGCATACGCGCGCTGCGCCGCTAAATCGGCTTGGTTGAGTAGCTCGTCACTCATGCGAATACCTGAAACACGATGAGGGTAGCGAGGGCTCCGATCAGCGCCCCGAACGTGACCTCGATCGTCGAGTGGATGCCGGACTCCACCCGAGTCTGCGCAACGAGCAGCGCCATGATCAGCGCGATCGTCGAGATCAGAAAGCGGTGCTCGTCGCCTGCCGCATAGGTCGCGGCGACCCAGCCCGCGAACGCGAGCGCTGCGTGACCCGAGGGCAGGCCGCCGCGCAGCGGCGTGCCGCGCCCGGTGTACGCCTTCACTGCGAGCACGACGATCAGCGTGATCAGCAGCGCCGCGAGCGTCAGTTCCGCCGGCGCCTGTCGCAGCCGGTCGAGCAAGTCGGCTGAGCGATTGGCGACCTTGTTCGAGAAGACGAGATAACCGACGGCGACAGCGTTGACCGACGCGATCAGCACGGCACCCGCAGCGATGTCCTTCGCCAGCTTTGCCATCGGGTCGAACGACGTCGTCGCAATGTCGATCGCCGCTTCGACCGCGGTGTTGATCATCTCCGCGATCAGCACGAATGCAATCGACAGCAGCAGCACAACCAGCTCGAGCTTCGTCACGTTCACGACGATCGCGACGACGATCACGACCGCCGCCACCAGGAAGTGAATCCGCATGTTCCGCTGCGTGCGGAGCACATGAATGATTCCCTCAAACGCGTTGTTGAAGGAATCGATCAGGTTCGGTGCGCGCCGCGCGGTCACCCGAGGAGCATCTTTTCCCTAGAGGACATCTCGTCGCCGTGGTCGTAACCGAGCAGGTGCAGCAGCCCATGCGTCAGCGGCCACCGCCACTCGTCGCCGACTACCTGCGGGCACAGCACGACGTCGCCGAGCGCGCGCGGCAGGCCGTCGGGCAGCTCCTCGCGACCGTCGATCGGAAACGAGAGCACGTCGGTCGGCTCGTCGATGCCGAGGTGCTCGTGCTTCAGCGCGCGCATCGCGTCGCGGTCGACGAACGAAATGCCGAGCTCGGCGTCGACGATTCCCTCTGCGGCAAGCACCTGGCGGGCAAGCGCAAGCGCCCCTGCCTCGTCGACATCGACGCCGCTTCGATTCTCGACTTCGATCGCAATCACCGGTTGCGCTCTTCGGTGTGCTCCTTGTAGGCCTCGACGATGCGCTGCACGAGCTTGTGACGGACGACGTCCTTGTGACCGAATTCGATGAAAGTGATGCCGTCGATGTTCTGCAGGACGTCGCGCACATGCACGAGACCCGAGCGCTGCTCACGCGGGAGGTCGATTTGCGTGATGTCGCCGGTCACGACGATCTTCGAACCGAAGCCGAGGCGCGTGAGAAACATCTGCATCTGCTCAGGCGTCGTGTTCTGCGCCTCGTCGAGGATGATGAAGCTGTCGTTCAACGTTCTGCCGCGTAGGAACGCGACCGGTGCCACTTCGACGGTGCCGCGCTCGAGCAGGCTGTTCGCCTTGTCGGGATCCATCATGTCGTAGAGCGCGTCGAACAACGGACGCATGTACGGGTCGACCTTCGCCATCAGGTCGCCCGGCAGGAAGCCGAGCCGCTCGCCCGCTTCTACTGCGGGGCGCGTGAGAATGATGCGCGCGACCTCTCGCTCGTGCAGCGCTGCGACGGCAAGCGCCATCGCGAGATACGTCTTGCCGGTGCCGGCCGGACCGATCCCGAACGTCGCAGTCGATCGGCGAATCGCATCGACGTACTGCTTCTGCGTGACGGTCTTCGGCGCGATCTTCTTGCCTCGATGCCGCCAGACGACGGCGTCGAATACCTCGCGCACGTCCTGTCCTGCCTCCAGCGTGCCGAGGATCGCATCCACCGTGTGCGAGCCGATCTCGACGCCGCTCTCGACGAGGTCGACCAGCTCGTCGATCACCGCGTGCGCGTTCGCGACGCGGGCATCGTCACCGTCGAGAGTCAGCTGGTTCCCGCGCAGGCGAATCGTGCAGCCGAGCCGCTCACGGAGCGCATCCAGGACGCCGTCGGAGATCCCAGCCAGCTCGGCCGCGACGGCGTTCGAGACATCGAGCGTTTCCTGCACGCGTGCAGTGTAGGTTGCCTCCATGGGCCAGAAGTGGGGCACGCTGCTGACCGTCTGCGTGGGCACATTCATGCTCCTGCTGGACATCACGATCGTGAACGTGGCGCTGCCCGCCATCCAGCGCGCGCTTCACGCCTCGTTCTCCGACCTGCAGTGGGTGGTCGACGCCTACGCCCTGACTCTCGCCACGTGCGTGCTGACCGCGGGCGCGCTGGCTGACCTGTTTGGGCGCAAGCGCCTGTTCCTGATCGGGATCGTCCTCTTCACCATCGCGTCCGCCGCGTGCGGCGCCGCGAACGACCCGCTCTTCCTGATCATCGCGCGCGCCGTGCAGGGCATCGGCGGCGCAACGATGTTCGCGACGTCGCTCGCGCTGCTGTCGCAGGAGTTCCACGGTCGCGAGCGCGGCACCGCCTTCGGGATCTGGGGCGCAACGATCGGCGCGGCCGTTGCAGTCGGACCACTTGCCGGCGGAATGCTCACGTCGTGGATCTCGTGGCGGTGGATCTTCTTTGTGAATATCCCGATCGGGATCGTGGCCGTTGTCCTCGGCGCAGCGCAGTTGCGCGAGTCGGCAAACCCCGAGCACAGCCGGCTCGATCCAGTCGGCCTCGCAACGTTGACGAGCGGGTTGTTCTGCTTGATCCTCGCGCTGATCGAGGGCAACAAGCGGGGCTGGTCGAGCGGCGTCATCCTCGGGCTGATCGCCGCGGCAATCGTGCTGCTTGCGATCTTCGTCGTCTCTCAAGCAAGCGAGCGCACGTCGATGGTCGACCTTTCACTCTTTGGGCGACCTGCGTTCATCGGCGCGCAGACGACTGCGTTCGCGATCTCGTCGTCGATGTTCGCGATGTTCCTCTACCTCACGCTCTACCTGCAGAACGTCCTCGGCCTCTCGCCGCTGCAGACCGGGCTCAGATTCCTGCCGCTGTCGGCGATCTCGTTCTTCGCTGCACCGACGGCCGGGAAGCTGATCGGTCGCGTTCCGATTCGCGTGCTGCTCGCGTTCGGCCTCGCGCTCAACGCGATCGCAATGTGGTGGATGAGCCGCATCACGGTGCACTCGCACTGGACCGCGTTGCTCGGCGGCTTCCTCGTCGGCGGCGTTGGCATCGGCTTCGTCAACGCGCCGCTCGCTGCGACTGCGGTGTCGACGGTGCGCCAGGAACGCGCCGGCATGGCGTCCGGCATCAACAACACCTTCCGGCAGATCGGGATTGCGACCGGCATCGCCGCGCTCGGCGCGATCTTCCAGTCGAAGGTCGGCGTGCAGACCATCGGTGGAGTTCCGAGCGAAGCCGCGAAGGTTGCATTCGTGCACGGCCTGCACGACATCCTGCTCGTCGGCGCGAGCGTCGCGGCAATCGGCGCGGTGCTCGCGGCCGCACTCGTGCGTCGGCAGGACTTCGTCGCGAGCGGCCCAGCGGCCGAAGCTACCTAAGCGAGTTTTTCGCGGACGATCTGGCTGACCGCTGAGCCGTCTGCGCGGCCGGCGATCTGCGGCATCACGTCGGCCATCACGCGACCCATGTCGCGCAGGCTCGTCGCACCGTTCTCGGCGATCGCGTCGTCGACGATCTCGACGATCTGCTCCTCGCTGAGCGGCTCGGGCATGAACTCCTCGAGGACCTCGAGCTCGTACTCTTCTTTCTCGGCCTGTTCCTCGCGACCGGCGTTCCGGAACGCCTCGGCCGCCTCGAGCCGCTTCTTCCGCTCGCGTTGCAGGACCTGCAGCTCCTCTTCTTCGGAGAGCGGCCGCTGGATGTCCTTCTCGGATGAGCGGAGCGCAGCGAGGATCAGGCGCAGTGCGTCGCGGAGGTCGTTTTCGCGGGCGAGCATCGCCTCGCGGAGATCGGTCTCGATTTGTTCGACGAGGCTCATGCCGCCTCCGCGTGCTCGAGCGACCTGCCGCCGAGTATGTGCCAGTGGAGGTGGAACACGGTCTGCCCGCCGCCCGGTCCGACGTTGACCATCACCTTGTAGTCGGTGAGCCCTGCCTTCGCCGCCGTGTCGGCGACGAACTCGAGCATTCGCTTCGATTCGGCCTCGCTGAATGCATTCACGTCGCGGAACGTATCGACATGCCCGACTGGAAGCACGAGGATGTGCACCGGCGCGAGCGGGTGGATGTCGTTGAGGGCGACGAATCCGTCTGTTTCGTTCACGAAGTCCCCCTCGCATGCGAGCTTGCAGAAGAAGCAGTCATCACGCTGCGGCGGCAAGGATCCCCTCCTCGGTGACCGCCGCCGCCCGCACGTGCACCAGCTCGCCGACGGGTGCGTCGACAAGCCACGGCGTGTAGTCGTCTCCGTAGCCGCGGCCGGGGCGGTCGACCAGCACGATGTCGTCGGTCTTGGTCTGCCAGCGGCGCAGGCAAAGCTCATGCGAGAGAGCGCGCAGCCGCGCCCCACGCTCCTTCTTCTCGTGCGGCGTCACCGGATCGCGCTCCGCAGTGACGGTCCCCGGACGCGGCGAGTACGGGAAAACATGCACTTTGGTGATGCCTGCACGTTCCACCGTCCGCAAGGTGTTCTCGAACGCGCTGTCATCTTCCGCGGGGAAGCCGACGATCACGTCGCTAGTCAGATTGAAGTCGGCGAGCGACTCGAGCCGGCGCAGATACGTAGCGGTCGTGTACCGGCGCCGCATTGCGGCGAGCACGTTGTCGTCGCCCGACTGCAGCGGCACATGCAGGTGGCGTGCCACCGTCGGCGTCTCGCGAAGTGCGGCGATCAACTTGACGTCAACATGGTTGATCTCGATCGAGCTGAGGCGAAGCCGCTCGAGCCCGGGAGTCGCGCCCGCCTCGCGCACGAGGCGCGGCAAGTCGTAGCCCGCTTCACGGTCGCGGAAGCAGCCCAGGTTGATCCCGGTGAGCACAACCTCTCTGTGGCCTTGTTCGACCCGTCTGACGATTTCCCGCAGCACCGCGTCGGCGCGACGACTGCGCGACGCGCCGCGAACGAGTGGGATGACGCAGAAGTTGCACGAGAACGAGCAGCCGTCCTGGATCTTCACGAATGCGCGGACGCGATCGGTACGCGCGTTGGCGTTGACACAGCCGATCGCGCCAACGTCGCCCGCGACGAACTCCGCCGTCTCCTCGCTGCGCCTCGCGACGACCGTGACGTTCGCAGGCAACCCCGCGAACGCGCTGCCGGCGAGATTCGCGGCGCAGCCCGTGAGGTAGACGCGCTCGTGTGAACGCGCGGCGCGCGCGGCCGCCTTGCGGCTCTTCGCGACAGCTTCATTGGTCACACAGCACGTGCTGATGACGACGACGTCTGCCTGCTCCGATTCGCTGTGCCCGTCACGGAGCAAGCGGTCGCGGATCTCGTGCGCGTCGACGTGCGAGACCTTGCAGCCGAGGAAGTCGACGGAGAACGTCGCCACAGACGGATCGTACTGCGGTCATGGTTCAGAAGGTGACACAGCGCAGAACGCGACGTTCGAATCAGACGCGCACGTACAGATCGGCCGCCCAGGCGCCAGATTCGGCGCGCTTCTGGTGCGTGAACCCCGCAAGCTCACTCCCCTGGTCGACGAGATAGCCGGACGTGACCAACGTCGGGACGTCGATCCGTTCGGGCAAGCGCTGCACGGCGCCGTGCGAGATGTTCGCGATCCCGACCTGTGCCGGCGGCAGCGCGTCGTCGGCATCCACGAGCCGCGCGTCGACGGTCACGCCGTTGCGCGCGGCGTTCTCCATCGTCGCCTCGATCGACGCGGGCTCGATGTCGACGCCGACGACGGGCTCATAACCGAGCAACGCGGCGGCGATCGAGATCACACCCGAGCCGCAGCCCACGTCAAGCAGTGACCCCGGCGCGAGCTCCTGCAGAAGCTGCAGGCAGAGCTGCGTCGTCGGATGCGCCCCGGTGCCGAACGCACGTCCAGGATCGATGACAACCGCGAGCAGGTTGTCATCCGGCGTCTCCCACGGCGGACCGATCCAAAGCCCTCCGACGCGAACAGGCTGATGAAACGTGCGCCAGCGATCCTCCCAGCCGTCCGCGACGTCGGACGACTGCGCGCCGCCGAACACGTGCCACACACGCTCTTCGCCCTGTGCGTTCGTGTACGCAGCCAACTCGACACCGCCGGGGCGCTCCGCCTCTTCGAAGCCCTCGGGAAACAGCTCGATCATCACCGCACGGGCCTCCTCGGCGCGCTCCTGCGGGACCTGTACTGCGACTCGACGAAGCTGTGTCAATTGAAGGGCGGTGTCAGCGGAATGCGCTCTTCAGCTTGTCGAAGAAGCCGGCATCGCTGCGATATGTCTCGTCGTCGCTCGCGTCCTCGAACTGCTCGAGCAGGCGGCGCTGCTCGTCGGTGAGCCGCCGTGGCACGAGCACGTTCACGAGCACGCGGTGGTCGCCGCGGCCAAAGCCGTGCAGCACCGGCATGCCCTTGCCGCGCAGCACCCGGAAGTCGCCCGGTTGCACACCGGCCGGCAGGTCGAGTTCGACCGGGCCGTCGAGCGTGTCGACCGACACTTTCAGGCCGAGCGATGCCTGCGCGATTGTCAGGTCGACCTGAGAGAAGATGTCGTTGCCCTCTCGCACGAAACTCGCGTGCGGCCGAACATGCACGAGCACGTACACGTCGCCCGAGCCGCCGCCCAGCACACCCGCATGCCCCTCGCCCGAGAGGCGGATGCGCTGGCCGTCGTGAATGCCGGCCGGAACGTCGACGTCCAGCGTGCGCTCCTCGACGGTCCTCCCCGCGCCGTTGCATGCCTTGCACGGGTGCTCAATCAGCACGCCGCGGCCGTCGCAGGCCGGACACGCCTGCGCGCGCACAAACTCGCCGAACACGCTGCGCGTCACCTGCTGCAACCGGCCGCTGCCGCCGCACCGCGCGCACGTGGTCGGGGTCGTTTCCGGTTCGACGCCGTCACCGTGACACGTCGCGCACGTCACCGCGACGCGAAACGGAACCGTGACCGTGGCGCCGGTCGCTGCTTCCGTGAGCTCGACCTCGATCTCGGCCGCAACATCCGCCCCGCGCGCGGCATTCGCTCGCGCGCGGCCCCCGAAGATGTCGCCACCAAAGAACGCGGAGAACAGATCGTTCAGGCCGCCCATGTCGAACGTCGTCGGCTGGAAGCCGCCGGAGCGTAGGCCCCTGTGGCCGAACCGGTCGTACAGCGTGCGCATCTCGGAGTCGGACAGGACCTCGTACGCCTCGGTCACTTCGCGGAAGCGCACCTCCGCTTCCGGATGATCGGAGACGTCCGGATGCAGCTCGCGCGCTGCGCGCCGGAACGCTTTCTTGATCGCAGCGTCATCCGCGTCGCGCGACAGGCCTAGCACCTCGTAGTAGTCGCGGTTGGTCGCCGACATCAGTCGTCCTCGTACGCGTCGGCGACGATGCGTGACAACTCATGTGCTGCGGCCCGCACCGAATGCAGCGCCTTCTCGTAGTCCATGCGCAGCGGGCCGATCAAACTGACCGCACCCAATGTCTCGTGCGCGAGCCCGTAGGTCGCGCCGACGAGCGAGAGGTCGCGCAGGCCCGGCTGCTCAAGCTCCTCGCCCACTCGCGCGAACGCCCGGCGCGGATCGATCTGTTGCGCCAGCACGTCGAGCAGCGCCACGCGCTTCTCGAGCGCTTCCATCAGGCTGCGATACGCGCCGATCTCCTCGTCGCGCAGCTCGTCGAGCAGACCCACGGTGCCGCCGATGAAGAGCTGCCGCTCTTCGCTGCCCTGTTGTTCGAAGACACCTCGGATCGCCGCAAGAAACGAGCGCTCGCGAATCCCGAGCGACGGCTCGGCAAATGCGTTTCGCAGCGAGCGTGACCCGACGCGCCGGCTCTGCAACTGGTCGTTCAGGTACTCCGCCGCCCACGCGACCAGGCCCGGGTCAACAGGATCCTGGAACGCATAGCGCTGTTTCGTCACGGCGCCTGTCGACAGGATGACGACGACCATGACAACGTCCGGTTGCAACAGCAGCACCTCGACGTGCCGCACGGTCGCGGCCTCGAGACGCGGCGCCGAGACCAGCGCAAGCAGTCGCGTCACCTGCGACAACATTTCGGACGTCGCCTGCAGCGCGTCGTCGATCTCCGCCGGCGCCGTTGCGATCGTGAAGGGCGACTCCGCGCGCGTCGCTTCGGGCCGGCTCATCAATTCGTCGACGTAGATGCGGTACCCGTGCTCGGTCGGCACACGCCCGGCGGACGTGTGCGGATGCGTCAGCAGCCCCTGCCGCTCGAGCTCGGCGAGCTCGCCGCGAACGGTCGACGGAGAGACCGTCAGGCCGGCCCGGTCGACGAGCGTGCGCGAGCCCACCGGCATGCCGGTTGCGACGAACTCCTCGACGATGCGCCGGAGGACCTCCAGCTGCCGCTCGGAGAGCAGGGGCTCCACGCATCCATGGTAGGCCCGCAGGCAGTCAGGCCAGCACGCGGGCAGTGACCGCGCCGCCCAGGAAGCGACCACGCCGGGTGAGGACGACCCCGTCCGCATCGCGCGTCACCAGCCCGAGCTGCTCCAGCCGCTCGAGCTCGACTGTGTTGATCAGTGCCGCATCGACCAGCTCACCGAGACCGCCGAGCGAGAGCGGCTCGTCCAGCCGCAGGCCGAGCATGAGCCGCTCGACGGCCTTCACGTCGTCGCCGAGGGGCTCGAGCTCGCGCGGCGGGGCATCGCCGACCGCGAGCGCGGCGACGTAGCGCGTGAGCGAGGGCGCGTTGCGCCAACGCCTGTTCTCAATTGTGCTGACTGCTCCCACGCCGATCCCGAGGTAGTCCTCGCCGCGCCAGTAGCCCAGGTTGTGCCGGGCGCGGAGGTCGCGGCCGCCGGCCAGCTCCGGACGGAGGCAGAAGTTCGCGGTCTCGTACCAGCGGTAGCCCGCGCAGGTCAGCGCGTCGACAACCGCTTCGAACGATCCCTCGAGGGCTTCGGCCTGCCGCGCGAGCTCGTCACCATGTGCGTGCGTGAAGCGAGTTCCGGGTTTTGCTTCCAGCTCGTACGCGGAGACGTGCTCGGGAGCGAGCGCGACGATCTCGGCAAGGTCGCGTGCAAGATCGGAGGGCTCCTGGCCCGGGATCCCGTAGATGAGATCAATCGAGATGTTGCCAATTCCGGCATCACGTAGACGGTGCACGGCTCGCCGGACGTCGTCCGGCGTTGCGCGCCGCTCGAGCACGTCCAGAAGGCGCGTGTGGAAGCTTTGTGCGCCAATTGACACACGATCGACACCGTTTCGTGCGAGAAGCGCGGCGAGCTCGGGCGTGACCGTCTCCGGGTTTGCCTCGACCGTCACTTCCTCGGCATCCGGAAGCGCGCGCAGCAGCCGTTCGAACGCGGCTGGCTCGGTGAACGTCGGTGTGCCGCCACCGAGATAGATCGTCTCGAGACGTTCCGCAAGCACCGCGCCTTCGAGCGCAAGCTCGCGCTGGAGCGCGTCGACGTAGCCGCCGTGATCGGACTGCCGGCCGACGACCGTGACGAAGTCGCAGTAACCGCAACGCGACGCGCAGAACGGCAGGTGAACGTAGAGGTGGCGCGCGCCTTTCACTGTGAATTCCGCCGCGGGCGCGCGACAAGCTCGCCGCCGCAGTTCGGACAGACACGCTCCAGCGAGGCAGCGCAGTCTGGGCAGAACGTGCACTCGTACGTGCAGATGAACGCGGCGCCGTCGGCCGGCGTGGCCGCGCCGCACCGCTCGCAGACGGGACGGAGCTCGAGCGCCACCGCTACTTCTTCGCGCCCTCGTTGAGATTCAGCACTGCGAGGAACGCCTCCTGCGGAACTTCAACGCCGCCGACCTGCTTCATGCGCTTTTTGCCCGCCTTCTGCTTCTCGAGCAGCTTGCGCTTGCGCGAGATGTCACCGCCGTAACACTTCGCCAGCACGTCCTTGCGCCGCGCCTTGACCGTTTCGCGCGCGATCACCCGCGAGCCGATCGCAGCCTGGATCGGAACGTCGAACATCTGCCGCGGGATCTCCTTGCGCAATCGCTCAACGAGCCCTTTGCCGCGCTCGAAGGCGAAGTCGCGGTGAATGATCAGCGAAAGCGCGTCGACCGGTTCGCCGCCGACGAGAATGTCGACGCGCACAAGACTCGCCGCCTTGAAGCCGGAGATGTCGTAGTCGAAGCTCGCGTAACCGCGCGTGCGTGACTTCAGCTGGTCGTAGTAATCGAGCACGATCTCGCCGAGCGGAAGCTCGTAGGTGAGGTGCACGCGCTCTTCCGAGAGGTATTCAAGGTGATCGAAGCGGCCGCGCCGCTCGTTGTTCAGCTCCATCACGGTGCCGACGAATTCCTTCGGGACGATGATCGACGCCTTGATGTACGGCTCCTCGACCTCTTCGAAGGAGTCGGGCAGGTCGGCCGGCGTGTGCACCTCGACCCATTCGGAGTCATTCAGGGCGCGCACGCGGTACGCAACGTTCGGCGCAGTGACGATCAGGTCGAGATCGAATTCGCGCTCGAGTCGCTCGCGCACGATCTCCATGTGCAGCAGGCCGAGGAAGCCGCAGCGGAACCCGAAGCCGAGCGCCTGCGACGTCTCGGGCTCGTAGAAGAGCGCGGCGTCGTTGAGCTTCAGCCGCTCGAGCGCGTCGCGCAACTCGGGGTAGTCGTCGGAGTCCGTCGGAAAGAGCCCGGCGAACACCATCGGCTTGACCTCTTTGTAACCGGGCAACGGCTCGGACGCAGCACCAGTGACCGCTGTGAGCGTGTCGCCGACGCGTAGCTCGCTGACGTCCTTCAGACCCGTGATCACATAGCCGACCTCGCCTGCCGACAGCGAGTCGACGGGACGCATCGACGGCGACATGAAGCCGATCTCTTGGGCTTCGAAGCGCGTGCCGAGCGCCATCGCCTTGAACTGCTCGCCCGGCCGCAGTTCGCCGTCGACTACGCGGACGAACGCAACGACGCCGCGGTACTGGTCGTACGACGAGTCGAAGATCAGCGCGCGCGGCGAGGCGTCAGGGTCGCCTGCCGGCGCGTGGATTCGCTCGATAATCGCGTCGAGCACGTCAGCAACGCCCTGCCCGGTCTTGGCCGAGATGCGGAGAACGTGATCAGGCGTATCCCCGATCAGGTCGCTCACCTGCACAGCCGTGCCGTCGGGATCCGCTTGCGGCAGGTCGATCTTGTTGACGACCGGCACGATCTCGAGGTTGTTCTCGATCGCGAGATACGCATTCGCAAGTGTCTGCGCTTCGATGCCTTGCGCAGCGTCGACGACGAGCAGCGCTCCTTCGCACGCCTGCAGTGAGCGCGACACCTCGTAGGTGAAGTCGACGTGGCCCGGTGTGTCGATCAGGTTGAGCTCGTGGCCTTTCCAGTCGACGCGAACAGCCTGCGCCTTGATCGTGATGCCGCGTTCGCGCTCGAGATCCATCGAGTCGAGCACCTGTGCGCGCATGTCGCGCGCCGAGACGGCGTTCGTGAGCTCGAGGATGCGATCGGCCAGCGTCGACTTGCCGTGGTCGATGTGCGCGATGATCGAGAAGTTGCGGATGCGTTGTTGGTCCATGCGTTTTAGGCGCCGGAAAGGCGGCTTCGCAAGGAGAGTAGCGCCCGCAGCTCGCGCACCTTGAGCGCCGAACAGGCTGCGAAATAGACGGCGATGGACGCGCCGAGAGCGCAGCCGAGCGAGACGACTTGCGCCGGGAACGACCTGCCGAGAGAACTGTCGAGCGGCCGCCAAACCACGTACGCGACGAGCGCCACCAACGCCGAGGCGGGAACGATCTTCGCGAGCGACGACGCGATCGAGCGGCCGCCAACGCGGCCGAGCCGCCGCCGGAAGAAGACGAGTAGCGCGATCGTGCCGCCCACGTTCACGACTGCCGTCGCGAGCGGGATCCCCCACGTGCCGAAGCGGTAGAACGCAAAGTCGAGCACCGCATTGAGGAAGAGATTCGCGAGCGCGATCGCCGTCGGGACCCAGTTCTCCTGCAGCGAGAAGAACGCGCGCGTGAGCATCAGCATCGCACCGTTGAAGACGAGCCCTGCGCTGAACGCGGCCAGCGCGCCGGCGACGACCGGTGTCTGCGCGGGATGCCAGTGGCCGCGCTGGTAGAGGATGCGGATGATCGGCTCGGCGAGCACCGCGCTGAAGACGGCCGTCGGGACGAGCAGAAACGCGATCTGTCGTAGGCCGCGATTGACGGCGTCGATAAAGCCGTCCATGTCACCCCGCGACGCGAGGCGCGAAAGAGTTGGAAACAACACCGTCGCGATCGCGACCGAGAACATCCCCTGCGGGAGCATGTAGACCAGGAACGCCTTCTGGATCGCCGTCGGCGCCAGATCCGCGTTGATGTAGCGCGCCGCGAAGAACGTGTCGATCACCGCGTTGACGTTGATCAGACCGAGCCCGAGCGTCACCGGCAACATCAACTTGAAGACGCGGCGCACCGCCGGATCGCGCCAGTCGAGGACAACGCGCAATTTTTCCTCACCGCGGTCGAGCGTGCGCAGCCACGGCAATGGCAGGAGCACCTGGATCGCAGTCGCGACAAGGATCGACACCGCGTACACGTAGAGCTTCGCGTTCGGGCTGTGTTCCTGCGGCACGCCGATCACGAGCCCGACGATGATCGCGAGGTTCCACGCGACCGGCGACAGCGCCGGCACCGTGAAGTGGTCGTAGCTGTTCAGGATTCCGACGACAACGCCGCTGACGCCGAGCAGGGTGACCAGCGGGAAGAGCACGCGCGACAGACCGACCGCGAGCGTGCGGTCGTGACCCGGGTTGCCGAAAATGCCGATCACCCATGGCGCGACGAGGATGAACAGCGCCGTGAGCGCCGTCAGCCCGAGCAGCATCAGCCAGAACAGGCTCGACGCGACACGCCACGCTCGGCGCCGCTCCCCCTTCTCGAGCAGGTCGCTGAAAACGGGGACGAATGCCGACGACAGCGCCGCATCGGCGACGAGCGCGCGCACGAGGTTCGGCAGCTGGTACGCGACGGTGAACGCGTTGATGCGCCCGGCGGCGCCGAAGTAATAGGCCGCGACCATTTCGCGCACGAGCCCGAGCACCCGCGAGAGCGCAGTTGAGACGCCGAAGATCGCCGTCGACACGGCCAGGCGCCGGCGCGGCTCGCCGCCCGCCTCCGCGTGGCGGATCGCCGAGCGCGAAATGATCATCGTCGGCTGGTCGGGATCGAGATAGCCCGAGCCCTCGGCAGCGGCGTCGCCGAAGCCGGGCGGGTACTCGTCAAAGTCCCACGTCGGCCGGCCCTTGGCCTGGCGGCGCTCGTTCCGCGCGGCGAGCCGCGCCCTGCGCTCGCGGTCCCGCTCGCTCTCCTCCACAGAGGGAGCATAGGGCCGGGCGCTGCTACCATCCGCGCCCGCTATGCCGAACATCAAGCAACAGAAGAAGCGCGTCCGCATCGCTGCCGAGCAGCGCCTCGAGAACCTGCGCTACCAGTCGACGATCAAGACGCTCACCAAGCGCCTGGCTGCGCTCGCCGAGAGCGGCGACGCGAAGGCCGTCGAGGAGGAGCACCGCGGCCTCGTCCGCATCATCGACCGCGCCGTCGCGCGCGGCGCGCTCCACCGCAACGCTGCCGCCCGCAAGAAGTCGCAGGCAGCGCGTCTCCTCTCCCGCTAAGCGGAGTTATCTTTAAACCGTGGGAACCGTGATCTCGACGAGCGCGCGCTCGAGCTCGAGATCGTTGGGCATCCGCGTACCACCCTTCAGGGCCCAGTCGAGGTCGGCGAGACGCGCGGTCACGTCCTGCAGCTCGTCCGGACTGTAGTTGCGAGCCTGCGCGTAGAGCTTCTGCACATAGAAGGGGTGCATCTTCAGCCGCGCGGCCGCTTCTTTCGACGGAACGCCGTCCGCCTCGAGCTGCTGGCACGCACGGATACGGCCGACGTAGCTCGTGAGCGAACCAACGACGCGCGGGATCGTGCGCGAGCGCGGGTCGCCGCTTCGCTCGAGCATGCGCTCCGCCGCGCGCAGCACACCGGCGAGGTCGCGCGCACCCCAAGCGTCCGTGAGCACGAACGCCGGTGACTCGGCACGCGGTGCGACAAGTTGTTCGATATCGGCATCGGTGACGGCGTCCCCGCTCGCCCACGTAGTGACTTTGTCCACCTCGGACGCGAGCTCGTAGAGGTCGTTGCCGACGAGGTCGACCATTAGACGGCATGCGTCCGCGTCGACCTTCACGCCGCGCAACTTGAACTGCTCCGCGACCCACGTGTGTACGCCGCGCTGCGGCACATCCCAGATCAGAACGTCGCCGGAGCCGGTGACGGCTTTCGCGAGCGGACCGTCCTTCTTCATCTCGGCGCCGACGAGCGCGAGCGTCGTTCCGGGCGCGGGCGACTTGAGGTATTCGACGATCGCCTTCGCCTCGGGCGCTTTCCAGACGTCGACGTTCTCGGCGACCACCAGCCGCGTTCCGTCGCCGAACAAGCCGAGCGCGTTGCACGCGGCGACTACGTCATCGCCCGTCTCGTCACTCGCATCGTGCAGCTCCACCGCATCGGGCCCGAAACGCGCGCGTAGACGCTCGACCGCTCGATCGACCTTCGGCCGGTCGCTTCCCGCGATCAGGTACACCGACTTGAGCTCGTCCGCCATTGCCGCCAAGCATAGGCCGCGCCGAGGAGCAGACCGCCTGCGACCGCGTCGGCACCGTGGCCGGTGACCTGAGCGAACGGCGCGGCCGAGACGGCGCGGGCGACAAATGCGACATACGCAGCGAGCCACCCGTTCAACCAGGCGAGCAGCAGGGCAAGCGGAGGCGCCACGGCGTAGAGGACCGCTGCCGCAAACGCCAGCGCGAGCAACGGCCCGATTGCAGCCTCGGCGAGCGCGTTAGCAAGCACGCCCAACAACGGAACCCGCCCGAACTGCAACGCGAGCAGCGGCGCGGTGACGACCGAACAGGCAACAGAGATTGCAACTCCCGTGTGCAGGCGCGCGCCGCCTGGATAGCCGTCGAGCATGCGCACGAGTGGTCGCGCGAACACGAAGATCGCAAGCACCGCCGCGAACGAGAGCTGGAAGCCCGCGTCGTACACCGTGTACGGATTCCAGGCGAGCAACGTAATCGCCGCAAGGATGAGAACGTGCCACTGGTCGCGCTGCCGGCCGAGCAGCCACGCGAGCGAGACCGCGCTGCCTGAGACCGCGGCGCGAATGACTGATGGTTGCGGCCCGACAGCGAGTGTGTAGGCGACGATCGCGGCGATCGCACCGACATGCCCGATCGCTCGCGGAACACCGAGCAGCCACGCGAGCCCGAGCACACCCGCAGCCAGTAGCACGACGTTTTCGCCGCTCACCGCCAAAAGATGAAAGAGGCCCGATCGCTGGAAGCTCGTCTTGAGCGACGCGTCGAGCTGGGTCTCGTCGCCGAGCAGGATGCCTTCGAGGACCGCGCGCCGTTCTCCCGCCACACCGGGTGCGGACCCGCGGCCGAGGAAGCGGCGCAATCCGTCGGCAACTCCTCCGAGCCCGCCACGCCGGCCGACGACCGTCCAGCCGTCCACCTTCAGGACGACGTGGATCCCTTGCCGGCGCAGCCAGGTGCGCTCGTCGAAGCCGTTCTTCGGCCCCTGCGGCGCTCGCACGACCACAAGCGCGTCGATGAGTGCGCCCTGTGGCGGCGACCGGCCCAGCGGCAGCTCGAGCTGTACCGGCTCACCGACGCTGCTCCCCTCGAAGGTCCGCACTCGGCCGGGAAGCCGCTGCGCGAACGTTCCCGTTCTCGGCGGGCCGGTGATCTCGACCAACGCGCGGCCGGCGCGGTCGATGTCGGCGGAGAGGACGCTGTGGTCGAGCGCGACGAGCCGGGCGCTGCCGAACGCCAAGCCGATGACCGCGAGCAAGCCCACGAGCGCGGGCGGTCGTGCCCGCGCGGGCACCGAGCACGCAATGGCAGCAAGCAGTACGACAGGCACGACGGCTGCGCGCGGCGTGAGGCGAATGGCATTCGCCGCTGCCAAACCAACGAGCAAGCCGAGGGCGAGCACGTGCGCAGGCAACAACCGCGTCACGGTACGACCAGCCCTTGCAGCTCGGCGATGCGAGCGGCGCCGATGCCCGGGATCGCATCGAGCCCGTCGACCGAGGTGAACGGGCCGTGCTGCGCTCGATAGTCGACGATCTTCTGCGCCGTGACCGGGCCGATTCCCGGCAGCGTGTCGAGCTGTTCCGCGGTCGCCGCATTGAGCGAGACCGGTGCGCCGCTTGCGCCAGTCGCACCCACCGCCGCACCCGCAACCGCCCCTGCGACGACAACCTGCTCTCCGTCGACGAGCGGAGCCGCAAGGTTCACCGCGCTCTGCTCGGCGTGCGCCGTGAACCCGCCGGCGCGCTCGATCGCGTCGATGACTCTGTCGCCCTGCGGCACCGTGTAGACGCCGGGCCGCTTCACGGCACCCGCGACGTCGACGACAAGCCCGGATGCGTGCGCACGCGCGGCAGCAGTCGTGGTGACGGAGAGCGGCGCAACCGCGAGCGCAGGCGTCGAAGCAGCGCCGTGATGCGCGCGCTTTGCGATCACCACGATTACCAGCAACGCGACGAGCGCGATCGCGGCGAGCCGTCGCTGCTGCACCGTGAGGGAAAGCGTGCGCATCCCGCAACCGTGCCGGGAGAACCGTCACATGTCTGTGACAGCTCTGCACTTACTCAGTGCTGTGCCGAGTGAGCGCTAGATGACGAGGTTGACGAGCTTGTCGGGCACGACGAACGCCTTCACGTCGCGGCCGTCGATGTGCGCCTGCACCTTCTCGGATGCCTTGGCACGCGCGACCAACTCGTCCTCCGACAAACCCGCAGGAACGACGACGCGGTCGCGAACCTTGCCGTTGACCTGCAGCACCAGCTCGACCGTGTCGCTCTCGAGCAGCGACGAGTCGTACGTCGGCCACGGCGTGTCCCACAGCCGCTCGTGTCCGAGCACGCCCCACAGCTCTTCGCAGACGTGCGGCGTGTACGGCTGCAGCACCGACACCGCGGTCTCGGCGGCGAAACGCGCGGCAGGATCGTCTGGCGCTTTCGACAGCTCGTTGATCAGCTCCATCACCGCGGCGACGGGCGTGTTGAAAACGAAGCGTCTGTCGATGTCGTCGGTGACACGCGCGATCGTCTCGTGCGCCTTCACCGCGAGCGGCGTGTCGACACCGGCCGGCGACACCGGGCGCGCAGCTGCCTCATGCACGACGCGCCACAGCCGGCGGATGAAACGCGCGGTCGCGTCGATACCGTCCGGCGACCAGTCGATGTCCTGGTCGGCGGGACCGCGTGTGAGGATGTAGATGCGAATCGGATCGGCACCGAACTGATCGATCAGCTCGTCCGGCGACACGCCGCCCTGCGACTTCGACATGCGCTTGCCGTCCTGCCGCACCCATCCCTGGTGGAACAGCCGCTGGAACGGCTCGCGGAAGCCGAGCAAGCCCATGTCGTTCAGCGCCTTCACGAAGAAGCGCGAATAGAGCAAGTGGCCCTTCGCATGATCGATGCCGCCGATGTACTGGTCGATCGGCATCCAGTAGTCGACGAGCTCGCGCGCGAACGGCCGCTGATTGTCGTGCGGGTCGCAGTAGCGCAGGAAGTACCAGGACGAGTCGACGAACGTGTCCATCGTGTCGGCCTCGCGCTTGCCGGGACCGCCGCAGCGCGGGCACTCGACCTTCAGCCATTCGGTGTTGGACGCCAGCGGCGGTTCGCCTTTCGGGCGGTAGTCCTCTACGTCCGGCAGCAGCACGGGCAGCTGCTCGTCGGGAACGGGAACCATCCCGCACGCGTCGCAATAGATGATCGGTATCGGGCTGCCCCAGTACCGCTGGCGCGACCAGCTCCAGTCGCGCAGGCGGAAGTTGATCGACGCTTTGCCGCGCCCGTGGTCGCCCAGCCACGCGACGATGGACTTCGACGCGTCACGCCACGGCTGGCCGTCGAACTGTGCGGAGTTGATCAGCTTCCCGTCTTCGTCGACCACCGGAACGATCGGTAGCTCGAACTTCTCTGCGAACTCTCGGTCTCTGTCGTCGTGCGCGGGAACGGCCATGATCGCGCCGGTGCCGTACTCCATCAGCACGTAGTCGGCAACCCAGATCGGGATCTGCTCACCCGTAGCAGGGTTCGTCGCGTAGCGGCCGGTGAAGACGCCGGACTTCTCGCGCGACTGGCGCTCTTCGGTCGGACGCGCCGCGGCGACGCGCGCGTACGAGATGACATCTTCCTTGTGCTCGCTGCCCTCGGCCAGCGTGTCGACCAGCGTCGACTCGGGCGCGACGACGAAGAAGGTTGCGCCGAACACCGTGTCGGCGCGCGTCGTGAAGACGGGGATGTCGATGTCGAGCTCGTCGACGCGGAACAGCAGCTCTGCGCCTTCCGAGCGTCCGATGTGTTGGCGCTGAATCTTCTTCGTGCGTTCCGGCCAGTCGATCGTGTCCAGCCCGGCGAGCAGCTCGTCGGCATACGCGGTGATCTTGAAGAACCACTGTTCCATGTTGCGAACCTCGACGATGAAGCCGCAGCGCCAGCAGCGTCCGTCGACGACGTGTTCATTCGACAGCACGGTCTGGTCGTTCGGGCACCAATTGACGGGTGCGGCCTTGCGGTACGCGAGCCCTTCCTCGAACAGGCGCAGGAACAGCCATTGCGTCCAGTGGTAGAAGGTCGGCTCGTGGGCGGAGACTTCGCGGTCCCAGTCGATCGCCCAACCCATTCGCTTCATCTGGTTTTCGATCGACGCGATGTTGCGCTCGGTGATTTCACGCGGGTGTCCGCCCTCGCGGATCGCAGCGTTCTCGGCCGGCAATCCGAACGAGTCGAAGCCCATCGGCCGCAGCACCTTCGTGCCGTTGCGCCGACGGAAGTGAGTGACGACGTCACCGAGCGTGTAGTTGAGGACGTGCCCCATGTGCAGCGTCCCGGACGGGTACGGCAGCATCTCGAGCATGTAGAAGCGCGGGTCGTCGTCGCCCGGCTGCGGGTCGTCGACGTGGAACGCGCCCTCGTCGGCCCACACCTTCTGCCACTTCTGCTCAATTGTCTTTGCGTCGTATCTGTCCATCGAGAATCTCCCTAGAGACAAAAAAGCCTCTCGAATGAGAGGCCGTGGGAAGCTGTCGCGGCGCACGCCGCGTTGGCTTCCTGGGTCAGGTAAGAAGCAGGTTCACATGAACAGTGTAACTGACCTGCTGCCGGACGATGCCTCGATTTCCGGCGGGATCCTGATGCTCGGCGGCGTTGCCGCGACGGATCTCGCCGCGCAGTTCGGCACACCGCTCGTCGTCTACGACGCCGCGACGCTGCGCGCACAGGCGCGGTCGTATCGCAGCACCGCGCCGGGCGCGCTGGTCGTTTACGGGACGAAGGCGTTCCCGTCGGTGGCGGTGCTGCGCCTCCTTGCCGAGGAAGGCCTCGGCGCGGACGTCTCGACCGTCGGCGAGCTCGCGTTCGCGCGCGCGGCCGGCATTCCCGGCGAGCAGATCGTCGTGCACGGCAACAACAAGGAGGACGAGCTACTGCGCTCGGCAGCCGAAGCCGGCGCATTGATCGTTCTCGACTCACTCGACGAGATCGACCGCGCGACCACGGCCGGAGCAACGCGCTTTCTCGTGCGCGTGACCCCGGGCATCGAGGCTGACACGCACGAAGCCGTGAAGACCGCTCACCACGGTTCCAAATTCGGGCTCCCTCCCGACGACGCCATTGAGGCGTTGCGGCGATTGCCGGAATGCGAAGGCGTACACGTGCACGTCGGTTCGCAGCTGCAGCATTTCGGCGCAGCCCTGATGACGGTCGACTGGCTCGCGGGCTTCGCGGTGCGCGTAAGAGCAGAGCTCGACTGGACGCCGCGCGTCGTCGACCTCGGCGGCGGCCTCGGCGTGCGCCACGTCGTCGACGAACCGCTATTCACTGTCGAGGAGTTCGTCGGCGGGCTGGTGCGCGAGCTCGCACGCGCGTGGCAGCTGCAGAGCCTGCCGATGCCTTCACTCGTCTTCGAGCCGGGGCGCTCACTCGTCTCGCGCGCCGGTGTGACGCTCTACACCGTCGGCGGTGTGAAGCGTGCCAGCGCGGCGACGACCTACGTCACCGTCGACGGCGGCATGTCCGACAATCCGCGGCCCGCGATGTACAACGCGCGCTACGCGGCGTTGCTCGCCAATCGCGCGGGTGAGGAGGCGTCCGCTGTGTACGCCGTCGCCGGCAAGCACTGCGAATCAGGCGACGTGCTGATCGAGCGTGTCGAGCTGCCCGAGCCGCGGCGCGGCGACATCCTTGCGGTGCCCGTGACGGGCGCGTACACGCTCGCGATGAGCTCGACGTACAACGCAGTGCCGCGACCGGCCGCAGTGCTCGTCGACGGCGGCAACGCCACGGTGATCCGCCGTCGCGAGACCGTTGACGACCTGCTCGCGCTCGAGATCTAGACGCGCGCGCGCAGCGCGAGCACGTCCGCGACGAACGGCCGCGTCACCGCATAGACGCCGCGCGTGCGCACCGCGCGCTCGCCCTGGTACCACGCAGCGAGCGCGAGATTCGCATCCCCGTTGAAAACGCCGAGCAGGTGTTTGAGCAGCACGACGCCTGCTTCGACGTCGCCGTCGACCGTGCGCGGCACTGACCGGCCGAGTAGCACCGTCGAGACGTACGCGCGCGTCGACGGAAGCAACTGCAACACGCCACGCGCGCCTGCCTTCGACACGAGCGTCGTGTTATAGCCCGACTCCATCCACGCAAGTGCGCGAACGAGGCTCTGGTCGACGCCCTCGCGTGCCGCCCAGGCGTCGAGCAGCGAGCGAACGTCGACACGTTGCGGCGACGGCGGTTGCGCCGCGCGCACCGGAACGTGCGCACGCGTCGCGAGAGACGTGAGCGTAATCGGGCCGGCGACGCCGTCCACCTCCAGCCTCGAGTGTCGCTGGTACTTGCGCAATGCCTGCTGGGTGCTTGCGTCGAGGTAGCCGGTGAGTGCGCCGCGGTAGAGACCGTCACGCGTCAACACGAACTGCAGCACGGACACGTCCCAGCCGAAGTCGCCCTTGACGAGCGGGCGCGAGCCGAAGAGCGGATGACCGAGCGGGCCGAGCGCAACACGTGTGCGCGCGCTCGCCACACCGACGTCGAGATGGTGCCGCTGCTGGAACGTGTGCAGGCCCGCTGCCGTGAGCGGCCCGGAGATGCCGTCGATCGGCCCGGCGTAGAGACCCCACGCGCGCAGCGCCACCTGCAGACCGGCGATCTGCGGGTTCACACTCGCTGTCGCCGCCCCCGCGCTAGGCACGAGCACGGCGACAACGACGACTGCTGCGGCAAGCGTCCGGCGCACGAGGCCGGACAATTCGTGCGGCTTGCGCCTAGTCCTGCAGCCGCTTACGCACGCTTACGATCGCCGCGTCCGAGAGACCGCCGCCGCGCAGATAGTCCTCAACGCTGCCATATCGCCCCTCAACGCCCTCGAGCACGCGGCGCATCGCACTCGCAGGCGCCGGCCCAAGCAACTCGCGGCGGTGGCGTTCCCTCTCGTCAGGCGCGTCAGCGACCCATCTCGCGTGGCGCTCGGCGATGTTCGCCTCGGTGCGCGCGTAGTCGGCCGCAATCTCGTCGAGTGACTCGCCCGCCAGTCGCAACGCCAGCGCAACCACGAGGCCGGTGCGGTCCTTGCCGCCATAGCAATGCACGACGACCGGCCCGTCCGGTGCGCTCGCGATCGCCTCGAACACGCGCGCAAACCGCTCCGGGTAGCGCGCAAGAAACTCGGTGTAGACGTGGACGAGGTACTCCTCCGCGGTCGGGGTGCGGTCCATCACCTCGCCGAACTCGTCGTCGAAATCGGCAGCGTGCCCTTCGCCGAGCAGCGGGATGTGGACGACGTCGACCGGCGCATCGCGCGGGGTGTCCTCTTCGAGCTCGACCGGGAAGCGCAGATCGATGACACGCGACACGCCGTGGTCGACGAGCGCCTGCCAGCCTTCGTCTGACAGGAAGCGCACGTTGTCGGCGCGAACGATCCCGCCAACGTCGCGAACGTTGACGCAGCCATCCCAGACGAGCTCCGTCACGCTTCGGTGCCCAGGTATGCCTCAACCACAGCCGGGTTGCGCCGCACCTCGTTCGGCGCGCCTTCGGCGATCTTGCGTCCGAAGTCGAGCACGTGAATGCGGTCGGCGACACCCATCACGAGCCCCATGTGATGTTCGACGAGCAGCAGCGTGAGCTTGAAGTCGTCGCGCAACTTGCGGATGAACGCACCGAGCTCGGACACTTCTTCGTGGTTGAGCCCGCCCGCGGGCTCGTCGAGCAGCAGCAGTTGCGGCTCCGCAACGAGCGCGCGCGCGAGCTCGACACGCTTGAGCGTGCCGAACGGAAGTCCGGCCGCTGGTCGGTGCCCGACGTCCGTCAGGCCGACGTAATCCAGCACCTCCAACGCGCGCGCCTCAGCCGAGCGGCCGCCGAACGGGCGCGTGCGCGTGTGTGCGCCGACGAGAACATTGTCGAGCACCGTCATCGTGTTGAACAGCTCGACGTTCTGGAAAGTGCGCGCGATGCCGCGCCGGATGATGCGGTGCGGCGGCGTATGCAGCAGGCTACGGCCGGCGAATTCGAGGCTCCCAGCGTCCGGCCGGTAGAGCCGCGTGATCACGTTGAAGAGCGTCGTCTTGCCCGCGCCGTTTGGGCCGATCAGGCCCACGATCTGCCCTTGTTCCACGTCCAGCGACACGTCGTCGATCGCGACGATCCCTCCGAAGCGGCGGGTCACGTTCTGCACGGCGAGCAGCGGCACGGCTTCAACTCTAGAGGTTGAAGCCGGCGGAAATCCGGGAATGGACCGGCGACCATGAAAGCGAGGGATTGCCAATGACTGGATGGAATAGGGCT
The DNA here is from genome assembly GCA_036496645.1 of Gaiellaceae bacterium. Classification (GTDB taxonomy): domain Bacteria; phylum Actinomycetota; class Thermoleophilia; order Gaiellales; family Gaiellaceae; genus PALSA-600. The sequence goes on from DASXKU010000070.1 coordinate 39,847, forward strand.
GTCGCGACGCTCGTAGGCGCCGGCGTGGCCGGCTTCCTGCTGTGGCTCGCGGCGCAGATCGGACGCGCGTCGACGGGCGGGTACTGGGCGGCGTACGGCATCGTCGCAGGGGCCGGCCTCGTGCTCGCGCTGACACAGCTCCGCGGTCGTGGGGGGAACCCGCCGGGCACGTTCCTGCTCGCGTTCCTACCGGTGCTGATCTGCGCCGGCTGGGTGCTGCTCGCGACGCAGCCACACGGCGACTGGTTCCGCAACCACGTGCTGAGCTGGTCCGGCGACATCGGCATTCGCAGTGTCGTGACAGACATCGGAACGTGGGTCGGTGTGCTGGCGTTCGGGATCGGCTACGTCTTCGGCACGGTGCTCGAGCCGAGCTTCATCGGCCGGCGGGAGCGCGTCGTGCCGACGCCGACGCCCATGCATGAGCCGGCCGCGGCGAACGAACCGACGGCGGCGGAGCGCGAGGAGGTCGGCACGACGACGACCACGACCGAAACGCCGGATGTCATGCGAACGCCGACGCCTCGGTGACCGGCGCGCTGCACGCGAAACGCTCACAGACGTAAACCGCGGGGCGCCCCTCGACGAGGTGGCGCCCCGCGAGCAACGGGATGTCCTCGGCCGGGCCGAAGGCAATCGCGTCGGTTGGGCTTGCGCTTGCGAGCGCCGCGCGGGCGACGTCGCTATTTCGGTCGCCAACGATTGCAAGCTCGCGATGCGGTGCGAGGTACTGGTCGAGCGCCACGAGCATCCAGCCGAATGCTGTCGGCACGCGCGCCATCGCATCGCGCACCAGCCGGAGCGTGTCAGCCGCGCGCCGTTCGAACGAGTCGTCGCCCCAGATCCGTCCGAGCCGCAATAGCTCGTACGCGAGCATCGCATTGCCGCTCGGCGTCGGATGGTCTTCGAGCTGTTTCGGTCGCGCGAACAAGCGCTCGCCGTCGCGCGGCGTCTCGAAGAAGCCACCGTCCACGTCATCTTCGAAGAGATCGATCGCGAGGGTCGCGAGACGGTGTGCCTCGCGCAGCCAGCGCGGGTCGCCGGTTGCGAGATGCAGCTCGTGCAGGCCGTACGCAACGTCCGCGTAGTCGGAGAGGTAGCCCGTTCCTTTCGCCTCGCCGTTTCGGAACGTGCGGTGCAGGCGGCCGTCGCCCGTCGACATCGGGCCGAGCAGAAACTCGGCGAGCGTCGTCGCCTCGGCCGCGCGACCGCCTTGCGCAAGCGCTGCGAGCGCCAGGCCGTTCCAGGAAGCGATCACCTTGTCGTCCAGCGGCGGCTGCGGACGCAGTTCGCGAATGGCGAGCAGGCGCGCGCGCGTGTCGTCGTCGAGCGCGCCGCGGATGATCGATCGTCCGTGCTCGAACGGCTCGAGCAGCTCGTCCGGTGCGCCCTCCCCCGGGCCCCACGTGTGGGTGAGGCCCTCGACGCCCTCGGTGTCGGCGTCCTGCGACGACGCGAAGCCGCCGCCCGGCAGCGCGAGCTCGCGCAGCATGTAGTCGAGCGTGCGCTCCCCGACGTCGCTCTTGTAGAGCGGCGCAAGCAGCGCGTTGTCGTAGAGCATCTTCTCGAAGTGGGGCACGAGCCAGCGCTCGTCGACCGAGTAGCGGTGGAAGCCGCCGCCGACCAGATCGTGCATCCCGCCGGCCGCCATACCGTCAAGCGTCGCGCGCGTCATCGTCGTCTCGCCGCGGCGCATCAGGAACCCGAGCACCGGTGCAGGCGGGAACTTCGGCGCGCGTCCCCAACCGCCGTTGCTTGTGTCAAAGCCGTTTGCGAGGTTGTGCTGCGCGGTGTCAAGTTGTTCGGGTGTGAGCGGATCGTTGGATGCATGAGCCTGGGCAGTTGCACGAACATGGTCGGCGAGCTCGCCGGCGCTGCGCACTGCGTCGTCGCGTCGCTCGCGCCACGCCTCGTCGACAGCGGCGAGTACCTGTCGGAATGCGGGCAGGCCGTGACGTGGCTCGGGCGGGTAGTACGTCCCGCCGAAGAACGGCTCGCCTACGGGCGTGAGGAATACGGTCATCGGCCAGCCGCCCTGCCCGGTGAGTGCGACGACTGCGTCCATGTAGATCGCATCGAGATCGGGACGTTCTTCGCGGTCGACCTTGATGCAGACGAAGCGGGCGTTCATGTCGCGGGCGGTGGCGGCGTCCTCGAACGATTCGTGTTCCATGACGTGGCACCAGTGGCAGGCGGCGTAGCCGATCGAGAGCAGGATCGGCTTGTCCTCGTCTTTCGCGCGCGCGAGTGCCTCGTCGCCCCACGGGTACCAATCGACCGGGTTGGCGGCGTGCTGCAGCAGGTACGGGGAGGTTTCTTGGGCGAGGCGGTTCATGGCGGTACGGTAATCGCGTGCGGATGTTCGAGGATTTTGCGGTTGGGGACGTCTATGTCTCGGCCGTTGCGCGGACGGTGACAGAGGCGGACAACCTCCTCTTCACCATGCTCGCGATGAACACGAACGAGCTGCATTTCAACGAAGAGGCAGCGCGCGCGTCCGAGTGGGGCCAGGTGCTGGTGAACTCGACCTTCACCCTGTCGCTCGTGCTCGGGCTCTCGGTGCGCGACACGACGGAGAAGGGCGGCGTCAATCTCGGCTGGAAGGAGATCCGCCTGCCGAAGCCGGTCTTCATCGGCGACACGCTGCGGTCGGAGACGGAGGTGTTGTCGACGCGCGTTTCGGAGTCCAGACCCGGCTTCGGCATCGTCGAGGTGCGGACCCGAGGGCTGAACCAACGTGACGAGGTCGTCTGCGACTTCGAGCGCAGCTTTCTCATTCCGCGACGGGGGTAGTAGGGGTCAGGCACGGGGCAGACCCCCAACGTAAGCCAAACGTTTGCGTCACGATTCGCGCGCGGACCTTGTGAACGCCGCGATGAGTCTGCACCGTTCGCTTCATGGCTCGCTCGCTTCGCCTCGACCTCGCCGGCCTCACGTACCACGTGTGGGCGCACGGCATTGACGGACTGGCGTTGTTCAAGACGCCCGTCGAGAAAGACAAGATGGTCGAACTCCTCCGCGACGAAGTTGGGTTCAGCGATTGGACGTGCCTCTCGTACGTGGTCATGACGACGCACTACCACGTTGTTCTGCGACTCAACGATGAGACGCTGAGCAGCGGTTTTCAGCGGCTGAACGTCCGCTTCGCGCAATGGTTCAACAAGGAGAACAGACGGCGCGGACACGTGTTCGAATCGCGCTTCGGTTGCCGCATCGTCGATGCAGAGCACGATCAACTTGAGGTCTGCCGTTACGTCGCTCTCAATCCGACTCGGGCTCGTATGTGCGAGATACCTGAGGACTATGCGTGGTCTGGCTATGGCTCGATCGTCGGCCACGCATTGCCCGACGACATCGTCGATGTCGACGAAGCCCGTGCGCTTGCGGGTTCGCGCGCGGCGTTTCGAAGGTTCGTCGAGGAGTCCGATTTGCGGACACGCTGGGGTCAGGTACGGGGCAGACCCCGGGTTAGCTAGCGCGGCTGAACGGGCGCAGCGTTGCGTAGCGCCGGAAGCCGATCGACTCGTAGAGCGCGCACGCGGGCTCCGTGACGCAGTAGACGATCGCCTCGCGCCCTCCTTGCTCGTACCACTGCCGCAGAGCAAACGTGCACACGGCGGCGCCGAGGCCGAGGCGGCGGTATTGCTCGCGCGTACCAACGGGCTCGAGCTCCCCCACGCCCGTCGCATCCTCCGGCCACATGAGGCAATACGACGCGAACTCGCCGCTCGGCGCGACGACGGCGCAGTCGAGTGACTGGCGAAACGGCGGCGTGCGCATCACGTTCGCGTACTTCTCCTCCGTCAGCTTGGACGGCGCCCAGACGTCTCGATGAATCGCAACGCGTTCCGCGAGCTCGTCGGGCGCGACCGACCGCACCGTGAAGCCCTCAGGAAGCTCAGGCACTTCCCGCTGCGCGTCGAGTGTCTGGTGGTTGAAGTGCATAGCCCAATCGCCACGCTCGGTGAAACCGTGCTGCGCGAGCGTTTGCACCATCTCCTCGTCGCCCTCGAAGACACGAGCCGCCTTCAGTGCAGGGTCGGCGAAAATCTCACCGAGGAGCGGCTTGTAGTCGTCGCGCACTTCAAACTCGATCTCGTCGCCCTTGCGCCACGTCCACGCGACGACGTCCCCGCCGTCTTCCCAGATGCGGATGTCCCACTCCGACTCGCGCGCGATTTGCCACGCGAGATCGCCTGAATGCCACATCGTCCGCTGCGGTGCAATTCGCCGCTGCGCAACCACGAGCGATTGCATCGCCGCAAGATCCTCATAGCCCCGCCAGCCGCGAACTATGGCCATCGCGACGCGCGGTAGACGTAACCCTCGAGCGGTCGACCGAGAATGCTCTCGAGCCAGCGCGAGACGTCGACGAGTGCGTCGACGTCGATTCCGGTCGACACGCCTTCGCGCTCGAGCTGCCATACGAGATCCTCGGTTGCGATGTTCCCCGTCGCGTTCGGCGAGAACGGGCAGCCGCCGAGGCCGCCAACGGACGCGTCGAATAGCGACACACCTGCATCCAGCGCAGCCCACGCACACGCGTAACCCGTGTTGCGCGTGTTGTGCAGATGAACCCCGGCAGGGCGGACACGCTCGACCAGCGCACGCACGCGGCCTGGAGTCGCGACGCCGATCGTGTCCGCGAGCACGATTTCTCCCCGGAGGCGCTCACAGATATCGGAAACCACGCCCGGGTCGACCTCACCCTCGAACGGACAGCCCCACGCGCACGAGAGTGTGATCGTCACCGGCTTATCCGCGCGCGCCGTGATCGCACTCACACGCGCGATCGCTTCCTCGAGCGACGCGTTGCCGTTGCGCTGGTTGAACGTCTCCGTCGCGGCGAGCGTGCAGTTCACGCGGTCGAGCGTGGTCGCCGCGAACCGCTCGTAGCCGCGCGCGTTGAGCACGAGCCCCGACAGCTCCGCCGAGCCTCGCACCGCCTCTGCAACGACGTCCTCCGCGCCGGCCATCTGCGGCACGCGATCGTCGCGCACGAACGACGCCGCCTCGATCCGCGGCACGCCCGCAGCAGCGAGCCGCGAGACGAGCTCCGCGCGCAGAGACGGCGCGAGCACGTCCGCCTCGTTCTGCAAGCCGTCGCGCGGCCCGACATCGCAAATCGTGACGTCCATTACGCCGGTTGCGCGGCCGGCACGCCAGGCACGTCGAACGCGTCACGCGGCCGCACCGGCAGCACGGCGACGACGAGAGTGGTCACCGCGACACCAACCCACTGCCAGCGAGTGAGCGTCTGCCCGAACTTGAAGTAGCCGACAAGACTCGCGCTGACCGGGAACGCGAGCTCCGCGATCGTTGCCGCCACCGCCGGCGTCGACT
>DASXKU010000071.1:0-13970 GCA_036496645.1 Gaiellaceae bacterium
ACGTCAAGCTGACGCCAGGCTCGCAGGTTGTCCTCTTCGCATCGATCTCGAAGGACTACGCCAGCAACCCGCCAAACGACACTGGATTCTGGGCGGGAACGAGCGGCGACACCTACGCCGGTGGTGGAGCGGTGTATAGCAACGACACAGGGCACTCAGGGCAGTGGACAACGACGCCTTGGAGCACGTGTTGCGTGTCTGATCTGTTGTTCAGCGCCCAGTTCTCCAACCATCCCGTTACGTCGGAGCGCGGTGGGTATTGCTCCGTCGCCGGCAACACCAACGCGGATGGCTCGCCGCTCGCACCGGGCACGTTCCTCAACCTCGCTGCCGGTCAGGCCTCCAGCGACCCGCGCTACAAGGGCGCAGTTCCCGCCGTCTACTTCAAGGGGATCGGGATCAGCTGTGACAATCCGCCGCCCGGCTACTCGGACAGCGGGGCGAAAGTGAACAGCGGCGGCGTCGTGTCAGCCGACGGTCTCTACGAATACTGGGTCAAAGGCTAGGCCCAACTCACGTCGATCGCGCGGTCGAGGCCGGGCAGCGGAAGACTTGCTGCTTCGGCCTCGACGGCGTCGCGCTGCGCGCGCGTCAACCGCGCCCACGTCTCCGCGCGGACGATGTGTTGCGCGCGCCGCCAGACGCCGACGACCTCGCCGTCAACGAGCAGTGCGCCCGGCCAGACGCGTGGCGTCCAGAGCTTCGCGCGCTGATCGGCGCGGGGGAGGAGCAGGTCGCGCTCCTCACCGTCGAGCAAGAAGTAGGCGTCGCCGCTCGGGAGCAGTCGCGCGGCGGCGGGTGCCGTCGCGGGTGCGAGCATCTCCGCTTCGTCCTCTGCGAGCAGCCACTCGTCTCCCGCAGGTGTGCGAACCTGCAGCAACGAGAGGGTTGCGAACGCTTCCGCAGCTTCGCGCTTCGAGACGCCCGCCCACCGCGCAAAGCTCTCTGCCCTCGATGGTCCGAAAACGTGCAGGTACCGGTTGGCAAGGTGGCGGCACGCCGCGGCCGGGCCGATCTTCGGTCGCGGTACCGTCCAGATCTCCGGTGCTCGCGCGCCGTCCCAGCGGATCGCGAGCGTGCCGGTCGTCGCCGCATAGCGAATCGCGTTGCCGGTGCCGAGCTCCTTCATCAGCTCGCGATCGATCATCCGCCGGCCATTCAGCTGCGCGTGCACGCGTTGCGCTATCTCCTCGGCCCGCGCGTCGGGAATCCGTCCCAGTGAAAAGAGCGCGAAGTCGCGCTTCGGCACCACGTAGGTGCTGTAGCGAGGCCCCCAGAGTTGTGCCAGGGAGCTGTGCTCCCAGGTCGACGGGCCGACCCGCTCGATGCGCGCGTGGAGTGAGAGCAGCGCCGCGCGCGGCATGCTGTCCTGCAGCCCCGCCCAACCCGCCTGGCGCAGCGAGCTTGCGCTGAGAGGCAGGCGCTCGTCGAGGGCGCCGACGCGGCGGCGGAACGCCAAAATCTGCTGTCGATTGAGCCGGTGCGATGGAGCTAGGCGGGCTCGAACCGCCGACCTCCTGGGTGCGATCCAGGCGCTCTCCCAACTGAGCTATAGCCCCGGGCGCGGAACAGTCTAGCCACCACTTTCAGATTTACCGGAACCACACAGGCCGCTAACCCGTTGCCCCATAGGGCCGGGAACGACCCCTTCATCGACCCTTGGAAAGAAGGGGGACTAGGAATGCGGAATCTCAAACTGCCTCGCCGGACGTTCACGGCGCTCGCGCTCGCGTTGTCCGCGATTGCGATCGGCGCGATCTTCGGTGCGGCCGGAAACAGCCAGGCTGCTCAGACGAGCAAGCCGAACAACACGCAGCCGCCGTCGATCAGCGGCACCGCACAACAGGGACAGACCCTCACGGGCGACCACGGAACCTGGTCGGGGACCACACCGATCACGTATTCGTACCAATGGATGCGGTGCGACAAGAACGGCAATAGCTGCAACGGCATCAGCAAAGCGAACTCAAAGCTCTACGACGTCGTTTCGCAGGACGTCGGAAACACGATCCGCTTCCGGGTGACCGGGAAGAACAGCGACGGCTCAACGAATGCGATTTCCGGACCGACCGCGGTCGTGACCGCCGCGCAGGCCCCTCCGCCTGCAACCGGTTGCCCGACGGGCACCGGTGGCGTAAGCATCTCGCAAGTTTCGTCGCCCGCACGTCTGGACATCGACGGCTTCACCTCGAATCCGTCCGTGATTGGCCGTACTCCGGGCTCCGTCACGGTCCGCGTGCATGTCTCGGCGTGCGGCGGTCGTGACGTGAGCGGCGCAGTCGTCTATGCGACGGCCGTTCCGTACGAGCAGTTCAATGTCCCGCCGGAGGCTACGACGGGCAGTGACGGTTGGGCGTCGCTGACGATGAACGAGGCGTCGCGTTACCCCGCGTCGTCGCATGAGCAGCAGCTCACGGTGTTCCTCCGTGCGCGCAAGTCAGGTGAGAACCTGCTTGGCGGCATCTCGACCCGCCGCCTCGTGGGGTTCAACGTCAACCTGAATCAGTAAGCGCGGTTTCTACCGGGCCGGTGCGCTCGTCCCGAGCTCGCCGGCCCGGATCCGCTCTGCCATGTCTTTCGATTCTGCTTTGAAGACCGTGCCATCCTCGAACTCGATCGCCGGGAACATGTTCTGGCTGGTCTTCTCGATCAATGCGGTGCGGGTGTCGCGGCGCCAGGGGAGACCCGAGCCCTCGACCGTCGCGTATTCGATGCCCTGCGCGCGGAGCGCGCTCTCGACGCGCCAGCACGGGTGCGGGCCTCTCACCCAGTGGGTGTTGCAACGGTGGAGTTTGACGGCCATGTGCCTACCATACTCCTGTGCGCCACGTTGTTCGCGTTCGCGCCTGCGGACTCTGCGGCTCGGATCTCGAAAAACTCGGGACCGGCGGAGTCATGGGGCACGAGATCGAAGGACTGCTCGAGGACGGGACACGGGTCACTGTCCTCCATCGCGTTGCGTGCGGAGAGTGCGCGCGGTGCCGCGCCGGTCACGAATCGACTTGCGAACAGTTTGGCGTGATTCGGATCGATCCCGGCGGCTTTGCTGAATCGCTCGAGGCGACGCACGTCTTGCCATTGCCTGACTCGATCGGCGACGGCGACGGCATCTGGGTCGAGCCGCTCGCCTGCATCCTTCGGGCGGCGAAGCACGTGCCGCGCGGTCGCGTGCTTGTCGCGGGCTGCGGCGCTGTTGGCCAGTTGTGGGTGCAGGTCCTGTTGCGTCGCGGCGATGAGGTGTTCGTGCTCGAGCCGCGGCAGGAGCGTTTGGACGCTGCCATTGCACTTGGTGCATGCGCATTAGACGACGAGGTCGACACCGCCGTTGTCACTGCGCCGCCTGCGCTGTCGGACGCGCTCGAGGCGCTCGCGCCGGGTGGCACGCTGCTCGTCTTTGCGGCGTCGGGTGAGATCCAGCTCGATCTTGATCGCATCTACCGCCGCGAATTGACTCTGCTCGGGTCGCGCTCGGCGACGCCGGCGGCGTTCGCCGCTGCGATCGAACTGCTGCCGTCACTGGAGTTGCCGCCCGTGCTGCGTCTGCCGCTCGACCGCTTCGACGAGGGCGTCGAGCTCTATCGACGCGGTGACGCGCTGAAGATCGTCTTCGAGCCGTGAAGGCTGCGCTGCTCTACGCGCCCGGCGATCTGCGCATTGAGGATGTGCCGAAGCCGCATGATGGTGTCGTTGCTCAAGTGGAGGTCGCGCTGACGGACGGGACCGACTTCAAGACGTACCGTCGCGGGCATCCCGTACTGCTGCGTGAAACGCCCGCGCGCTTCGGCCACGAGTTCTGCTGCATCGTCGATGGACGCCGCTTCGTCGCGGCGAACTCGGCGCCGTGCGGCGAGTGCGACGGCTGTGCGCGCGGGGAGCAGTGTCGCGCGCTCGAGTTTCTCTCCGGCGCGTATGCGGACTGGATTGCGATCCCGGAACGCATTGCCGCCGTGAACATGCATCCAGTGCCAGCCGTGCTCGCGCCCGAGGTGGCGGCGATGGTCGAGCCCCTTGCGTGCTGCCTGCGCGGCGTCGACCGTGCCGGCGTGCGCGCGGGCGATCGAGTTGCGATTCTCGGATCCGGTCCGATCGGGTTGATGCTTGCAGCGTGCGTCGCGGATGCCGGTGGCTGGCCGGTGTTGGTGCGACCGCACGAGCTCGCGGAGACGTTCGGCGCCGAGGTCGAGGACGCAGCGAACGCGGACGTCGTGATCGAGGCGGCGGGAACCGAGACGGCGTGGGCGGAAGCCGTCTCGCTTGTGCGGGCCGGTGGGACCGTTCTCTTCTTCGGCGGCTTGGCGCGCGATGCGCGGCCGTCCGTTGACGCGTATCGCGCGCACTACGAGGAGTTAACGATGCGAGGCTCGTTCCACCACACGCCGGCTACGGTACGCGCGGCGCTCGCGTTTCTCGCCAGCGGCGCGTATCCGTGGGAGCGGCTGATCACGCACCGCCTGCTTCTGGCCGACCTGCCGGCGTTTTTCGCGCATCCGCCTGCGGACTTGCTGAAGGCGGCAGTCGTTCCCTAGGGGGCGAACAAAGTGAGCTCTGGCTCGCGCTCACCGCGCAGCGTCGCGAGGTCGACCTCAACCGCGGCGAAGCCCCGCTGTTCCGCGAGCGCGACAGCTTGCGGCTTGATCGACTGTGCGACGAGGATGCCGCGGCACGCCGGCCGCTCGTCGTCGCGGATGCAGTCGAGGTAGCGCGTCAACTGCTCGACCGCTTCGATCGTCCCGATGCGCTTGATCTCGACCGCGACCCACCCGTCGCCGGCGTCGCGGCACATCAGGTCGACGGGGCCGACCTCGGTCGGCCACTCGCGCTTGGCGAGGCGCAGGCCGGGCTCGATCGCTTCCGGGTTGGCGGCGAGCAGAAGTTGCAGGTCGCGCTCGACGCCGTCCTTTTCGAGCGCGGCCGCTTCCCCCATCTCGTGCGTCACGTCGGAAAGCACCTCGAGCAGTTTGATCTCGAGCCGGTCTTCGGCCTTCCCTGCACGTTTGCGGACGACAAGCGTGTCGCCCGTGTCCTCGATCACCGTCGGCGGCGTCATCCAATTCAGCGGCTTGTAGCCGCCGGCGTCCGCGTGCACGAGCACCGAGCCGTCGTCTTTCAGGATCAAAAGGCGGGTCGACGGCGGCAAATATGCGGCCAACCGGCCGGAGTAGGTGACCTCACAGCGGGCGACGATCAGACGCACGGGAGCACCGTACTGTCCGTTTCGGACAGGTCGCGTGCCAGGCAAGTGCCTGGCACCGTTTATGCCTTGCGAATCAGTGTCACGCCGTCGCGGACGCTCAAGACCACCTGCACCGTGCGGGGATCGGCGGCGACGTGGTCGTTGAAGCGGACGATTGGCCCCTCACCGTCGAGGACGCCACCGCTCCAGAGCGTGTTGTCGGCGGCGATCAGTCCGCGCGCTGAGAGTCGCGGCAGGACAGCCTCGTAGTAGTCGACGTAGCCCTCTTTGTCGGCGTCGATGAAGACGAAGTCGAACTCGCCATCAATTCGTGCGATTGAGGCCAACGCAGGACCGAGATGCAGGGTGATCTTCGAACCGTGTGGCGAGCGGTCGAAGTAGCTTTGCGCAACCTGCGCGCGCTCGGGATCAAGCTCGCACGTGTCGATTCGTCCATCCGCCGGCAGCGCCGCCGCCATCGCGAGCGCCGAGTGACCGCTGAACGTGCCGATCTCCAACACGCGCTTTGGCTGACCGAACCACACGAGCATTTCGAGCAGACGGCCTGCGACTGGGCCGGTGAGCATCTGCTCGCTGCCGAGCTCGCGCGCGGTCTGCGCGGAGAGCTCTTCCAACAGAGGATCGTGCGCCGTGGTCAGGCGCTCGACGTACTCCTCGATCTTCGGATCGATGATGTCCGTCATCGTTCCACCCGCGAGCCGCCGACGATTGCGTCGGTGTTGTCTTCAAAACCGGTGTTGTCTTTAAAACCGGTGTTGTCGTCGAACCGCACCCATGCTTTGCCCTTGCCGTCGTAGTCGGGCGACCAGACGATGAGCTGCGCGTCGCGCCCAGCGACGCGGACACGCTCAGTCCCTTCCGGTTCGATGCCTCGCCACACGCGCACGAACGGATTCTGCTCGAACTCGCGCCCGATCGTCGTCTCGTCCGTATGTCCCGGGAGCACGCGCCGGTCGTGCGGCATCGCCATGTAGATGTCCATCACCGAGTGTTTGACCTCCGTAAAGTCGCCGCCGCCGACCGCGTCCTTGAACAGCGTGTCGCCGGAGAAGACGAGCTCATTGTTGACCACGAAGCAGACCATGTCGTCGGAGTGGCCGGGCGTGGGGATCGCTTCGATCTCAAGGCCGCCGAGCGAGAGCGACGACGTTACGACCGGCAAGCCGAGTTCGTCCTCGTGCTCGACATGATCTGCATGCGAATGCGTGCGGAGGACGTGCGTCGGCTCGACGCCCCAGTCGCGCGCGGCCTGCTGCAGCGGCTCAAGCGGCGCGCCCGAGTCGACGTAGACCGCAGACCCGTCCTGGGCCACCAGGTAGGCGTTCGAGAGCCAGCGGGAATCCATGGAGCGCGCGACCTGCACGGCGCTAGGCTAATGGCCGCACCCAACCCGAGGAGACGCACCCGATGGCCGGCTTGTTGTCCCGCACCGGAACGATCATCAAGGCGAAGTACTCGAAGCTGCTGAACCGCGCCGAGAACCCCGCCGAAACGCTCGACTACAGCTATGAGCAGCAGCTCCAGCAGCTTCAGAACGTGAAGCGCGGCATTGCCGACGTCACGACGGCGAAGAAGCGCCTGGAGATGCAGTACACGACCATGCAGCAACAGGTCGACAAGCTTGATGGGCAGGCGCGCGACGCGCTGAAGGCGAACCGCGAGGATCTCGCGAAGGAAGCGCTGACGCGCAAGGCCGCGCTGCAGGGGCAGCTCGACGGGATCATGCAGCAGGGTCAGCAGCTCGAAGCGCAGCAGGCCAAGCTCGTCGAGGGGCAGCAGCAGCTATCGGCGAAGGTCGAGTCGTTCCGCACGCAGAAGGAAGTCATCAAGGCGCAGTACTCGGCGGCCGAGGCGCAGGTTCGGATTGGGGAGGCCGCGACGGGCATCGGCGACCACATGGCGGACGTCGGCGCTGCGGTCGAGCGCGCGAAGGACAAGACGCAGGAGATGCAGGCGCGCGCGGGTGCGATCGAAGAGCTCACCGCGGCCGGCTCGCTGGAGGACTTCACGTCGAGCAGCGACGACATCGACCGTCAGCTGTCGCAGATTCAGCAAAGCGGTCAGGTCGACGACGAGCTCGCGAAGATGAAGGCCGAGCTCGGGCAGGGCGGCGGCGACGCTCCGAAGCAGATCGCCGGCAACGACGAGCCCGCACAGACCTCGTGACGCGCGAAGTCGTCCTCGCTGCAGTGCCGCAAGGCGCGCCGCTCGAGAGCGACTTCGAGGTGCGCGAAGCTCCCGACGCCGAGCCCGGCGACGGCGAGCTGCTCGTGCGCAACGTGTTCGTCTCGGTCGATCCGTACATGCGCGGGCGTATGACCGGCATGCGCACGTACGTTGCGCCGTTCGCGCCGGGTGACGTGATCGACGGCGGTGCGGTCGGGCAAGTCGTCGTCTCGCGTGCCGATGGCTTCGCGGAAGGTGACTGGGTGCAGACGATGCTCGGCTGGCGCGACGCCGGCGTCGTGTCCGCGGATGCAGCGAACAAGATCGATGCTGACGCTGCGCCGCCGTCCACGGCTCTGGGCGTGCTCGGCATGCCGGGGCTCACGGCGTGGGCGGGCCTGCTCGAGATCGGGCGGATCGAAGCGGGCGAGACCGTTTATGTCTCCGGCGCGGCCGGCGCTGTCGGGAGCGCTGCCGTACAGATCGCGAAACTCAAAGGGTGTCGCGCGATCGGCAGCGCCGGCAGCGACGAGAAGGTCGAGTGGCTGCGCTCGCTCGGCGTCGAGGCGTTCAACTACAAGACCGCGCAGCTGGACGAAAAGATCGACGTGTACTTCGACAACGTCGGTGGCGATCAGCTCGAGCTCGCGCTGGGCAAGCTGAACACCTTCGGGCGGGTCGTCGCATGTGGCGCGATCTCCCGCTACAACGATCCGGCTGGTCCTCCGGGGCCGCGCAACATGGGCTTCGTCGTGACGAAGCGACTGCGCATCCAGGGGTTCATCGTCACCGACCACTTCGCCAGCTTCCCCGCGTTTCTCGCGGAGGTCGGACCGTGGGTGCGCGACGGCCAGCTGCAGTACCGCGAGACGATTGTCGACGGGCTCGAGAACGCCCCGCGCGCCTTCGCCGGACTCTTTACCGGCGACAACACCGGCAAGATGCTCGTCCGCATCTAGCTCCGGTCGAAGGCGATGCGGGTCGACCCGAGCAGCGGGCCGGCGAGGATCGTGTATTCGCACGCGGTCGGCCCCGTCGCGGGGCGTGCAGGAATCGAGCCGGTCCACGACGAGCCGGTCAGCTCCGCTCGGAAGACGGGCACGCCGTCGAACAACACGCGCAGCACTTTCGTCTCCTTCGGCAACAGCGTCAGCTCGAGGCTGCCGCGGCAGTCGTAGACCACGACGGTTGCCGAGCCCTCGATGTCGCCGTTCGGAAGCACGCTGTTCTCCACCGTTGAGATACGCGGTTGACCCTCGACATGCCACAGGGTCAACCCGCTCACATCGAGGTTAGTCTGCGTCAGGTGCGCCGCCGGCGTGCCGATGAACGTCAGACGGTTGCTCGCCACGACCCAGTGGTCATTGAGTGGCAGCGCACCGGCGACCGAAGGCGTCGCTCGAGTTTGTGGCATCGGTCCGGGCACAACGGCGGGGGTGAGCGACAGGACGTGGTTGATCTTCTGGTTCCAGAACGTCTCCTGCCACACCGTGTTCCAGTACGTCTCGCCGTCGTAGATGTACGCGACCGGGCCGGTTGCGATGCGGTCGATCCAGTTCGCCGGAGCTCCGACAATGTTCTGCTGGTTCGTGGTGACCGCAGACGCGATCTGGTTCGAGGCGATCAACGAGCTCGCGACAAGGAATGTGAGGACGAGCGCCGGCAGTATCAGCGCCGAGCGCCGCGGCAAAATGACCACGAGCGTCAAAACGACGAGCGAGCCGATCGTCACCGCCCACGTGGGATTTTCGTGCAGCCGGTAAAGGAGGGCGATACCGAACGAATCGGGAAGCGCGTTTGCAGTCACGAGGTGATTCCACGGCGCGAGCAGAAGGAAGCAGAGGACGGCGAACGCACACGCCGTCGTCAGTCCGAGCCGACGCGGGCCCGCGGGCGAAAGCCAGGCTGCGAACGTGAGGAAGAGCAGTGGCGGTAGTGCTGCGAGGTCGCGTCCGAGCAGATGCGGTGAATAGCGGGCGGCGAAGAAACCGACCTGCACGACGATCAGCACCGTGGCCGATGTTGTCACTGTGGCAAGTGCGCGCTCGGCCGGCGTCCGAGGGCGGAGGAGCAGCAACACCATCGCGACGGCCGGGACGATTCCCGTACTAAGGATGAGATACGACGCGTGGTCGAACGTGAGACCGAGCGCGTCGGCGATCGGGTACGAGCCGCGCACGGTTCCCGCATACGAGCCGAACAGCCCCGGAACCGAGAGACCGACGACTCCAGCGGCGATCGTCACTGTCCAAACGGGCCAGAACCCGCGCAGGCGCGCCGTGCTTCGAACGAGCAGCGCGTCGAGCAGTGTTGCCACTGTGAACACGGGTAGGAAGATGACCGCTTGCACGCGTGTCAGAACGGCTGCTGCGATCAGTACGAGCGCGACCAGTTGGTGCCGTTGATTGCCGGTTTCGACCGCACGCGCGACGAGCAGCAGCGCGAGCGCCGCGAGCGGGTAGAAGAGCACTTCGGTCATCACGAGGCCGGAGTAGAGGAGCAGCGGCGACGCGACGGTGAGCGTTGCGGCGACCAATGCGTACCGCGTCGGGATGCGATGACGCGCGTATAGGTACACGGGAACGGCCGCGAGCGACACGACGAGCGCCTGCACCGCTTTCAACAGCGCATACGCGTGTGAGAACGAGCCGAGCGAGAGTGGGATGCCGGCCAGCAGCGGGTAGAGGACGCCGTAACCTGCGCCTTCGCCGTGCAGAAGCGGAAGGGTGCCGTGGCGATACACCGCGAGCGCCCGCTCGGCGTAGATCGCCTCGTCCGGCATGATCCACAGCCCGCCCAAGCGGCGCCCGGCGAGCCAGTGCAACAGCGTCGACCCGACGACGATCGCCGAGAGGGTCGAGACGCCTAGACCGGGGCGTCGAACAACGCGAGCCAGCGCGTCAAGTCTGGCTCGATTGGCAGCTCGTTCTCGAGCTTCGCCTTCAGTTCCAACTCGAGCGCGTTGTCGCGCTTGTCTTTGTCGATCGGCACGAATGGCCAAAACGCCCCCCGTTTGAAGCCGTAGATCCAGTAGACCGGATTATCGCCGCCGTCAAACTTGAAGTCGGCGGCGAGGAGTTGCGCACCGAAGCCTTGCGCCGTCATTTCGCTCGCGAGCGTGTGCACAGTCGTGACGAGATCTTCGAGGTCAGGATCGTGGACGATGATCCAGTCGAAGCCGAACTCGTCGCTCTTGCGCTCGACCTGCGAGCCGCACTGCTGCGCGATTGCGTCGGTGAGCTTGTCGATGTCGTCGAACGCGCTGCGGAATTCGCCCGAGCTCTGCGGCTTGAACGCCACTGCGGCGACGCCTGCCGTCTTCAGGTTGAGCTCGGTCTGCAGCGTGACGGCCGCGGTCGTGAGCGCGAAGAGCTTGTCGTCCTTGGGCTCGGCCAGCTTCTTGCGGCCGGAAATGATGTCGCGCAGGCCCAACGGTTAGGACACCGGGCGACCCATTTCGCGGGCGATCTGCGAGAGGGCGGCGAGCCGCTTCTCGAGCGGCGGGTGATCCATGAACAGCTCGGCGGTCGCGGCGCGAACCTTCGCCGGCATGATGAAGTAGGCGCTCATGCTTTCGACCTGGCGCAGATCCTGGTTGGGGATCAGCGTCATCTGCGACGAGATCTTCTGCAGCGCGCTCATCAGGTACTCGGGTGCGCCGGTGATCAGCGCCGAGCCCCGGTCGGCGGCGTATTCGCGGTAGCGAGAAAGCGTGCGGATCAGGACGAAGCTGACGGCGTAGACGACGATCGATACGGCCAGCACGATCAGCCACACCGGCACCTGGTTGTTGTTGTTATTGCTGCGGTTGTTGCCGCCGAAGCCGCCGAACATGCCTGCGTACAGCCCGAAGCGGGTGAGCAGGCCGGCGAGCATCGCGAAGAAGCTCGCGAGCGTCATCACGAGCACGTCGCGGTTCGCGACGTGCGAAAGCTCGTGCGCGAGGACGCCTTCGACTTCCTTCGGCTCGAGCCGCTGCCAGAGACCGGTCGTCACGCACACGGCGGCGTGCTTCGGCGAGCGCCCGGTGGCGAACGCGTTCGGGACGGGCGTGTCCATGATCGCGACCTTCGGCTTCGGCAGGTCGGCCATCGCGCAGAGACGCTCGACCATGTCGTGCAGCTCGGGCTGCTCCTCGCGCGTCACGACCTTCGCGCCTGCGGCAGCGAGTGCGAGCTTGTCGGACGAGTAGTACTGGAAGAACGCGAGCCCGATCACGATCACGAGCATCGGCGCCAAGCCGACGTTCAGGACGCTGAAGAGGACGACCGCGAAGATGACGTACAGCAGGCCGAGCAGCCCGCTTGTGACGATCATCCGGATCGTCAGGCCCGTGTCGCGTCCGTAGTTCCTGCGCTTCATCGGTTTGCATTGTAGGCCGCGGCTCGGCCGCGGCCGCGAGCAGTTAACGGTGGCTCAACCTGGACCGCCATATAGACTCGGCGCTCGTGCGCCGCGTCCTGCCCGTGATCCCGCTGCTGCTTGCAGGCCTCGTGCTTGCGGGCTGCTCGTCCTCCCGTCCGTACGACCACAGCACGGCGAAACCGCTGCCGTCGACGGTCGTCGGCACGGTGGCGAAGGCGCAGGCAGTCGTCGTCCCGGCCGCCTACAAGAACGGCGACTCGACGGCGGGCAAGCAGGTTTTCGAGACGGCGGGCTGCAAGGGCTGCCACACGCTGAAGGACGCTGGAGCCACCGGGACGGTCGGGCCGAACCTCGATCAGGCACAGCCGGCCCTCTCGAAGGTCGTCACCCAGGTGCTGAACGGTGGGGGCGCGATGCCGCCGTTCAAGGGTCAGCTCAGCGACAAGCAGATCGCCAACGTCGCCGCGTACGTCGTGAAGGCGACCGGCGGCAACCCGAACGGCTGATCCTTCCAGCTGACTTTCCCGACGACGTCCGCGTCGTCGCGACCGACTTCGACCGCACGCTCGTGTGGACGGATGTGACGCTGCACGCGCGTACGCTCGACGCAATCGCACGCACGCGCGAGGCGGGCATTCACGTGATCGTCGTCACCGGCCGCATGGTGTCGTCGATTCGCCACGCGTTCGGTCCGGCGGGGATTTACGACCCGATGATCTGTTACCAGGGCGCTGTCGTTGCGGACGCTGAGGGAAACTGGCTGCGTCACGAGCCAATCCCGCTCGAGTTGGCGCGCGAGACGATTGCGGCGCTCGCGGACGAGGGCTGGTCGCCGAACGTATACGTCGACGACCGCCTCTACGTCGAGCGCAAAACGCCCGAGGTCGAGCGGTACACGACGCTGAATGAAGTCGGCGTCACCGAGGTCGGCCCGTTACTCGATTGGCTCGAGGCGACCCCGACGAAACTGGTCGTCGTCGGCGACCCCGCGAAACTCGATGCGCTCGAGGTCCACATGAAAAAGAGCTTCGGCAGTCGCGAGCACATCTCGAAGTCACTGCCGTACTTCCTCGAGTTCGCGCAGGCAGGGGTGACGAAGGGCGCCGGCCTCGACTTTCTCGCCGAGCAGATGGGTTTCACGCGCGAGCACACCGTCGCCTTCGGGGACGGCGAGAACGACATCGAGCTCGTCGAATGGGGCGGCTACTCGGTCGCCGTCGAGAACGCGCATGAGCGCGTGAAGGCGATCGCCGACTGGGTCTGCCCGTCGGCGGAGGAACAGGGAGTGGCCCAAGTCTTGGAAGCCCTTCTAGACTCACGCGCATGATCGATTTGCGCGCAGCCCGAGCCGAGCGGGACCGCTTCCGTGCAGCGCTCGCGCGCCGCGGCGCCGGCGACGCGTTCGACGCGCTCCTCGCTGCCGACGAGCGTTGGCGCGCACTCGTGCCCGTGGTTGACGATCTGCGCGCGAAGCAGAAGCTCGACGGAAAGCCGACGCCCGAGCAGCTTGAGCAGTTGCGCGGGCTGAAAGAAGAACTGCGCGCCGCGGAGGCGGAGCTTGCTGCGGCCGAAGCAGCGCGCGACGAAGCGCTCGGCCGCGTGCCGAACCTCCCCGATGACTCCGCGGCCGACGGCATGACCGGCGAGGACGCGGTCGTGGTTCGCGAGTGGGGCGAGAAGAAGGCGGAAGGCCCGGAGCATCTCGACCTCGCCGGTTACGACATGGAGCGCGGCGCGCGCATCTCGGGCTCGCGCTTCGGGTTGATCGTCGGCGACGCAGCATTGCTGTCGCTCGCGCTGTATCGATTCGCACTCGACAAGTTGGTCGACGAAGGCTTCACGCCTGTGCTGCCGCCGGTGCTCGTGCGCGAAGAGGCGATGTACGGCACGGGGTTTTTCCCGTCCGAGAAGAACGACTATTACGCAGTGCCGGAGGACGGCCTGTATCTCGTCGGGACGTCGGAAGTGCCGCTGATTGCGATGCACATGGGCGAAATCCTCGACGTGCTGCCGATCCGTTACTGCGCGTTCTCATCGTGTTTCCGGCGCGAGTCCGGTGCAGCGGGACGCGACACGCGCGGCATGTTCCGCGTGCATCAGTTTCAGAAGGTCGAGATGGTGTCGTACGTGCTGCCCGAGACGTCGTGGGACGAGCACGAGCGCCTGCTCGCAATCGAAGAGTCGCTGGTGCAGGAGCTCGAGCTGCCGTACCGCGTCGTCAACACCGCTGCCGGCGATTTCTCTT
>DASXKU010000072.1:0-2349 GCA_036496645.1 Gaiellaceae bacterium
CTGCTCGTGAAGCGCGCGGATCCGGGCGCGCATCGACTCGTCGGTCGCCTGATCCTCGGGCGGCAGGAACTCGTGGAGCGGCGGATCGAGCAGCCGGATCGTCACGGGCAGCCCGGACATGGCCTCGAAGATCCCCTCGAAGTCCGACTGCTGGAACGGCAGCAACCGGTCGAGTGCAGCGCGGCGGCCCGGCTCGTCCTCCGCGAGGATCATCTCCTGCATCACCGGCAGGCGCTCGTCGCCGAAGAACATGTGCTCGGTGCGCGTGAGACCGATGCCCTGCGCGCCGAACTCGCGTGCGCGCGCAGCGTCTTCCGGCGTGTCGGCGTTCGCGCGCACCCCGAGGGCGCGGAAATCGTCGGCCCAACCGAGGATCGTCTCGAAGTCTTCGTTCAGCTGCGGAGGCACCAGCGGAACCTCCCCGACGAACACCGAACCGGTGCCGCCGTCGATCGAGATGACGTCACCTTCACGCAGCTCGTGGCTGCCGATACGCGCGATGCCCTTCTTCGTGTCGAGATGCAGCTCCTCGCAACCGGCCACGCATGGCTTGCCCATGCCCCGCGCGACGACTGCCGCGTGTGACGTCATGCCGCCGTGCACGGTGAGGATGCCCTGCGCCGCGATCATGCCGGCGATGTCGTCCGGCGTCGTCTCCCAGCGAACGAGCACGACCGGCCCGTTCTTGGCATGCTCGACTGCGGTGTCCGCGTCGAAGACGATCGCTCCGCTCGCCGCACCCGGTGATGCGTTCAAGCCATGGGCGATGACGTCGAGCTTCGCCTTCGGGTCGATCATCGGATGCAGCAACTGATCGAGCGATGCCGGATCGATCCGCCGCACCGCCTCCTCACGTGAGATCAGCCCTTCGTCGACCATTGCCACGGAGGCCTTGAGCGCAGCAGCCGCAGTGCGCTTCGCCGCGCGCGTCTGCAGGAGGTAGAGCTTGCCGTCCTCGACCGTGAACTCGACGTCCTGCATGTCACGGTAGTGGCTCTCGAGCCGCTGCATGGTGTCGATGAACTGCTCGAACGCCTGAGGCAACTGTCCGCGCATCGACTCGATCGGCTGGGGTGTGCGGATGCCTGCAACGACATCCTCACCCTGCGCGTTCGCCAGGAACTCGCCGTAGAGACCCTTCTCGCCGGTCGACGGGTCGCGCGTGAACGCGACGCCTGTGCCCGACTGGTCGCCCTTGTTGCCGAACACCATCTGCACGACGTTCACCGCGGTGCCGATGTCGTCAGGGATCGAATGTGCGCGGCGGTACACCTGCGCGCGCGAAGTGTTCCATGACTTGAACACAGCTTCGATTGCGCGCAGCAGCTGGTCGCGCGCGTTGGGCGGGAACTCGCCGCCGGTCTCCGCGCGGTAGATCTCGAGCGCACGCTCGACACTGTCGTCGACACCGAAGAGATCGTGCGGAATGCCGTCGACCGTCTCGCCGAACATCTGAACAAGACGTCGGTAGCAGTCGCGTGCAAATTCCTTGTTGCCCGTCGTGCGCGCGAGGCCTTCGACCGCAGCGCCGTTCAGGCCGACGTTGAGGATCGTGTCCATCATTCCTGGCATCGAGATTGCAGCGCCCGAGCGCACCGAGACGAGTAGCGGGTCGTCGTGCGAGCCGAAGCGCTTGCCGGTGAGCTCCTCGAGGCGCTCGACGTGCGCGTCGATCTCAGCTTCGAGCCCAGCCGGCAGCGCGTTCTCGCGCAGATAGGCGCGGCATGCGTCGGTGGTGATCGTGAAGCCCGCCGGCACCGGCACGCCCATTTGGGTCATCTCGACGAGGCCGATGCCCTTGCCGCCGAGCAGCGCGCGCCCGCCGTCCGTCGGCTCGTCGAAGTCGTAGATAAACCTGTCCGCCACCGGACGCGCATCTTTCCATGCTCGGGCCGTCTTACGCCTCCGTAGCCATCCGCCGCCGCCTTGCTCGGAACTCCGCAGTCCACGCGAGCGCCCGCAGCGTGAACCAGAACGGCGTGAAGATCACATAGAAGAGGACGAGCGCCGCGACGAGGGTGACGTACCACGTGGCCCAGCGCCACAGTGGGACACGCGGCTTCGGCTTCACGCCGCTCCCGCCTCTGCGCGGCGATGCTCGACGACGTGCACGATCCGGTGCGAAATCTCTTCGATCGAGAGCTCGCTCACCTCGATCACCGGGCAGCGCAGACGCCGGTGAACCTCGGACGCATACGCGAGCTCCTCGAAGATCTCGGAGAGATCGGCATAGGATCCTTCGCCGCGCATCCAGCGCAGCCGCTCGCCGCGAATCTCATGCAGCCGCTGAGCGTCGATCGTTAGCCCGACGATTTTCGTTTGGTCGATCTCGAAGAGCTCGCCCGGCGG
>DASXKU010000073.1:0-64621 GCA_036496645.1 Gaiellaceae bacterium
ACTCGGAAACGCCCTACCTGTTGACGTACACGTCGGGCACGACCGGCAAACCGAAAGGAGTCGTGCACGTGCAGGGCGGCTTCCTCGTTTCGATCGCGCGCGAGACCTGTTACCAGGCGGACGTGCACGCGGGCGACGTCGTGCACTTCGCGACGGACATGGGCTGGATCATGGGACCGTGGACAGTCGTAGGCGTGGGCGCGCTCGGTGCCACGATCGTCTTCCGCGAAGGCGCGCCCGACTGGCCGTCTCCGTTCTCGTTGTGGGAGACGGTCGAACAGGAGCGCGTCACGTCGCTCGGCTTGTCGCCGACGCTCGCGCGCGCGCTGATCCCGCACGGCGATCCGACAAGTGACCTTTCGTCGCTGCGCACGTTCGTCACCACCGGTGAGCCGTGGAACCCCGAGCCGTACCGCTGGTTGTTCGAGAACGTCGGCGGTTCGCGCGTGCCGATCATCAACTGTTCGGGCGGCACCGAAGTCGGCGCGTGCTTCCTTTCGCCGGCGCCGGTCGAGCCGATCAAGGCAACGTCGGTCGGTGGCCCGGCCCTCGGGATGGCGATGGACGTCGTCGACGCGGAGGGCCGCTCGCTTGTCGGGAGCGGCGAGGTCGGCGAGCTCGTGTGCCGCAAACCGTTCCCGGGCATGACGCGCGGCTTCTGGCGCGATCGGCAGAAATATCTCGACACGTACTGGTCGCGCATCCCCGGCGTCTGGGTGCACGGCGACTGGGCGTCCGTCGACGCGGACGGCTTCTGGTTCCTGCACGGCCGCTCCGACGACACGCTCAACATTGCGGGCAAACGCGTCGGCCCAGCGGAGCTCGAGTCGGCCGCGGTCGACCACCCCGCGGTGCGCGAAGCCGCGGCGATCGGCGTGCCGCATCCGGTGAAAGGCGAGACGGCGTGGATCTTCTGCTGCCTCGTTCCCGGCGCCGAGGTGACGGCGGACGAGATTGCCGCTCACGTTGCGGCTGACCTTGGTAAGGCGTTCAAGCCGGGTCGCGTGCTGTTCGTCGACGCGCTCCCGAAGACTCGTTCGGCAAAGATCGTGCGACGCGCAGTGCGCGCGACGGCGCTGGGCGAGGATCCCGGCGACCTTTCATCTCTCGAAAACCCGGAGGCGCTCGATGACATCGCAGCAGCAGTCAGGTAAGGCAGTCGTCACCGGCGGCGGCCGCGGGATCGGCGCGAACATCGCGCGCGCGCTCGCGGGCGACGGCTGGGAGGTCGTCGTCACCGCACGCACTCGCGGCGAGATCGATGCCGTCGCGGCGGAGGTCGGCGGTGAGTCGATCGAGCTCGACGTCGTCGATGCGGATGCGATCGGGCGTGCCTTCGACGAGATCGGAGCGTTCGAGCTGCTCGTCGCGAACGCCGGCGTCGCGGGCGACGACTTCGCACACGTGTTCGCCGTCAACGTGTGGGGCATGCACAACTGCTGCCAGGCGGCGCTCGCGCGCGGCGTAAAGCGCATCGTGATCACCGGCAGTGGCTCCGCATATCTGCCGGGCTCGAGCGATCTCGCCTACGGCCCGTCGAAGGCGGCGGTGTGCCGCTACGCCGAGAATCTCAACAACGCTGTCGATATTCCGGTGTTCGTCTTCTCGCCGGGGCTCGTGCAGACGGAGATGACGTCATCGTTCTCCCGCGACTTGCCGTGGACGCCGCCGGAGCTTGCGCCCGAGCTCGTGCGCAAGCTCGCAACCGGCAAGTACGACGTGCTCGCGGGCCGCTACATCCACGCCGAGCATGACGACGTCGACGACCTGCTTGCACGCATTGACGACATCGTCGCGAACGACTTGAACTCGATTCGGCTCCGCCGTTGAAGACTCTTGTCGCCTTCGGCGATTCGAATACGTGGGGTTACGTCGCCGGCACGGATCGCGAGCGCTATCCACGGGAGCAGCGCTGGCCGGTGCAGCTTGCAGCGCTGCTCGGCGACGAGTGGGATGTGATTGCAGAGGGACTGAACGGAAGGACGGCGACCGTGGAGCGGCCGGATCGCGAAGGCGGCAGTGCGTTGCCGTATCTCGTGCCGTGCCTGCGCTCGCATGCGCCGGTCGACGTCGTCGTCATCTACCTCGGCACGAACGACGTGAACTTCATGACCGAGTACATGGTCGCGCGCTCCGTCGAGCGGCTGCACAAGGTTGCGCGCAACTCGGAGGCGGGCGCGGGCTACGGCGCGCCGAACGTGCTCGTCGTGTGTCCGCCGCCGTTCGCGGGGTTTGCACTCGGCCCGCATTTCGCCGCCGAAATGACGTGCCCGGTAGTCGACCTCGACGGCGTCACGTCGTATCCGATTGTCGGCGACGATGTCGAGCATCTCGACGCAGACGGACACGCAGCGGTCGCGCGTGCGGTTGCGGAACGCGTGCGCGCGCTCGGCTGGTGAGCGGACGCGTCTTTCGTTCGTCGCGGCGCATTCGTCTCTCGGAGACCGATGCGACGGGACGCCTGCGTCTCGACGCGATCGCCTGTTACTTGCAGGACGTCGCGTCCGACGACTGGAACGACGCCGGCTTTGAGTCGAGCGACAGCGTGTGGGTCGTGCGCAAGACATGGATCGACGTGCACGCACCGATCGCCGGCAGCACCGTAGATTTGGAAACGTGGTGCAGCGGCATCGCCGCCGCGGCTGCGTCGCGCCGCTATTCGTTGCGCAGCGACGACGGCGGGCGCGTCGAAGCGGAAAGCGTGTGGGTACATCTCGACCGCGAGTTGCAGCCGGTGCGGCTGCCGGCGAGCTTTCGCGAGACGTTCGGGCCGTCCGCCGACGGGCACGGCGTCGTTACGCGCTTCAACCTGCCTGCTCCGCCGCAGGTCGAGGGCGAGCGCTGGGCGCTACGCCCGACAGATGAGGACCGCCTGGGACACGTCAACAACGCCGTCTACTGGGTGGCGGTCGAGGGAGCCTGGGGCGCGGCTGTGAAGCGAGCCGAGCTCGAGTACCGCAAGCCGGTTGACGTGAGCGAGGAGGCGACCGTCGTGCGTCGCGACGGCGCCCTCTGGATCCTCGCAGGCGGCGAAGTGCGCGCAGCTGCAGCGATACTGCTCGCATGAAGCGACCGGAGCAGATTCGCGCGGCGCTGATCGCGCTCCTCATCGTCGCGGCGGTGCTGAGCGTGGTCGGAAACAAGATGAACCAGCCGTGGATCGGCTGGATCTCGTTCGTCGCCTTCCTCTGTGCGGTCGCGCTGTACTTCGACTGGCGCCGGCGCCTGCGGGCGGGCCGCCGTGGTAAGGTTTTCGCCCAGGAGGCGAAAACCCGTAAAGCTCGCACTCGCTCAGACAAATAGCGTCGTCGGCGACCTCGACGGCAATGCCGCACGGGTCGCAGGACTGACCGCTGCCGCCCGAGACGCGGGCGCCGACCTCGTCCTCTTCCCCGAGCTCGTCGTCACCGGCTACCCGCCGGAAGACTTGCTCCTGCGGCCCGGCTTCCTGCGCGCGGCGCAGCGCACGGTCGAGGAGCTCGCACGCGGCACGCACGGCATCACCGCGCTCGTCGGCGCTCCATATTTTGATGGGAAGCTGTACAACGCGTGCTTCGTGTTGCGCGACGGCGTCGTCGCGGCGGTGTATCGGAAGCATCATCTTCCGAACTACGGCGTCTTCGATGAAGACCGCTACTTCGCGCCGGGCGACGACCAGACGCTGATCGACGTCGCAGGCACGCGCGTCGGCGTGACGGTGTGCGAGGACATCTGGATTCCCGGGCCCCCTGCATCCGAGCTAGGCGCTGCGGGCGCGCAGCTTGTCGCGAACATTTCCGCCTCGCCGTTTCACGTCGGCAAAGACCGCGAGCGCGAAGACATCGTGCGCGCGTGCGCTGCCGCGAACGGCGTTCCCGTCGCGCTCTGCAACGCGATCGGTGCACAGGATGAGCTCGTCTTCGACGGTCACTCGGTCGTTGTCGCAACCGACGGTGAAGTGCTCGCGCGCGCTGCGGGTTTCGAAGAAGAGTTGCTCGTCGTGACGCTCGGCGAACGGGGAAGCATTGCGCCCGAGCTCGGCGAGCTCGAGCAGATGCGGCTCGCATTGGAGCTCGGTCTGAAGGATTACGTCGAGAAGAACGGCTTCGGCGACGTGGTGATCGGCCTGTCCGGCGGCATCGACTCGGCTCTTGTGGCTGCACTCTGTGTTGAGGCGCTTGGGCCTGAGCGCGTGCACGGCGTGTCGATGCCGTCGCGCTATTCGTCGGAGGCCACACGGTCGGATGCGGCGCGACTTGCCGCGGCGCTCGGTGTCGACTTTCGCGAGCTGCCGATCGAACCGATGGTCGCCGCGTTCGACTCGGCGCTGGCCTCGACGTTTGCAGGGCGCGTTCCCGACCTGACCGAGGAGAACCTGCAGGCGCGCATCCGCGGGACGATGTTGATGGCTCTGTCGAACAAGTTTGGCTGGCTCGTGATCGCAACCGGCAACAAGTCGGAGCTGTCGGTCGGCTACTCGACGTTGTACGGCGACCTCGCCGGCGGCTTCGCGCTGATCAAGGACGTCTTCAAGACCGACGTGTTCCGGCTGTGCCGCCACCTGAACGAGCAGGCGGGCCGCGAGCTGATCCCGCAGTCGATCATCGAGCGCGCGCCGTCGGCGGAGCTGCGCGCCGATCAGCTCGACGAGGATTCGTTGCCGCCGTACCCGCAGCTCGACCAGGTGCTCGAGGCGTACGTCGAGCAGGACCTCTCGCGCGAGGAGCTCTCGCAGAACGGCTTCGACCCGGACATCGTCGCGCGTGCGCTTTCGACGATCGACCGCGCGGAGTACAAGCGCCGCCAGGCGCCGCCCGGTGTGAAGCTGCGCACAAAGGCGTTCGGCCGCGACCGCCGCACGCCGATCACGAACCGCTGGCCCGGCTAAAGGAAACGCGGCCCGCCGCGCTCTCTTTCACGTGGAGCCGCTCGAGCAGCTGTATCGCGACCGCTACGTCGGCTTTCGAAATGCGCTCGCTCCACTGGTCGGATCGCAGGATGCGGCAAGAGACGTCGTGCAGGAGGCATTCGCGGTAGCCCTGCGCGAGCAGCGAAAACTGCGCCGTCACTCGTCGCTCGCTGCGTGGGTATGGCGGATCGCGCTGCGGATCGCACTGCGCGAGCGAGGACGCTCGCGAGTCGACGAGCTACCCAATGAGCTGACGATTCTCGATCCGCACCGCGACCCAGTCTTAGCGGAGGCGATTCGCACGCTGCCGCCGCAACGGCGGCTCGTGATCTTCCTGCGCTACTTCGCGGATTGCTCGTACGCCGAGATCGCGGAGATGCTCGAGATCAGCGAAGGGACGGTGGCGGCAACGCTCGCGCAAGCGCATGCAGCTCTCAAAGACAACCTGGCGGAGGTGGCAGGATGACGGACGTCTTGGCTGAGCGCTTTGCTGCGCTCGCAGATCAACGTGACGACTCGAGCTGGCTCGATGTACGGCGGCGCGCGCGAGTTCGCCGCGGCCGGGCTACAGCGGCAGTGGTTGCCGTTGCGGCCGTCGTCTGCGTCGCGGGGGCATACGCCGCTGCGAGCACATGGCTGTTCCACCACGGTCCTGACTCGATCGATGCGACCACGCACGTGCAGTTCCACGGAGTGGACTGGAAGATCTATCTCAGCGTGACGCCGGATCGTGCGTTTTGCGCCGCGCTGACAAGGCCAGGCCAGAAGGTGAAGCCAGGCGGTTGCAATCTCTGGGTGCAACCAATCCCGCTGTTTGTGCAAGGCGGGAAGAGCTTCAAGCTCGTTTTGTCGACTCCCCCCTTCGACGGCTTGCGGTACGTCGACGGCCGTGGCGAGCTCTGGTACGGCGTCGCGCAAGCGAACATCACGCACATCGCGATCACGGATACGAGCGGACGCGTCCGGAGCACCGCGACTGCGGCGCCACCGCACGCCGGGACGTCGGCCCGCCGCTTCTGGGCGCTTCCGCTGCCGTCATCGCACGCGATGTTCATCTCGGGCTACGACGCGAAGGGCCAGCTCGTCAAGCGCACGAATGCGGACGGCAACAGCGTGAAGTTCTACACGCGGCCTTAGGACACGAGGCGCTGCAGCACAACGCCGAGGATCGGCAGCGCGACGGTCAAGCCGTAGCTCGTCCAACCGACGGCCACGAGCAGCGGCCGTGTCTTCTCCTCGCGACCCTCGCGAATCTCACCCTGCAGCCGCGGGCCGAGCACGAAGTTGTGCAAGTACGAGACAACGAGCAGCGCCAAGAACAGCACGACCTTCGTCCAGAGCACAACCTGGAACGACGTGCGGTGCTCCCAGTCGCGTGACGCCAGCGCGACGCCGGTCACGCCTGCGACGAGGAGCGCGCCGTAGCCGAGCGGGCGCCAGCGCAGGCCGAGCGCCTTCATCGCGCGACCGCGCGGCTCGCCCTCGAGCGTGCGAATCGCAGGCACGCCGACGAACACGAGTGCCGTCGAGCCGCCGAACCAGACGCCGGCGGCGAGCAGATGGATGGCGACGAGAACCGCAGTCATGCGACAAGCGTACGTATCCGGTCACCGAGGTCCGGCGGTGCGAACAGCTCGCCGGAGCGGTCGATCTCGGCCAGCGTCCACCAGCGCACGTCGGCGATCCCTTCCGGCACGAGGTCGATCGTCGCGATCGGATCGTGCTGCTCGACGCGAACCAGGTACGTGTGGTTGTGCTGCTTGTAGAGGCGGCCGCTCCAGGCGAACTCGCCGACATGTTCGTAGAGCAGCGGCCCGAGCCTGAACTCGTGCAAGCCGACCTCCTCGCGCAACTCACGGCGCAACGCGAGCTCGTGCGACTCGCCGTCCTCGATGCCGCCACCCGGTGTCCCCCACCAGGTCTCGTCTCCCACCGGCCGCACAAAGCGCGTGAGCAAGACCCTTCCTTCGCCGTCGATGACGACCGCGCGAACGGCCTGCCGCTGGATCGGCTCGAGCCATGCATGCAGTTGGCGGAACCAGCCGAGTCGCTCGTCGTACGGAACGGCGGCATTCGCGGGCGACGTTGACGGCAGCACGAACAGTCCCGCGCGGCCGACAACGCGTACCTGTGGACCGAGCTCGGGTCGCTCGTTGAAGAGGCCGCGATACGCCTCCTTGCCGACGAACGCGACCGCTCTTGGCGCAACAGCGCGGATGCGCTCCTCGAACTGTGCGAGGTCGAAGTCGCCGCGCCGGAGATCGCCCGACCCGGGCGTCGTGCGCGCGGCGGCGTTCGTCACGCCGATGC
The DNA here is from genome assembly GCA_036496645.1 of Gaiellaceae bacterium. GTDB lineage: Bacteria > Actinomycetota > Thermoleophilia > Gaiellales > Gaiellaceae > PALSA-600. Next base: position 7,199 of record DASXKU010000073.1, read on the forward strand.
CGAGTTCGAGCAAGGCGAACTGTTCTTGCGGATCGAACAGCCGCGGCGTGAAGCCGGCATCGTGCAGCAGGCGCCAGAAGTCGTTTCGTGGATTCGCGAAATGCGCGGCTTCTTCCGCGGACACACGCCCGGGGTTGATCCCGCAGAACACGCAAGCGAGGTCCGGCGCCAGGACGTCGGGAACAGCACTGCTGAACGGCGTGCTAATGAACTCGGCGGCCACGCGGTGCACAGCGTGGCATGCGCTGCGTCCACGTCGCGGTGCACACCCACGAGCTCGGCAGCGGGGGCGCCGGCCGTCCCGTTGAGCGAATCGCCGGGCGGCGGCCAACAGACCAAGCGCGGCACACGCGAATCACGCGGCTTCGGCCTCCGGGCCGTGCTTGTCGAGTCGGCGCTCGAACAGAACGCGCAGCTGCTCGCCCTTCGCGGAGCGCCGCTCATGCGGCGCAACACGGACAACGCTCACCGAGTCGTCACGGAGCCCGCCGTAGCAGCGGGCGTAGCACTCGGCTTCGGTCAGCGTCCTCAGCCTCATCGCCCGGAACCCTAGGACCGGGGTCGGACGGACCTGTATACGGTTGCGCTGTGGTGACGCGCGCGAAGGTGTTCGAGTACGCAGTGGACGTGGACCGCAGCGGGCGGATGACGGTCCCCGGCGGCGCGGAGATCGCAGCGCCGGAAGGCTGGATGCCGGACCACTTGCTGCTCGCGGCGCTCGTCAACTGCTCGATCGAGAGCTTCCGCTTTCACGCGCGCCGCGCCGGGCATGAGGTGGTCGCGTCGGGTGAGGCGCAAGGCACCGTGACGAAGCGTGAGAGCGACGACCGCTACGCGTTCGTGAACATCGGCGTCCGAATCGATGTGCAGCTCTCGCCGCGCGCTGTTGACACGGATGACTTGATCTCGAAAGCAGAACGTGACTGCTTCGTCGGCGCGTCACTCACCATCAAGCCAAGTTACGAGTGGCACGTGTCATGACTGAGTTGTCTTCAAGAACGTCGGTCAAAGGAGTGCGCGCGCAGTTCTCTGCGCTGCAACAGCCACTCGCATTCTTCGACGGCCCTGGCGGCACGCAAGTGCCCGACACGGTGATCGACGCGGTAGCGACGTACCTGCGCGAGGCAAACGCGAACACCGGCGGGCCGTTCGCCACATCGCACGCGACCGACGAGGTGCTGCACCGCGCGCACGAACTTGCGGGCGAGTTTCTCGGCGCGAGCGCGTCAGAAGTGTTCTTCGGCGCGAACATGACAACGCTGAACTTCTCGCTCACGCGCGCGGCGTCGCGCGACTGGCAGGAGGGCGACGAGATCGTCTGCACCGTGCTCGACCACGATGCGAACGTCTCGCCGTGGCTGCAGCTGGCGCAGGATCGTGGCTTCGTCGTGAAGTTCGCCGACATCGACGAGCAGTGCCGTCTCGATCTCGACTCGGTGCGCTCGCAGCTCTCGGAGCGCACTCGCGTCGTCGCGTTCCCATGGGCTGCGAACTCGCTCGGCACCGTGACGCCCGTTGCGGAGGTGGTTGCGCTCGCGCACGAGGCAGGAGCGCTCGCTTGGGTCGACGCCGTGCACTACGCGCCGCACGGGCCGATCGACGTGCGCGCCGTGGGCGCCGACGTGCTGCTCTGCTCGCCGTACAAGTATTACGGGCCGCATCTCGGCCTCGGCTACGGGCGCGCGGAAATCACTGATGCATGGCGCCCGTACAAGGTTCGCCCGGCGCACAGCCGCTTCGAGACGGGAACGCTCGCGCACGAATCGCTGGCGGGCTTCATCGCAGCAGTCGAATACCTCCGCGGCGTCGGCTGGGAGTTTGTGCAGGAGCACGAACGCGAGCTCGGCACCCAGTTTCTCGACGGACTGCCCGACAACTGGACACTGCACGGTGTGCCGACGATGGACGGTCGCACGCCGACGTTCGCGCTCACGCACGCGCGCATGTCAGCGGAAGAAGCGTCGACGCGCCTCGGCGAGCAGGGCTTCGCCACGTGGTGGGGCAACTACTACGCCGTCGAGATCATGCGACGCCTCGGACTGGACGACGGCGCGCTGCGCATCGGCTTCGTCCACTACAACACCGCGGACGAAGTCGCCCGCTTGCTCGACGCATTAGCCGGGATAGGCTGACCCGGCAGCGCGCGCCCATGGCGAACCGGGCGTGCGGCGAATCGGATCGGGATCGACGCCGCGTGCTTCGGCGACCGCGAGCGTGAGCAGCTGGAAGAAGACGACGTCGGCGACGGGATGATGCGTCGGGACAAGCGTCGTCTCGCAGCCGATCGTTTCGAGTGCGGCGACGAGGTCGAGCGCACGCTCCTGCGCGCGGCCCCGCCCTTCGAGCACGTAGGCGCGCATCGAGTCGTCGACCGCCGCGAGGTAGCCGTGGAGCAGCTGCTCCGTTTCGTATGCCTCGGCCGCGACCCACGCACCTTCGCGCAACTTCAGCACCGCTTCTTGCGCGGTTGGCCAGTCGGCCCCGGCGCCGGCGACGAGCACACGCGGCTGGGAAAACGCCGGCGGCTCGTTCGCCAGCGCTGTCGTCACTGCATCCGGCAGCGGCGAAATGTCTTCTCCGTGGAGCGCGGCGATCGCGGCGACTGCGCACGTGTAACTCGCCGTATGGCACCACGACTGCTCGATCTCCGGTGTGCAGACAATCGTCTCCGCCGCCAGCGCGGCGAGCGGCGACTCTTGCTTGCCGGTGACGAGCCACACGTCGCCGCGGAAACCGCGCGCCGCTTCGAGCGTTAGCTCGGTCTCGCCTTCGTGCGAGACGCACACCATGATGTCGGCGTCCGGCGGCTGCAGCACCGCCTCGAGCGCCTGCACCGACGCGCCGCCGGTCTGCGACGCATGGAACGAGGTGCCGCAGCCGGTATGCACGACGCGCGCGCCGTCAGGCAACCTCTGCGGGACGTTCAAGGCCCGCAACCAGCCCGGCTGCGCGAAGACCGCTTCTCTCATCCGGCTTGGCATGCCTCGTCTATACCATCGCCCGCCGTGCCGGTGAAAGCTTTTCTCTTCGATTTCGACGGGCTGCTGGTCGAGACCGAGTCCGCTTCGCGTGCGGGCTGGGCCTGGCTGTACGAGCGCCACGGCCATGAATTGCCCCCGGAGAAGTGGGCGTTGCTCGTCGGCACGGTCGACGGCTGGGACATCTGGGGCCACCTCGAAGAGCTCGTCGGTGAGCCGCTCGACCGCGAGAGGCTGAACGACGAGCGCTACGCCCACGAGCTGACGTTGCTGGAGGCCGAGCAGCTGCGCCCCGGCATCGTCGAGTACCTCGACTACGCCCAGCAGCACGGGCTCAAGCGCGCGATCGTCTCGAGCGCCTCGCGGCCGTGGATCGACATGCATCTCGCTCGACTCGAGCGCACGGTCGGGTGGGACGCGATCGTCACCGCGGATCTGAAAAGCGAGCGCGCCAAGCCGCGGCCGACGCTCTACCTCGAAGCGCTCGAGCTGCTCGGCGTCGCGGCCGATGAGGCGATCGCGTTCGAGGACTCGCCCAACGGGATCCTCGCGGCGAACGCTGCGGGCATCTTCGTCGTCGGCGTGCCGAACGCGGTCACGCAGGATCTCTCGCTCGACCATGCCAACCTGCAACTCGCGTCTCTGGCCGACCTGCCTCCGGCGGAATTGGTCGCGCGACTAGCATCGGCGGCATGAGCGTCTTTCAGCGCACCACTCTGTCGAATGGCCTCCGCGTTCTCACGGCGCCGCTCGACCACGCACAGTCGGTGGCCTGTTACATCATGCTCGCGGCGGGCTCGCGCTACGAGAACGCCGACAACCGTGGCATCGCGCACTTCGCGGAGCACATGTTCTTCAAGGGGACGGAGAAGCTCCCGACGTCGCGCGATATCTCGACGCTCGTCGACAGCATGGGCGGCGAGTTCAACGCGTTCACCTCGAAGGAGTACACGGGGTACTACATCCGCTGCGCGGGCGAGAAGCGCGACACGGCGCTCGACGTGCTCGTCGACATGGTTCGCCACTCGAAGTTCGACCCCGAGGAGCTCGAGCGCGAGAAGGGCGTGATTCTCGAGGAGATGAACATGTATTTCGACACGCCGCAGGATTACGTCTCGTCGGTGTACAACGCGCTGCTCTTCGGTGAGAATCCGCTCGGCTGGGAGACGCTCGGCACGCGCGAGACGATCAAAGCGACGACGCGCGAGACGTTCATCGACTACCTCGACCGCTGGTACGCGCCGCAGCGCATGGTCGTCGGCGTCGCAGGCATGGTCGGTGACGGTCTGACCGAACGGCTTGAGGAGCTGCTCGGGGACATGAGCGGTGACGGCCACGGCGGACCGCCGGCTGCAGCCGTCCAGCGCACGCCGACGCCGCAGGTGCGCGTGCACACCAAGGAGTCCGACCAGGCGCACATCTGTCTCGGCGTTCCGTCGTATCCCGTCGGTCATCCCGATCGCTACGCGCTGCAACTGCTCGCCACCGTGCTCGGCACTGGGATGTCGTCGCGCCTGTTCCTCGAGGTGCGCGAGCGACGTGGGCTCGCCTACTACACGTACGGCGTCAACATGTCGTACACCGACACCGGCACGCTCGTCTCACAAAGCGGCGTCGACATCGCGCGCATCGATGAAGCCGTCAGCGTCGTCGTCGAGCAGTTCCGCCGCATGGCGGACGAGCGCGTTCCGGACGATGAGTTCGAGAAGGCGCGTTCGCTCGCGAAGGGGCGGTTCGTGCTGCAGACCGAGAGCCCGAACGGGTTGCTGCTCTTCGGCCTGCGCCGGGAGGTGCTCGAGGGCCGCGCCGCCGAGCCAGAGGAGCTGATCGCCGGCATCGACGCGGTGACGGTCGAAGACGTGCAGCGTGTTGCGCAGGACATCATCGCGGGCGAGGGCATCCGCCTCGCCGTGATCGGGCCGTTCGACGACGCAGCGCGGTTCGAGAAGCTGCTCGCTTAGGGCAGGTCCGTTCGGGGCACGTCCCGACGCCAAACGATGTGACCGCGGGAGCACGGCACGGCGCCGAAATCGTGGCGTGAACGCGTCTGCGCGAGACGCGACCCGACGCCAAACGACGTAACAGAAGTGTCACGGACTATCCACAGAGGAAGCGCGCCGAGCGTCGCGCGGCAAACGCGACCACGCCGATGAAGGCGAGCGCGACCAGCCAGAACGAGAGCTCGCCCCAGCGGTAGTGCGAGAGCACGACGGCGCGGATCGCGACGCCGAGCGTCACGCCCACCAGCCACGTCGGCACGAAGCGGCCACCGAACACCCAAAACGCGCCGAGCCACGCGCCGACGAATGGCAGTGCGTCCTCCGCGTATCCGCCCACGGACACGTGACCGTGATGCGACAGCTGACCGATCGTGACGAAGAGGAGGATCGCCGCGAGGTCGGCGAGAGCTAAAGAGCTGGTGCCAGGCACCGAGGTGCCTGGCACCGTTTTCACTCTTCGTCTTTGGACGATTCCGCCGCGCCGCGCTCGCGGATCTCCTCCACGACCGTCGGATCAGCGAGCGTTGTCGTGTCGCCCAGCGGCCTGTTCTCTGCGACATCGCGCAGCAGGCGGCGCATGATCTTCCCCGAGCGCGTCTTCGGCAACTCGGGCGTGAACACGATGTTCGCCGGCTTTGCGATCGCCCCGATCTTCTTGGCGACATGGTCGCGAAGCTCCTCGAGCTTCTCGACTGATCCTTCCGCGCCACCCTTGAGCGTGACGAACGCAACAATCGCCTGTCCGGTCGTTGCGTCCGCGCGCGCCGCGACGGCGGCTTCGGCAACTTCCTGGTGATCGACGAGCGCCGACTCGACCTCGATCGTCGAGATGCGATGGCCCGAGACATTCATCACGTCGTCGACGCGACCGAGCAACCAGAAGTCTCCGTCCGCGTCGATGCGCGCACCGTCGCCGGCGAAGTACACGTCGCCGTACTTCGACCAGTACGTCTCCCGGTAGCGCTTGTCGTCGCCGTAGATCCCGCGCAACATCGCCGGCCACGGCTTCTTCAGCACGAGATAACCGCCGCCGCCAGGGCCGACTTCCTCGCCCTGCTCGTTGTAGATCGCAGCGGCAACGCCCGGGAACGGTTTGGTGGCCGAGCCCGGCTTCGTCGTCGTGATTCCGGGCAGCGGCGTGATCAGAATCATCCCGGTCTCCGTCTGCCACCAGGTATCGACGATCGGACACCTGCCGCCACCGACGTGCTCCTGATACCAAATCCACGCCTCGTGGTTGATCGGCTCACCAACGGAGCCGAGCAGGCGCAGTGACGACAGATCGTGCTTCTGCGCGTGCTCCGGTCCCCACTTCATGTGTGAGCGGATCGCGGTCGGCGCGGTGTAGAGAATCGTCACGCCGTACCGCTCGATGATCTCCCACCACCGTTCTTTGTTCGGGAAGTCAGGCGTGCCCTCGTACATCACGCTCGTGGCGCCGTTGCAGAGCGGGCCGTAGACGATGTAGCTGTGGCCCGTGATCCAGCCGACGTCGGCCGCGCACCAGTACACGTCCGTGTCTGGCTTGAGGTCGAAGATGTAGTGGTGCGTCGTCGACACGCCGACGAGATAGCCGGCGGTCGTGTGTGCGATGCCCTTGGGCTTCGCGGTCGTTCCCGACGTGTACATCAGGAACAGCAAGTCTTCGCTGTCCATGTGCTCGGGCGGGCATGACGACGGATCGTCCGAGCCGCGCACGTCGTGATACCAGACGTCGCGACCGTCCTTCATGTTCACGTCGCCGCCCGTGCGGCGCACGACGAGGCACTTCTTCACACCGGGTGAGCTGTCCATCGCCTCGTCCGCGATCTTCTTCAGCGGCACCGGTGTGCCACGTCGCCACGCCTCGTCCATGGTGATGATGACCTCGCAGCCCATGTCATTGACGCGGCCGGATAGCGAATCGGCCGAGAAGCCGCCGAACACGACCGTGTGCGGCGCGCCAAGTCGCGTGCACGCGAGCATCGCGATCGGCAACTCGGGAACCATGCCCATGTAGATGCCAACCGCCGTCCCCTTCTTCACCCCGAGGTCCTTCAGCGCGTTCGCGAACGCGACGACCTCCTTCTGCAGGTCGGCGTACGTGATGTCGCGCCGGTCGTTCTCGGGCTCGCCCTCCCAGTGGAAGGCGACCTTGCTGCCGCGACCCGCCTCGACGTGCCGGTCGACGCAGTTGTAGGACAGGTTGAGCTTGCCGCCCAGGTACCACTTGGCGTAGGGGAGCTCCCATTCGTAAAGCTTCGTGAAGGGCTCGAACCACGTAACGCGTTCGCGCCCCTCCCGCTCCCAGAAGGCCTCGAAGTCCTCCTCGTAGATCTGAGGCTGCGCGTTGGCCGCCTTCGCGAAGTCAGCCGGCGGTGGATAGCGCCGTTCCTCGAGGAACATTGTTTCGATCGCATAGCCAGTCTCTGGAGCCAAGACGCCGGCCTCCTCTTAGGTGGGAAATCTCCGGGAGATTCTAAAGCCGTCGCAAACGTCGCGCGCCCGGGGCCGTCAAGCACCCCGGGCGCGCAAACGACGAGCCAGCGCGGTTAGGCCATCATCGGCTTGCCGACAGGCAACACCGTCTTTCCGGCCTGGCCGTTCAATACGCCGGCTGCGGAGGCGTACCAGGCGACCGCCGCAGTGACGATGCCGAGCCAACCGCCCAGGTGTACCCACCACTGGGTGCCACCGTGCGAGAGGTTGAAGTTCCCGATCACGAGCGCGATCTCGGTCAACTCCAGGGTCAGGAAGACCATGAAGACGGCCATGTTGACGCGCATTGCTCCGATCAGCATGTACGTGTTGAAGATCGCGAACGCAAACAGGAACCAGGCGGCAGCGTTCGTCCCGTCGCCTCCTGCGTAGCTCGCGGCGAGGTGCGTCGTGTTGGCGAGGATGATGAACAGACCAAACGCCATCCAGAACCCGCCGTATGTCGAGAACGCCGTCGCGCCGAACACGTTCCGGTTGCGGAACTCCCACATGCCCGCCGAGAACTGGGCAAGGCCGCCGTAGAAGATCGCCGGGCCGATCCAGATCAGATCCGGGATCCACGACGCATTGTGGCCGCTGAGCAGGAACGTCGTCAGAGCGAACCCCGCGAGACCAAGCGGTGCGGGATCGGCGGCCGGAGTGGCCTCGACGCGCGTCACCGCCGGTTCAGAGGTCATTGCGCTCATGCAGTTGCGCCTCCTTGTTGGTCCGGTGCGCCGTTCGGTCGCCAGACCGCGGCCGCGCCGAAGTGACAATCGCAACTTTGGCCGCCCGGCCGGACGGAGGTCAAGCCCCTGAGGGCTCTTACGGCTTCAAGTCGTACGGAAAACGCGTGAGGTTCTCGCAGCCGTCCTTGGTGACGAGGACGATGTCCTCGAGGCGCACGCCGCCGTAGCCCTTTCGGTACGTGCCCGGCTCGACGGTGACGACGTCGCCGGCGCGCAGCTCCTTCGTCGAGATGAGGCCGAGCCCCGGCGCTTCGTGCACCTCGAGTCCGACGCCGTGGCCGAGGCCGTGGAAGAAGCCGTCCACCAGCATCTCGCCCTCTTTCTTCGTGCGCTGCGTCGGCTCACCGGCCGCTTCGAAGATCTCGCACGTGCCGTTGTAGATCTCGCGACCTTCGACGCCCTCTTTGATCTCAGAGAGCGCGCGGTCGAGCGCCTCCTTGCACAGCCGGTGCCACTCGCGCACGTCGTCGGCGACATCGCCGATCACAAACGTTCGCGTCATGTCCGTGTAGATGAAGCTCTCGTTGTCGCGCGGCCAGATGTCGATGATGATCGGTGTCCCCTCCGGAATCGGGCCGGAACCCATGTCGTGGCCCATCGCGCCTTGTGCGCCGGGGGCAACGATGAAGTCGTCGCACGTCGTTCCGTGCTCGGCAAAGACAACGCTCATTGCCGCCTTCACCTGCTCGACGGTGAGCGGCAACCCTTTGCGCAGCAGTTCGCGCGCCACGTCCATCGCCGCCTCGGCGGCCTTCTGCGCGCGGCGCATCCCGGCGATCTCCGCGTCGGACTTCACGCGGCGCCGGTCGTCGAAGAAGTCCGCGTCGACCGTCAGCTCGACCCCGTCGGCGCGCAGGCGGTCGGCCAGCCAAAGCGGGAACGTCTCAGGGACGACCGCGCTCGTGATGCCGAGCTCCTTCACCCCGCGCGACTGGATCTCCGCCCGGATCGCCGGCAGATCGAGCCCCTGCGCTCGGAGTGCGTCGATGCCGAAATCCTCCCAGGGGTGCAATTCGTAGAGGCCAAGCTCCTTGAGCCGCGGCAACTCGAGCGAGCCGACGACGATGTGCTTGACGCCGTCCTTCTCCGCATAGAGGAACGCGTCGGGCACGCCGAGCGGCACCTCGTGGCGCAGTTCAGCCGTGCGATATGTGTCGGCGTAGATGAGGACGTCGGTCATGCGCGAGACAATATCTAGACTCAGAATGTGGACCCGGAGGCACGCGCGGTGGAACTGCTACAGCGCTACGACCGCGAGCTGGAGAGCCTGCTGCCGGCCGGTGCGGAGATCTTCGACGCACACCTACACCTCGGCCACGACATCGACGGGATGATCGGCGACTACGACCAGCTGGAGCAGGTCATGGCGCGCTACGGCATCAGTCGCGCGTTCATGTTCTGCCTTGACGAGCCCGACCGTCACCCGGGCTTCAGCGCCGCGAACGACCGCACGCTCGAGTTCGCGCGCCGCAGCGACGGCCGTTTGATCCCGTTCGTGCGCCTCGACCTGAACGAGTCGCCGATCGAAGAGGCAAATCGCTGCCTCGATCTCGGCGCCCGCGGCATCAAGCTGCACCCGCGCGCACAGAAGTTCACGGCGACCGACGAGCGGCTCGGGCCGATCTTCGAGATCTCCGCCGAGCGCCGCGTGCCGATCCTGATTCACGGCGGGCGCGGGCTGCCGCCGATCGCGGACGGTCTGCGCGCCCTCGTCGACCGCTACCCCGGGGCGACGTTGATCATCGCGCACGCCGGCATCGCCGACCTTGCAGAGCTCACGCGCGTGATGGCCGGTCGCAAAGGCGTGCTCTTCGACACCTCCACCTGGAGCGCCGTCGACTTGCTGGACTTCTACCGGCACATCCCGGCCGAGCAAGTCGTGTACGCCAGCGACTTCCCGTATGGCCAGCAGCCGGGGTCGCTGCTGATTGCGGTCAAGACCGCGCTCTACGCGGGGTACTCCGAAGAGCACCTTCGCGGGATGCTCGGTCGCACCGCAAGCGCGCTCGCGGATGGCACCAGCCTGCCCGAGCCAACATCGCCGGTCGGCGGCGACACGTTCACACAGCCCATGCAACTCGCGCGCATCCACCAGTACCTCTCGATGACGATCCCGTTGCTCTGGACGCGGCAGCCCGACACGATCGGCGTGCTCGGCCTCGCCATCAACACGTGCGGCGAGAAGAACGGTCACGTCGACTCGGTCGAGAAGATCGAAGAGCTGCTGGTCGCTGCGCGTGACTTGTGGGCGACGGTTCCGGAGATCGAAGACGAGGTGCGCGCACGGCAGACGGCGCGCATCGCACACCGCCTTGTTCACATCGCCGACATCGAAGCGGTCACCGGTGCTTAACGTCAACGGCCATCAGTACGAGCTGAAGGCGAGCGTCGGGACGACACTCGCGGAAGCACTGCGAGACGAGTTGCGCCTCACCGGCACGAAGGTCGCGTGCGCGGAGGGACATTGCGGCGCCTGCACCGTTCTCGTCGACGGCGTGCCGACTCTGTCGTGCATCACGCTCGCTCACACGGTCGAAGGCGCGAAGGTGACAACGATTGAAGGGTTGCGCGAGCATCCGATGGTCGATGCGTTTGTGCGCAGTGACGCGTTGCAGTGCGGCTTCTGTACGCCGGGCCAGATCGTCAGCGCCGTCGCGTTGGTCGAGTCGACGCCGAGCCCAAGCGACGAGCAGATCCGGCACGCGATGGCAGGGAACATCTGCCGTTGCGGCGCCTATCCAAGAATTGAGGAGGCGATTCGAACGTGGCAAGGCTGATTCGCACCGAGAAGGAGGTCGAGGGCCGGTACGAGGAGGTCTGGATCGTCGTCGAAGAGGACGCGCTCGACCAGTGGCCTGCGGGACCGCTCAAGATCGTGGGGCGCGACGCATTGCGCGTCGACGGGTACGAGCGCGCGCGCGGCGAAGCCGTCTACACCGCCGATCTCGAGCTGCCGGGAATGCTGCACACCGCTGTTCTCCGCTCACCACACGCGCACGCGCGCGTTCGCTCGATCGATCTATCGAAGGCGCTCGCAGCGCCGGGCGTGCATGCCGCGATCGGCCCGAGGGACATCCCGCAACTTGTCGACGAATGCGGCTACCAAGGCGTCGCCGTTGCAGCCGTGTGCGCCGACTCGTACGGGCATGCACGCGCTGCGCTGGCACTGATCGACTTCGACTGGGAAGTACGTGAGCCGCTGCTCGACCCCGACGAGGCCGTCGCGCGGAAGAGCACCATCGCCGACGCGCGCGTCCGCGAGCGTGGCGATGCGGACAAGGGGCTCGCCGAAGCCGATGTCGTGGTTGAGGGCGAGTTCCGCACGCAAGTTGTTCTGCACAACTCGATGGAGACACATCAGGCAGTCGTGCAATGGGTCGGCGACGGCATCGACGTCTACATCTCGACTCAGTACATCTGGGGCATTCGCGACGAGGTTGCGGAAGGACTCGGCCTGCCGGGCGACAAAGTGCGCGTCGTCTGCAACTACATGGGCGGCGGCTTCGGCTCGAAGAACGGCGCCGACGACTACACGTTCATCGCCGCCGAGCTTGCGAAGCGCACGGGCCGCCCAGTGAAGTGCGCACTGACGCGGCGCGAAGAGAACGTCGCCGTCGGCAATCGCAACGCAACGATCCAGCGGCTGAAAGTCGGCGCGAAGAGCGACGGAACGCTGACCGCGCTCGTCGGCGAATACGTGAATGCCGTCGGCTGGTCGGGCTGGAACGCGCCCACGGACGGCCCGCTGCACACGCTCTACGCATGCGCGAACGTCCGCTCGACGCTGCACGGCGCGAAGATCAACACGCCGCCGATGAAGGCGTTCCGCGCGCCCGGCTTCGTCGAGGGAACATTCGGCCTCGAGTCGCTGATCGATGAGCTCGCCGCAAAGCTCGACCTCGACCCGCTCGAACTGCGGCGCATCAATCACGCCGACCACGACGCATCCGACGACCGCCCGTTCTCGAGCAAGAACCTGCTGGAGTGCTACCGGCGCGCAGAGCCGCACTGGGAGCGGCGGCATGAAGTGCGCACGCGGTCGACCGAAACGGTGAAGCGCGGCGTCGGCATGGCGTCGCAGATTTGGTACGGCGGCGGTGGCCCGCCCAGCTATGCCTGGGTACGCGTTGGCTCTGACGGACGCGCGACCGTCGTCACCGCGATGCAGGACATCGGCACCGGCACGAAGACAGCGATGGCGATGATCGCGGCCGAGGAGCTCGGCATTCCTCTGGATCACGTGACGGTGTCGCTCGGCGACTCCTCGCGCGGCCCGTACGCAGCGATCAGCGCCGGCTCGTCGACGACACCGTCGATGGGACCTGCTGTACGCGCTGCCGCCGCCGATGCACGGCGACAGATCGAGGAGATCGCCGAGCAGCGCGGCACACCAGACGCACCGCTCGCGGAAGTCGTCGCGATGCTCGAAGACGCGCAGATCCTCGGCAAGGGCGCACGCGGCCCGAATCCGACCGGCATGCAGGTGCTCACCTTCGGCGTGCAGGTCGCCGAAGTCGCCGTCGACATCGAGACCGGTGAGATCTGGGTCGAGCGCATCGCCGCCGTCCACGACGTCGGCCGCGTCATCAACCCACTCGGCGCACGCAGCCAGATCGAGGGCGGGATCATCCAGGGCATCGGGCACACGCTCAGTGAGGAGCGCCTCCACGATCCACGCAGCGGGACGATCCTGACGACGACGCTCGACGCGTACCGGCTGCCGACGATCGCGGATGTGCCGGAGATTCACAGCGAGCTTGTCGACGAGCCCGACACACACCTGACGAACCTCGGTTCGAAGGGGCTCGGCGAGCCGCCGATCGTTCCTACCGCAGCCGCGATCGCAAATGCGATCCGCGACGCGACCGGCGCAGATGTGCGCCAACTGCCGATCTCGCGCGCAGAGATGCTGCGTGCGCTGAAGGAGGCGAGAGAACGCAGTGGAGCTAAAGCGACCGTCTAGCCTCGCCGAGGTCGGTGACGGGCTCGCGCTCGCCGGCGGCACGGAGGTCGTGCCGTTGCTTCGCTCGGGGATTCTCAGTGCCGACACGCTCGTCGATGTACGCGGAGTCGTTCCGGCCGGCATCGACGGCACCACCATCGGCGCCGCTGCGACGCTCGCCGAGCTCGAAGTCGATCCGCAGATCCCCGGCGCGCTACGCGAGGCGTGCAGGCTCGCCGCGAGCCCGCAGCTGCGCAATATGGGCACGCTCGCAGGAAACCTCTTGCAATCGACGCGCTGCTGGTACTGGCGACTCAAGTGGCCGTGCCGACTGCATGGGGGAGATGAGTGCTTCGCCATCGAGGGCGAGCATCGCGAGCACGCGATCTTCGCCAACGACTTCTGTGCGTCCGCGCATCCTTCCGACGTCGCTGCCGCGCTGCTCGCGCTCGACGCCACGGTGACGACGACATCGCGCACCTTTGGCATCGGTGAGCTCTACCGCTTGTCGACCGACGACGACCGCAACACCACCACGCTCGAAGACGGCGAGTTGATCCTCTCGGTCGATGTGCCGCCATGTGATGCGTCCGTCTATCTCAAGGCGATGGATCGCAAGCGCTGGTCGTTCCCGATCGTCGGTGTCGCCGCCGTGCGGCGAGGCAGCGAGACGCGCGTCGCTCTCGCGGGCGTCGCACCGGTGCCGTGGCTGTACGACGGAAGCGAACCGACACCGCTGCCGGGCAACGCCTACAAGGTCGAGATCCTCGACGCGCTTGTCAGGCGCGCGAGGGCTGCTCTTTAAGCAGCCGCGCGCCCTCGGCGAGCCAACCGCGAGCACGCACGACGTTTGGCGTGTCCGGCGCGAGCTGCACGGTCTCCAGTTGCAGTTCCGTCATCGCGAGCAGGTCGCACTGCATGAGCGCTGCTTCAATCCGTTCCGCCGTTCGCTCCGGTTTGATCGCGAGCGGTTCGAGCCGTGCTGCGAGCCGCTTCGTCGTCGGCGGCCACACGCGGTTCATCGCGTAGACGATCTTCAACACGCGTTGCGCGTCGTCGAGCATCCGCTCGAGCAGCGAAACCCGTTCTGTCGGCCGCGCGATCGTCAACAGTCCCGCGGCGGCGAAGCCGCCCCACGTCAGGGCCGCGCTGTCGATGCGTTGGCTCGCGAGTTCCTCGGGGTAGTCGGCAAGCCGCGCCTGCCAGCGCTCGAGCAGTCCGCACGTGCGCAGCGACATTCCGTGTGCGAGCGCATCGCCCGTGCCGGTTGGCTCTCCGGTGAACAGCGCATCGACTTGTTCCTCGGCGAAAGCGCGCGGCCACCAGATCAACTCGAGCGGCACATCGTCCACGTCGCCGGACACCTTGTGCGACGGCGTACCCTGCAGCCCCCACGTGCCGAGCCGCTCGAGCCCGGCCGCTGACGAGAGCCGGAAGCACTCATCGAGCGACAGCGGCTGCGGCGTGACGAGCAGCATCTCGATATCCGAGACGCCGTCGGCGACGCCGCGCGAGACGCTGCCGGTGAGAACGATCTCCTCCGCGACGTCCTCGGGCACGGCGTCGGCCACTCGCCGCGCAACCTCTGCGAGCCGCAGGCTCTGTTCGGTCGGTAGGGTCTCCGCCATGCGTCGCATTCTTGCTGCTTCGACGGTTGCGCTTGTCGCGATCTGCGTCGCCGCCACGGTTGCGTCGGCGCGCCCCGCGTCGACCGGCTGCACGAAAGTTGCACTGCCGAAGCTCGCCGCACGAAGCGCGCCGAAGCCGAAGACGGCGCTGAGCCCGAAGAAGACCTACTACGTCACATTCCAGACCAACTGCGGCAGCTTCACCGTCCGCCTCGCAGTCAAGACGTCGCCGCACACGAGCGCGTCGTTCGCCAGCCTCGTGAAGCGCGGCTTCTTCGACAAGACGATCTTCCATCGCATCGTTCCCGGATTCATCATCCAGGGCGGCGACCCGACGGGAACGGGCACGGGCGGTCCCGGCTACGAGACGCGCGACACGCCGCCGAAGACGCTGCGGTACACGCACGGCGTCGTCGCGATGGCGAAAACGCAGACCGAGGCGAACGGCACGAGCGGCAGCCAGTTCTTCGTCGTCACCGTTCCGAACGCGCAACTGCCTCCGCAGTACGCGCTGCTCGGCATCGTGACGAAGGGCCTCACCGTCGTCGATCGGATCGGCAAACTCGGGAACGGCTCGGAGCAGCCGACACAGGTCGTCGAGATCACGCACGCGTTCGTCACCGTCAAGTGACCGTTGCGGCCGTCGTGCTGGCGGCCGGTGCATCGACCCGCTACGGCCGGCCCAAGCAATACGAGTTGCTGCCCGCGGTGCTCGAGCAGCTATCGGGCGTTGATGAGGTCGTCGTCGTCGAGGGCGCACATCCGCTGACGGTCGATGCACGCGTTGTTCACGCGGCGGAATGGGAACGCGGACCTGGCGCGTCGCTTCGTGCCGGCCTGGCTGGGCTGAGTGACGAGGTCACGCATGCGTTGATCGTGCTCGGGGACGGGCCTGCGCTCGACCCGCGCGCAGTGCAGCGGCTAATCGAGCACCGCGACGACGCAGCCGTGCTCGCAGCAAGCTACGACGGAACGCGGGATCACCCGGTGCTGCTCGCCCGCGACGTCTGGGACGCGGTTCCGGACGAAGGTGGCCGGGCACTTGAGCCCTTGCTCGTCGACTGCTCCGACCTGGAGCGGCCGGGGGACGTCGACTATTCGGACTAGGGGTGGTACTGCTGCTGGAACGAGGTCACGGTGTCGATGCGCACGCGGATCCAGACACCGCTGTCGAGCGGCTCGAACAGCTTCATACCCTGCCCGGCGACAATGGCCGCGAGCTGCGCGACGGAGACGTGCGCACCGCTGAGGTTGGCGCCGCTCGTAAGCACGGTTCCGGTGACACCCGCGGGAACACGGAACACGTAGGTGCGGTTGCTCTCGTCGACAGAGTAGTTGTCGTTCGGAACCGGTTCGCACGAGGCGGGCGTGCAGGCGACGTGTGAGTCGGCGGCTGCCGCTGCGTTCGCCGTGATCCCAGTCAGGAACCACTCCGGATCGAAGGTCATCAGGTAGCTGCCATTCGCCTTCGTCAGCGAGACGATGTGTCCGTAGTACTGCTGCAGGCCCGGAGTGAGCGCGACACTCGAGGTAGAGGTGTGGCTCTTCGACCCGGTATGCACGTGCACGATGCACCCAGACAGGCAGAGCGCGACCAGCGCAAGTAGTACGAGTCGGGCTAGGTGAGAGGCGTGCGTAGTGCGGCGAGCTTAGCCTTGAGCTCGGGCGGCATCGGCTCCGAGACTGCAACGCGAACGTAGTGCCGCAGCCGCTCTTCGAACCGGTAACGCTTTGCGCACCAATTGCAGCCGGCCAGATGAGCTTCCGCCTCGAGTACGTCCTGCTCGGAGAGCGTGCCGTCGAGATACGGCTGCATCATCTCCTCACACTTGTCGCACGGGTCGTCCGTCATGCAGTGACCGCCTTGTCGGCGAGGTTCTGTTTCAAGATACGCCTTCCACGATGCAAGCGGGACATGACCGTCCCAATCGGGATGTCGAGCACCTGCGCCGCATCAGCGTAGGAGAACTCCCCGATGTCGACGAGGAGAATCACGTCGCGGAAGTCGTGAGGCACATCGGCGAGCGCGTCGACGACGTTGTCCTGCGAGAGGCGCTCGAGCACGCGCTCCTCGTCGGGGTTTTCCTCTGCCGCCCCGGAGGACAGCTTGTTGTAGAGAAAGTAGTCGCCTTGCTCACCGTCGAGGCTCGTCGTTTGCGGAGTGCGCTGTTGGCGCCGGCCGCGGTCGATGTTCAGGTTCGTGAGGATGCGGAGCAGCCATGCGCGCAGGTTCGTTCCGGGCGTGTACTGGTGCCACGAGCGGAACGCGCGCTCGTACGTCTGTTGCACGAGATCTTCCGCTTCTTCGCGCGAACCGACCAGCCGCCGGGCTACCCGGTAAACCTGGTCGCTCAATTCAAGCGCCTCCTCCTCGAACCTGACTCGATCGCGCGCTGTTTGCGCGAGCTTGCGGGATTCGGCAGCTGTTGGAGTGCTTTCGCTCATCCTCGAGCCACCCTAGCAAGCGTAAAAACGACTTCTGACCGCATCCGATTCCCGGCTTCGGCCGTTTGCATCACATGGATATCCAGCTCACAGAGGGTCGGCGAATCGTCGGGAGCGACGACCGCAAAATCGGCCGGGTGGTTGGCGAGCGCAATGACTGCGTGCTCGTCGAGACCGGCCACGTGTTCAAGGCGACCAAGGCGTTGCCGAAGGAATTCGTGCACGAGATCGACGGGGAGTTGCGCGCGACGATCGCAAAGGAAATCGTCGACGGCTCACCCGACACGGCAGAAGAGTGGAACCCAGCTCACATCCTGAGTTACTACGGGATGGGCACCGGGCCATACGAGGTCGGGGACGAGGAGCCCGAGCTCGACGAGGCACGCATCGCCTACGGCAACGACGGCTCCTACGCGCCGGTCTTGCCGCGCAAGAACTAAATAGGGACTTCGCGGAAGCCGCCGCGAGCCATCGTGTCGACGAGCGCGTCCCTCGTGACGCGCTCGTCGTCGTACGCGAGCATCACCTGACCCATCAGGTTGGCGTTCGCAAACTCGAGACCATCGACGCCTTCGAGCGTGTGCGCGAGACGCATGACGCACTTCTCGCAGCGGATGCCGCTGACTTGCAGGGTCTCGTTGACGACGGCCACGCCTAGAGGATAGTGCGTCGCACCAGGTCGGCGGTCGCTTCCGCGGGCGAGTTGAACGCAGACTGCATATCGGCTTCACAGCGTTCCGGCGAAAGCGACGACAGCGCAGCCGCGCCGCCCAGCGCGTCGGCGTGCGGGCGCAGCAGCTCGAGCAGCTCGAGGCCGAGCTGCGCGGCGGTCTCGACGCGACTGCCGTCGGGATGCAACAGCTGCGCACTCGGGCCGAAACGTGCAGCTGACCAGCGGTTCTGCACATAGTCCGCCCGGCCGCGATCGGCCAGAAGCGCCCCGCGCGCCGGTAGATCGTTTGCGAGTGCAGCGGCGCACAGCGCTTGCAGCAGCGCAGCGAACGCGGTCGACAGACGAACGTCGGTGGGCTGGTCGGGCACGCGGACCTCGATCGTCCCGAGTTGCGGATGCGGCCTCACGTCCCACCAGATGCGCGTGTACTCCTGCACGAGGCCGAGACGCACAAGTCGTTCAACCCACGACTCCCATTCGTCGTAACTCGCAAACGCAGGCGGTGTGCCCGCACGAGGGAGCTCGGCAAGAATGGGCGCGCGGTTCGACGCCATTCCCGTGAGCTCGCCTGCGAACCACGGCGAGTTCGCGGATAGTGCGAGTACGACGGGTAGCCACGGCACGATCTCGTCGAGGCACCGCCAGCACTCCGCAGCGCTCGGCATGCCGACGTGGACATGCAAGCCCTGCACGCCCTGCCGGCGCACGGAGATACCGCCGTAGCCGACGAACGTGACGTAACGCTCCTCTTTGACGATCGGCTGCGCTTCCGGCTTCGCGGATGGATGCGTCCCGCCGGCCGCGATCGCGAGACCCTCGCCTGCAGCTGCCTCCGCAGACGCGCGGCGGAGCGCAGCGAGCGCGGCACCTGCCTCGTCCGCGCTCTCACAGATGTTCGTGTTCGTCTCGAACACCGATGCGAAGAGCTCGGTCTTCACGCGGCCCGGCAGCTCACGCCCTTCGAGCGCGCGCAGGATCTTGTCCACCGCGGGAAGCTGGTCGAGCGTTGCCGCGTCGAGGATCATCAGTTCCTCCTCAACACCGAGCGAAAAGGGCGGCGATTCGCCGAATCGTTGTTCGATCACTGTCGAACGCCGTGCACGGGGCGGCCCGCCGCGACCCACGCGTAGTACGACGCGCACGGGCCGAAGTCACGCTCGTACGCGACGACGTGCGGATTGCGTCCGACGTCGCGTGCGCGCGCCGCATGACGCAGCAGGTTGGGATCGTCCGACTCCTGCCAGAGCAGAATCAAGTGCGCGGCAGTCATGAATTCAGCGACGAACGCGCAGCCCGCGGCCGGGCACGGAAACGGATTCGTGCTGACACAGAACCACCCGTCGTAATCAGCTTCGTCGTCGCTCCACAGCTCGACGTCCTCGGCCGTGTGCGTCGCGAGGACAATCTCGCCCCTCTGCATGCGCGACAGGGTAGCCGCCTTATAACGAGAGACCGGCCGCGGCCCGGGCAGGCGAGCGGGACCACGACCGGCCGGTCTCGTCTAGCCGGTCGGCTCTTGGGGAAAGCCGACCGGTGCTTGCGTCCCTAGGCGGGACGAACCTTCCTCACTTCGGTGCCTGTCCGAGCGTCACGTGAACGGTGAGCTTCGAGCCGTGCCGGTAGATGCCGAGCGCGACCTTCTCTCCGGGCTTCTTCAAATCGATGGCGTCGCGCAGCTGCTCGTAGTTCGCGACGGGCTTGCCGTCGACCGTGACGATGATGTCGCCGCCGAGGCGGTAGCTCGTGCCCGACACAATCACGCTCGTTGTTCCGGCTTTGACCCCGGCCTTCGCAGCGGAGGTGTTGGCATCGACGCTGTCGACAAGCAGTCCCGACTTCGCCGGCAGGTTGAACAGCTTTGCGAGTTGCGCCGTAATCGGCAGCACGCTGATACCGAGGAATGGGTGCTCGACTTTCCCCGTCTTGATCAGCTGCGCCGCAACGGTGCGCACAGTGTTGATCGGGATCGCGAAGCCGATGCCGAGGTTGCCCTGCTGGCCTGTGTTACCCGTCGAGATCTGCGAGGTCACGCCGATCACGCGTCCGGCCGTGTCGATCAGTGGGCCGCCGGAGTTGCCGTGATTGATCGCAGCATCCGTCTGGATCGCGTTGTCGATCGGCAGGCTGTTCGGCGCCGTGATCTGCCGCTGCACCGCGGAGACGAGACCGGCCGTCAGCGTGCGCGTGTAGCCGAAGGGATTGCCGATCGCGTAGACGGAGTCGCCGACGTTCACGTCGTCGCTGTTGCCGAGCGCAAGCGGCGTGAGCGCGCGCGCATGCGTATCGATCTTCAGCACCGCGATGTCCGTCGACGGATCGCTGCCGACGACGGTCGCTTGAATCTGGTCGTTACCCGAGAACGACACCTGAATCCTCCGCGCCCCCGCGATCACGTGCTCGTTCGTCACGAGATGACCCGCCTTGTCGAGGACGAAGCCGGAGCCCAGCGACTGTTCGGTCTGCGTCGTCGGAGGCGAGAACCCGAACGGGTCGGCCGGCGTGGTCGTCGTGCTGGTCGCGGTGACCTGAACGACGCCCGGCGCGTTGCGTTTGTAAATCTCCTCCGGCGTCAGCCCGGTGCGCGGCGGCGACTGCTGGAGCGACGCGTTCGTAGCGGGCGCGGCCTGCTGGTCGATGACTGTCGTGCGCGATCCGAGCCTGCCAAGGCCGCTCGCGATTGCCAGAGCGACGCCGGCACCGAGCGCCGCAACAACCACAAGCCCGACCGAGCGTGCAAAGATGGACCCGCGAACCACGGCGACTTTTATAGCCTCGCCGCGGTTAACTCCCCATTAAGCGTGCGCGATCTCTTTCTCCTCGACCCGGACGTCGTCTATCTGAACCACGGTTCGTTCGGCGCCTGCCCGCGGCCGGTGTTCGACGTCTACCAGGCGTACCAGCGTGAGCTCGAGCGCCAGCCTGTGGAGTTCCTCGCACGCGAACGTGGCTTGGGCAAGTTGCTCGACGGCGCGCGCACGCGCCTTGCGGCGTATGTCGGTGCGAACGTCGCGAATCTCGTCTTCGTCCCGAACGCGACAACTGGCTTGAACTCCGTCATGCGCTCGCTCGAGTTGGCGCCGGGCGACGAAATCCTGTGCGGTGACATGGAGTACGGCGGCATGCAGATCCTCTTGGAGTTCGTTGCGAAGCGCACCGGGGCGACGGTCGCCGCGCAGCCATTCGCCGAGCTCGAGCCCGGGCCGCGCACGCGTGTCGTTTTCTGCTCGCACGTCGAGTGGATCAGCGGACGCGTGAACGACCTCGCGCCCGTCATCGACGCAGCGCATGCGGCGGACGCGATAGTGGTCGTCGACGGTGCGCACGCACCCGGTCAGATCCCGCTCGCACTCGACGAGCTCGGGGCAGACGTGTACTCGGCGAACTGCCACAAATGGCTGTGCAGTCCGAAAGGTTCGGCGTTTCTCTACGCGCGGCCGGAAGTCCAGGACGGGCTGGTGCCGCCGATCGTGTCGTGGGACTGGTCGGAAGGTGGCGCGTTCGCGGAAACGCACGCGTGGCAGGGCACGCGCGACCCCGCGGCCTATTTGTCGGTTCCCGCGGCGATCGACTTCCAGGCTGAGCACGACTGGCCGGCGGTTCGTATGCGCTGCCACGAGCTCCTCGCGGCGCTGGATCTGCCGTTCGCCCGCCTCACCGACACGTTTGTCCAGATGCTCGGATTCGCGTTGCCCGCTGGGACGGACGCGCTCGCGCTCAAGAACCGCCTGTACGACCGGCACCGCATCGAAGTGCCGATCGTCGAGTCACCGACCGGCATAACGATGCGCGTTTCCGTGCAGGCGTACAACGATCAGAGCGATCTCGAGGCCCTTGTCGCCGCGTTTGCGTGATTTGACTATGGGAATGGGGCCTGCATGGCTGCAAATCCCTACGAGCCCGCTGCCACCTTTCACTCGGCGTTGCGAAGCTTCCTGCATGAGAGCGAGGTCGCGGCTCGCTCCGAGTCGCTGACGCCGCGCCAATACGTCCTGCTGCTGCAAATCGGCGCGGCAGGACAGACGACCGTCTCGGAGCTGGTCGCGTTGCTCGCGCTGACGCAGAGCACCGTGACCGAGCTCGTTCAGCGCGCCGTGCGCGGCGGCCTCGTTACACGCACCCCGTCGCCGTCTGATGCGCGCGTCGTGCACCTCCGCCTCACCGGCGAGGGACGTGAGCGCTTGCAACGCGTGTCGGACCGCCTCGGTGGCGAGCGTCATCGCCTTCGAGCCGTCATCGACGACCTCGGTCCTGGTTGAATCGAGGGCGTGGCAGCGCCCTCGCAGCTGAAGGTCGGAGACCGTTCATACGGGATCTACCGGCTCGACGCACTGCAAGCCTCACACGACGTCGCCCGCCTTCCCTACACGCTGCGCATCCTGCTCGAGAACGTCTTGCGTACCGGAGGCGCCGACGATGTCGAGGCGATCGCCTCGTGGGTGGCGACCGACGAGCCGGCGAACGAGATTTCCTTCAACCCCGGCCGAGTGTTGATGCAAGACCTGACGGGCGTGCCGGCAGTGGTCGACCTTGCGGCGATGCGCGCGGCGATGCACGACCTCGGCGGCGACCCGGAGAAGATCAACCCGCTGATTCCCGTCGAGCTTGTGATCGACCACTCGGTGCAGGTCGATGCATTCGCATCGAGACTCGCGCTCTCGTTGAACACTGAGAAGGAAGTCGAGAGGAACGTCGAGCGCTACCGCTTCCTGCGCTGGGGTCAGCATGCGTTCGACAACTTCCAGGTGGTGCCGCCCGGCACCGGCATCTGTCACCAGGTGAACCTCGAATACCTCTCGCGCGTCGTCGAAGCGCGCGACGGCCTAGCGTTCCCCGACACGCTGGTCGGCACCGACTCGCACACGACGATGGTGAACGGCGTCGGCGTGCTGGGCTGGGGCGTCGGCGGCATCGAAGCCGAGGCTGCGATGCTCGGCCAGCCGCTGTCGATGCTCGTGCCGAAGGTCGTCGGGCTCAAGCTCTCGGGCGAGTTGCGCGAAGGCGCAACCGCGACCGACCTTGTTCTCACGGTGACGCAACTGCTGCGCCAGGTCGGCGTCGTCGGCAAGCTTGTCGAGTACTTCGGCCACGGCGTGTCGAGCCTGTCGCTCGCCGACCGCGCGACGCTCGGAAACATGTCACCCGAGTACGGCGCAACGTGCGGCTTCTTCCCCGTGGATGACGAGACGCTGCGCTATCTGCGCATGACCGGCCGCGATCCCGAGCGGGTCGCGCTGGTCGAGGCGTATTGCAAGGAGAACATGCTGTGGCACGACCCCGAGGACACGCCGACGTATTCGCAAGTGGTCGAGCTCGACCTCGGCTCGGTCGAGCCGTCGCTCGCAGGGCCGCGCCGCCCACAGGACCGTGTTCCGCTTGCGTCCGCGAAGACGGCGTTCATCGACGCACTGGGCACATTTGGCGTCGAGTACAGCAACGGGACATACGACAAGGAGATCGCCGACTCGTTTCCTGCGAGCGACCCGCCGACCGGCGACGGCGTCACGGATCCCTCGCCCGTACCGGTGGCTGTTGCGACGCCGGAGCATCGGCGCGTGCGTGTGCGCGACTTCGAGCTCGACCACGGTTCGGTCGTGATCGCCGCGATCACGTCGTGCACGAACACGTCGAACCCGAGCGTGATGATCGGCGCCGGCCTGCTCGCGAAGAAAGCGGTCGAGGCGGGACTGAGCAGCAAGCCGTGGGTGAAGACGTCGCTCGCTCCGGGCTCAAAGGTCGTGACCGAGTACTACGAGTCGGCCGGCCTGACGCGCTTCCTCGAGCAGCTCGGCTTCCACACGGTCGGGTACGGCTGCACCACCTGCATCGGCAACTCCGGCCCGCTGCCGGACGACATCTCGCAGGCAGTCGTCGACAACGATCTCGTCGTCTGCTCCGTCCTCTCCGGCAATCGAAACTTCGAGGCGCGCATTCATCCCGAGGTGAAGGCGAACTACCTCGCGTCGCCCCCGCTCGTCGTCGCCTATGCACTCGCGGGGCGCATGGATATCGACCTCGACAACGAGCCCATCGGCATTTCCAAAACCGGTGACGGCGTTTATCTACGCGACATCTGGCCGAGCGCGGAAGAGATCTCGGCGACGATCGCCGAAGCCGTGCGCAGCGAGATGTTCTCGAAGACGTACGCAGACGTGTTCACGGGCGACGAGCAGTGGCGCGCACTCGACGTGCCGCAGGGCGCGCTCTTCGACTGGGACACGAAGTCGACGTACGTGCGACGCCCGCCGTACTTCGAAGGCATGGGGCACGACCCGGCGCCCGTCGAAGACGTCGCAGGCGCGCGCTGTCTCGTCATCCTCGGCGACTCGGTGACGACCGACCACATTTCGCCGGCCGGCTCGATCAAGCCGGACTCACCCGCCGGCAAGTACCTCGTCGACCACGGTGTCGAGCGAAAGGACTTCAACTCGTACGGCGCGCGGCGCGGCAACCACGAGGTGATGGTGCGCGGCACGTTCGCCAATGTGCGGCTGCGCAACCTGATGGTTCCGGGCGCGGAGGGTACGTGGACGGTGCACGTGCCGACGGGCGAGGAGATGACGATCTTCGACGCGTCGCAGCGCTACCTCACCGCGGGCACGCCGCTCGTCGTGCTCGCCGGCAAGGAGTACGGCTCCGGATCGTCGCGCGACTGGGCGGCGAAGGGGCCGAACCTGCTGGGTGTGCGCGCGGTGATCGCCGAGTCGTACGAGCGCATCCACCGTTCGAACCTGTTGATGATGGGGATCCTCCCGCTGCAGTTCATGGTCGCCGAGAACGTCGAGTCGCTCGGGCTGACCGGGCGCGAAGAGTTCGCAGTCGCCGGCGTCGAGGGCGGCGACGCAACCGAGGTGACGGTGCACGCCGACGGGAAAGAGTTCCGCGCACGGCTGCGTCTCGACACGCCGCGCGAGCGCGAGTACCTGAAGCACGGCGGGATCCTTCCTTTCGTTCTGCGCCGCCTCAGCGCCTGAACGCGCCACCGCTTCTCCTCGTCGTGACCGGCATGCCCGCGTCGGGCAAGACGACGCTTGCGCGGCTGCTCGGCAAGCGGCTCTCGTTGCCGGTCATCGAGAAGGACACGATCAAAGAGACACTGTTCGACACACTCGGTGCTCCTGATGTCGAGGCGTCGCAGCGACTCGGCCGAGCGACCTACGCGCTGATCTTCGCAACCGCGGACGCGCTGCTCGCCGCAGGAACGTCGCTCGTCGCGGAGGCGAATTTCTTCCGCGGCGCCGACGAGCCGAGGTTCGCTGCACTGCCGCCGCATCGGGTGGTGCAGGTGCACTGCCACGCGCCACTGGATGTGCTGGTCGATCGCTACACCAACCGCCCCGCGCGACATGCCGGCCATCACGATTCGACGCGCGTCGACGAGTTGCGCGCACGCTACGACAGTGGCTCGAACGGGCCGCTCGACCTAGACGGCGAGCTGATCGAGCTCGATACAACGACAGCGCCTGCCGCTCAACTCGCAGCCGAGGTTGCCGAACGGCTAGCGTGAGCGCACCGGGGTGCCCGGCACTGGGCTGAGATCACACCCGTCGAACCTGATCCGGATCATGCCGGCGAAGGGAGTGCACGACTGAAAGACACACCGAACTGGGGCATCACGCCTGTGCCGGAGCGCTACCGGCTGCTGAGCGTCTTCGACGGGTTCCTCTTGTGGGGCGACCTTTCGGTATCGCTGCTCGTGATCGTCGCGGGCGCGTTCCTCACGCTTCCGGCTTCTGAGTACGGCCTCGGGCTGTCGCTTCCCGTCGCGATCGGCGCGATCGTTGCTGCTTCATTCGTCGGCAACCTCATGCTCGGCCTCGGTGGATTGATCGGCGCCGATGCACGCGTGCCGGCGATGGTGCTGTTGCGCGCGCCGCTTGGACGCCGCGGCTCGTACCTGCCGACGGCGCTCAACGTCATCCAGTGCTTCGGCTGGGCGATCTTCGAGATCGTCGTTATCGCAACCGCTGCCGCCGCCGTCACGCGCCGCGAGTTCGACTTCGGCGGCACGTTCTTCTGGAAGCTCGTCTTCGGCGGCGTCGCAACCGTGCTGGCGTTCATGGGTCCTGTCGGGTTCGTGCACCGCTACGTGCGCAAGTTCGCCGTCTGGATCGTGCTCGCATCGCTGATCTATCTCTGTTGGTGGGGACTGCACGGACAACACGTCGGCAGGCTCTGGCACCGCGGTGGCACGCACGAATTCTGGCCCGGCTTCGATCTCGCGCTTGCTTCGATCATCAGCTGGACGCCCCTCGTCGCGGACTACTCACGCTTCGCGCGCACGCGCAGCGGCGCGTTCTGGGGCACGGGCGTCGGCTACTTCGTGCCGCAGATCCCGTTGCTCGGGCTCGGCGCAGTAATCGCGCTGTCGCGCCACTTGAGCGACGCCCCGGGCCTACTCACCGCGATCGCCGCCGGCGGTATCGGCACTCTCGCGGCACTCGTCGCGGTCACCGTGGACGAGAGCAAGGAGGCGTTTGCCAACGTCTACTCCGCCGCCGTCAGCCTGCAGAACATCCTGCCCGGCGTACCGCAGCGCGTGCTCGTCGCCGTTGCCGCTGTCGTTTCGACGGTCGGCGCGCTACTGATCACACTGAGCAACTTCCAGCCGTTCCTCTATCTGCTCGGCTCGTTCTTCGTACCGCTGTTCGGTGTCTTGCTCGCCGACTGGCTTCTGAACGGACGCCGCTATCGCGAAGAGGACGTATTCGCACCTGTGGCGGTGCGTGTGGAGATGGTCGTCGCGTGGCTCACAGGCTTCGCGCTCTACCAATGGCTCTACCCGGAAGGGCCGGCCTGGTGGACGAGGCTCGTCGCGCACGCGCACCCGCACGCTCTGCCCTGGGGCGGCGCGTCGCTGCCCAGCTTTGCCGCGGCGTTCGTCCTCGCCGCTTGCGCCCGCGCGGCCACGCGAGGCGTGGTCATACTCGCGCGGGCGTGATCGCGCTCATCGGCAACCTCTCCCGCGACCATCTTCCCGGGCGCCCACCGCGCGCGGGCGGTGGGCCGTATCACGGTGCGCGAGCGCTGCAGCGATTGCGCGTCCCGGCCAGAGTCGTGGTGCGTTGCGCCGAGGGCGACCGCGCCGACCTCGTCAAGCCGGTGATCCGTCTCGGCTCGACGGTGCGTTACGTCCCGGGAACGTCGACCGCGACGTTTTCGATCTCGTACGACGGCGACGTCCGCACAATGACGGTGGACGCACTCGGCGACACCTGGCACACGTCCGACCTGCCGCAGTTGCCGCCGTCGGTCCGCTGGATTCACGTTGCACCGCTCGCCCGCTCCGACTTTCCAGCGCGCACTCTCGCGGCGCTCGCGCGGCGTCATCGCATCTCATACGACGGGCAAGGTCTCGTGCGCGTGCCGGAGACAGGCCCGCTGCGCCTCGACGACAATTTCGATCCGGACGTTCTGAAACATGTGTGGGCACTGAAGCTCGCCGACGAGGAAGCGGCCGTGATCGGAGACATCGCGCGCCTCCCGGTGCGCGAACTGCTCGTCACCCACGGCTCGGAGGGCGCGACTCTCTATCTCGGCGGCCAACGGCAGGAGATTCCAGCGCATGCGATTGCCGGGGACCCAACCGGTGCGGGCGACGCATTCATGACGGCGTACGTCGTCGCGCGCAGCACAGGCTTCTCGCCGGGTAGCGCCGCACGCCGTGCGACCTCAGTCGTGGCCTCGCTGCTGCGCACATGATCGCCATCGTCGACACCGAGCTCGGCCGGTTCGCAATCGATCTCGAAACGGAGGAAGTCGAACCGTGGAGCGGTGAGCTCGACGAGCCTGCGGCACCTACGCTTTCTCTGCCGCGCGTCGTCGCAGCCGCACAGTCTGGGTCGACGATCGTCGCGGTCGTCGATGCGAAGCCGTCGCTCCTCGTCTCGCACGACGCGGGCGTGACATGGCGCGAGTCGGGGCGCGGGTTGCCGACGGGTGTTGCAGTTGCGATCGGCGACGACCCCGACGTTGTGGTGTACGCGACGGCGAACCGTCTCTACGTGTCGCGCGACGGCGCGATGTTCTGGACCGCAGTCGCGGGTGAACTGCCACGAATCAGCACAATTTGTGTGACGAATTCGTGAAAGTCACTTGCGGAGCGAAGGCTATTTTCTTTATGGTGCAATCTCCGTTCGAGGAGACTCATGATGAAACCGACCAACACCAACACCAACGTGTCTGAAATCAACATCGTGTTTGAAATCAACACAGCCGTCTTCGCAGGAGGGCTCTCGGCCTAGTCACGTAGGCATGTTCGGCCCTTGCGAAGGCGACCGTCATGGTCGCTTTCGTCGTTTCTGGAACGGTTTTTCGCTGACGTCCAATGGGCGGGCTTTTGCCTGCCGTTTTTCCGCAAACCAACTCACGTTGAAGGAGGGAAGCATGTATCCGCATCTCGTGCGGATCGCTCCGCGCCCGGCTGCCGGCCGGCCCGCGAAGGTGATTCAGCTCGATGCGCGCCGCAAGGCACGTCTCGACAAGACACGGCCCGCCACACGCCCTCCCAAGGCTGCGTGACGGGTGGCGAGAGGCCCCTAGCGGGCCTTTCGTCGTTGAGCGTCAGGTTTGATCAGCAATGCATCGATCTGCACCGGATAACCGGCGCGCAACACGCCGAGAGTTGAGGGCGGCGTGATCGCCTCGGCCGTCCCGC
This sequence comes from Gaiellaceae bacterium, assembly GCA_036496645.1. GTDB lineage: Bacteria > Actinomycetota > Thermoleophilia > Gaiellales > Gaiellaceae > PALSA-600. The sequence continues at coordinate 35,725 of DASXKU010000073.1, forward strand.
TTCGCGGACGTGCACGGCTCTCGCCGTAGCCGCCTATCGACCACTCGACAACCTCGTCGCCAAGTACAAGCGTCGGCGCGCCATCGAGACGCACGAATGCCCCGTCTGGCAGCTCGCGCCACGGGACGCGGTGAAAGCGCCGCTGATGCGTGCCGCGCACGATGCGCTCGGAGTGCAGCTGCTTGTTCATGTCGGTCGAGCTTGGATTGCCGCCGAAGGCATCGCGATACGCGTTGTACGACGCGCGTCGGCACTCACCGCACGGCCGGTGCCCAGCCGCGAAGGCGACGGCTTCGTCGTGGAAGTACAGCCAGGTGAAGCCGCGCGGCTTCCACTGCTCGTGCCAGCGGTCGTTGAACGCGAGCGCGCAGACGATCCAGAGGTTGCCCGCGTGGAAGCGAACGATCTCGTGACCTTCATGCAAGCGTCCGCGATTGCCCGTCCACGCACCGCGCAATGGAATCGCGACAACGTCGCCGAGGGGTGTGACGCGGTTCTGTGCCGGGCTCACACGACGACCGGCTCGATGCCGGCCGTGCTGCGAGTCCGAGTCACCGAGCCGACGCGCGGATCGATGATCGCGTAGAGCACGTCGACGAGGAGATTTCCGACGATCACGATCAGCGTGATCATCGTCACGATGCCGAGGACGACGGGTAGGTCGAGGACACTGCTGCCTGCGAAGGTGAAGACCGCGTCGGTCGCGAGCCCGTGCAGACCGAAGGCTGCCTCGATGTACACCGCGATGCCAATCGCCGTGCCGATCTCCATGCCGATCATCGTCAGGATGCGTAGCCCTGCGTATGGCAGTACGTGACGTCCGATCACGCGCGGCTCGCCGGCGCCCTTCGAGCGCGCAGTGCGAACGAAGTCGTCGTGCATCACTTCGAGCACGCTCGCGCGTGCCATGCGTGTGTAGAGCGCGAGGAATAGCAATGCGAACGAGACCCAGGGCAGGATCAGATGCTCGAACCACGGCCACGGCCCTCCGGCGCAGGCGCTGGGGCTGGCTGACGAAAAGAAGGGGTTGAAGCTGCTGCTGATGGGAACCGCGTGGTGTCCGAAGGTGCAGTAGCCGCCGTCGGGGAGCCACTTGTGCTGGTCGCCAAAGAACGTGCGGAGGATCAGGCCGATCACCATCGGGTGCGTACAGATTGCGATCAGCGTCAGGAAGCCAATCAGCCTGTCGCCGATCGACCCTGCGTAGCGCGCGGCAAACGCGCCGAGCGGCAACGCTAGTAACAACACGAGCGCGGCCCCGCCGAGGAGCAAGGAAAGCGTGATTCGCGTCTCGCGGATGATGCGGTCGTTGATCGGCACCTGCGTCACCGACTGGTCGGCGTTGATGTGCGTGCCGTTCCAGTCTTTGCCGAAGTCACCTTCTGCGAGGTGCTCGACGTACTTCGCCCATTGCACGTACTTCGGCTTGTCGAGCCCGAAGACGTGATTGCCGCGCTGAATCTGGTAATTCGAAAGGTGTTGCGCAAACGGATAGAGGTACTGCGCCGGTGGCGTCGCCGGGATCGCCCAGAAGAGCACGAACGTCAGCGTGATCACGAGGAGCAGCGTGAACACGCTCGCGACGAGCCTGCGCGTAAGGAAATACGCGAGACGCCTCATAGCTCGCGTGGCGCCAGCGCGCGCCGCGCCCCTTCACTCACGCGGTTGAGCGACACGACGGCGATGAGGATCGCCAGCGTCGGGAAGATGGTGAGCCACACCGTGAATGCCTGCGCGTTGTAGGTATGCGGCGAGTAAATCGTCCCCCATGTCGTCACGAGCATCGAGCCCCACGTCGTCGTCGTCAGCGGAACGCCGGCGCCGATAAAGCTCAGGCCGACCTCGAGCAGAATGTTCGTGCCTACGGCAACCGCACCCCACACGAGCAATGTCGGCAGGAGGTGCGGCACCAGATGACGCCAGATGATCCGGCGGTTGGACGCGCCGATCATCCGCTCGGCTTCGACAAACTCGGCATGGCGGAGCGTCAGCATCTGCGCGCGAATGAGTCGCAGTGGATAGAACGACGTGAAGATTCCGATCGTGAGCGCTACCTCGAGCACACCCGGCGGCAGCACGTGTTTGATCGAGATCGGCTCGAGCGTCGGCCGGAGGCGCACGCTGACGAGGACCAGGAGCAGAATCAGCGGGAACGCCATGACGAGCTCCGTGATACGGCTGATGATCGCGTCGAGCCAACGCCCGTAGAAGCCCGCCAGCACACCAAGCGGAAGTCCAACGGCAAGTGCGACAAGCACGCCGCCGAGGCCGATCTCGAGCGACGCCTTACCGCCGTCGAGCAACCGGATGAACTCGTCGCGACCAACCTCGCTATCCGCGCCGAGAACGAAAAGCGTGCGCTTCGCGTGCTTCGGCGGCGGCGCTATCGAGTTGTCGGGCAGGCTCAACGCTTGGTTGACAGCCGGGACGTGCGACCACGGCCCGACCGGCCTCAGGTTCTCGTTCACGGAGTACGGGAATAGATCCGACCCGTCGTGGTTAAGCAGCGTGCTCGCAATCGGGCCGCCCGCGAGGGACGCGACGACCACGATCAGCAGCACAAGGCCGGCGACGACCGACCCGCGATCGCGCAGAAACCGCCGCAGAGTTGGACGATTCCTCACGGGAGCGTGAATTCGCCTCGCGCAACGATGACGGCGGACCCACCGACGCGGACGCGCTCGAGGTTGTCCGCTGTTCCCTCGGCTACGGCGTACAGCGTCGACGGCCGGCCGATCTCGGTGCCCTGCGAGATCTCGATCTCTTCCCCGAACGCGATCCGGCCGTGCCGCGCAAGGTGCACGGCGAGCGGCCCCGCAGCCGAACCGGTCGCCGGATCCTCGTTCACGCCGTCGCCGGGCGCGAACATTCGCGTCTTCCAATGCTTCGCGTCGCGGGCGAACGTGTTGACGCCGTCTGCGCTCGCGCGCTGGAGCGCGTTGAAGTCCGGCCGGAGAGCAGCGACCGCCTCGGCCGATTCGAGCTCGACGTACGTGTGGCCCGGCCCGAGGTCATAGCTCTCAACCGGCAGCGAAGATCCCTTGACTCCAAGCGCCGCCACGATCTCATCGACGTTGGAAACAGGTTTCCAGTTAGGGAGCGGCTGCTCCATCCACCCGAAGACGATGCGCGGACCTTCGCGCTCAAGCTCGACCGGGACGACACCGGCACCAGTTTCGAGGCGAATCACGATCTTGGAAAGCGGGCCGCCGAGCACGAAAGCGCTGCCGAGTGTCGGGTGCCCGGCGAACGGGAGCTCCACCGCCGGCGTGAAGATACGGATGCGGACGTCGGCGTCGTCCACGGTTGCGGGCAGCACGAAGACGGTCTCCGAGAGGTTCGTCTCCCGCGCCAGCGACTGCATCTCCTCGCCGGTCAGATCGCGGCCGTCCGTGAAGACGGCCAGCTGGTTCCCGGCGAGAGGGACACTTGTGAAGACGTCGCAGACCGTGTACCGGAATTTGCGCATGTTCCAGAACCTATCCGAGGTTGTTTGCCGACCGACTGATGCCCGAGAATCGGCGACGCGGTCTACCTCTCTCGCTGCTTCACAAACTCGGCTACGCCCAGGTTCTGTACCGCGAGATGGGTGGCTTTTCGAACTCGCTTCCGACGAGGCGTCCTACGTGACAGGCGCAACGTTCCTCGTCGACGGCGGCCTCACCGCCTCCTACGTCACGCCGCTGTAAATACGCTAGGCGCATGCGGATCTTTCTCGTGCGCCACGCCGAAGCCGCGCCCGGCGACCCCGACGAGCTGCGCCCATTGACGCCGGAAGGGCGCGCGACCGCGCGCGAGGTCGGCGAACGATTGGCGGCGCAGCACATCGACGCCGTCGTCAGCAGCCCGCTGCTGCGCGCACGCGAGACCGCCGACGCGATCGCAAAGGCGGCGAACCTTGAAGCCGAGACCGACGAACGCCTCGCGCCCGGCGCAGAGATGACCGACTTGAGCGCCGCCGTTTCGGAGCGCGGCGACAGGATCGTCGTCGTCGGCCATCAGCCCGACTGCAGCGAGATCGTGCTCGCGCTCACCGGGCAGGAAGTGTCGTTCGCACCGGGCGGCGTGCGCGAGCTCGACCTATGAGCGTCGCGGTCGCGGTTCACGGACTGACGAAATCGTACGGTGAGCACCAAGCGCTACGCGGCATCGACTTCGAGATCGCCGCAGGCGAAGTGTTCGGCTTGCTCGGCCCGAACGGCGCGGGGAAGACGACAACCGTCGAGATCCTCGAGGGCTACCGCAAGCGCGACGCCGGCACGGTGACGGTGCTCGGAGAGGACCCGCTCAAAGCCGGACGCGCGTGGCGCGAGCATGTCGGCGTCGTGCTGCAGTCGTCGTCGCTGTACCCGAACCTGACGGTGCGCGAGAGCCTCAAGACATTCGCGGGCTATTACGCAAAGCCGCGCGACGCCGAAGAGGTCTGCACGATTGTCGGGCTCGACGAGAAGAAGGACGCGCGCGTGCGCACCTTGTCGGGGGGCCAAAAGCGCCGCCTCGATCTCGGTCTCGCGCTGATCGGCGACCCTCAGCTGATCTTCCTCGATGAACCGACCACCGGGTTCGACCCCGGCGCCCGCCGCGCGGCCTGGGACACGATCCGCAACCTGCGCGCGCTCGGCAAAACGGTGCTGCTGACGACCCACTACCTGGACGAGGCCGAGCAACTCGCCGACCGCGTGGCCGTGCTTCGCGACGGTGTGATCGTGCGCGAGGGGACACCCGCCGAGCTGACCGGCGGCAGTACGGAAACGGAGATCCGCTACACGCGAGGCGGCGAAAACATCATCGAGCGCACGACCGACCCGACGCGCCGTCTCAACGAGCTGACGGCCGACTGCCTCGCAAAGAACGAGACGCTCGACGAGCTCGAGGTGCGACGGCCGAGCCTCGAAGACGTCTACCTGGAGTTGACGAGCGAATGAAACTGTTCCTGCGCGAGCTGCGCACTGAGCAAGTGCTCTTCTGGCGGAATCGCGAGGCCGCGTTCTTCACGTTCTTTCTCCCCGTCATCTTCTTCCTGATCTTCGGTTCGATCTACGGCAGCGACACGATCGACGGAATCAAAGGGTCGCGCTTCCTCGAGGCGGGGATGATCGGCTACGGCGTCGCGTCGACCGCATTCGCGGGGCTTGCGATCACGATGGTGATTCGCCGCGAGTCGGGTGTGCTCAAACGGATCCGCTCGACACCGCTGCCACCGCAGACGTACATCGCCGCCGTGCTTGCATCGACATTCCTCGTGTTCGCGATCGAAGCGCTGCTGATCATCGGCATCGGACGCGTGCTGTTCCACGTCGCCGTCCCCGACCGCCCCGGCTCGCTGATCGTCGCCCTCGTGATCGGCGCCGCCGCGTTCGCGGCGATCGGGCTCGGCATCACCGGCTTCGTGCATTCGGCGGAGGGCTCGTCGGCCGTCGTGAACGCCGTGTATCTGCCGATGGCGATCATTTCGGGGACGTTCTTCAACCCGCAGCACTATCCCGGCTTCCTCCGCGTGATCGCCGACGTCCTGCCACTTACCTACTTCACCAGACTGACTCGCGACGTGATGATCCGCAACCATCACGTGTGGTCGGAAACCGGTTCGCTCGCAATCGTCATCGCCTGGGGCCTTGTTGGCCTGATTGGCGCAATCTGGGGTTTTCGCTGGCAGCCACGTGATGCGTGACTCACAGGCAGACTTTCACGTTGAACAGATATGACCGACGATTTTCCAATTGCGTTCGCCGTACGCCGGCACGACCCGCCGGGCCTCGAAGTACGCGTGAACTTCGGCGTATACGCAAGCCGCGGTGCGACGCCCGCTGAGATCGACAAGCTCGCCGAGTGGCTGCTCGACGAGATCGGCGACGTGACGATCGTGGCCGAGGATCGGCACGAGATCGGCGCTCACAGCGAGGCGTCGGTGCACCAGGTGCGTATCGAGGTGCAGGCGCCGGCGGATGAAGCGCTCGAGCAGCGGCTAGTCGCACGCGCCGAGCATTGGGCGCGCCTGTGTGCGGCCGACCGGCATCTCGAAGTCACCGACGTGTGACGCACATCCAAGGGGAGCGACGCTTCGACGCGGAGCCCGAGCGCGTGTTCGCAATGCTCACCGACCCGGCCGTGATCGCGTCGGCAATGCCGTTGATGAGCGGGCATCGCGTGATCGACGCCGACCACTGGGACGCGTCGGTGAAGCCACCGTTTCGTTTTGCACCCGCACTGACGATCCGCTTCGAGGTGCTTGACCGCAGGCCGCCGACGCACGCCGCACTGCACGCGCACGGCGGCGGAGCAGACGTCACGTCGACGTTCGACCTCGCTGTCGACAAAGGCGCGACGACGATGCACTGGCAGACGCATGTCGAGCTACGCGGCGTCCTCTCGCGCTTCGCCGGTCACGGGCTCGACGCGATTGCGCGACGCCAAGCCGAGCGCACGCTCGACGCGATCGCTCGCGCGCTGCTTTAACGGGTCAGTGTGACTTTGGAGAGCCCGCCCGGGCGGTCGATGTCGGCCCCGCGGAGCTCGGCAATCCTCTTGGCGAGCAGCTGTCCTGGGATGACCGCCGTCAGCGGCGACAGCCACTCGGGCACGCCCGGCACCAGCGGCAGCGCCGCGCCGGGAGCCTCGCCGATCACGTAGAGGCGCGCTCCGCGCGCCGAGAGCGCGTCGATCGCGTCCTGCATGCTCGCGTGCGCCGGCCCGGAAGGCGCAATTGCAACGACCGGCCAATTCGGCGTGATCGCCGCGACCGGCCCGTGCATCAGGTCGGCAGACGAATAGGCCTCGAAAAGCAAACCCGACAGCTCGCGCACCTTCAACGCGATTTCGTACGCGGTGCCGAACGTGATCCCGCGCGCCACGACCGTGCCTCCCGTGATCGCGTCGAGGCCGTCGAGCGCATCGACGTCCGCCTGCGAGCGCTCAAGTTGCGCAGCGACCTGAGACGGCATCCCTTCCAACTCCACCAGCGCGTGGTCGTCCTTTGTCGCCGTCGCAAACAGCAACGCGAGCGCACCGAGCGAGTTGAGATACGTCTTCGTCGCCGCCACGGACTGCTCCTCGCCCGCCTCCAGCGGAAGTACTGCGTCCGCTGCACGCGCGAGCGGCGAGCCTGGCATGTTGGTGAGCGCAATCGTCGGCCGGCCCTGCCGTCGCGCCTCTTCCACGACGGAGCGCACATCGGGCGACTCACCCGACTGTGAGATGCCGATCACCAGCGCGCCCTTCAATCGCGGCGGCTGCTCGTACAGCGTGTACAGCGACGGCGTGGCGAACGCGACCGGAACACGATGCGCGCGACCAAGCAGGTACTGGCCATACCGGGCGGCGTTCGACGAACTGCCGCGCGACGCGATCAGCACGTAGTCCACGTCGTCGCGCTGGAACAGCGCACTTACCTCTCGCGCAGAGTCTGCTTGGCGCTCGAGCAAGCGCGCGAGCGCCGCGGGCTGTTCGCGCAGCTCGTTGTCGAGGAACGTCACAGGCCGAGCCTTTCACGCGCGGCGGCGAGCGACACACGACTGCGTCCGTACGTAGCCAGATAGCCACGAGAACGCGACGGCTTCCACACAGGGAGACCGACTTCGACGACGACCGCGCCTTCGCGGTCGGCGGCATCGCGCATCCACGCGTGGCGGTGTGCGTCACGGACGATGTAGACGTCGGCCGCGGGGACGTCCTCCCCCTCGCGCACGAGTCGCGCGCCGTCGAAACCGTGCTCGTGCTCGCCGGCAGCGATGTTCGCCACGGGAGCCAGCTCGACGACGCTCGCACCCGGCGCAACACGCACGTCGCCCGTCACTTCGAGCGCGCGGCGTGCAGCGTCAAGTCCGACTGACACGCCCAACCCTTCCCGCAGCCTCTGCGACGCGCTCCTCCGCCAGCCGTCCCGAGCGCAGCGCGTCGAGCACCGCCTCCTCGATCGCCGCCACCGCTTCCTCGTGCAGATCGTGACCGATGCACAGCGAGTCGCACCCCGCCGCAAGCGCGCGCACCGCGCCCTCTTCCACGCCGACGCTGTCGCTCAGTCCTTTCATCTCCAGCGCGTCCGCCATCACCACACCGTCGAAGCCGAGCTCCTCCCGCAGCAGCGAGATCAACGCGGGATTGACGGTCGCCGGGTCGTCGCCGTAGCCCGGCACGCGAATGTGCGCAGTCATGATCGATGCCACGCCGGCCGCAATGGCAGAGCGAAACGGCTCGAGACCCGCTTCGACGTCTCCGACCAGCGTCGGCAGTTCGAGGTGAGAGTCTTGCTCGGTCGAGCCGTGACCCGGAAAGTGCTTCGCACACGCCGCGACACCCTCGGATTGCATACCGCGCACGTATGCGCCGACATGGCGCGCGACCAGCTCAGGATCGTCGCCGAACGAGCGCACGCCGATCACGGGATTGGCAGGGACGTTCACATCGGCGACGGGCGCGAGGTTCCAGTTCACGCCGACGGCGGCAAGTTCGAGCCCGATCGCACGCGCCACCGCTTCCGTCAGCGCCAGATCATCGACGTGCCCGAGCGCAGCGTTCCCGGGCGTCGAGCCGCCTTCTCCCGCGTCGATGCGTGTTACGTCGCCGCCCTCTTCGTCGATCGCCAGCAACACGTCCCCCCGCTCCGACTGCAGCTCCGAGGTCAGCCGCGTCAGCTGCGCGCGATCGCGCACGTTGTAGGAGAAGAGCATGATCGCGCCGCCACCTTCTGCGAGGAAGCGGCGAATCCAGTCCGGCACGTCGGTGCCGGGGAAGCTCGGCGCCAGGCAGGCGCGCACGAGCTCTCTCACCCCTTCACAGCTCCCGCGGTGAGACCAAACGCAATCCGCCGTTGCACGAGCAGGAAGAAGATGACAACCGGGATCGCGGTGAGCGTCGATGCGGCCATCAGCGCGCCCCAGTCGGTGTTGCGGCTCGTGCCGAGAAAATAGGAGAGCCACACGGTGACGGTCTGCTTCGACTGGTCGTTGAGCAGCACGCGCGCGAAGATGTACTCGTTCCAGCTCGTGATGAACGCGAACACCGAGGTTGCAACAAGACCGGGCCCCATCAGCGGCAGCAAAATCTTCACGAACACGCCGACGCGCGTGGAGCCGTCGACCATCGCGGCCTCCTCGAGCTCCTTCGGAATGCCGACGAGAAACCCGCGCAGAGTCCACACTGAGAATGGCAGCACGAACGTGAGGTACGTGATGATCACGCCGGTCAGCGCATTCGTGAGGTGGTACCGCGCAAGCACGACGTACAGCGGAATGACCATGCCCGCCGGCGGCAGCATCTGGATGCCGATCATCAGCACGATGAAAATCTTGCGGCCCGTGAAGCGATAACGAGCAAGCGCGATCGCCGCGAAGAACGCGAGCACGATCGCGATTGCCACGGTGACGGTCACGATGATCACGCTGTTCTTGACGTCGACCCAGAAGTAGGGCTTGTGAATCGCGTCGCGGAAGTGCTGCAGCGTCGGGTGCGTCGGGAACCACGTCGGGTTGAGCGCAACGATCTGCGAATCCGACTTGAACGCGGTGGAGATCATCCAAAAGACGGGGAACACCATCACGACGAAGAGCGCGAGACCGACGACGTTCCACCCCATGCGCTTCGCGTTCACAGGTTCTCCTCGCCGATCCGCACCATGCGTCGCACGTAGACGACGCTAAGCGCCGCGACCATGACGAGCATCAGGATCGAGATGGTCGCTCCGATCCCGAACTGGTTCTGGAAGTAGCCGCGCTCGAAGAGGTAGATGCTCATCAACTCGTTCCCCGGCCCGATCTTCGACTGGCCGATCAGCAGGTACGGCTGCGTGAAGACACCGAAGTCCCAGATGATCGACAGGCTCGTGAGGATGAGCAGGATCGGCTTGAGGATCGGCAGCGTGATGTCGAAGAACACGCGAAACGGCCGCGCACCGTCGACCTCGGCCGCTTCGACGAGATCGCTAGGCACCTGCGCCAAGCCGGCGTAGAGCGTGATCACCACGAACGGCAGCGCGCCCCACACGATCAGTGTCGTGACGAGCGCGAGCTGCGAGAAGGTCGACGCGTACCAGTCGTGCTGGGTGTAGTTGCCGAGGTGCAGCTCCGTCAACGCATAGTTGACGACTCCGTTCTCGAAGTTCGTCATCCAGTACCAGATCTCAACCGCGACAACCGCCGGCATCGACCAGACGAGCACCAGCCCGGACGTGAGTAGCACGCGCACCCACCTGCTGACCTGCACGAGCAGCAGCGCGATCGACATCCCGATCACGATCGTGAAGCCGACGTTCGCCGCCGTGAAGACCGCGGTGCGCAGCAGCGCGTGCCAGAACACCTGGTCGTGCAACACGGTGCCGTAGTTCTTGAGCCCGATGTACGGCCCCGCATGCCGGATCAGCTCGAACAGGCCGTACTGCTCGAACGACAAGCGCACGAGCCAGTAGAGCGGGTAGCCGAGAACGAGCGCGATCGCCGCCAGGACGGGAACGATCAGCCAGTACGGAACGGATTGCGCCCAGAAACGGCGAAGCCGCCGGGACCGGAAGGGCTGGGTCCCGGCGGCGGTCGCCATCGCTTGCGCGTCGCGCACGCCTACGGCTGGTTGAGCACCGAGGCGATGTTGTCGTCAGCGGAGCCGGCGGCCTGCTTGACCGTCAGCTTGCCGGTGAGGATCTGCTGAAGCATGTTGCGGAGGATGTTGCCGTTCTCGACGTCAACCCAGTGCTTCGCCTGCGGAACGAACCAGCTCCGCGCAGCCGCGCGCTCGTTGACGCTGTTGCCGAGCAGGTTGGTCGCGTTGGGGATGTTCCCCTTCGCCTGTAGCGCCTTCTCCGCCGACGTGCCGGTGAAGTCCTCGATCCATGCGGTTGCCATCGCCGTGTTGGCGCTGGTCACCGGCACGGCGAGGTCGCTACCGCCGAGGAAGCCCGGCATCGAGGTGCCGGCCACGTGACCCGGCATCACGAACTGAGCTGTGACGCCCTTGTAGTTCCCGACGCAGCAGCTGAACCAGCTCGGGCCGATCATCGACGCCGCCTGGCCCTGTGCGTACACGTCGTACGGGTTCGGGTGCGCTTCGTCGGTCGTCTTGCTGGCCTTCGAGGTGCCGAGCCAGAAGTTCTTCCACGCGGTCAGACCCGCGATCGACTTCTTCGACTCGAGCAACCCCTTCCACTGGCCGCTGACCTGCGTCGCGATTCCGCCGCCGTAGTCGAACACGAAGCCCATGGCGACGTACCAATCGGTTCCCGCCATGTAGAAGGGCGAGAAGCCCTTCTTCGTGTTCTTCGTCGACAACTTCTTCGCGTCGGCCATGTACGCCGCCAGGCTGTTCGGCAGCTTCGTGATTCCGGCCTTCTTGAAGAGGTCGGTGCGATAGGTCACGACACGCGACCCGGCGTAGTACGGGATGCCGTAGGTCTTGCCGCCATAGACGCCGGACTTCGCAAGGCCCGAGAGCCAGCTGCCGGAGTTCTGGAACGAGCCCTTCGACGCCGAGAGGTTGGAGAACGCACCGGCCGCCATGTACGCGGTCATCTCGGTGTTCCCCATCTCGACGACGTCCGGCCCACCGCTGCCGCCCGCCAGGTCGGCGTTCAGCTTCTGCAGGTGGTCGCCCCACGTCTGGTACTGCACGTTGACCGTCCAACCGGGATGGTCGGACTGGAACTGGTTCGTCGCCGATGCGACGACATCCGGCCAGCCGGACTGTGCGTCCGTCTGGAGCCAGACCGTAATGCTGCCCCCTGCCGCCTTCGCAGACGTCGAAACTGCAGCGATCGCTGCGATCGAAACTGCGATGAGACAGAGCGCGACGAGACTGCGTCTCTTCATCTGGATGCCTCCAGCGTCAGGCGGGCCATTTGCTCGCTTCGCGTCGTGGCAAGCTCGCGAAGGGTTCGGCGCCGCTCAAGTTGGTATAGACCAATTGCCACTGAACCCAGATGCTTGCACAGTGGTTACCAAGTTGTCAATACCAGCTAGACCACCGGCCCCCAGCTCGGAGACCAGCCGGTAGCGGTCGCCGCGATAGGTGGAGCTGGTGAATTCGACGATGTCGCCGGCCGCAGCACGGGTGACCCGCTCAAAAAGGAGCGCCGGGGAATGGAGCGGCACGGTGAGCGCCGCCGACTCCTCGTCGTTGGTCACGGTGGGCTCGACGGTCTGCGTGCCACCGACGATCTCGACGCCCCAACGGCTCGCGAGCAGGTCGTAAAACGAGTTCGTCTCGAGGTCGGCCGCGATCAGCCCGGGCACCAGCGACTCGCGTACATGCAGGAGCTCGATCGCCATCGGCTCACCATCGGCGAGACGCAAGCGCTTCACCGACACGACCCGCTCGGACGGCGAGACGTGCAGGATGCGCCCAAGCCGCGCGCCGGCCGGAACGACGTCGAGGGCAAGCGTGCGGCTGCCCGGGCGCATGCCGCGCTCGCGCATGTCGTCGCTGAACGACGCGACGATCGTCATCCCCTTCGCGACCTTCGGCTCGCTGACGAACGTGCCCGCACCCTGACGGCGCGTGAGATAGCCCTCGCGCACGAGGTCGTCGAGCGCGGCGCGAACGGTCAACCGTGAGACGGCGAAGTCGACGCTCAGCTGCCGCTCAGACGGAATCGCGTCGCCAGGACTAAGCGCTTCGGTCAGCTCGAGCACGCGCTCGCGCGTCTCGCGCTGCTTCGTCATGCGGGTTGCAATTCGCGCGCGCCCGCCCCGAGCCGCTCGCCGGTGGCCGGGTCGAAGTAATGGAAGCGAGCCGCGTCGACGGCCAGCTCGAGCGTGCCGCCGACCCGCGCCGACGTGCGGGCGTCAACCCGCGCGGTGAAGAGCGCGCGGTCGGCCGGCAGCAGGTCATCTCCGCTTGCTTCCAGGATTTCCGCGGTCATCGGTGGCGCATCGACATGGAAGAAAACGTGAGCGTCAGAGCCAAGTTCTTCGACGACCTCGACCTTGACGGAGACCGTCGGCAGCCCCGGCGCGAAGGCCGCGTCCTCGAAGGCTTCGGGCCGGATGCCGAGCACCGTTCGGCCGGCGGCGACACCCGAGACGGGCACTTTGAACTGGCCGAAAGCCACCGATCCGCCTTCGACCGTCGCGTCGACGAGGTTCATCGCGGGCGAGCCGATGAACGCGGCGACGAACAGGTTGCGCGGGTTCGCGTAGAGCGCTTGCGGCCGGTCGACCTGCAGCATGTGGCCGTCGCGCATCACCGCCACTCTTTCGCCCAAAGTCATCGCTTCGGTCTGGTCGTGCGTCACGTAGACGGTGGTCGTGCGCAGGCGCTGGTGAAGTTGCGCGAGGCTGGCGCGCATGCCGACGCGGAGTTTCGCGTCGAGGTTCGAGAGTGGCTCGTCGAGCAGGAACGCCTGCGGGTGGCGAACGATTGCGCGGCCCATCGCGACGCGCTGGCGCTGGCCACCGGAGAGCTGGGACGGGCGGCGATTCAGCAGTTTTTCGAGCCCGAGCAGCTCCGCGACCTCGGCCACTCGCTGCTCGACCTCCGGCTTCGGAGTGCGGCGCGCGCGGAGCCCGTAGCCGAGGTTCTGACGCACGGTCATATGCGGGTAGAGCGCGTAGCTTTGGAAGACCATGGCGACGTCGCGGCTCCGCGGCGGCAGGTCGCTGACATCCTGGCCCCCGATCTCGATCGCGCCGCCGCTGATCTCCTCCAGCCCGGCGATCATCCGCAGCAGCGTCGACTTGCCGCACCCGGACGGCCCAACCAGCACGAGGAACTCCCCGTCCGCGATCTCGAGCGAGATGTCGTCCACGGCCACGACGTCCCCAAATCGCTTCGTCACGTGTTCGAGCTTGATCTCGCCCATCGTCTGGCCGTCGATGGTATAGACCAAAGCGGTCGAAAACAAGCGGCGTCCGGGAAAACTGGTATTGACCACACTGGGGTCAGAGCCCTACACTCCTCGCGATGAAGCTCGGTGTCGCAGGCGCAGTTGTGGACGGGACCTTTGTCCGCGGCGACGTCGAGATCTCGGAAGGCCGTATCGCCGGCGTTGGGCTCGCAACGCCCGGCGGCGGCTCCGGGATCGCTGTGCCGGGCTTCGTCGACCTTCAGGTGAACGGCTTCGGGGGCGTCGACTTTCTCGACGCCGACGCGGACGGCTACCGGCGCGCCGGCACGGCGCTGCTCGAGACGGGCGTCACCGCGTATGTCCCGACGCTGATCACCAGCCCCGAGGAGCAGCTGCTCGCGGCGATGCGCGAGGTCCCGTACAACGGTGCGTACCCGCGCGTGCTCGGCGTGCACCTCGAGGGGCCGTTCCTGTCACCGAACCGCATGGGCACGCACACCGCGGCGGCGCGCCGCGATCCGGACGAAGCGCTGCTGGCGCGGCTGCTCGACGGCGGCCCGGTCGTACTGATGACACTCGCTCCGGAGCTTCCGGGCGCGGACGAATTGATTCGCGCACTCGTCGCGCGCGGCGTGCGCGTGTCACTCGGTCACACCGACGCGACTGCCGAGCAGGCGAACCATGCGTTCGATCTCGGCGCCGTCGCGGTCACACATCTCTTCAATGCAATGCGTCCGTTCCGGCATCGCGACCCCGGAGTCGTCGGCGCAGCGCTCGTGCGGGACGGCGTGATCGTGCAGATCATCATCGACGGCATCCATCTCGCGCCGGAGACGGTGAAGCTGGTGTGGCGTTCCGCCGCCGGCCGCGTGTCGCTCGTCACCGACGCGATGACGGCGACCGGCGTGAGCGACGACGGCTCGTGGAGCTTCGGCGACTTCGACGTCGACATCCACGACGGCGAAGTGCGAAACCCGGCCGGGGTTCTCGCCGGCACGACGCTGACGATGGTGGAAGCGGTGCGGAACTTGCACCGGCTCGGCGTGCCGATCGAGGAAGCAGTCGCAGCTGCGACCTCGGTTCCCGCATCGGTGTTGGGGCTACCCGAGATCGGGCGGCTCGCCCCCGGCCTGCCCGCCGACGTTGTCGTACTGAGCGACGACGTGCACGTCGAGCGCGTGCTCGTCGGCGGCGAAGTGCTCGTGGCCGCTTAGGCCACACGCACGACGAAGAACGCGATCGCCGTGTACTGACACGCGAGCGCGACGATCGTCAGCGCATGAAAGAGCTCGTGGTAGCCGAACACTGCGGGCACCGGATCAGGCTTACGCCGCGCGTAGACGATCGCACCGGCGGTATACGCGAGCCCACCGGCGAGGAGCAGTGCAACGGCAGCCCAGCCTTCGTGCTGCTCGAGCTGCGGCATGGCCGCGACGCCGACCCACCCGAGCGAAATGGCGAGCACCACCGACACCCACTTCGGCGCGCGAACCCAGAGGAACTTCAGCAGCGTCGCGGCCGCCGCGCCGCCCCACACGACACCCAGCACCACGTGCTGGAGAGTCCCGTGCAGGCTGATCAGCCCGACGGGTGTGAACGTCCCCGCGATCAAGAAGTAGATCCCGGCATGGTCGAGCCGTCGCATCCAGAGGCGCGCACGCGGGCCCCAGGTGATGAGGTGGTAAAGCGCGCTGACCAGCAGCATTGTCGTCACCGAGGCGGCGAAAACGGCTGCCCCAACAGTCTCACGGGCGCCCGTCGCGTAGGTCACGAAGACCACTCCGACGGCGCAAGAGACCACGAAAGCCGCCGCATGGAGGGTTCCCCGAAGCCGCGGGCGCTCGGTTCTGACCGGATGGACGGTCGAAGTCGTACCGGCAGTGTTCCACAGGGGCTGCTACCGTGCCCGGCGGTAACCAGAGCGAGTCCGGTTTGCGCCAAGCGCCATTCCCTACTTGTTCGTTTGAAGTGCAGGGGAGGTGTTTTTAATATGGCTAGCGGAACCGTGAAGTGGTTCAACGATGCAAAGGGGTATGGCTTCATCACCCCCGACGAAGGTTCGAAAGACCTTTTCGTCCATCACTCCAACATTGCCGGCGACGGATTCAAGTCGCTGACTGAGGGCGCGCGCGTTGAGTACGAGGCGCGCGAAGGCGCGAAGGGCCCGGAGGCGACCAACGTCTCCCCCCTCGTCACCGCCTAGATCTCGTGTTACGGCCCGCGCCGGTTTCGGCGCGGGCCTAACCTCAATCGATCGGACGCCTTATGGCTGAGAAGGAAGAGAAGATCGAGTTCGAGGGCGAAGTCCTCGAGGCGCTGCGGAACCGCATGTTCCGAGTGTTGCTCGACAACGGGCACGAGACGCTCGGCTACACGTCGGGGCGTCTGAAGAAGTTCCGCATCAGAATTCTTGCGGGCGACCGTGTGCGGATCGAGCTGTCGCCGTATGACTTGAATCGCGGCCGGATCGTGTACCGGCTGTCGGGCTCGTCGCCGAACCCGAACTAACGCGGCTCTAGTAACTAACGAGGCTGGGGCACGATGCGAATGTAGGGCTTCGGCTCTTCCCATTCGCCGAAGATCTCTTTCGCCTCGTCGTTCGAGACCGAGCCAGAGATGATCACGTTGTCGCCTTGCTGCCACTGCGCAGGCGTTGCGACCTTGTGCTTCGCGGTGAGCTGCAGCGAGTCGATCACGCGCAACACCTCGTCGAAGTTGCGGCCGGTCGTCATCGGATAGATGAGGATCAGCTTGACCTTCTTATCCGGGCCGATCACAAACACGTTGCGAACGGTCTGGTTGTCGGCCGGCGTGCGCTGCAGCGGATCGCCTGTCGTCGACGCGGGCAGCATCCCGTAAAGCATCGCGACGTTGAAGTCGGAGTCGGCGATGATCGGGAAGTTGACCGCTGAGCCCTGCGTCTCCTCGATGTCCTTCACCCAATCGGCGTGCCTCTCGGTGGGATCGACGCTGAGGCCGATCACCTTCACGCCGCGCTTGTCGAACTCCGGCTTGATCGACGCCATGTAGCCGAGCTCGGTGGTGCAGATCGGAGTGAAGTCCTTGGGGTGCGAAAAGAGGACGCCCCACGAGTCGCCAAGCCAGTCGTGGAAGCTGATCCGGCCCTCAGTGGTCTCGGCCTCGAAGTCAGGCGCGGTGTCGCCAAGTTGCAGTGCCATCCGATCCTCCCGTCCGTTCGCTGGTAATCCGGCAGTATTCCTACGATTTCACCAGGACCTGCCGATCCCACCGAATCGAAGAGGAGAACTCTTGGCTCTGACCCAGACCCAACTTGCCGCTGAAATCGCTGAGCGCGCCGACCTGACCAAGGCACAGGCGAAGGACGCACTTGCAGCGCTCGAGGAAATTGTGCTCGAGGAGATCGGCGAAGCCGAGAAGGTGAAGATCGGCGGACTCGTGCAGTTCAACGTGCGGATGAGGCCGGCCACCAAGGCGCGCCCCGGCCGCAACCCCGCAACGGGCGAGGAGATCACGATCTCCGCGAAGCCGGCGTCGGTGACCGTCCGCGCTCGTCCGCTCGCGAAGACGAAGGCCGCGCTGCCGTCAGTGGCGAAGGCCAAGAAGGCGCTCGGCGTCTAACACACTGAACTGAGCGGGGGCCGCGGGGCCTACGATTCCCGCGAGCCCCCGTAGCTCAGTGGATAGAGCAGCGGTTTCCTAAACCGCGTGCGCGTGTTCGACTCACGCCGGGGGCATCGTCGTTGCAGCATCACCGGCCTCTACAACTTCGCATGCACGCACGTCGCTGATGAAGACGGCTTTCTGGATTTAGCGCACGACTATCCTTGTGCAGGTGATGCCTAACTCGACCGCGCCGGATGTTGCGGTTGTTCGCGCCGATTCGCTAGTGAAGCGCTTCGGCAGCGTTGTCGCGGTCGACCACTTGTCGTTCGCGCTCGCGCCGGGAACGATCACCGGCTTCCTCGGCCCGAACGGGGCGGGGAAGACAACCACGTTGCGCATGCTGCTGGGACTTGCCATGCCTAACAGCGGAAATGCGCTTGTCTTCGGACAACCGTACGCGGAGATCGAACAGCCGGCGCGGCGGATCGGCGCGGTGCTCGAAGCAACCGACTTTCACCCGGGCCGATCTGGGCGCGACCACCTCAACACGCTCGCCGCGGCAGCCGAGATGCCGCGCTCTCGCGTCGAAGAAGTGTTGCAGCTGGTCGAACTCGCGAGCGCCGCCAGTCGGCGCGTCAAGGGCTACTCGCTCGGCATGCGTCAGCGGCTTGGTCTCGCCGCGGCGCTGCTCGGCGACCCCGAACTGCTGATCCTCGACGAGCCGGCAAATGGTCTCGACCCCGAAGGAGTGCGCTGGCTGCGCGACTTCCTCCGCGCCTTCGCCGCCGAGCAGCGCACAGTGCTTATCTCGAGCCACGTACTCGCCGAGGTCGCGCAGACTGTCGACCAGGTCCTGATCGTCAACCGCGGCAAGCTCGTCGTCGAGTCCTCACTGGCACAACTGACCGCCCATGTCGGCGGCTCCATCCGCGTCCGCACCCCCGAGCCGGATAAGCTCGCGACAGCGCTGGCACAGGCGGGAATCAACGCGACAGCGAGCAACGACCATGGCTTGCTCGTGCACGGAACGACGAGCGAGCGCGTCGGCGATGTCGCCTTCGCCGCCCTCGTACCCATCCATGAGTTGGTGGCCGAGGGCTCCTCGCTCGAACAGGTCTTCCTCGAACTGACCGCGGAGCCCGACGCGTGATCGCGCAGCTCAAAGCCGAACTACTGAAGATCCGCTCGACACGCACGACCGTTGGGATCGTGCTCGGCATGATCGCCCTCATCGTTCTCTTCTCACTGCTCTCTGGATTGCTGACGAAGGCAGCGGGCCTCGGGAGCACCGAAGACCAGCGCGGCCTGCTCAGTGTGGGTAGCCTCGCCGGCGTCTTCTCTGCGCTCGCGGGGATCATGCTCGTGACCAGCGAGTACCGCTTCGGCACGATCCGTCCCACCTTTCTCTTCACACCCAAACGCTCGCGCGTGATCGGCGCCAAGCTCGCCGCAGGCCTGCTCGCCGGAGTCCTCTTCGGCGTCGCCGGCGAGGGGCTCGGCTTCGCAATCGGCTACGCAGCCCTCGCCGGCCGGGGCATCGACTACGCCCTCAACGCCGACCAGACGATGCTGCTCCTACTCGGAACAACGGCCGGGGTCGCACTCTGGGGCGCAATCGGAGTGGGCGTCGGCGTCATCGTCCGCAACCAGGTCGGAGCGATCATCGGCCTGCTCGCCTGGGGCTTCGTCGCCGAAAACCTTCTCTTTGCTTTTGTCCCAACCGTCGGCCGCTTCGCGCCGTCGCACGACTCTGACGCCCTCATGGGACTCACCACCAAACACCTCCTTCCCGCCGCCGCAGGCGGCGCCGTCCTGCTCGCCTGGACGGTCGCACTCGCACTCATTGCCATCGCACTAGCCGCACGCCGCGACGTCACCTAACGAAGTCGATGCCCGGTAGTCGCGTTCCACCCGGGCACACCGCGTTTCCTAAACCGCGTGCGCGTGTTCGACTCACGCCGGGGGCATCGTTCGACGACCGCCAGCTAGCCGGGCAGCGTGATCCTGGTTGGCGGATCTCCCCAGTGGCCATTCAGCCAGAAGTGTTCGATCGAGTAATGCCCCTCGTAGAAGCACAGCCGGTCGGCCGTAATGAACTTCTTTCCCCTTGGCCCGTTGACGACGTAGAGCGGGTACTGCCAGCAGCTGCCAACGACTTTCACCGGCTTGCCAACCAGCTGCCGCACCTGTTTGGGCGTCATCCCGAAGATAACTTTGGAAGCGTTCTCCGCGTAGCGGATCGACGCGGGGCTCGCGACGACCGCGGGCGACGGCCCACCGTGGTGTGAAGGCCAAGTCAGCAGTACGCCTGCCACCGCGAGTATCGCCAGCAGCATGACCGCAATGCCGATGCCTCCAAGTCGACGACTGGCGCGGGGACCCACCTAGAAGGGAGCCTTGCCGGCGTCGAAACCTTTATCGAGCGTGCGAGTAAAGGTTTGCAGCGGATTTGGACTCTCTCTTCCAATCGCTCGATAATCCTCTCGTCGTAACTGGGGGTCGGTAAGCGAATGTCGGTGTCAAAGGCAGCGCTCGAGAAGCTCTATCGCGAGCGATACGCAGGATTTCGGCGTGCACTGACACCCGTCGCGGGAAGCTACGACGCAGCGCACGATGTTGTGCAGGAGTCATTCGCCCGCGCACTGACAAACAGACGGCAATGCCGCGACGAGGCGACGATCGCAGGTTGGGTGTGGCGCATCGCCTGGAACGTCGCGTTGGAACGTCGCAGCCCTGGACATGAGGTTCCGTTCGAAGAGGCGTTCGTCGCAACGTTGGTCGAGCCAGCCGACGACCCCGAGCTCGAGCGCGCGCTCACCGCGCTGCCACCACGCAGGCGCCTGATCTTTTTCCTTCGCTACTTCGCCGACTTCAGCTACGCGGAGATTGCGACGGCATGCGAGATCAGCGAGGGGACAGTGGCGGCTGCACTCGCGCGTGCGCGCGCCGAGCTCGGAGCGGCAATCGAATCGAGGGCGAATCGATGAGCGCACGTCCGTCGGCCCACGAGCTCGACCCCGACCTGCGCGATCGTCTGCTCGCTCTCGACGAACCCGTAGCGCATCCCAACTGGCAGGACGTCGTGTCGCGGTCGGGTGCAGAGCGGCCGCGGCGAACAGCCGTCCGAGCAACACTCGTCCTTGTCGTCGCATGCGCCGCAGCGATTGCGGTCGCGCCTGCGATGGGCCTTCGACTCGGCCCCCTCAACATCAACTTCTGGAGTTCTCCGCACGCGCCGCCGTCGGCTCAGTCGGCGTTCACCGAAGCTAAGTCGTGGCTCGGCGACGCGAACCTTCGAGGGCTCGATTTCTCGCAGAGCCGCCGTATCTTCGTCGAGGTGTTCCGCGGCGATACCGAGCGCCTATTCGTGGCACCGCGCACCGCCGGCGGATTCTGTTACGTCTGGGCGACCCAGCCGGGGAATCCGGGTGTCTGGGCGGACGAGCTCGGCGGCTGCGCGGTGCACGCCCAGGCGCTCTATCTGGGGTACGACGACACCCGAATCAGCATCGTCGCGAACCGACGCCTTGTCGACCACGTCGACGTGGAACTCGACAACGGCAAGACGGTAGAGGCGAACCTGCGCTGGGTTTCGGCTCCGGTCAACGCCGGGTTCGTTCTCTATCAGGCGCCAAGCCACACGCACGCGCTCGCGGTGGTGGCGATCGGCCCGAACGGCGTCGTCCAATCGGATCCAATCGCTCAGCAGATCTACGCGGTTCCGACGCGATGACGCGCGCACCGGTCTTGATCGTGCTCGTCGGATTCCTCGCGCTCGCAGGAGTGGGCTTCCGCGCCGCACCGTCGAGCGGCATCATCAATTTCGCGTCTGCTCCGCGCGCGCCGCAGTCTGCTCGATCGACGTTTACGCGCAACACGCTCTTGCCGAAGTCGATCGTGCGCCGGCTGAAGCTGAGTCAGACGCGCCGCGTTGCGACCGAGGTCTTTCCCGGCATGAGCGAGCGGCTGTTCGTGGCCCCGGCTACCCGCGGCGACTACTGCTACGAGTGGGTCTCGGCGCTCGGCAGCACCTGGCTGGCCGAGTTCAGCGCCTGCGACGTTCGTACCCGGCCGATGGTCGTGGGATACGACGACACGCGGATCAGCATCATGGCCAACAAGGCGCTCGTCGAAGTCGTTCGCGCGAAATTGAGTAATGGAAGCGAAGCGCAGCTCGCGCTTCACTGGGTGTCGGCTCCGATCAGCGCCGGCTTCCTTCTCTACCAGCCGCCAAAGGGACTTCAAGTCACTCAGATCGAGGCGCTCAAAGGCACAAGCGTCGTCGAGACCGATCCGATCACCGCAATCCCGTGACTCGAGCGCCGTCCTTCATCAGGAACATGGGCCCGCGTGCCAGAAGGCGGTTCGCCTGGTTGAGCGTCGTCGTCCTGGCGGCGATCGGCATCGGCGGCTACTACGCCGCAACGTCGGGCGGGAACGCACCGAAACATGACGCGCTCCCGAATCCCACGATGAACCTGGGAATCTCCTACGGCTGGACACCGCAGCAAGTCGTTCATCAAATCGGGCAGCCGACAAGCAAGAAAGGGAGCTGCTGGATCTACGACTCGCCGACTCGTCACGTTGCCGGCATCTACGCAGGTTCGTACACCGACAAGGTCAGGTTCTGCTTCCTGGCTGGCGTCGTCTCTGACGAAAAGGACCACGAGATCGCGTACACATGGCACAACGTCCGCCACCCCGCGCAGTGGATCGTCCCGCTGACGTTCAGGCCGTCGTACGAGACGATCCCCGGGCTGAAGTTCTAGGCCCAGTCGGTTGCAGACCCGCTCTCCCTGGAAGCTTGCCTTCAGCCGCTTCCGCCGCGACCGGTTGTCGTTTGCCGCAGGCTGCGTCTTCGCCTTCATCGTGATCGTGTCGTTCGCCGGTGGTGCAACGGCGAGCGCGCTGCTGCATCACAACGGCACCGACATTTTCCCGTACGCAGCCAACGACAACCAGAAGCCGGTCGGACCGTGGACACGCGTCCCGGCAAAACATGGTTCCTACGGCTACTCGAACGGCGACCTCACGCCGCCGCCGAAAGGCGCCCCCACGACGCTGCTCATCTTTGGCGCCGACGGCGCGCTCGGCCGAGACGAGTTCATCCGGGTCGTCGACGGCGGTAAGGCCTCGCTCGAGATCGCGATCGGCGGAGTTCTGATCGCGCTGTTGATCGGACTACCACTCGGCGCCATCTCCGGTTACTTCGGAGGAGTCACAGACACGCTCGTCTCGCGAGTCACGGAAACGGTGATGTCGTTCCCGCTGTTGCTCTTTCTCGTGTTCGCGAGCGTCAACCTCGACTACACCCTGAAACCGATCGGCGCGTGGGGATCGATCATTCCGGAAGGCGTGGTCGCCGAAGCGGTGCTGATCGGGGTCTTCACATCTTTCTATCCGACGCGTCTCGTACGAGCGCGGCTGCTGACGCTCCGGCGCGAAGAGTTCGTCGAAGCAGCGGAGATGGTCGGCGCTTCACACTGGCGGATCCTCCGCCACCACCTGCTGCCACATCTGCGACCAACGCTTCTCGTGTGGGCGGCAGTCGCGACCGCTACGAACATCCTGCTCGAGGTCGGGCTCAGCTTCATCGGCGCAGGCGTACAACCGGAGACGCCGACGTGGGGCTCGCTGCTCTCGACGACGTGGGGAACGATCTATCAGCCTCAGCTCTTCACGAGCGTGAGCTTCACGGTCTGGCAGACCATCTTCCCGACGGCTGCGATCTTGCTCTGCGTCCTCTCCCTCAACCAGCTGTCCGAGGGACTCCGCCACGCCCTCGAACCGCAGGCTGACCGATGAGCAGAATCGTCTCCTTCCTGATTCGTCGCGCCATCGCCGGAGTGTTCACCGTCTGGGTGATGTTCACCTTCGCGTTCGTCGTCTTCTGGTCGATCCCGAGCCAGCCCGCGAATTTCGTCTACCCCGGCCGCCAGCACCTCACCGACTACCAAATCCAACAAGCCGATCACATCCTCGGCATCGACCGGCCCAAGCTCACGCAGTACTACGACTACGTGTGGCACGTCCTGCATTGGAAGTTCGGCCGGTCATGGGGGGATTACGCCTTCAATCCGGGCTTGCCGAGCGGAATCCACTACCCGGACGTCTCGAGCGAACTGTCGCGGGAGATCGGCGTCACGCTTTCGATCACGCTTGGTGGTGCGCTGTTCGTGCTGTTGCTTTCCGTTCCGCTCGGCGCCATTGCGGGCAGCCATCTGCGCTCACTCAGCGACCGCACGATCTCGTTGGTCGCGCTGATCGGTGTCTGCACACACCCGATGGTGATCGCGCTCATCCTGCGCGGCATCTTCGGCGAGCACCTGCACTGGGTGCCGCCAACCGGCTACTGCCCGCTTCGGCAAAGCGGATACCCGGGTTGCGACGGCGTTCGCGATTGGGCGAGCCACCTCATCCTGCCGTGGACCACGTTCACATTGCTTTTTCTCGCGCTCTACATCCGCATGATCAGAGCGAGCGTCGCGGAAACGCTCCCGGAGGACTTCGTGCGCACCGCGCGTTCCAAAGGCGCTAGCGAGCTGCGCGTGATGGCCCGCCACGTTCTGCCCAACGCGTCACTGCGCGTGTTGACGATGGTCGGCATGGAAATCGGAACCGCAATCGCCGTCTGCGCATACATCGAAACCGCGTTCGGCATGCAAGGTCTCGGACTGGCCGGCATCCAGGCGATGCTCGGCCTCGACTTGCCGGAGATCCTCGGCGTCGTCACGGCGATCACGCTGATCGTCGTCCTCGGCAACCTGATCGTCGACGGCCTCTACGCGTTCATCGACCCGCGCGTTCGCTTCACTGTCGACAACAATCGGACAAAGAGTCTCGCCGGCGGCGTCATATGACCGCTGGCCTGCTCGAGCGGGTCACCGCGGCACCGAGTGCGTTGACAGTAGTTTTGCGATAGCGGATAGTCGGGGCGTGACCATCGTGATGGAAGAGTTCACCACCGGTGAGCCCTCCTCTGATCAGCAGATCGCCGAGGCGTTTGGCGAGAACACGCCCCGCTCTGCCTGGCGCATCCTGGGACGAAACAAGGCGCGCGTCGTCTATGGCCTGCTTCGAGAAGCTGAGAACGGTGACCTCGGGACGAAGCGGCTACTTGAAGCAACACTGATTCGCGAGTGTGTGTATCGCGCCGTTTCAGCTGCGTCCAACAAATATCGCGACCCGCGACAGCGACTGATGGACTGGTTCTCGGGAGCTGCAATCGAGACGACGTGGTCGGAGCTGCATCAGGCCGAGCAGCGGCTGTTGCTCGTGCAGCCGGTGGCCGCGGTTCAGAGCCGAGTCGACGACATCCTTGCCGCACTCAAGAGCAACCTCAAAGCCGATGATGCGCGACTGGCCCCGGCAACAACGCGCCTGACCGCGCTGCGGGGAGCAACGCACGACAAGATCGACGAAGCGCGCGAAGAGCTGCGCACGTATCAACAATGGGCCGACGACGCCGGCGACGAAGCGCACGCGAACGTTCGCAGCTTGCGCAACCTGCTGATCGCGATCGGCGGCTGCGTCGTGGTCGTGCTCGTCGTGCTCGGAACGTTGAACTGGGTGAGCTCGGGCTTCCTCAATCTCAGCGGACCTACGACCTCGAGCAAACACAGCATCGGCGTCTGGGAGATCGAAGCAATCGCGGCGCTCGGCGGCATGATCGCCGCGATCTTCACGATCGCGAAGCTCGGTGGCTTCGGCGGCCCGTACCGCTTGCCTGTCTACCAGGCGCTCATTCGCGTTCCGGCCGGCGCCGCCGTTGGGCTCGCCGCAGTGACACTGACTCAGAGCGGATTGATCACAGCGCTTAAGCCAGAGAGCGGCCTCGGTGTGCTGGCCGTCGCACTGATCTTCGGCTACTCGCCAGACGTATTCCTTCGCTTCATCGATCAGAAAGCAGCGACCCTGCTCGGGCAAGCGCAGTCCAAAGACGACCCAAGCGCGACCTCGCCGGTTGCTTCGACATCCGCCGGCAGCTGACGTCCGGGCGCGCCGTTGCACGACCGGGCCAAGAGCACGTGAAGGCGGCGATCCGCCGCGCGGTGGTCACCTACTGATGAGCGTTATCCGCCGTGTGAAGGTGGTGCTGTCGGCGGTGCTCACGGTCAACGTCGCAAGGATCGACTTGTGTCCCTTGAGCAGGTTCTCGCCCTTCTTCGTCAGGTGCAGCGTGACGACCGAAGCGTGCCCGGTCGAGAGCAGAGCGGTGCCGAGCGCGACGCGAACCGGACCGTGAGCGCCGCGCACATCCAGATCGAGGACTGAGCGACAGCGTCCGCCGCCGCAGCGGACGGGAATGCTCACGTCGCCCTTGCGCGTCACGGTGAGTCGAATCGAGCGCAACGTCAGCTGCGGACCGCCAAGCAGCGTCGCGTGTTGTGCCGGTCCGGCCACCAGCGCCCCGCTGGTGGGGCGCACCGTGACCACACCGCCGAAGTCGTGAGCGACCCGCGTGAACGTCGCTTGCTTCTTCGTCGTGCGCACCCGGAGATTCAGACCGGCGCTCGTGGTGAGCTGAACGTCGTAGCTCGCGCGCGGCCCGCTGCTCGCCCATGTGACCTTGACGGTGCTGCCCTGCCGGCGCACGCGCAGGTTGCGCACCAGCGGCCGTTGCGGCTTCGGCGCCTGGAACGTCGCGGCGTGGACGATCTGCCGCTGCACACCGTGCTCGAGCACAACCACGATCAGGTTGCGCTTGCCGGCGCGTCCGTCGACGGGACTGAAGCTCAGGCGACCGGACGTCTTTGCCGTGCGCAGGATCACGTGCTCGCCGCCGGCGCCCGACTCCTCGAACACGAGGCTCTGTCCGGCGACCTTGGCAGCGCCCCAAGAAAGGATGCGCGTTCGGCCCGTGCCGGTCACGCGCGCCTGGACGTTCGGCATCGGCAGGCCCGAGGCACTCTCGACGGAACGGAGCGGTGGCGAGCCGGCTTCGAGCGTGACGTGGTACGCACCGGTTCCAGGCTTGGCGATCGACACCGTTGTCACGTTGGTGCGGGCGTCAGGCAGCACGAGGAAGCCATGCTTCGCGTCGACGGTTGGCTTGCCCGCCTGCGTCGACACGCTCCGGCCATCCGGCCCGGAGATGCTGACGAGCGGCGGGCCGCCCGTCCCGACGAACTTGACGACGGCGAACTGCTTACCGGCCGGGAAGGTGAGGTCCGGGACCGCTACGGCGGACGCGGCTTCTCTGCGTGGGGCTGCCAAGTCGAACTTGTGCTCGTAGTCGGAGACCGAGCAGGCGCCGTTGTCCGCACCGACGCCGTAGAAGGTCAGGTTCTTGCCGATGCTGTCCGTCGAGATGCTCGTTCCTGCAGAGCCCCACTTCTCGCCGGCGCCGACGGAGAGCGCACCGAACGGCGTGGTCAGTGAGCCGCAGAACGCGATGCCGTCGCTCGAGATCGCCGTGTCCGCCTCGGCCCCGAACACGGTGAGGCACGCGAACCGCAGCTTGACGCCGAGGTCGCCTTCGAGGTTGAAGTCGTTGCCTTGGAATGCACCGGCGATCGTCCCACCCGCGGTGACGCCGAACGCCCGGTCGCTCTGACCGGGGCAATCACCAACGGTGAGGTCGGCGTTGATGCCGGCCTTGAACGCGACGAACGGCTGCGAGAGACCGTAGTAGTCGACATCGGCGTCTGCGATCGGAATCAGGCCGAGCAGCGACGCTTCACCATGCACCTTCAACGTGAACGGGGACTGAATCTCCTTGCCGGCCGTCACTCCCGGAATACCGCTCGGCAGCTCCTCCTGGCTGTTGATCGCGAGATAGACACTGGCTTCGACATCAAGAGCGGAGAACTTGCCGATCTCCGGGCCGACGTCCATGCCGATGTCGCCCTGCAGATGGAAAGGTTTGTCGCCGAGCTCGGCGCCGATCGAGTTGATGACGACACCGGACGCGCCAAGAGGGATCTCGATGCCGTGCACTGCGACCCCGAGCCCGGTCAACTCGTCGCCGGTGATCTCGATCGAAGCGTCGATCCCCTTGTCGCCTGCGAAGACGCCCGCTCCGGGAAGCTTGAGCTCCGCCTCGCCCTCCCACTTCGTGCCCTCCTCGTGGGTCAGCGAGAGACTCGGCATCTCGATCGGCCCGAGATTGAAGGCGGTGCTCGCCTTCAACGTCGGTTCCTCGACCGTCCCGTCTTTGTCGACGTCGAGGATGGTCTGCAGACCGGCGTCCGATCCGAAGATCGCCGGCATCCCGATCAGCGTCGTCACCTCGGTGCCGCCGTCGTCCTGCGGCGAAACGACGGTCGCGCCGGCGATCGGGAATCCGAACACGGCGGCGTCCGCGCTGACTTGATTCGCTGCGAGGATGAAGTGACTGTCACTCCCATCGAAGACGACGCTCAGCGGAGCTTCGTTCGTGGAGTAGAGCGAGGTCGTGCCGACCGCGATGTTCTCGGCCCCGCTCGTCGAGAGCGTGTTGGTGTGAATGTTGATCGACACCGTGCCGGTGCTTGACGCGGGCGTGAACGCCATGCCGTTGATCGAGAGCGTGCCGATGCCCTTGTACGTCGAGGTTCCGTCGGGGAGGTCGCCGGCCGGCGTTGCGCCCAGCCAGCAGCCGCTGACGGTGAACTGCGTGTTCGGGATCGTCTGCTCGTCGACTTGCTCCGCACCGGCCGGGCACTTCCCGCCGAGCGTGTCCACGTCGACGGGAGTTCCCTGCCGGTCGCTGCCGACGAGGTTGAACACGTAGCGCGTGCCCGGATCGAGGCCGTCCACTGCCGCCGTGTAGTCCTCGTGCGTGAGCTCGTCGGCACCCGGATACGACTCGACGGTTTTGATCGTGGTCGTGTTGTCCGGATGATCGACCGGGTAGTAGATGAAGTGGTACGGCCCAGCGCCGGACGCGATGCCGTGCAGCGTCGCCGAAATTCGGGTGATTTCGGTCGCCGGCTCGGTCGAGACGAAACCGCCGGTCGTGAACGACACGATCCCCGTCTGCAGCCAGTTCTGGGCGCCGGAGCCGACAGTCTGTTGGAACCGCACCACCGCGTAGTACGTCGTGCCCGGCTGCAGGTTGCGCAAGTTCACGGTGTACTGCGAAACGAGCTGGTCGGAGGGCACCGGCTGGAACGCCGTCGTCGTCTTCGACTGAAACGCCTGGTCGAACTCGTTCTGCGCGAACTGTGCCTGCGTCACCGCATCGACGCGAAACTCGGCGCCCTTCTCGAGGCCAACGTTCTCAACGTCGACCTGGAGCGTGGCTCCGACCGCCGCCGCCAATTGAACGTCGATCGATCCGTCCGGCCTCGTCGTCGTGAAGGTCTGATCGCCGCCGTAGACGACCGTGCCGTCCGCGTACTCGGCCCCCGCCCGGTAGTGGTACGTCGTGTTGGCGTTGAGGCCCGTCGCCTGGAGATCGACCGGGGTCGGATCAGACGTCGCAGCGACCTGATCGGTCGAGTCGACCTGGTTGCCGTAGGCGCTCGTGAGCCCGTACTGGAAGAAGTAGCTGGTGTTCTCGCCGCCCGGGTCCACAAGCGCGTCGAGTGTCGCACTGGTCTCGCCCGCACCGACATGGAACCC
>DASXKU010000074.1:0-9877 GCA_036496645.1 Gaiellaceae bacterium
CCCGCACGTGCTGAAGCAGGACGGATCGCCGCCCGCGTACTACTTGCTGCTCGGCCTCTGGATTCGCGTGTTCGGCGACGGCGAGCGCGCGACGCACACGCTGTCGCTGATCTTCGCGCTCGCGTGCATCCCACTCGCGTACGCGGTAGCGCGATCGCTCTTCGGACGCACGACCGCGATCGTCGCCGCGATCCTCGCTGCGCTCGACCCATTCCTCACGTACTACGCGCAGGAGACGCGCATGTACACGATGGAGGCGTTCCTCTCGCTGCTCGTCGCGTGGGCGTACGTGAACGGTGTGCTGCGCGGGTCACGCCGCTGGTGTGTCGGGCTCGTCGTCTCGCTGACGCTGCTGCTGTACACGCACAACTGGGCGCTCTTCGTCTGTGCGGCGCTCGCGGTGACGACGGCGATCGTCGCGCGCGAACGGTGGCGCGAGTTCGTCGGCGTCGCGATCGGCGTCGCGATCCTCTATGCGCCGTGGCTACCGACGCTGCTCTTCCAGGTGCGCCATACGGGGGCGCCGTGGTCGACGGCGCCGGGTCTCCACGACCTCGTGCTCGCACCGGGCGAAGTGCTTCAAGGAGACGCGCCGTTCATGGCGTTCGCGCTCGCGGCCGGCACGGGGCTCGCGCTCCACATCAGGCAGCGCAACGACCGCGAGCGAGTGGTGCTGCTCGCGTTGCTCTGGTCGATTGCGCTCACGGTGCTCCTCGCCTGGATCTCGTCGCAGATCTCGCCGGCGTGGACGACGCGCTACTTCGCGGTCGTCGTCGGTGCGCTGTTGATCGTCGGCGCGCGCGGCCTGGTCAGCGCCGGCCGGCTGGGGCTCATCGCGCTCGTGCTCGTCATCTTCATCTGGACGGGTTACGGCGCACACAACGACAAGGAGAACGCGCGCGAGATCGCGTCCGCGCTCTCCACCGACACGCATCCCGGTGAGCTGCTGATCTCGACGCATCCGGAGCAGGTGCCGGTGCTCCGGTACTACTTCGGGCCGAACCTGCGCTACGCGAACACGTTCGGCCCGGTACCCGACACGCAGGTCTTCAACTGGGTGGACGCGGTCTCGCGGCTCCGTGCGACGCCACCGAAGCAGACGCTCGACAGCCTGCTTGCGACGGTGCCGAAGGGGCAGGAGTTCATCGTCGTGACACCGGTGTTCCGCGACTATCAAGCGTGGGATGCGCAATGGACGCGGCTCGTCTGGCAGACGGCCACCGTCTGGACGTCGCTGCTCTCACATGACTCCCAGGTCAAGCTCGTGAAGCATGTCTCGTCGAACGAGATCGCCCTCGGCATCGACTACTTCAAGCCGCTGCAGGCGTTTGTGTATCGGCGCCTTGGTTAGTGTTAGCGGGCGCCGGCGAGCGCGCACCCCATGACGAACGGAAACCGCGAGACACTTGAGAGCGGCGCGTGATCATCGCAACCGAAAAGCTCCCGGAGCTTGCGGGTGAAGTTGCGCTGGCGGACGGGGGATTCGATCCTCTGCACTCGGGTCACGTCGCTTATCTCGAGGCTGCGGCCGCGCTTGGGCTCCCGGTGCTCTGCAACGTCTCTTCAGATGCGTGGATCGAGCGCAAACACCCGGTCCTGCTTGCTCAGCGGGACCGCGCACTGATCATTGACGCTCTACGAGCGGTGGCCTACACGCACCTGTCCTCCTCTTCGACCGCGTCTGTGCTCGAGCTCGTTCGTCCGAAGCTGTATGTGAAAGGGGCGGACTGGGAAGGACGCCTTCCGGACGACGAGCTGGGGATTTGCGAACGATTGGGGATTCGGGTCGTTTACGCCGACACCGTGCTCGATTCATCGACCGCTGTGCTCGACCGTTATCTCGAGGCAGTGCGTGTCCGTCTCTGAGCGCCTCGACGCAGTCGTGACCCATCACCTCGATGGTTTTCGCTCAGGTGTAGCTCGCTTCAACGAAATCCTGGCTGGGCGACTTGGCGTGCCGCTGCTCGGACTCTTCGACGACCGTGTGCAGAACCTTACGACCCCACTTCTCTCTTTCAAGATCAGCGAGCTCTCCGCTGACGAAGCCGAGCGCTTCGAACAGGTAACGCAGCGCGCATCGTGGCAGCCCGAGCTCTATCTCCACGAGTTCTCCGACCTTCCGCTCGAGCGCAGGCTGGTTGCGGCGGCGGAATTCGTTTACTGCGGAAACGCGCTGATCGCTGAGCATGTCGCAGCCGTCACGAGCTCGTATGACACGGTTTGGTCGCCAGGGCTCCTGCTCGACGACAGGATCTTCGAACCGGCCGAGTTGTCGGTCTTCTCGTTCGGCATGGCTCACAAGATTCAGACCTCCATGTACAGGCGGCTGCGAAAGCTCCTCGACGCGTCCGGTAGCCCGTATGCGGTGTATGTCTCTGCCGCCAATCACGAGACAGCATCACTTCGCGACGCAGAAGTCGTGTTCCAAGAGATGCATGAGATCTTCCCCACCGGCCTGTACTTCCTCGGCAATCTGTCCGACGTGGCCGTGTTCAACCAGTTGCGCGACACCACGTTCTACGCGGCGTTCTTTGACGGTGGCGTTCGCGCGAACAACAGCTCGGTTGGGTCGGCCTTGGAGCGCGGCGCCGTCGTGCTCACCAATCTCGACCAGTGGTCGCCGCCGGAGTACAAGCACATGGAAAACCTGATTGACATCAACCGTTGCGAATCGTTGCCTCACGATCCGGCCGTGCTCGAGCGCTTGTCGATGCACGCGGTCGAGACCGCTCGCTCCCGGAGCTGGGAGAAGTTGGTCGAGCGCCTCGGCACGCTTGGTTAGAGTCCCTGGACGCCGGGGAGGGCGCACCTCATGACGAACGGAAACCGGGAGACACTCCAGACGATGCTCGTGCTCGGCGGCGGCCCCGCGGGCCTTACCGCCGGCTACCTGCTTGGGCAGTCAGGCAACGACGTCGTCGTGCTCGAGGCCGAGGATCAGGTCGGCGGGCTCGCCAAGACCGTCGAGCGCGAGGGATATCGCTTCGACCTCGGCGGCCACCGCTTCTTCACCAAGTCGCGCGAGGTGAACGAGCTCTGGTGGGAGGTGATGGGCGACGAGTTCCTGCTGCGTCCGCGCATGTCGCGCATCTACTGGAACAACCGCTACCTCGACTATCCGTTGCGCGGTCCCGACGTGATCAAGAAGCTCGGGCCGATCGAGCTGACGCGGTGCATGGTCTCGTATTTGCGCGCGGCGATGCGTCGCGACAAGCGTGACGACACGTTCGAGGACTGGGTGTCGAACCGCTTCGGCCGCCGACTGTTCGAGCTGTTCTTCAAGACGTACACCGAGAAGCTGTGGGGTGTGCCGACGACGGAGATTCGCGCGGAATGGGCGGCGCAGCGCATCAAGGGGCTGTCGTTCTTCTCTGCGGCAAAGGCGGCGTTCTTCGGCAACAAGGGAAACAAGGTGAAGAGCCTGATCTCCGAGTTCCACTACCCGCGTTTCGGGCCGGGACAGATGTGGGAGACGATGGCCGGCGCGATCACCGACCTCGGCGGCGAGGTGCGGCTCGAGGCTCCGGTCGAGCGCATCGAGCTGGCCGGCAACAGAGTCGTCGAAGTTGAAGCCGGCGGTGAGCTGTACGAGCTGCCGGCGGGCGTGATCTCGTCGCTGCCGCTGCGCGAGATGGTGGAGATGATCCATCCGCATCCGGCGCGCGAGGTGCTCGACGCTGCGCGCGGGCTCCGTTATCGCGACTTTCTTACTGTCGCGCTTGTTGTCGACGGCGAGGATCTGTTCCCCGACAACTGGATCTACATTCACGAGCCGCGCGTGCGCGTCGGCCGCATCCAGAACTACCGTTCGTGGTCGCCGTGGATGGTTCCCGACCCAACGAAGGCGTGCGTCGGCCTCGAGTACTTCTGCTTCGTTGGCGACGAGCTCTGGACGATGTCGGATGACGATCTCGTCGAGCTTGCGTCAGGCGAGCTCGAGCAGCTCGAGCTCGCGCCGCGTTCCAAGGTGGAGCGCGGGTTCGTCAGCCGTGTGCCGAAGGCGTATCCGATCTACGACTCGAACTACGCGGGTCGCGTCGCGACGATTCGCGCCTGGCTCGACGGGATCGAGAACCTGCAGCAGGTCGGGCGCAATGGGCTGCACCGCTACAACAACTCGGATCATTCGATGCTCACGGCGATGCGCGCGGTCGAGAATTTGCTCGACGGTGCGCAGCACGACATCTGGGAGGTCAACGCCGAGAGCGTCTACCACGAGACGCACGAAGAGGACGAGCACCCGTACCGGGTCGCTCCTGTGACGCCCGAAATGCGGCGTGCTCTCGCCAAGCGCCCTTAGAGCCAGACTCCTTCCCGCTGCGGTCGTCGGCTCGATCGTCGCGGTTGTCGTGCTTGCGCTGCCGGTCGTCTGGTGGTCGCCGCTCAACGTCGACGAGGAGCTGACGCTGCGCATTGCGCAGTTCTCGTTCGGCCACATCTTCCACGTCGTCTCGACGCAGCGCGGTGGCGGCCCGTTGCATTTTTGGTTCGAGGGAGCGCTGCAGTCGCTGTGGCCGGGTCTGCCGGCGTTGCGCATTCCGTCCCTGATCTTCCTGTGCCTCGCGCTGCCGGCCGTGGCGATCGTCGCTCGGCAACTCGTGGGCGACGAGGTGGCGGCTGCGGTTGTGCTGCTGACGGCGGTGTCGCCGATTCCCGTGCAGTACGCGACGTTCGGCCGCCCGCACACGCTGCTTTTCGCGTGGCTGATGTGGGGAACCGTGCTCGTGTTGCGCGCGGCGCGCGACGGGGATCGCCGTCTCTGGATCGCCGGCGGCGCGGCGCTCGGCCTAACCGTCTTCGTTCATCCGACGGCGCCGCTCTATGCGCTGACGGCGTTCGGCGTCGCGCTGATCTACGCGCCCCAGCCGGTGCGCGAGCTCGTGCGAACGGCGTGGCCCGGTGCAGCCGCGCTACTCGTCACGTCCCTGCCGTATTACGCGACGACGTTGCATGTGCTGGGCGATCGTTACGGCGTCGGTAACGGCAACGCGCGCACGTTCGACGGCAAGCCGGTGTGGGAGGACGCACTGCACTTCGTCGCACCAGGCGCGCACGACCTCAACGTGTTCACGGGGCTCGCCGCGGCGGGTGTCGTCGTGCTCGTCTGCGCGCGGCGCTGGCGGCTGTTGCTCTTCTGCGCGCTGACGGTTGCCGCGCCGGTTGTCTTCTTCTCGGTCGTGCCGGCGAGCGGCGACTCGGCGCTCTTCTTCGACCGCTACATGATCCCGGTGACTCCGGCGTTTCTCATCCTTGTGGTGTGGGCTTGCGCGTGGGTCGCGCGCTGGGCGGGGCCGTTTCGCGTCGGCGTCTTCGCTTTGCTCGTCGCCGGTCTGTTCGCGATCGAGGTGCATCACGACGTCAACCGCCGCAACCAGATCCATTCGCTCGCACTTTCGACCGCGACACATGCGGTCGCGTACGAGGCGCAGGGCAGCGTGTTGTTCGGCTCGACGGGAACGGCGGGCTCGGCGTGGACGTCGTTCGACTACGGCCACCCAGCGAACCTGTTCGGGCATTACGTCGCGTTGCGCGTGTCGGTGCCGTACTGGCCAGATGATTCCTGTGCGCGCATCGCGCCGTTCGTCGAAAGCGGCACAGCCACGCACGGCATCTGGCTCTTCTATACGTCGGACCCCGAGGACGCCGCGGCCGCCGCGAAGGCGTTTGCACCGGTCGCGAGCGTCACAGTCGAGCGCCCGACGTCGCGGATCTTCGTCGTCAGATCAGCGGCTGCGTTGCCACCGCGAGTGCTCGTCGCGCTCGGCCTGAAGCTCCGCTCGGCGTGGCAAATCGCCGTTCCCATGAATACCCGCGTCGACGAGCTGATCGCCGCCGACCGCGAGGCGCTCGCGGAGCCTCGTGCCTGCCCGACCTACCCGTCGAAGGACGAGCTCGGCGACCCCGGCACGTCGCCGCACTGGCCACCGGTGAAGCAGCGGCAGTGATTCTGAGGTTTGACATATGGCGCCGAGGGGATTATCCGCGCACGTGACACTCGGTCTGCTTGCAGCAATCATCGGCATTTGCTTTGCGGGTGCGATCGCCGCGATCGCATTTGCTCTTAACGATCGCTTCTAAGCACGCCACTCCCCAACGCAGTATGTTGGGTACGTGGAGGTGGTCCTGGGGGTTACGGCCGCGGCTGTCATTCTTCTGGTGCTGATCGAGATCCCGATCTCGCGGCGCGTCAGTAAGTGGCGCAAGCGCCGCCGCCGCCGCCGCTCACATTCAGCTCACGCCTGAAGAGACTTCGGCCAGAGCGGCTGGTGAGGTTCGATCCGCTCCTTTAGCGCTTGCAGGCTGGGTGCGTCCTGATCGTCGTCGGACAGAACGCTTGGGGGCGCGGGCCAGGTCAGTCCCAAGTCGGGGTCGTCCCACGCGCACGGCAGGTGGTCCTCGGGATCGTAGTAGGCGCCGGCGCCGACAAGGGCATATGAATCGTCGTGGAAGTAGAGACCGTGTGCGACGCCCCGCGGCATCGTCATCCCGCCGAGCGCATTGCTGTTGAGCTCGAACATGTCGGACTCTCCCTCGGCGGGAGAGCCACGGCGTAGGTCTTTGATCCCGACGGTCACGCGGCCGCTCAGGAGCATGAAGTACTCATCGTGCACGACGTGCAGATCCATTGCGCGGAGCGTTCCGGCAACCGATCTGATCACAAGCCACTGCACAGGCTTGACGCCCGTCTGCCAGTCGTCGCGGAAATACTCCGTGAGGAAGCCACGGCGGTCGACGTGCATAGTGAGTGGCCACGCGCGAACGCCCGGAATCTTTACGCCTGCCGCAGAAGCCACCGCTTCATCGTATAGAGCCATTTGTTCGCGATCAACGCGGGGGCGAGCAGGAGCGGGACGCGGGCGACCAGAGGGAGCAGCCGAGCTCTCGACCCAAGGTGTCGCGCCGCATCGAGGTCGGATCGCGCCTCCGCTATCTGGTGCGAACGGAGACGCGCCGCAGCTCGAGTCATGTAAGCGTCGCGCAGCTGTAGAAGGCGTAGAGCTTCCGCTTCGCCGTCGAAGTCGAAGCTCGACCAGAGCGATACGATCAGATCGCCAAAGGCAGAGCTCGCCATGACGCTTCCGGAGTGCAGTCGCCAGACCAGAAGTGGCTCGTCGATGTACGAGAACGTGACGCCTGCGGCTGCCGCACGCAGGGCGATGAATGCGTCGGCCGCGGTTTCGCGAGGAATTGGCTTGGCTCGCTCTCCCTCGAGCCACACGTCCCGTCGCATCAGCATCGCGCCTGCAGCCGTCGGCCGCGTGCGCAGATATCTGATGAGGAACTTGTCGTACGTGCCGTCGGGCAGCAACGTCTCCCGCTGCCATCGCTTGCCGTTGCGCTCGAAGAAGTGGTTGGTGAAAACGAGACCGGCCCGCGGAACTTGCTCGAATCGTTCGACCACCTTCTCGACGAATGTAGGCAGAAGGCGGTCGTCGTCGTTGAGGAGTCCGATCAGGTCTCCGCGTGCGCGATTGAGGCACTCGCGCGCGTTCCACGCCGGTCCAAGCTGCTCCGCATTTCGAAAGTACCGAATCCGGTCGTCGTCGAATGAGCGCGCAACGGGCTCGAGATCGCCGCAGTCGTCGGTGATCACGACCTCGACATCGTCGACCGTTTGCGAGAGCACGCTTTCAATCGCCATCGCCGCGGTGTCGACGCGCCAGCCGCGTATGCAGAATGAGACCGCCGGAGCCATTCCGGCGGCAGGCTAACCCGCGAGCCCGGCTTCGCGTAGCGGCCTGCGGCCCCACGCGAACTCGTGCCGGTACCAGCCGTCGAACGGCAGCAGCGTCACGCCCTGATCCGACGACTGGATGAACCAGTCGGCTCCCATGTAGATCGCCGTGTGGTTGACGATGCTCGGGCTCGAGCGCGGACCCTTGCCGCCGAAGAACATGACGTCGCCGGGCTGGAGCTTTTCCATCGGGATCAACTTGCTGTGAGGCACCTCGCCGCTCATCTGGTACGTCGTACGTCCGCGCAGTACGGAAGAGAGGTCTCTCTCACCCAGGTACGACGTCAGCTTGTAGACACGCCATACAAACCCGGAGCAGTCGAAACCACCGACGGACGGGACGCCGAAGTCGACCTCGTGCGTCGGGCTCGTTCCGCCCCAGACATACGGGTAGCCGACGTAATGAACCGCGGTCGTGAGGATTCGCTTCTGCCACAGCGAGTACGTCGGGAGGCTGAGACTGTCTGCCGCCTGCTGTGCGTATTGCACGACCCAGTCGTCGAGGCGAAGCACATGCGCGAACGACCACGCTGCTTCAGCGCGTGTCGCGGTCATGTTTGGCAGCAGCTCAAGCTCGTCCTCGCTCGCCGGATGATCGAGACGCAGCCCGAGCAGGCGCGCGATCGCTTCCGTGCCTGTGTGCGCTGGGGGGTTGAGCCCCGCAGCCTGGAGGGTCGTCTGGATCTCGTCCGCGGCGCCGCCAAGCCCGAGATACATCACGAGCGCGCCGTCGAGCTGCTTGATCGTCACGGAGTGCGCCGGCGACGTCGCTTTGAAGAGCACGGCGGTCGACTGCTGCATGATGGTCTGCTGTGTCGGAGTAGGAAGCCAGGACTTGACGACCGGCACCCATGACGGATCCGTGGCGCCGAACGTCATGCCGGGGTTGCTCGTGTTGTCGATGGTGATCGACCAGACGGCGATCGCATACCCGCCACCGACGATGTGTGCATTCACCGCGACCTGGTGCGGACCGTCAGCGAACTTCGTTGTGTCGAGGTCGATCGTGAACGGATCCGCCGGGACCGTGAACAACCCCGCCCCGTCCACCGCGAAGTCGACATGGTCGACGTCCACGCCCGGTGCATCGACCTGCCAGGCGACCACACCCCCGACCGTGGCGTTTTCGCCGAGTGTCGAGTCGAGTTCGACCGCCGCCGGCGCCGGAGCCACGTCCTGAGGCAGCGGTGGATGCTGGATTGCGTTCGTGGTGCCGATCGCGCCCGCGAGAGCGGCCTGCGTCAGCGGCCCGGTCGGCCGGAAGGTCGCCGGCGAGTGGCCGAGCACGCCGGCGCGCGTAACCGCCCGGATCTCCGGAGCCGCCCAGCTACGGCTCGCGGCAAAGGTCGAGGGCGCCGCCGCAAGCGTCACCACCGCCGCCGCGAGAGCCATGAGAGCACGCTTCACGAGTGCGAGACGGTAGCGCCGAAAGTCAAAGGCGTCTACGCGACTTTGGGTGATTGCAGGCGAGACGTCTCGGCCATTTGACACTTTCCAGGGCCTGTGCGATACCTGTTAGGCCCTTTTGCGGGGGTGGTTCGGTCGAGCATTGAGAGGAAGGTCGTTGGGCATGGGCCCAGGTGATGGGCGTGGCGTGGTTGGCCTGCGGGACTATCTGCAGGTCGTAAAGCGGCGGAAATGGGTGATCGTTCAGGCGATCGTTCTGGTGCCGCTTGCCGCGATCCTGTACTCGCTTCATGAGCAGCCGGTCTACCGCGCGTCCGCGCAAGTCCTGCTCTCCGACCAGAATCTTGCTGCTGCGGTCGGAGGAGCGCAGCAGAACACGAGCAGCAATATTCCGAGCGCAACGCTCGTAGCGACGCAGGCACAACTCGCCCGAGTGCCGACGATCGCGCAGCACGCGGTCGCGCAGTTGAAGGGCAGCGTGAAGGCGGGGAAGCTCCGCTCGAGCTGCAGTGTCTCGACGTCAGGGACGACATACATCTTGTCGTTTAAGTGTTCGAGTAACGACAAGGTGCTCGCCGCGAAAATGGTGAATGCCTATGCCGGGCAGTACACGCTGTTCCGGCGTCAGCTCGACACCAACGCGATCGAGTCGGCGCGACGCCAGGTCGCCGCGAAGGTTCACCAGCTCGTTGTTGCAGGCCAGAAGGGCACGATTCTGAGTGCTCTCGAAGAGCG
>DASXKU010000075.1:0-8130 GCA_036496645.1 Gaiellaceae bacterium
AAGCGGCGCGAAACCCAGATCAGCACGACGACGCCGATCAGGTCCCAGATCAGCTCGTAGAGAAACGTCGGCTGGAAGGTGCTGGCGTTGACGTACTTGGGATCGGTGGGACGGTGGTCGACGTCGATCTTGAGCCCCCACGGCAGCGTGGTCGGCTTGCCGTAGAGCTCCTGGTTCCACCAGTTGCCGATGCGGCCGATGCCCTGCGCGAGCAGCAGGCCGGGTGCGACCGCGTCCATGAAGTGCCTCGCACTGAAACCGGCGCGGCGGATCACCCACGCGCCCGCAAGTCCGCCGAGCAGGACGCCACCCCAGATGCCGAGGCCGCCCTGCCACACCTCGAAGACGCCTTTCCACTTCGGGTTCGGGACTTCGCTCCACGACGTGATGTCGTGATACGCGCGCGCGCCGACCACGCCGAACGCGACACCCCACACCGCGACGCGCCAAACGAGATCCCAGTCACCGCCGAGCGCAACCCAGCGCCGCCCGGTCAGCCAGATGCATGCGAGGATCGCGACGAGCAGCGTGAGCCCGTACATGTGCAGGGTCAGCGGGCCGAGACTCAGCTGGCCGCTGTGCGGCGAAGGGATATACCCGAGCAACATCGCCCGAGAGACTAGCGGGGGCTAGACGAGGATCTGCAGGGCGACGTCAGCAGGGCAGCCCCGCTCGACGAGCTGGACGGCCCGGTGCAGGTCGATGTCGTGCCGCGATGCGAGCGTGGCTGCAGCGTCCTCGGAATAGCCGGCCCGCCGCAATTCCTGCGCGCGCCAGTGCTCGACTTGTTCGAGCTCGCTCCGTACGTTGACTTCTGCAGTTGGCATTGTCATCTCTGCTTTCTTCCTTCGGTACAACGACCGTACCGGTTCTCCCCATGCCGGGGGATTCGCTGAGTTAACGCACTTCTTACGATCACAGCAGTTCCAACGATCTAGTAACGGTCGTCACGAAACAGCCGCCTCGCCAAGCAGCATCTTGAGCTCGGCATAGAAATCGGGCGCTGGGCTCACCTTGAACGCCGGGCCCAGGGCGTACACCTTGGGGCCAAGCGAGGTCTTGCAGTGGAGGTAGACGGGCGCCTCGCCGGGGAAGTCGCTGATCAGCGAACGCAGCTCCTCGATGAAGCCGGCGGGGAGCTTGGTCGCGTCGACCGTGAGCCGCACCTCTTTCTTGTCGGGCACGGCGTCGAATGCGGACACGTCCATCGCGATCAGCTTCGTCTCGCCTTCCTTGTGGTCGACGCGGCCCTTCACGATCAGGATGCGGTCGACGGTGCACAGCTCGCGCGCCTTGTCGTAGGTCGAGTTGAACACGACGCACTCGGTGCCGCCGGTGACGTCGTCGAGCCGCATGAAGACCAGTGCGTCGCCGCGCTTGGTGGTCATCTGCTTGAGCGCCGAGACGATGCCGCCGACCGTGACAACCTCACCGTCACGCCGGCGTTCGAGCTCGGCGATCGTCGCGTCGGTTTTGCGGCGCAGCTGGTCGCGGATGCCGGACAGCGGATGCTCGGAGACGTACAGCCCGAGCACTTCCTTCTCGAGACGCAACAGCTCGTTCTTCTCGTACTCCTCCGTCGACAGCGCTTCGTAGTAGCTGCCGGCAGCCTCGTCGTCGCCGAAGTCGAAGATCGACACCTGGTTCTTGCGCAACTCCTTCTCGGCCGCCGCGCCGAGTGCGCGGTCGATGACGTCGAGCGCCGCCTTGCGCGAGCCGGGGATCGCGCCGCACTTGACGAGCGCCTCGACGACGCGCCTGTTCGCGACCGACGTGCTCACACGTCCGACGAAGTCCCAGATGTTCTCGAACGGACCGTCGCCACGCGCGGCGATGATCGCCTTGGCTGCGCCTTCGCCCACACCCTTGACCGCGTTCAGGCCGAATCTGATCTTCCCATCGACAACTGCGAAGTCGACCTGTGACTCGTTCACGTCCGGCGGCAGCACCTCGATGCCGAGCTCGTGGCACGCGTTGACGTAGAACGGCACGCGGTCCTTCGTGTTCATCACCGACGAGATGAGAGCGGCCATGTACTCGCACGGGTGGTGTGCGCGCAACCACGCGGTGCGGTATGAGATCAACGCGTAACACGCAGCGTGGGCTTTGTTGAAGGAGTAGTCCTGCGCCTTCTCGAGGTCTTCCCACAGCTGTCTCGCGACTGCTTCCGACGCGCCGCCGGTGATGATCCCCTCGACGAACTTCTTCTTCAGCGACTGCATGAGCTTGTGGTTCTTCTTGCCGATCGCCTGGCGCA
Organism: Gaiellaceae bacterium; assembly: GCA_036496645.1. GTDB lineage: Bacteria > Actinomycetota > Thermoleophilia > Gaiellales > Gaiellaceae > PALSA-600. The sequence goes on from DASXKU010000075.1 coordinate 2,258, forward strand.
GGTCGTCGGCCTCGGGCAGGCTGAAGCCGGCCAGCACCTGGGCGATCTGCAGGCTCTGCTCCTGGTAGACGCTGATGCCGTAGGTGCCGCCGAGGATCTGCTGCAGCCTCGGGTCGATGTACGTGACGCGCTCGCGTCCGTTCTTGCGCGCGGCGTAGGTCGGGATGTACTGCATCGGGCCCGGGCGGTAGAGCGCACCGAGGGCGACGAGGTCGTCGAACTGCGTGGGCTTCACCTGACGCAGCGCCTCGCGCATGCCCGACGACTCGAACTGGAAGACACCCGTCGCTTCGCCGCGCGCGAGCATCTCGTATGTCTTCTTGTCGTCGAGCGGAATCGCCGAGATGTCGAGGTTGCCGAGCAGCTCGCACGCCTTGTCGATCACGTCGAGGTTGCGCAGGCCGAGGAAGTCGATCTTCAGCAGTCCGAGCGCCTCGATGTCCTTCATGTGGAACTGCGTGACGACTTCCTGGTCGGGGCCTTTCTGCTGCAGCGGGACGACGTTGTGCAGCGGCTCGGAGCCGATCACCACGCCGGCGGCGTGGATCGAGTCCGCGCGCGTGAGGCCCTCGAGCGGCTCCGCAAGTTCCAGGATCTCCTTCGCGACCGGATCGGTCGCGACAACCTTATGCAGCTCCGTCGCTTCCGCGAGCGTCTGGCCAGGGCCTTCAGGGATCAGCTTCGCGAGCTTGTCGACAACCCCGTACGGCACTTCGAGCACACGACCCGCGTCGCGAATGGCGGCGCGCGCCGCCATCGTCGAGAAAGTGATGATCTGCGCGACGCGGTCGCGTCCGTACTTCTCGGTGACGTAGTTGATGACGCGCTCACGACCGCCGACGGCGAAGTCGATATCCATGTCCGGCATCGACTTGCGGCCTGGGTTGAGGAAGCGCTCGAAGAGCAGTTCGTGCTTCATCGGATCGAGGTCGGTGATCTGCAGCGAGTACGCAACAAGGCTCGCGGCGGCGGAGCCGCGGCCCGGGCCGACCGACACACCGTGCGTCTTTGCGAAGTGGATGAAGTCCCAGACGATCAGGAAATAGTCGGTGAACCCCATCTCCTTGATCACCTTGAGCTCGTAGCGCAGGCGATCCTGAAGGTCGGCCGTCACGGTGTCGTAGCGGCGCTCGAGCCCGCGCTCGCACAACTCGACGAGGTAGTCGAACGCGTCTCTGCCTTCAGGAACCGGGAACGTCGGCAAGTGAATGCCCCCGAGCTCGATTTCGACGTTGCAGCGCTCCGCCACTTCGAGCGTGCGCGCGAGTGCGTCTGCGTGGCCAGGGAAGTCCAGGGCCATTTCTTCCGGCGACTTGAAATAGAAGTGATCGGTGTCGAACTTCCAGTGATCGGGGTTCTTCAGCGAGTCGCCCGACTGGATGCAGAGCAGCGCCTCGTGTGCGCGCGCGTCGGTGTCGCGTAGGTAGTGCACGTCGCCCGTGGCGACCGTCGGCAGCCCCGTCTTCGTAGCGAGGTCGACGAGCTGCGGCAGGATGCGCTGCTGCACGTCGAGGTGCGCGTTCTGCAGTTCGACGTACGTGTTGTCGCGGCCGAAGACCTGCGCGAGGCGATCGAGCTCGGCGTTGGCGTCTGCGGGCCGGTTCTCTTCGAGCGCCTTACAAACCCTTCCCGAAAGACAACCAGACAAGGCGATGAGTCCCTGCGAGTGTCGCTCGAGCAATTCCCAGTCGACGCGCGGCTTGTAGTAGTAGCCCTCCAGGTAACCAAGGCTCGAAAGCTTGATCAGGTTGCCGTAGCCGGTGTTGTCGGCGGCCAGCAATGTGAGGTGCGCCTGGCCCTTCTGCTGCGCGCGGCGGTCGTCGGTGACGTAGACCTCGCAGCCCACGACCGGCTTCACGCCTGTGTTTCGCGTCGCCTTCCAGAGCTGCACGGCGCCCGCCAAGGAGCCGTGGTCGGTGAGGCTGACGGCAGGCATTTCCAGCTCCGCCGCCCGTGCGACGAGGTCGGGAATCCGGCACGCTCCATCGAGGATCGAGTACTCGGAGTGGACGTGCAGATGGACGAAAGGAGCCTTACCCATGGGCGGGGAACCACGATATCCCCGGGTCCCGACGGTGCCCTCGAGCCCGGCCAGGCACCATTGCAATGTGCGGAAAGTGATCGTCGTCGGAGGAGGCTTCGGGGGCCTACAGGCGGCACGTGGGCTACGGCACGCCCCGGTCGAGATCACCCTCGTCGACCGCCAGAACTACCACCTCTTCCAGCCGCTGGCGTACCAGGTGGCAACCGGCTCGTTGTCGGCGTCGGAGATCGCGTCGCCGCTGCGTTCCGTCTTCAAGCGGCAGAAGAACGTGCGCGTGGTGCTGGCCGAGGCAATGGGTGTCGACCTCGCGGCGCACACGCTGCAACTCGGGTCGTTGCCCAACGGCGACGAGCACGAGACCCTCGCGTACAACACGCTCGTCGTCGCGACCGGCTCGCGCTACTCGTACTTCGGGCATGACGAGTGGCGCGCGTATGCACCTGAACTGAAATCCCTGCCCGGTGCACTCGACATCCGCGCGCGTATCCTGCGCGCCTTCGAGGCGGCCGAGGTCGAAAGCGATCCTGCTCGGCGTCGCGCGTGGCTGACGTTCGTCATCGTCGGTGCAGGCCCTACCGGCGTCGAGATGGCGGGGCAGATCGCCGAGCTCGCGCGCGACACGCTGCCGCGCGACTTTCGCGTCGCGGATACGCAGGAGACGCGCGTCTTGCTCGTGGAGACCGCTGACCGTGTGCTCGGCTCGTTCACGCCGAAGCTGTCGGCAAAGGCGTTCCGCTCGCTCGAGTCGCTCGGCGTCACGCCGCTGACGGGCCATACCGTCGTCGACGTCGGCCCGCAAACGGTCAGCGTGCAGGACGCAAACGGAAACGTCGAGGCTATTCCCGCGCGCACCGCGATCTGGGCGGCAGGCGTCACCGCATCGAGCTTCGCGCGCGCGCTCGCCGACGCAGCGGGCGTCGAGACGGATCGCGCGGGGCGCGTCACTGTGCAGCCCGATCTCACGCTCGCCGAGCATCCCGACGTGTTTGCACTCGGCGACATGGTGCGTGTCGGCGAGCGTGTGTTTCCAGGCGTCGCGCCCGTCGCGATGCAGCAGGGCCGTTACGTCGCGCGCGTCATCGCGGGCCGAGAGAAAGGCCCTTTCAAATACAAGGACAAGGGCAACCTCGCCACGATTGGACGCCTACGTGCAGTCGCCGAAGTCGGGCCGATTCGCGCGAGCGGTTTCCCCGCGTGGATGTTGTGGCTCGGCGTGCACCTCGTCTACCTGATCGGCTTCCAGAACCGCCTGCTCGTGCTGCTGCGTTGGCTCTTCAGCTTCGCGACGCACGGCCGCGGCGCGCGCCTGATTACGCAGCGGTAGCCATCCGTTGCCTGTCATCCCCCAGTTACTTGCCTGGCACCGAAGGTCGGCCGCTGGACGTGCCCTTTCGCGGCAAAACGCGTGCAAATCGCACCCGCGGTGACATGCAAGTGCCTGGCACCGGCGGTCTAGCTGCGCGACGTCAGCAGCAAGCGTTCGGCGTCCGTGATCGGCCGCGACGCGCGCGTCTCGGGATCGAAGGCGACGAGCACGGAGCGCGACGTGACCGCGCCGTCCGAGATCGTCTGCTCGAACGAGACACTCGTCCGCCCCACCTCGACAACACTCGTGTTCACGACGACGTGTGGCGTCGGGTAGCGCAACTCGCGCACGTAGTCGATCGACACATGCGCAACCACGCACGGCCAGTCGGTGAAGCTTCCGACCGTCGCTTGCAGGTACCGGTCGCGCGCCTCGTCGAGGAACACGGGATACGCGGCGTGTGTCAAATGCCCGAGCGCGTCGAAGTCCGTCCAGCGAGTCTCGAGTGTGGTCTCCATCACCTGACGCTCTGCGGGAAGTGGAACAAGTTGTGCGAGTCGTACTTCTTCTTCACCTGTTGCAGTCGCGCGAGGTTTGCACCGTAGTACGCGTGCAAGAAGTTCGGCAACGAGGGATCGCAGTAGTTGACATAAGCCTCACCGTCCATCGCCGGCACAAGGCTCGCGCGCGACGACTCGACCCACGCCTTCGCGGACGAATCCGAGCCGGCGGCGAAGTACTGGACGGATGCGATCGCGTTGCGGTGCACGAACGCCGTCGCTGCGGGAGCGATGCGGCTGACCGCGCCGCCATAGGCGTCGATCAGTAGCGCGCCCGACTTCGCGCCGCGCGCGGCGACAACGGCGCCGAAGCGATGCACGAGCTGTGCATTCGGCACTATCCGCAGGTAACTCGAGGAGCCGTAAAACGGCTGGTTCACCGGCGCGGCGCAACCCGGCAAGTTGTGCCCGAGGCAGCCCGCCCAGCGGCGGACGAGGTCGAGCCACACCGCCGGCGCGACCGTCAGATGCGAGGCGGCAGGCGTCAGCGACGCGAGCTCGGCCTGGAGCGCCGACTCGGAGCCGAGGTACTGGCCGAACACTTGCACCGTCGGGCCGCCAGGCCCGGCCGCGAGCCGGCAGATCGAGCCCAGCGCGTCCGGCCGCCCCGGTGCCCACTCGAGAAACGACGCAACGACCTGGTCCACCTGCGACCACGGCCACGACGCGACGAAGTATGCGCCCGCGCTCACAGGATGCGTGCGGAAGACGAAGCGCGTGATGATCCCGAAGTTGCCGCCGCCACCGCCGCGGCATGCCCAATAGAGATCCGCGTGGTGCGACGAATCGGCGGTGACGACCGCGCCGTCCGCGGTCACTATCTGCATCGACAGAACGTTGTCGCACGCGAGCCCCCACGCACGCGACGCGAGGCCGAAGCCACCGCCGAGTGCGTGCCCGCCGATGCCGACGCTCGGGCAAGTCCCCGCAGGAATCGCGACGCCGTGCGCGTCGAGCGTCGCGTAAACGGTGCCGAGCCTCGCGCCGGGGCCGATCGTCGCGCGGCCGCTCGTCACGCTGATCTCCGACAGGTGCGCAAGATCCACCACGACGCCCGTTGTCGTCGAGTAACCGCCGTAGCTGTGCCCTCCCGAGCGAACAACGATGTGCACGCCCTCGTGTGCTGCCCAGCGCACGACGCGCGCGACGTCGGCGGCGTCGACCGGGCGCGCCACGGCGAGCGGATGTACAGCCGCGAAGTCGGTGTTGAACGGCACGCGCACCGTGGCGTAGAGCGGATTGCCGGGCGCGATGATTTGACCGCGGAACGTCTTGGCGAGCGTCTGGAGGCGCGGATCGATCGAGCTGCGGTGCACGCGCGCGCCGAGGACTGCTACGGCACCGGCGCCGCGGACGAGAAACCCGCCACGGTCGAAACTACTCAGGCGAAGCTACTCAGCCGAGTCGTCGCTCGCCGAACGGCTGCGCCAGAACGTGAGCGCTCCGAGTGAGCCGGCGACGAGCAGGGCCAATGCGCTGCGGTTCGGGCGCTTCGTCTCGGGGTCGACGCTTGGGACGGCGTCCTTTGCCTTCTTCTTGATGACGCGCTTGCCGACAGCCCAGGCGAGCCAGCCGACAGCGGCGTTGCGGCGGTTGAAGATCCCCACGGGGCGACTCTACCCCTCAACCGCGCGCCCGCAAACGAAAAGAGGGGGCCCCGCCTCCTGCGGCTGAGGCGGAGCCCCCGGGAGAGTGCCCGGAAGCTGCGGGCGGGCAGTTTCCGGGCGGGACGAGGGCACGTCCACCTACTGAGACGCCGCTCCCGGCGAAAACTTGCACGACTTTCGCAAATTGTCCGAAAGTGTCCATAGCCGGGACGGCAGCCAGGGTTTATGGTGCTTCCGTGGGTCTGGGGGGATCCTTAGCGCCGCTCCGCGAGCGGCCTTTCCGGTTGCTCTGGCTCGGGCGGGTCTCGTCCGGGGTCGGCGACGCGCTGGTCCCGGTCGCGCTGGCATTCGCGGTC
>DASXKU010000076.1:0-26088 GCA_036496645.1 Gaiellaceae bacterium
ACGACGATCTCGACGATGACGAGCTCGCGATCGCGTGTGCGTCGCATCGCGCCGAGCCCGGCCAGCTCGCCGTGGTGCGCAAGCTGCTCGCGCGCGCAGGAGCGACCGTCGACGATCTTGAGAACGGGCTGCAGGAGTGCCGGCCCGACGGCAAGCTCGGGCACAACTGTTCCGGCAAGCACGCCGGCATGCTCGCCGCCTGCCGCGCGAATGGCTGGCCGTTGCATCCGTACCGCGACCCGTCGCATCCGCTGCAACGGCGGATCGCCGAGTTGATCGGCGGCGGTGAGACTGCGATCGACGGCTGTGGGGTGCCGACGTTCGCACGTACGCTGCGCGAGTCGGCCGAGCTGCTCACGCGCGTGCCGGAGCGGATCCATCGGGCGATGCGCGCGCATCCCGAGCTGGTCGGCGCCACGCACGATTCGCTCGACACGGAGTTGATGCAGCTGCGCGACGGCTGGATCGCGAAAGGTGGAGCTGAGGGACTGTTCTGCGCGGCGCACGAGAGTGGGATGGGTATCGCTCTCAAAGCAGCCGACGGTGCATCGCGCGGGCTCGGCCCGGCTCTCGCACAGGTGCTCGAGATCGACGAGCTGCGCGAGACGCCGCTGCGCAACAGCCTCGGCGAGCTCGTGGGTGTCGTCTCGCTCTAGCCCTGCGTTGCTCTAGTGCTGTGGCACGACGAGGACGAAGCGCGCGCCGCCGGGGCCGTCCTCGTGCATTAGGTCGCCACCGTGGGCGCGCGCGTATGCAAGCGCGATCGCGAGCCCGAGCCCGCTGCCTGTCGCTTCGGTCCCGCGGGTGAACCGGTCGAACAGATGAGGCCGCAGCGCTGCCGGCACGCCCAGCCCGGAGTCCTGCACTCCGATGCGCAGGTGGCGATCCTTCTGCTCGGCCTGCACGGTGATCGGCGCTGCGCCATAGCGCCAGGCGTTGATCAATAGGTTCGACAACACGCGGTCGAGCACGAGCGGGTCGGCGATCACCGCGATGTCGGGATCGATGGCGATCGTGACATCGGCACCCTCGGGAAGCGCCTCCGCAGCGATCCTGCGGAGCACGTTCTGCAGCACGAGTGGTCTCGGGTCGACCTTGATCGCCTGCGCGTCGAGCCGCGACAGGTCGAGCAGTTGCTCCAGCAGCCGGCGCAGGCGATCCGACTGCTCATACGCCATGTCGAGCATCTCCTCGCGCAGGTCGTCGCTCAACTCTCTGCTGCGCAGCGTCTCGAGGGCGCCGTAGACCGCCGTCGCCGGCGTTCGCAGCTCGTGAGAGGCGACAGCGACGAAGTTCAGCTTCAACTGGTCGAGCAGAACCGTCTCTTCGTGCAGCTGCGCGCGTTCGATGGCGATCGCGACGCGTACGGCAACCAGCTGCAGCAGTTCGGTGTCGCTGGCGTCGAACACGCGATGCGCGAGCGTTCCGACATGCAGCACGCCGATCGCCTCGCCGCGGATGAGCAGCGGCACACCGAGCATGGACTTGATGTGTTTCTCGCGCAGGATCGGGTTCCAGACATCGGCGGTGTCGACGTCCGGGAGGATGATCGGACGGCGCTCGGCGGCGACGCGGCCGGCAAAGCCTCGGCCCAGTGGGACGCGAACACCGGCTTCGACCTCTTCCTCGATTCCGAGTGCGGCGCGTGCGACGAGCTCATTGGTCGTCTCGTCGAGTAGAAGGACTGCGCACGTGTCGGCGCGCAAGATGTCGCGGATGCGGGGGAGCAGCACCGCGAGCAGCTCCTCGAGATCGAGGTGCGCGAGCGCGGCATCGGTCACCGCCTGTACGCGCTCGATCTGTTCGCGCAGCGCGCGCTCTGCTTCGAAGACGCGCGCGTGCTCGATTGCGATCGCCGCACGGTCGGACGCGAGCTGAAGCAGGTCGACGTCGTCGCTCGAGAATGCATGCTCCTTCGACGCGCCGACGCTGATCACGCCGGTCAACTCGCCTCGCACGAGCAGCGGTACGCCGAGCATCGAATGGATGCCTTGCATCCGCAGCGCGGGGTTGAGCACATCGGTCGCGTCCAGGTCATTCAGGATCAGCGGCCGGCGCTGCGCGGCCACTGCGCCGGCAAAACCGGTGCCGATCGGTATACGCAGGGGCGTCGAAGGTTCGTCGACTCCGATGCTTGCGCGAGCCACGAGCAGCGTGTCCTCCTCCTCGAGTAGGAAGACCGTGCACATGTCAGCGTCGAGCACTGCCTGGATGCGTGGGAGCAGCACATCGAGCAGGTCGGCGACATCGAGGTGCGCGAGCGCAGCGTCGGTGACCGACTGGATGCGCTCGATTCTCAGCCGCGCCTGTTGTTCCGCCTCGAAGAGGCGCGCATGCTCGATAGCGATCGCCGCGCGGTCGGCGGCAAGCTGCAGCAGTTCCGTGTCCTCCTGGTCGAACACGCGTCGACTCAGCGTGCCGACGTGAAGAACGCCGATTGCCTGGCCGGCAACCATGAGCGGCACGCCGACCATCGACTTGATGCCCTTCTCGTGCAGAAGTGGGTTGAGTACTTCTGCACTGTCGACGTCGTCGAGCACGACCGGCTGCTGCGTCGCCGCCACGCGCCCGGCGAATCCTCGGCCGAGCGGGATGCGAAGTCCCGGCTCGACCCTCTCTTCGAGGCCGACTGCCGCGCGCGCGACGAGCTCGTCCGTCTCCGGGTCGAGCAGGAGCACGGCGCACGTGTCGGCTTCGAGCATGTCGCGCGTCCGCTCGAGCAAGGCGCCGAGGAGCGGCTCGAGATCGAGATGGGCAAGCGCCGCATCCGTCAGGCTTTGCAGCCGGCGGAGGCGGCTCGTGTCCCGCGTGGCCCCCACAACGGGAATTGCAACAGATATCCGGGCGACTCGCGTCGCTTATGCGCGCAGGGACTCGCCGCGCGGCGTCGCTGATGGGCGCCGGTCGCTGATGTCGACCAGGAAACCCTGCAGGAACAACGGCCGGTACTGCTCGTCCCGCACCGCAACCGTTTCGTCGAGCACCCAGACGGTGTCACCGTCCGGGCGTAGCAGCCTGTACTCCTGGCGGAACGGCTCGCCCATGCGATGCGTACGCTCGACTTCGGCCAGTACGCGGTCGCGGTCGTCGGGGTGCAGGATCGTCCGGAAGAAGTCCGGCTCGAGCCACGCCTCGACCGGGTGCCCGAGGATGTTCTCGATCTGCGGGCTCATGTACGTCGTGCGGATCGGCAGGCCCGTGTTGTTGACGTAGGTCGCGAGCGGGATCTGCTCGACGAGCGTGCGGTACTTCGCTTCCGCGGCGATCAGGCGCTCCTCGTGCTCGCGCCGCTTCGTCACGTCGCGCAGCGACACGGCGTACAGCGGCGGCCCCGTGACTTCGACGCGCGTGATTGACGCTTCGGCCGGGAAGGTGCGGTGGTCGGCGCGCAGCGCAATGATCTCGATCGGGGTTCCGAGCAGCGGGCTCGCGCTGTCACTGAAGGCTGTCGCGAGCGACTCGCGATGCTCGGCCGCGATCGCCAGTCCGAGGAACGGGCGTCCCATTGCGTCGGCGGCCGTCCACCCGAACGTCTCTTCCGCAGCCGGGTTCATCTCGATCACCAGGCCGGCCGCGTCGATCAGGACGACGCTGTCGAGCGCCGCGCGCAGGATCGCCTCCTTGCGCGCCTCACTTGCACCGAGTGCACGCTCGGAACGCTTGCGTGCCGTCACGTCGAGCATCACCGCGATTGCGCCGACGACGTCGCCGTGCGCGTCGCGGATCGGTCCTGCGGAGATGCTCACGTCGATCAGCTCGCCGTCACGGCGCAACCTTCGCCGGTCGAGATCGCGCAGCGTCTCGCCTGCGCGGATGCGATTGAGGTCGTCGAAGTACGCGCGCTCGTCGTCGGGGAGTGTCGGGTTGGGGCGGCCGACGGTCTCGCCGGCGGTCCAGCCGAAGATCGCGGTGGCCCCCGAGTTCCAGGAACGCACGCGGCCGTCGAAGTCGAAGTCGACGATCGCCACCGGCGACGCTTCGATCAGCGCGCGGTACCGCTCGTTCGAGTTCTGTACCGCTTCGAACTGCGCAGAACTTTCGAGAGCAGTGGTGGCCTGATTCGCGAACAGACGCAGGATCTGCAGACGCTCGGCGTCGGGGCGCAGCCGGTCGTTCGGATCGTCGACCCAGATGTAGCCGATGCGACGGCTGCGCCGGTCGTACAACGGAACGAACAGCCAATGGTTGCTCCACGCATACGGCCCGCGACCGTCGTGCTGCGACCGGTAGCCCCCGTCCCGGTCCGGCAGCAACGAGTGCGCGACCTCGTCGGGGATCAAGTAACACCCGGCGACGTCGAACTCTGGACGCAGCAGCCGCTCGAGCTGGTCGGCGGTGAGCGGACGCCCGATGTTCTCTCCGGCCGCGAAGCCGGCGGTCGCGGCCGTGCGGTGCTTGCCCTCTTCGTCGAGTAGCTGGACTGCAACGCGTTGGAAGCCGAGAGCCTCCGAAATCGCCGAGCACACGTGCGTGAGCAGTGCGCCGCTGTCAGTCGACTCGTTCAGGCGCGCGGAGACGGCGAGCAACTGTTCGAGCGCGTCGCGGTTCGCTTGCGCACGGGCGGTTTCCTGCGCGGCCTGCACCGCGAGCGCCGCGTGCTCGGAGACTGCGACGAGCACGTCGATCTCGTCGCCGCTCGGCCGGCGGCCGGAGGTCGGTTCGTCCACCGACAGCACGCCGAGCAGATTTCCTTCGGCGTCACGCATCGGCACGAAGAGCGCGTCCTCCGGGTGCCACATCGACGGGTCGTCGGGCGCGGGCAGCTCGGGCGTGTACGCATCGAAGTCGCTCCAGTCGAACTCGCCGTGCGGCACCAGATACGCACCGCGGTTCAGGAACCGCTCGTCGAGCAGCGGCGACCAGTCGGAGTGCTGTCGCACCTGGCCGAGCAGCGCTTCGCGCGCCTCGTCGCTGCCGTAGACCGTGGTGACGACGAAGTCGTCCCATTCGCGGCGGTAGATGTTGATGACGGCGGTGCGGAAGCCGAGCGAGTCCGACACCGTGCGCGCAATCGCATTCAGAAGTGCCGGCAATTCGTTGCCGGAGCGGACCAGCCGAGTCACCTCGAGCAGGCCGCGGACGCGCGAGAAAATTGTCGACTGTCTCAAGTCGAGAGTAGTCACCCTTACGAGGGTGCATCGGCCTCCGCTTGGGCCCCGCCCTCCCTCGATCGAGGGAGACTACAAAGCCGTACGCTCGTGCGCCTGTTCGATCACCAGCGGGTCGTGCGTGCTGCAGACGACCGCGGCGCCGGTGTCGCGCGCCAGCTGCGCCAGCAGAACGGCGATGCCGATGGCGTTCGCGGAGTCGAGGCGCGAGGTCGGCTCATCCGCGAGTAGCAGCGCGGGGCGGGCTGCGACGGCGCGCGCGATGGCGACGCGCGCACGCTCACCCTGCGACAGCCGTGACACGCGCTGCGTTGCACGTTCGGAGAGGCCGACCGAATCGAGTGCGGCGAGCGCAGCCGCCGTGGGAGCGGTGTCGCCGCGCAGCGCGAGCGCGAGCTCGACGTTCTCCTGCGCCGACAGATGCGGGATCAGACCGGCCTGCTGCCCGACGTACGCGACGTGGTCGCGACGAAGCGCGGCGCGCTCTGTCCTGTTCAGCGTCGTGACGGAGTGCTCGAGCACATGGACTTCGCCGCTGTCAGGCAGCTCGAGGCCGGCGAGCAGATGCAGCAGCGTCGTCTTGCCGGAGCCCGACGGCCCGGTGACGGCGTGCAAGCGGCCGCCGTGGAATTCCGCGGCGAAGTCATCGAGCACGACGGTCTTGCCGTAGCGCTTGCTGAGGCTGCGCGCCCTCACGACGACAGGACCGTCGGTCGGAGGACTGGTGCCAGGCACCAAGGTGCCTGACACCTGCTCTACCGGCTCGCCATGGGGTTCGACGATCACGCCGCCGTCGGCGAAGCGCGCCGTTGCGTGGGTGCCGATGCCCGCGCGCAGCAGCAGCTCCTCCGGCAGGCGCAGCCAGCCGCCGCGGCCGACGACGATCGTGTCGCCTTCGGTGTCGTTACGCGCCCACTCTTCCGAGACGCGGCCGTCGCGGATCCGCACGATTCGATCGGCGATGCGAGCGGACTCCGGGTCGTGGCTGACGACGATCGTCGTGCAGCCGTGCTCGCGCACGAGCTCGGACAGAACGTTGTAGACCTGGTCGGCGGTTGCGGCGTCCAACTCTCCGGTTGGCTCGTCGGCGAGGAATACCTTCGGCCTGTGTGCGAGCGCCGCGCACAGTGCGACGCGCTGCTGCTCGCCTCCCGACAGCTCACCTGGGTGACGGGTGCGTTTCGCGGCGAGGCCGACACGCTCGAGCAACTCGTCCGCGCGGCGGAGGCGTTCAGTCCGGTCGGCTCCATGCAGGCCGAGCTGCAAGGCAACGAGCTCGCGCGCGCTCAGCTCGGGCGACAGCGCGCGAGCGTAGTGCTGGTCGGCGTAGCCGAGCATCGTCGAGCGGTAGCGCGCGAGCCGGCGCGCCGGGAGCTTGCCGACGTCCTCGCCAAAAACACGCACGGCACCTGCCGACGGACGCTCGATCCCCGCTAGCAGTCGCAGCAGTGTCGACTTGCCGGAGCCGCTCGGGCCGAGCACCGTCACGACTTCCGCTTCCTTCACGCGCAGCGAAAGTCCCTGCAATGCGGCGGCGTCTCCCTCAGGCGTCGAGTGGACGCGGAAGACGTCCTTCAGTTCGATTGCGCTCACGTCGCAACCTCAGCAGCACGCTGTGGCGAACTGCCGCGGAGTCGTGTTGCGAAACCGACGAGCAGGGCTGCGGCGAGTACGTACGCGACGGTGGCGACAGCGAGCAGCGGCAGATCGAGCACGAGTGCGAGTGGGGGTTGTGGCTCGGCCGCTGTCGCGGTGACGTCGACGAGCGAGACGACGAGCGAGCTGAGAATCGCGCCGAGCGCGATCCCGCCTGCGATGCCGAACGCGGCGACAAGCAGCGCACGTAGCCGCAGCTGCGCGCGCATCGTTGCTGGCGACGCGCCCTGCGCTTCGAGATCGAAGAGGTCGCCTCGCTCATCGCGCACCTCGCCGACCGTCGACAGCAGCAGACCGAGCAGCGCGAGCACGAGCGCGACGATCGCAGTGCCGGCAAGCGTGAGCAACGCTCCGCGCGCCAGTGGATCGGATTCCAGTTGTGCAAGCGTCGCGGCGCGCGACTGCACCGTCATCTGGGAGAACGGTGGCCGCGCGAAGAGCGACGCGTCCGTCGTCGGTGCGTTGAGCCAGAGCTCGTCGGTGATGCCGACCCCCGGCGACTGCGTGTCGAGTAGCGTTGATGCCGTCTGGCGGTCGGCGATCACGGCGTCGCCAGTCGCCGACGGGAACCGCTTCACGATGCCGACCACGCGCGCCGCGATCTGTTCACCCTCGATCTGCAGCGGCGCAACTCCCTGCGCATTTGCCTCCGCTGCGACGGCCGGTGTCACGAGCACTGGAAGGAGCGAGTTGTCGGTGGGCTCGGCAGGGCGGTAGACGGCGGTGCGATCGGGTGTGATCAGGTAGCCGATGCGATCGGCGCCGCCGCTGACGCCGCCGGTGCCGGCCCACGACGAGAAGGCGTTCGCGATCGGCTTGCCGTTCACGCGCGGCGTCCCGAGCGTGATCACGCCTTTCGCGCTCGGCTGGATTCCCGTGCCGCCGTTCGCCGAGCCGTGCAGGTTGCCGAGCAAATAGAACTGAAACCGCGCGAGCGTGCCTTGCGGGAACGGGATGCGGCCGTGCAGGACTTTCGTCGTCGCGCCGTTCGTGTGCCCGAGATCGACCGGCTGGTAGTCGCCGAGCGGGCCGCGGAACCAGGCCTGGACGCCGACGTCGTCGCCCGTCACCGACACGGGGAGTGAGAACTGTCGTCCGTTCGGCAACGCGAGCGTACGCAATGACTCGTTCTTCGTCGGCGCGATGCGTGCTGCCAGCGTGTCGCGTGAGACCGACGCGAAGCTCGAACGCCAGCCTCCGACCGTCCGCACCGCACTCTCCGGTAGCCCCAGGAAGGTGAAGGACGCACCTGTCGTGACGTTGCCGCTGAGACGGACGACCTGCTCGGGCGGCTGCGGGTACTGCGACTGCTTCGCGCCGTGCAACACGGGAATCAGTTGTGTGAGGTCTTCGTCGAAGACGAACAACGCGGGGACGGCATACGACGCTTCGTCGTGCTGGCCACGAATCAGCGTCGCGCGGTAGGCGACTGCGAACAACGCGAGCCCGAGGCTCGCGACGAGGAACGTCGCTGCGATCGCTGCGCGCCCGGGATTGCGCGCAAGTGACGCTGATGCGAGGCGCAACGCGATCGGCCCGCGACGTCCGAGCTTCCCGATGCCGACGAGCGTGGGGCCGAGCAACCGCGCTGCGAGCACCGCGGCGGCAAAGACGATCAGCGCAGGAACGAGCAGCAGGAACGCGTTCGTGCCGCCGCCGCTCTGCAGTTGGCTCGCGCTCACCGACCCGCGTGCCCAGCCGACGACCACCACAGCAATCGCGCCGAGTGCAGCCGCATCGAGCGGTGTCAGGGCTAGCCGTCCAAGCTGCACGGCCGGGGCGCGCACGGTCGTGTAGAGCAGAAGGCCGGCGACCGCCGCGGTCGCCGCCGCCGCGGCGATGCCGGTCCCGGAAAGGAGTGCGTGCGTCGTGACTGCTCCTGCGGGCGAGCCCGCGCGCGCCGCGATGAATGCAGCGACTGCACCACCAGCCACCCAACCGGTGATCGTCGCGACGCCCGCGAGTGCGAGCGACTCGGTGAGCGTGTGCAATTCGACTTGCCAGCGTCGTGCGCCGAACCACGTGAGGCGCCGTCGTGCATCGGCGACGTCGCGGCGCAGCGCGGCAGCAGCGAGCACGGTGAAGGCGAGCAGCAACGCACCGCCTTCACCGCCGAGTAGCAGCAGACGGTGTCCCGCAGAGCGGGCGGTCGCGACTGCGGTGTCGAGATCCTGGTCGGGTGCCGTGACGCCGAACTGGTCGCTGTTGGCGTCAACAGTGGCGGTCAACTGCTGGACTGCGCGCGAGAACGAGGTGACGCGCCATGGATGGATGTTCTGCAGCGAAACCGACCACGCGTACGCCCGGCCGAACGTCTCGAGCTCTTTCGTTCGCGTCAAGCCGGCGACGCCGTTCGCGATCAAGACAGGTGATGGTTGAGGCGTGTGGTAGTTGACTGCGCGCGCGACCTGCTGCGTTTGCGGGGCGGGGAGGACGAACGGCGCGAACGGCGTGCCCGGCTTTAGCTTCGCGCGACCGACCTCGATCAGTCGCAGGTATTTCGTCGACGGTACGGGCCCGACGCCGGCAAGCCGCAGCACTTCGCAATGCGTCGGAATACAAACCTTCGGCAGCCGCCCGGAGAGAAGCGTCACGTAGTTGTCGAGGTCGTCGGCGGCGCGCAGGTTGACGAGCCGGCCCTGAATCGACGCCTCGCGGAAGAGCATCGCGGCGACGGGTTTCGCGCCGACCGCGTGTTGCATCGCCGGCGTAACGAAGCGGTCGAGTGCCGGGAACGTCCCGCCGTAGCCGCCGAACCACGAGACCTGTACGACGCGTTGGCTTGCGTCGAGGTGGTCGACCGACTGGTGGAGCGAACGGTCTTGCATGACGAGGCTGCCGCTGATCACGGCTGCGATCACCGCGGCGCCTGCGACTGCGCCCGCCGAGACGAGCACGACACGCTCCCCACCGCCGCGGAGGCGGCGCAGGGCCAGGCGTAGTGGGAAGCCGATTCTCCGCAACACCGGTGCGGGGACACTACCGGTGTTCTATGCTGGGGGCAACTGGATGGCGAATTACGACCTCCCGAAGGCCGCCCCCGAGCCACTGCGGCGAGTGCAGCTGCTCGTCAACAGCACGGATCTCGAGAACCGTGTCGAGTGGCTGCCGAAGTGGCTCGCCGAGCGTGGGCTCGCGGAAAGCGAGCTCGAGCGGGCGCGTGGATTGCGCGAGGCGCTGCGTGCGCTGGTGCTCGCGAACAATGGTGTTCGTCTCGATCAGACGAGCGTCGCGGTGATCAATGATGCAGCGCGTCGCGTGCGGGTGGAGGTCTCCGACCTCGCCGACGTGCTCGTCGTGTCGGATGGCGATGCGCTTGACGACGTCGTCGCCGTTGCACTGAACGCGATGGTCGATGGCGCCTGGTCGCGGTTGAAGGCGTGCCGCAACTGCCGTTGGTGCTTCTACGACGAGTCGCCGAATCGCTCCGCCCGCTGGTGCTCGATGCAGCTCTGCGGCAATCGCAAGAAGACGCGCGCCTACCGCGCCCGCCGCCGCGCCGGGGTCTAGGCGGCGGCTCGGCTGGTCTTCCGCCGCCTGTCACTTGCCTGGCACCGACGGACGCGCGGATCCGATTCCTCGACGAACACCCGGTACCCACGGCGCGAGCCGCCGAATGGAGCGAGCGCGGCATCCAGGTCGATCGCAGGGTCGCGCGGATGAAGGCCGATGATCGACCCGTATCCGCTCCACGGGAAATCCTCGGGCAGTTCGCACATGTTCGCCTTTACCGGGTTGCGCGCGACGTACCGCGCCACCTCGAGGCGATGCAGCTCGCTTTCGATGATTCGCGCGAAGTACCGCTCCTCGAACGCGTGCCCACGGCGTCCGTAGGTTCGGTTGAAATAGCGCGCATACCGACCGTTCAAGCGGTGAAAGCCGCTGCTCAGTGTGGGTTTCTGGAGCTCGAGAACGACGTGGAAATGCGTCGACATGAAGCAGTACTCGACGCAGGTCCATTTGCTGCGCTCGATCTCGTCGACGAGGAACTCGAGCGCCGCTGCACGGTCGTCTTCGTTGCGGAACAGCGGGATGCCGCCGAGACCGTGCGCGGTCACGTGGTAGGTGAGCCCAGCCTGTTCGATGCGCGGTCCGCGCGACATGCATTGCACCTTGCCGGCGGATCTTGCGCCGAGCCATTGTCCGTCCGCGAATTGGCACTGCGTTGTTGCACTTCGTTGCCAGTCACCCGCAAGGCAGGTGCCAGGCACCGGAGGTCGGCTCCCGCCTAGACGCCGAGCGTCATGGCGAGCAGCGCCTTCTGGACGTGCAGGCGGTTCTCGGCTTCGTCCCAGATCGCGGAGCGCGGGCCGTAGAGCACGTCGGCGCTGATCTCCTCGCCCGGGTGCGCCGGCAGACAGTGCATGACGAACGCATCAGGTGACGCAGCTTTCAGCAGCGCCTCGTCCAGTCGATACGGCTCGAGCGCGTGGAGACGATCAGCGCGCTCGTCTTCCTGTCCCATCGAGATCCACGTGTCCGTGAAGACGACGTCCGCGTTCTCGACCGCCGCGCGCGGGTCGCGAAGTGTGTCGACACCCTCGGCCTCGTAGCCCGGCGGCGACGCAGCGACGACGTGAAAGCCGAGCAGCTCACCGAGCGCCGCCAGCGAGACGAGCACGTTTGAACCGTCGCCGACCCACGCAATGCGCACGCCCTGCAACGTTCCGAGACGGTCGCGAATCGTCAGCGCATCGGCGAGCGCTTGGCACGGATGCTCCGCGGCCGTCAGCGCATTGATCACCGGGATCGACGCCCACTCGGCCCACGCCTCGAGCTCCTCCTGTGCATGCGTTCGCACCGCGAGCACGTCGAGATACCGCGACAGCGCGCGCGCCGTGTCCGGCAGCGACTCGCCGCGCGAGATCTGCAACTCCTCCGGCGTCAGCGGAATCGCGTTGCCGCCGAGATGCGCCATTGCCACGGAAAACGACACGCGGGTGCGCGTCGAATGCTTCGAGAAATACAACCCGAGGGTCGCGCCGGGCGCGAGCGCTTGCCGCGGCTCTGCGCGCAGCTCGACCGCGCGATCGAGGATCGCCTCGGCTTCCGCCGGAACGAGGTCACCGACGCGCAGCAGGTCGCGGCCCGCGAGCGAGACAGTCAGCATCCCCAACGCTCTTTCGCAGCAACAACTGCGGCGGCGACATCGCCGAGGCGTTCACCGGCGGCGGGCGGCTCGAACGTGCCCGCGCGCACCTCGGCAGCGACCTGTTCGTGCGCGTCGCGGAACGGCACGCCCTGCGCGACGAGCGCTTCGGCGGCGTCCGTCGCGCGCAGCAACGGATCGGCCGTCGCCGCAGCAAGCCGACCCTTGTCGAACTCGAGCCCCGCCACGAGCAGCGTGAGCGCCGCGAGTGCTCCCCCCGTGTCACGCCGCGCACCGAACACCGGCGGCTTGTCCTCTTGCAGGTCACGGTCGTACGCCAGTGGGAGCGACTTGATCGTCGCGAGCAGACCGGTGAGCCGGCCGATCGCCGTGCCCGCCTTGCCGCGGGCCAGCTCGGCCACATCCGGGTTGAGCTTCTGCGGCATCATCGACGACCCGGTCGCGACGTCCTCCGGCAGTCGCGCAAAGCCGAACTCCGACGTCGTCCAGAGGACGAGCTCCTCGCCGATGCGCGACAGGTGCGTGAACAACACCGCGCACGCATAGAGATAGTCGAGAGCGAAGTCGCGGTCGCCGACGGCGTCGAGCGAGTTGCGCATCGCGTTCGGCGGCTTCGGCAATTGCAATGTCGAGCCCGCGAGCGCGCCGGCACCGAGCGGCGACGGCTCCGCCTGCTGCTTCGCGAACGCGAACCGTGTGCGGTCGCGCTCCAGCATCTCCACCCACGCGAGCAGGTGATGACCGAGCGTGATCGGCTGCGCGCGCTGAAGATGCGTGTAGCCAGGCATCGGCGTCGTTGCTTCAGCTGCTGCGCGGTCGAGGATCGAGCACGCAAACGACTCGATCGCCTCGATCGCCTCGCGGGATGCGTCGACCACGTACAGCCGGAACGCCGCGGCGACCTGGTCGTTGCGTGACCGGCCGGCATGAATCTTCCGCCCGATGTCGCCGAGTTGCCGTTCGAGCGACGAGTGCACGTCCTCGTCACCCGGCTCGGGCCCGGTCGCTTGCGCGAGCAGCGTGCGTACCTCCGAAAGCTCGTCGGCGTCGAGAATGCCCGCCGCATGCAAGCGCTCGGCGTGCAGCAACGTCGCCTGCGCGTCGTACGGCAGCAGTTCCGCGTCGTCCGCGAGCAGGAACGCCCACGCCTCCGGCGCGAGACCTTCACCGACACGCCCCGACCACAACGTCAGAGGGACCACCTGAACTTCTCGAGCATCTTGCGTGTGTCGGTGATGTCGTTGATCTGCACCGCGAGCTGCCCGATGCGATCTCCCGCGGTGAACGCGGTGGAGGAGCGCTCCATACTGAGCCGCTCCGGGTCGTACGTCACGGCTTCACCCTGCGTATCGAGGATCGTGTAGTCGTCGCCGCGGCGCAACTCAATCGTCACCTCGCCGGTGACGACCGACGCGACCCACTTTTGCAGCGCCTCGCGCAGCAGCAGCGCCTGCACGTCGAACCAGCGCCCCTCGTAGAGCAGCCGGCCGAGGCGACGGCCTTCCTCCGAGTAGCGCTCGAGGGTTGCCTCGTTGTGAATTGCGCTGAGCAGCCGCTCGTAGGCGATGTGCAGCAGTGCCATGCCGGGCGCTTCGTAGATGCCGCGCGACTTCGCTTCGATGACGCGGTTCTCGATCTGGTCGGACATGCCGAGCCCATGCCGTCCGCCGATCTCATTCATTGCGAGCACGACATCGAGCGGATCGCCAACCGGCCAGCCGTTCTCGAACGCGATCGTGATGACCTCCGGCTCGATCTCGACCGATGGGTCGTAATGCGCGACGCCCATGATCGGGTCGACGATCTTCATCGACGTCGAGAGGAGCTCGAGATCTTTCGCCTCGTGCGTCGCGCCGAGCAGGTTCGCGTCGGTGGAATACGCCTTCTCGACCGATGTGGCGTGCGGCAGCCCACGCTCGAGCAGCCATTCGCTCATTTCCTTGCGGCCTCCGAGCTCCTCGACAAAGGAACTGTCGAGCCACGGCTTGTAGATGCGCAGGTTCTCGTTTGCGATCAGGCCGTAGCGATAGAAGCGCTCGATGTCGTTGCCCTTGTAGGTCGAGCCGTCGCCCCAGATGTCAACTCCGTGCTCCGCCATCGCGCGCACGAGCAACGTGCCGGTGACGGCACGGCCGAGCGGTGTCGTGTTGAAGTAGCGGCGGCCTGCCGTCTGGATGTGAAACGCGCCGCATTGCAACGCGACAAGCCCTTCGCGCGCGAGCGTCTCGCGGCAGTCGACAAGCACGGCTTCTTCGGCGCCGAAGAGCTTCGCGCGCTCAGGAACGGCGTCGATGTTCGGCTCGTCGTACTGCCCGAGGTTTGCGGTGAACGCGTAGGGGATTGCGCCGTGCTCGCGCATCCACGCCAGCGCGCATGACGTGTCGAGGCCGCCCGAGAACGCAATGCCGACGCGCTCACCGATCGGCAGCGACGCGAGGATCGCGCCACCCGGCGCGGTTGCCGCGTCGAGCGTCACTCCGCACCGCCACGCTCGAGGTGGTGGCGGAACTCGTCGGCGAGCTCGACGGCAGTCATGCCTTCCCGCGCCGCGACGAACACGGTGTTGTCGCCGGCGATGGTGCCCGCGACCTCGGGTAGTGCGGCCGCGTCGATCGCATCCGCGAGCGCAGCCGCGAAGCCGCGCGGCGTCGTGATCACGAGCAGGTTGCCGGTCGGTGTCATCACGCCGAGCCAGCGGCGTAGCGACGACGTCAGCTCTTCCAGCCGGCGCAGGTCGGCGGCGCCCGGCACTGCATAGACCAGCCGGCCCTCGGTGTTCCTCACCTTCACGAGCCCGAGCTGTGAGATGTCACGCGACACGGTCGCCTGCACGGCGTCAATGCCGAGCGTGCGCAGCGCATCGGCGACCTCTGCCTGCGTCGAGAGCGGGTGCTCCTGCACGAGGCGCATAATCGTTCCTTGTCTTTCGAACTTGGTTGTCATGCAAGCACCTCGGAAAGCAGATGGACGGCAAGCCCCGCTTCGTCTTCCGTGAGCGTCAGCGGTGGCGTGAGTCGTAGCGTGTTCGGCCCGGCGCTGCCAATCACGAGTCCGTTCTCGAGCGCTGCTTCGACAATCTCTTGGGCAGGTCGATTGAGCTCGACGGCGAGCAGCAGACCCGCGCCGCGCACCTCACCGAAGTGCGACAGGCCCTGCGCGAGCAGCTTCGACACACTCTTCACGTGTGCGAGCAGTGCATCGTCGATCGTGTCGACGACTGCGCAGGCCGCTGCGCACGCGACGGGATTGCCGCCGAACGTCGACGCATGATCGCCCGGCTCGAAGCCGGCTGGTGCAGTCTCCGCGACCAACAGAGCGCCGATCGGCAGCCCGTTGGCGAGCCCTTTCGCAAGCGTGACGGCATCGGGTTGCACGCCTTCGTGCTGCCACGCGAAGAACTCGCCCGTGCGACCAACGCCCGTCTGCACCTCATCGAGGATCAGCAGTGCCCCGTGCTCGTCGGCGAGCGTGCGCGCCTCGGCGAGCATCCCGGCGGGGAGCGGATGCACGCCGCCCTCGCCCTGCACCGGCTCGAGCAGGATCGCCGCAGTGTTCGGCCCGACGTGCTCAAGCCCGAACTTCGCACCCGGGACGAGCGGTTCAAACGCTGTGCGCTTCGCCGGCTGGCCGGTGACCGAGAGCGCGCCGAACGTGCGCCCGTGGAACGAGCCGTCGAGCGCAACGAATTCCGTGCGGCCGGTTGCCTTGCGCGCCCACTTGAGCGCTGCTTCGATCGATTCTGCGCCGGAGTTGCAGAAGAACGCGCGCGCACCGCCGAAGCGCTCGGACAGCTTCGCGGCGAGTTGCTCCATGGGTTCGGTCCAGTAGAGATTCGAGACGTGCCACAGCTTGTCGAGCTGGGCGTGGGCCGCTCGTAGGGGCGCAGGATGGCGATGCCCAAGGCCGACGACTGCGATGCCGGCAAAACAGTCGAGGTACCGCTTGCCAGAGTCGTCGATGAGCCATGCGCCGTCGCCTTCGACAAACGTGACGTCGAGCCGCACATACGTCGGCAGCAGATGCGTCTGCACGGTGGTCGTCACGCAATCACCGCCGTGCGGCCGATGTGCGCAGTGATGCCGCTGCCGGCGGCGATTGCAGCTGCGCGCAGCTTGGGGACGATGCCGCCGTCGAACACGCCGGCGTCGAGCATCGTGTTCGCGTCGCCGACGCAGATCGAGTCGACGACGTCGCCGGACACAAACAACCCGGGAACGTCAGTGAGGAAGACGAGGCGCTTCGCGCCGAGACCGAGCGCGATCGCGGCTGCTGCGTCATCGGCGTTGACGTTGAGCGGGCCGACGGCCATCGGCGAGACGACAGGCACCTTGCCCGCCTCGAGTGCGTCGATGATCGCGCGCGGCCGGCACGGCAGCGGGTCGCCCACCTGGCCGAGTGGCGGCACGGGAACGGCGAGCAGTCCGTCGCGCTCGCCGAGCACGGACACGGCGAGTTCTCCGAGCTCGTTGCACAAGGCAGCGTTCACGTCGTGCAGCGACTCCTGCACGACATCCAATGCGGCGTGGCTCGTCCGCCGCCGGCCGCCTACGAACTCGACGCAAATGCCGCGTCTCATCATCTCGTCGGTGATCTGCGGGCCGGCGCCGTGCACGACGCACACCTGATGGCCCTCTTCGACGAGACCGAGGATGCGCCCCGCGCTCTCCGACGCAACTGCGCCTCCGACTTTCACGACGAGGCGTGTCATGTGCGGTAGTCCGCGTTGATTCTGACGTAGTCATACGAGAGGTCGCTGGTGAGATAGCTCGCGCTGCCGTCGCCGAGGCCAAGATCGAGCGCGATCGTGCAGACCGTGCCGGAGACGTCGGGCTCGACGTTCGTCGGCGTGCCGGCCTGCAGCACGATCGTTCCGTTGTATCGCAGCGTTGCGAGGCCGGCGTCGACGTCCGCGTAGCTCCCGTTGTACGGAGCGCTACCTGCCGCCATCAGCACGCGACCCCAGTTGGCGTCGTGGCCGAAGAGTGCGGTCTTGACGAGCGGTGAAGTCGCGATCCGCCGCGCGATCGCCTTCGCCTGCTGTGCGTCAACGGCGCCTTCAACCTGAATCTCCGCGAGCACTGTGACGCCCTCACCGTCGGCAACGATCTGCCGGCTCAAGTCGTCGCAAGCCGCGAGCAGAGCGGTTGCGAAGGCTTCGTCGGTCGCGGGCGTGCGCTCGACTTTGCTCGCTCCGTTCGCGAGGAGCAGCACCGTGTCGTTGGTCGAGCAGTCACCGTCGATCGAAATGGCGTTGAAGGTCTTCTCGACCGCGGGCCGCAGGAAGTCGATCGCCTCACCGCTTTCGAGCGGATAGTCGGTGGTGAGGATCGCCAGCATCGTCGCGAGGTCGGGATGGATCATCCCGGCGCCCTTCGCCATGCCGCCCACCGTGAACTCGCCGCTGCCGCTGATGGTCTGCTTCGGCTTCGTGTCGGTGGTCATGATCGCGACTGCGGCGTCGGCGCCACCGTCGGGCGAGAGTGCGGCAACGGCGTTGTCGACGCCGGGCAGGAGCTTGTCCATCGGCAATTGCACGCCGATCACACCTGTGGAGAGGACAAGCACCTGCTCCGGCGCGACGCCCAGGAGACCTGCTGCGTGCATTGCCGTTTGCCGTGCATTCGCGAGGCCGAGCTCGCCGGTTGCCGAGTTCGCAACACCGGAGTTGACTACGACAGCCTGCGGATCAGCGACGTTGAGGTGCGCGCGGTTCACCTGCAGGCACGCCGCCTGCACTTTGTTGCGGCTGAACATCGCGGCGCCGACGGCAGGTCCCGTCGAGAAGACGAGCGCGACGTCCTGCTTCTCCCGCCGAATGTTTGCGTGAACGCCGGAAGCGACGAATCCTTTGGCGGCGGTGACGCTCATACAAGTACACCTGCGACGCGCAACCCCGCGGTCTCGTCGAGATCGAGCGCGATGTTCGCGTTCTGTACGGCCTGCCCCGCTGCGCCCTTGCCGAGGTTGTCGAGCGCGCAGATGACGATCGCCGTTCCCGTCGCAACGTCGGTGAATACTCCAATCTCCGCCGTGTCGGTGCCTTGCACCCGTGCGAGCTCGGGCACCACACCGTCCGGCAGCACGCGCACGAGCTGGCTGTCTGCGTACGCGGATTCGATCAGCGCCCGTGCATCGGCGCTGGTTTCGACGTAACACGTCGCGAGCAAGCCGCGCCGCACCGGAAGCAAATGCGGAACGAAGCAGACGGGCGCACCGAGCTGCTGCGTGATCTCCGGCGCATGCCGATGTGCACCGACCGCATACGGCGAGACGTTCTCGAGCACTGCACCGGCGTGCGACGATGCTTTTAGCGACCGGCCAGCACCGGAGACGCCCGACTTCCCGTCGACGACGACGTGACCGATCTCGCCGGCGAGCGGGCCGAGCGCAAGCAGCGCCGCGGTCGCGTAACAACCGGGGTTTGCGATCAGGTCGCCTTCGGGCGGATAGAGCTCGGGCAACCCGTAACTCCACGCGGTTTCCCCAAGGCGGTGCGCGCCGGAAAGGTCGACGACGACGGTGTCGGCCGGTGGCTCGAACGTTGCGGCCGCGTCGCTCTCGAGGCACAAGAAGAGAACGTCGGCCCCGCTCGCTGCTGCCTCGTCGTTGGAGACGAAGTCGGGCAGGTCGCCGTTCAGGCGCGGATCAAGCGTGGCTGCCGGTTGTCCGGCCAGCGAGTCGCTGCCGAGCGCTACCGGCTCGAGCGCAGGGTGCGCGAGCAACCGGTCGAGAGTCTCCTGACCTGCATACCCTGCACACCCGATGATTGCTGCAGAAGGCATCGAGGCGCAAACTATACAGACACGCGCAGATTATGCGGCTCGCACGTCCTCCATTCGGTCGACCGTGGCCAATGCAGGGAAAACGAAGCGCCAGACGGCTGCGAGGGCGATCGTGAGGATGCCGCCGGCCACGACTGCGGGCACCGCGCCGACCAGGGCGGCGGCGGCCCCGGACTCGAAGGCGCCGAGCTCGTTGGAGGCGCCGATGAAGACGCCCTCGACCGCGTTCACGCGGCCGCGCAGCATGTTCGGCGTCGCAACCGCGGCGATCAGCGAGCGGATGTTCATTGAGATCATGTCGACGAACCCGCTCACTCCCAGCGCGACAGCCGAGAGCACGAACGAATGCGAGAGGCCGAACACGATCATCGACACGCCGAATGCTGCGACGACGGTGAGCAACGTGCGGCCGGTGTTCCGTGCAAGGGGTCGCCGCGCCAGCCCGATGCCTGCGAACAGCGCGCCGACGGCGATCGAGCTGCGCAAGATCCCCAGCCCGAACGGCCCCGTGTGCAGGATCGACTTCGCGTACAGCGGCAGCAGTGCCGTCGCCCCGCCGAAGAGCACGGCGAACAGGTCGAGAGTGATGGCGCCAAGCAGCACCGGCGTCGCGCGGATGAACGAGATGCCGCCGAGCAAGCTGCGCAACGCGGGCTCGACACCAACCGTCTGTTCAATCGCGGCGCCGGAATGCATTGCCATCACCGTTGCGGCAGCGACGACCAGCAAAGCCGTCCCGACGGCGTAAACAGCTTCGGGGCTGATCGCAAAGAGAAGGCCGCCGACCGCCGGCCCGCCGATCGTCGCCACTTGCATTGCAATCGACCGCACCGCGATCGCGCCGCTCAGCAGATCCGGCGCGACGATCTGCGGTGTCAGCGAACGCGCAGCGGGGTTGCCGAGTTGCGCGGCAGCTCCCGTCGCAGCAGCGAGCGCGAGGAATTGCCAGAGCTGATGCGCGCCGCCGAGCGTGACGACGAGTAGCAGCGCCACCACTCCGGCTTCGACGAGCGTCGAGATCGCCACGAGACGCGTGCGCGAGAGCCGGTCGGCGAGCTGGCCCGTGGGCAGGGCGAGCAGCGGTACCGGGATGAACTCGGCCAGCCCGACCAGCCCGAGGTCGAACGCCTTGTGATGAATCGCATAGACCTGCCAGCCGACCGCGACCGCAACCATCTGTGTCGCGACGCCCGAGGTGAGCATGCTCGTCCAGAGCAGGCGAAAGTCGCGTTGACGTAGCGCGGGAGGCAGCGAAGGCACAGTCCCACTCTACGGTCGCTCCTAGGTTCCCTCGCTACCACGTGTAGGAAATGCAGCCCAGGGAGGAATGACCTGAACATGTCCAGGAACAGATTTGTCGTCGCGATTGCCGCGACCGCCATCGTCGCCGCGGGTGTTGCCGCGGGCGTCGTCGGCCTGACGCGCGGCGGCTCGACGCACACCGTCACCGTGCTCGAGCAGAGTGGGGCGCCTGTCGCGAACACGACGTCCAATCAGCTGAGCATCGCCGAGATCGCGCAGCACACGAAGAGCGTCGTCGAGATCATCGCGACGTCGTCGTCGTTCAATCAGTCGCCGTACCCGTACGGCGATTCGAAAGCGAGCCAGGCCGAAGGCACCGGCTGGATCTACGACAGCTCCGGCCACATCGTCACGAACAACCATGTGATCGATGGCGCGACGAGCATCAAGGTGAACTTCCCGGACGGCTCGTCATACAAGGCCACCGTCACCGCCACCGACCCGGCGACCGACCTCGCGGTGTTGAAGGTGAATGCGCCGTCGTCGAAGCTTGCACCGCTCACGCTCGGCGACTCGTCGAAGGTCGCGGTCGGCGACGGCGTCGTCGCAATTGGTGACCCGTTTGGGCTCGCCGGCACCGTGACGACGGGCATCGTCAGCGCGGTCAACCGCGAGATCCAGTCGCCCGACGGCTCGCCTGTCGAAGGCGCGATCCAGACGGACGCCGCGATCAACCACGGCAACTCCGGCGGTCCGCTGTTCGACCTACAGGGCAACGTGATCGGCGTCACCGCCCAGATCGAGAGCGACTCGGGCGGCAACGACGGCGTCGGCTTCGCGATCCCGTCGAACCTGATCAAGTCAGTCGTCTCACAATTGATCTCGAAGGGATCGGTGCAGCATCCGTTCCTCGGCGTCGCACCGCAGACCGCCACGAACGGCGTGAAGATCACGTCGGTTCAGTCGGGGAGCGCTGCGGCGAGCGCAGGGCTGAAGGTTGGTGACATGATCACGTCGGTCGGCGGCAAGAAGACGACGACTGCCGACGCGCTGCGCGCGGCGATCGACGGCTACAAGCCGGGCGACTCGGTCACGCTGTCAATTCTGCGCAACGGATCGATGAAGACGCTGCACGTGACGCTGGGCTCACGCCCCGCGAACTAAGCGGCAACTACCGCGCTGGCCGTCGAAAGCACTGCTGCCCGAGCGGTGCCGACGACGGCCAGTTCCGTGGCGATCAGCGTGTGCCCGGCGTCGGTGGCTACCGGTGTGTACGACGCGGTCGTCGCACCGGCGATCGGCGTGCAGATGCGGCCGTTCGTGTTGCAGGTCAACCACGTGTAGGTGAACGTCTTCGGCTTCACCGACCAGGTGCCGCCTTTCACCGTCAGTTTTTGGCCGACGGATGCGGTGCCGGAGATCACCGGCTGCGTCGTCGGCGCAAGAGTTGCGGTGGACGGCTGCACGATGCCGGCGACCGATCCGTATGCGATCGAGGTGCCGGTCGAGTCGGTCGCGTGCACGGCGATTCCGACGGTCGCGCCGATGTCCTTCGCGACCGCGACGTAGGTCGGCTTCGTCGCACCGTGAACGGATGAGCAGTGCGACGCGTTCGCATCACAGCGGTACCACTGGTACGTGTAGGTAATCGTGCCGGTGCCGACCCAGGTGCCCGGCCGGCCGCCGAGTCGTGAGCCTGCGCGCAGCGTGCCGCCGATCGACGGGCGACCGCTCGCAGCAGGGCCGATCGGCGCCGCGACGACGGCGGTGGTCGGAAGCGAGAGGAGTGTTTGCGTGTACGAGCCGGCGGTCGCGGTGACTGCAGCGAGCAGCGTGGCGCCGACGTCGTCGACTGCGACGGTGTAGCTCTGCGCGGTCGCGCCGGCGATCGGTGTGCAGATCCGGCCGTTCGCATTGCAGCGTTCCCACGCATACGTCGTCGCGGTCGGCGCTCCCGTCCACTGCGGCGCTCCGACTGTGAGCGCCTGCCCGACGGCTGCGCGCCCGGTGATCGTGGGCTGCGACGGAGCGACCAGCGGGTTTGCGGCCGCAGCGACGAGCCCGGCGAGCGGTGCGTAGCCCGGGGTTGATCCCGTCGTGTCGGTTGCATTGACGTTGAGTGCGAGCGTCTTGCCGACGTCTGCGGCGACCTGTGTGTACGTCGACTTCGTTGCACCGTGGATCGATGTGCAGTGCGCGCCGTTCGCGTCGCAGCGGTGCCACTGGTACGCGTAGGTGACGTCGCCCGTTCCCGCCCACGTGCCCGGCGATGCGGTGAGCTTTGCGCCTTGCTGCAAGACACCGCTGACGGTCGGCCCGGCGCTCGGGGCCGGTGAGGGCATCGCGGAGGGGACGAAGCCGAATAGCGCGACCAGCGCCGCGGCCATAACTGCTCTGCGCATGCCGGACAGGGTAGGCCGAGCGCCGGAGGACCAAAGTAAAGCCGACGATTCGCTGCGGTAGGCTCTTTGTGTGCTCGCAGGTCGTGTGACGCGGCAGGCGTCGGGACGCGGTCTCGTCCTGCTGCCCGCGGGCGCGTTCCTCGTGCACGAGCTGCGGTACTGGCTCGCCTACGGCCCGCAGGCGGGAACACAACTCACCGACCAAGGTCATGCGTATCTCGGCTCGCTCGTCCCGTGGCTCGTCCTCGCGACGGCCGGTGCGTTCGGCAGCTCACTTGCGCGCGTCGCTGTGGCGCGCCGCGATGGACGCGCGCGGCGCATTCCGCCGTTCGCCGCCGTGTGGGGAACATCGGCGGTAGCGCTCGTCGCGATCTTTGCCGCGCAGGAAGCGCTCGAGGGCGTCCTCGTGCAGGGACACCCCGGCGGTTTCGCCGGCGTGTTTGGGCACGGCGGTTGGTGTGCGGTGCCGGTCGCTTTCGGCGTCGGGCTCGCGATCGCGCTGCTCGTGCGCGTCGCTGCGGTGATCGAGCACGCAGTCGCCCGACCTTCGCAGTCTTCGTTCGCTGCGGCGCCACTTCGCGTGCGCCGTCCGCGGACGCCGCAACTCCTCGCGCCGCGCCCTCTCGCCGCGGCCGCCGCTGGACGCGCACCGCCGCTTCGCTAGCGACGTCCTGCCAGCGACGAACCAAGGAGATGCGTGCAACCAGCGTGGGTCAACCGAGCCCTGCTCGTCTGCGCCGCCGCGGCGGCGTGTCTCGCGCTGCCCGCAACCGCGAGTGCACATAGCCGGACGACGACGGTCGCACTCGACTATCACCTGACAGTCGATCAAAAACCTCGTCTTCTGGAGGTCTCGATCCTCGACGGTGATCGCGCAGTCCGGTTGCACGTGCCGACCGGTCACGTTGTTGTGGTGCTCGGCGACCTGAACGAGCCGATGCTTCGTTTCGATCAGGGCGTGTGGGTGAGCGAGAGCTCGCCGACCGCCCAGGCGAACAGGCTGATCGGCAGGGCAGGAAGCGGCTGGCACAAACTCAGCGGCGGGACGATGTACGCGTGGCACGAGCATCGGCTCGCGCCGCCGCCGTACGGCTCCGGTCGCCCCGGTGCGGTCGCACGCTGGCAGATTCCTGTGCTAGTCGACAACCGGCACGCGACGATCGGCGGGGCGTTCGTGCGTGTCTCTCGGCCATCGGCGCTGCTGTGGTTGGGCGGAGTCGCGCTCGTCGTCGCGCTCGGGATCGGGGCTCTCCGGTTCCGTCCTGTGTCAGGCACCGTGACGGCGGGCGTGGGCGCCGGCATCGCGGCGCTCGTTGCGCAAACCGCTTTCTCGTTGCGGGACTCGCCCGGCGGACATGCCGCCTGGCTCAGCATCGGGATCTCGGCCGTCGTGGGTGCAGTTGCGGCATGGCTGCTTGCAGTCGGGCGCGGAACACGGCGTGCGTACATCGCGGGCGCGATCGGCGCTGGTGTCGCCGCGCTCACGCTGTCATGGCTCGGCGTGTTCTTGCACGGCGCCGTGATCTCAGCGCTGCCGGCGTTCCCGATGCGACTTGTTTGCGCGGTTGCACTCGCGGGCGGATTGCTTGCGCTCGCCGGTTCGCTCTCCGTGCGAGTGGAGGCGACGTGATTCTGCTCGCCGCGATCGCGTTGGCGTTCGCCCCAGTGCATCCGTGGCCGATCGGTGTAGGCCCGAGGTATCACCCACCCGCGAACACACTGCAATGCGGCACACAGGGCGCGCGTTTCGCGATGCATCTCGAGCTGTTCGCGAACCGTCGCGTGATCATCGTGCCCGCTGGCATCTGCGGAAACGCACTTCGCACGTCGACGCCAACCGGAGTCGTCGAAGTTGCTGCACAAAGGGCGACGCTCGGCGACCTGTTCCGTGTGTGGGGGCAGATGCTCGCTTCCCGCCGGCTCCTGTCGTTCCGCGGCACGACGCTCGCGTTCGTCGACGGTCGTCGCCGGCGCGGCGATCCGCGCGGCATCCGTCTGACCAAGCACGCGCAGATCGTGTTGGAGATCGGCGGCTACGTGCCGCCTCATCCGTCCTATCTCTTCCCGAAAGGAACTCCGTGACGAAACGCCTCCTGATCCTGGCCCTCCTCGCCGCTGTTATGGCCGGCTGTGGCGGAGCGAGCTCCGGGTCTCCGGTCATCCCGACGATCCTGCCGGCGAAGAGCTACGGCCTCGCTGAGTTCCAGCCGAGCAAGCCGGTCAAGGCTGGAGTGCCGGTGACCATCTCATTCAAGATCGAGCAGCCGAACGGCCAGGCGCTGACAGCCTTGAAGACATGCTGCGAGCCTCACGAGGGCGTCGACTTGATCATCGTTCGCGGCGACGACAGTCATGTGCAGTACGACGACTCCGACGCCGATCCCGACGGGACGATCAGCCAACCGGTCGTCTTCCCGGCCCCCGGGCGTTACCGCATCGTCATCGACGTGTACCCGAAGCAGTCGGGACAGAACTCGGTCTTCAACTTCCAGCTGTTCACCTGGGTCACCGTCAGCGGGAGTTATCACCCGCAGCCGGTTCCGGCGTATGCCGCGGCGACGACGGTGGACGGATACCGCTTCCAGATCCAGGGACATCCACACCTGAAGGCGATCGAGGCGAACTTCCTCACCATCCATGTCAGCGACCCGGATGGGAGCAAGACCGTGTTCACGACCTGGCGTGGGGCGTACGCCCACGCCATCTTCTTCCGGGCGCGGTCGCTCGACTACTTCCACAGCCACGTCTGTGGTCCCCATTCCGCCTACTGCTTCTCCGTGCTCGGCAGTGCACGAGTCACGGGCCACTCCTACGCGCCCGGAGTGCTGAAGGTCGGGGTGCTGCTTCCAGCGCCGGGACGCTGGCGGATGTTCCTGATCACGTATCTGAACGGCCACATCGTGACCGTGCCCTTCACCTTGGAGGTTCGATGAAACTCGTAGCAGTCACGTCAGTTGCACTGTTTGCGCTCGTGCTTGCAAGCGGTGCGTCGGCTCATGCGCGCATGAGCCCGGCCGTGTCGGTCAGTGGTGAGCTGCAGCTGTACAGCCTCGCGATTCCGACTGAGAAAGAAAACGCGACGACGACGAAGATTGTGCTCAACCTGCCGCAGGGCTTCTCGATCGACTCGTTCGTGCCGAGCCCCGGTTGGAAGCGTGCCGTCCAGGCAACCGGGTCCGGTGAGGACGCCGTCGTGCAGAAGGTGACGTGGTCGGGCGGCAGCACGCCGACGGAAGAGGATTCGCTCTTCCAGTTCCTCGCGCAGCCCGCCAAGAGCGGCACGTACACGTTCGACGTTCAGCAGACGTACTCCGACGGATCGATCGTCGACTGGAACGGCCCTGAGTCGGCCGAAGCTCCTGCGCCGACGATCAGCGTGAAAAGCTCGCTCGGCGGCAGCAGCACATCGACGCTGACGATCATTGCCCTCGTGCTCGGCGCCGTCGGCATCCTGCTCGGCGGCCTTGCGCTTGTTTCGAAGGGCGGCCGGACACTCGCATGAGGCGCGCGTTCGCTGTCGCGGCGGTCATGGCGGGGGCGTTGCTCCTGCCTGCCGCCGCGTCCGCGCACGCGTACCTGACGCTTACGTCGCCGGCGGCGAGCGTCACATTGAACGTTGCGCCGAAAGACGTCGAGCTCACGTTTGACGAAGCGGTCGAGCCGCGTTTCGCAGTGATTTCGGTAACTGATGCCGCGGCGCACCAGGAGACGACAGGCCGGCCAACGCGTTCGCCGTCGAATCCCGACACGCTGATCGTTCCGTTGCGTCACGTGCCGGAAGGGTGGTA
>DASXKU010000077.1:0-12609 GCA_036496645.1 Gaiellaceae bacterium
GACGTGTTGACGCTCGCGCTCGAGGCAGCGGCGATCGCCGTCGGTGCGTGCCTCGTCGGCGGCGCGGTTGGGATCGGCGCGGCGCGACTCGTCGTGCCGCACGTCGACCCGCTGCCGCAGTACGCGCCGACCACCGTGCTCGTATACCCGTGGGCGATGCTCGTGCTGGTCGCGCTGGCGATCACCGTTGCCGCGGGTGCCTTCGCCGCAGGCGCCGTAGTGCTTGCGCTTCGCACGAACGTCGCAGAGGAGCTTCGCGTTGCCTGATCGCGTCGGCGTCGTCTGCCGCGGTGTGCGCCGCTCGTTCGTCACGCCGAGCGGGACGATTGAAGCGCTGCACCCGCTCGACGCGGACCTCACGCCCGGGGCGCTGAACGCGCTCGTCGGCCCGTCGGGCTGCGGCAAATCGACTTTGCTGCGACTGCTCGCAGCGGTGGACGTGCCGACGGGGGGATCGGTGACGGTCGGCGCGCACGCGATCGATGGGCTCGGCGCACGGGCGCTCCGCGGCTATCGCCAGAAGGTCGTCACGTACGTCGCGCAGCGCGGCCCTGCGAACCTCGTTCCACACCTGCGCTTGCGCGATCACTTCCCTCACGGTGACGGCGTTGCGCTGCTCGAACCGTTCGGGCTCCCCGACCGGCTCGATTCCCGCCCCACGCAGCTCTCAGGCGGCGAGCAGGCGCGCGCCGCACTCGCCGCGGCGCTCGCCCGCCGCACGCCCGTGCTGCTGCTCGACGAGCCGACGGCCGAGCTCGACCGCACGATCGCCGAGCACGTTGTCGAGGCGCTGCGCCGCGCCGCGGATGCAGGTTGCACAGTGATCGTCGCGACCCACGACCGTGACCTCGTCACCGCGTCGGACACGGTCGTCGACCTTGCGCCGCGCGCGATCGAGCACGAGCGGCCCGCGGCCCCCGCGCAACACTCAGTGCACGGAGCGGGCCTCCAGGTTCGCGGGATCACGAAGCACTACGGCGAGACGCTTGCGCTCGGCGATGTCTCCCTCGACCTCGAGCCGGGCGAGATCGGCGTCATCCTCGGACGGTCAGGCTCGGGCAAGTCGACGTTGCTGATGATCCTCGGCGGCTGGCTCGACGCTGACAGCGGCGACCGGGGGATCCCGACGATCGACTGGTCGACAGTCGGCTACGTGCCGCAACGCTTCGGACTGCTGCCGGAGCTCTCGGTCGCCGAGAACGTCGGGCTGCCGTCGCGTGCCAAAGGCGAATGGGACGACGAACGCAGCCGCGACCTCCTCGAACGGCTCGACCTTGCGGCGCTCGCGAACCGCGTTCCGGGCGAGACCTCGATCGGGCAGCAACAGCGCACCGCACTCGGCCGCGCACTCGTCCTGCGACCCCAGTTGCTGCTCGCCGACGAACCGACCTCACATCAGGATGCGCGCTCCGCGGCGCGCAGCTGGGCTGCGATCGTTGCTGCCGCTGCAGAGGGAACTGCATTACTGATAGCCACGCATGACGAGACCGCAGCGTCGTACGCGCATCGCGTGTGGAGTCTCGTGGACGGGCGCCTCACCGCCGTCTGAAAAACATGCGGTGAGCCGCCCGTCGTACGGTCCTACGAGGCCGGAGCTGCCGCCTGCTCGATCACCGGATACACACCCGGGATCGGCAGACTGTTCACGAGGTACGGGTTCGGGCTGTTCGTAGGCGTCAGCGAACCGTCGCCAAGCGCGTAGCTGCCGATCTGCGTCCAGCCGGTCCACTGCGTGCACGTGAGGTAGTACTTGCCCGCGACAACGCCGGTCGGGACCGACGTCTCGGCGTACGGCGCCGTGTAGCCGGTCGCGAACGAATCCCACGTCGGGAACACGCTTGTGTCGTTCGCCAAGACGCCGATCGGGTTGCCCAGATCGCCAGGTGCGCAGACGTAGCCCGTGCCTGGCGTTCCATCCGCCGACGCGGTCTGGGTCGCGACGGCGAACGCGGCGACGGCACCGACGACCGCAGTCGCCGCAAACAGCTTGAGGTGCTTCTTCACGCTCGTCTCCTTGTATGAAATGACGTTGCGACCAAACAACGGCGAATCGCTTACATTGGATACGGGTTCGTTTCGACGGCAGCACGGTCGGGAATCGAACCTCCATGAAGCGCCTCGCTTTGATTCCTCTCGTCGTCGTGTGCGCGATCGCTGCGCGAACCGCTGGCGCCGCGCCTTCATCCGCGTTCGCCTGCTACAGCGTGTGGCAGACAGATCCGGGTGCGTGGTCCGCCGACGACTCAACCGTGTTCGCATCGTGGGACGCGTATGCGATGGGGTACTGGGCGCCGTTCGCAGAGAAGTCGATCCCAACCGCAGAGCAGATCGGGTCGTACTACCTCACGTGCTCCTTCCCAGCGGGCTGGGCCATCACCGGCAGCTATGTGCTGGGTGACGGCAGCGACGCGACGAACGACCCGGTCTACTTCGTCGACGCGAAGGCGATTCCGGGCGTCTATCCGGTTATCGCGCCCGGCTAGGGCCGCTCAGCGCGAGCACCCGACCGAGCAGCAGCATGCCGAGCACGAGCCCGGTCACCTCGATGCCGCCGCGGATCAGTCCTTCTTGGAGCGACTTCTCGCCGACGACGCCCTGCAAGAAGACGATGCCCGCAGCCGCGGCGCCGAGCAGCGTGAGCGTCACGCGCGGGAACGGCAGATCGACGCGCAGGCCGTCGGCACTCTCGTCAGGCGTGATCGCAAGTGCGCTTCGCGACGCGCGCGCTGCGAGCGCGAGACCCGGCAACGCGAGCAGCGCATACAGCGCACCCGTGCCTGCGAGCGCGACGGCCACGATTGCGCCGGCCGCGAGCGCGACGAAACCGCGGCGCTGAGCGACACGCAGGTCGCCGGCCGTGCGCGCACGAAGCACACGCACGAGCGCAAGCATGCCCGCGACGAACGCAATCTGTGCGGCCGCGAGCGCGGCCAGCGCACTCACTGGGGCCGTCCATCCGGGCGAGGTCGATCCTCTATGTGTCGCGACCACGAGCATGAACAGCGCGCCGCACACAGCGAGCGCCACGAACGTGACGAGCATCGCACGACGCGTGCGCGCGATGCGCAACTCGGACGCAAAACGCTCGGCGATCTCGCGCGGCGCACCAACGTGTGCGTTCGGATCGGTCGCAAGATGGTCTTCGAGCTCGGCCACGATCCGCGCGGCGTACCGACCACGGATTCCGGCGCGCGCGAGCTCGCCGCGCAACTGCGACATGAAGCTCACGCGAGCACCGCCTCGACGGCGTGTGCAAACGCGCGCCACTCGCGACGGCTGCCGTCGAGCGCCGCGCGGCCGCGGCGGGTCAGCCGATAGACGCGCCGCTTCCGCCCCGATGCTGTCGTCCACGCGCTTGCGAGCAAGCCCTCGGCCTCGAGTCGGTGCAGCACCGGGTACACGGTGCCCTCCGCGAGGTCGAACGTTCCTGCACTGCGCTGCTTCAACTCCTCGATCACGGCGTACCCGTGCGCAGGGCCTCCGCCCAGCGTTCCGAGGATCAACGCGTCGAGGTGACCTTTCAGTTGTTCAGCCTTCATACCTAGCGAGCCTATACCTCGGATTGCTAGGTGTCAAGCTCGTTAGACTCGCGGCATGGCTACGGCAATCGCTGCGGCGCTCACGCCTCTTAAGGACGGCGGCAAGGAGATCGATAAGGACGCAGTCGCGCCGTACGTCGAGTTCTTGCGTGCGGGTGGCGTCGAAGGCGTGCTCGCGCTCGGTACGACCGGTGAGGGGATTCTGCTCGACGTGCGTGAGCGCGCACGCGTGATCGACCTGTTCGCAGCCGAGCCGCTGCCGGTGATCGCGCATTGCGGCGCGCAGACCACGCACGACACCGTCTCGCTCGCGCATCACGCGAAGAACGCAGGCGTCGCCGGTGTCGCCGTCATCGGGCCGCCGTACTTCGCGCTCGACAGCGAGGCGCTGCTCGCGCACTTCGTCGCTGCCGCGGAGGCATGTGCACCGGTGCCGTTTTACGTCTACGAGTTCGAGCGCGCATCCGGGTACGCGGTGCCGCTACCGGTGATCGAACGGCTGCGCGAGTCGGTGCCGAACCTCGCCGGACTGAAGGTGAGCGACGCGCCGTTCGCGAAGGTGATGCCGTACCTGGTCGACGGGCTCGACGTGTTCATCGGTGCCGAGTCGCTGATCGGCGAAGGGCTGGCGAACGGAGCTGCCGGTGCTGTGTCGGCGCTCGCGTCGGCGTTCCCCGAGGTCGTCGCCGACGCGGTACGCAGCGGAGATTCCACGCGAGCCGGGGAACTTCGAGCACTGATCGAGCGCTACCCGCGGCATGCGGGGCTGAAGGCGATCGTCGCCTCACGCGGCGTGCCGATGCGCGAGGACGTCCGCGGGCCGTTGCGCGGCCTGACCGACGACGAGCGCGCCTACCTGCTCGCCGACGTCGACGCTTTTCTAATCGCGTAATTCGTCGATCGCGCGGCGCGCACGCTCGTGCACGTCTTCGCGGCGACTGTCGACCGATCCGTTCGCCGATGGCGGAGCGTCGTCGGCGCGGGTCTCGGCAAGCTTCGCGCGCAACTCGTCAGCCGGCTCGGCAACCACTGCTTCGGACACGACTGCGGGACGAGCCCGCCGGCGCAACAGCACCCGGAGCCCGAGCCCTCCGGCAATCAGGGCGAACAGGCGCTTCACGCGACGGATGCTACAGTTCCGCCGCTTCTCGCCACACCCGTCGCGCCGGCCACCCGAGGCGGCGTCAACGGGGTGAGGCCGCCTCAGTCCATGGGAAGCCTGTCGAATTGGAAGGAGCCTCGGGCGTATGAACGAGTACGAGATCATGCTGCTGCTCGACACCGAGCTCTCTGAGGAGCGCGGCAACGAGATCATCCAGCGCGTGCGCGAGGCCGTCGAGGCCTCGGGCGGCAGCTGGGACGGCCACGAGCCGTGGGGCCGCCGGCGCCTCGCCTACGAGATCGACCACAAGAGCGAGGGCGTCTACCACCTGCTGCTTTTCTCGACGTCCCCGGAGACGCTCGCCGAGGTCACCCGCGTGCTGAAGATCACCGACGGCGTCATCCGGCATCTCGCCGTGAATCGCGTCAAGGGCGGCCACAACAAGGCCCCCGGCCCGCTGCCGGCGGCTGCAGCCGCCACGTCCAGAGGCGCCGATGATTCCGGCGAGGCGACGGAGTAGCCTGGGCTTCACCACCCCTGGAGAGGAGCGAAGACCATGGCAAATATCAATCGCGTCGTTCTGGTCGGGAACCTGACGAAGGATCCTGAGCTGCGTCACACGCCGAGTGGCATGGCTGTCTGCAGCCTGCGCCTGGCAGTGAACACGCGCCGCAAGGACTCGGCCACCGGCGAGTGGACCGAGAAGCCCAACTATTTCGACATCACCGTCTGGGGCAACCAGGGCGAGAACTGCGCGCAGTACCTCGCCAAGGGCCGCCCCGTGGCGATCGACGGCCGGCTCGAGTGGCGTGAATGGGACGCCCAGGACGGCTCGAAGCGCCAGGCGGTCGAGATCATCGCCGACACGGTGCAGTTCCTCGGCGGCCGCGACGGTGGCGGCGGCGGGGCCAGTGGCAGCGGCGAGGGCAATCAGTTCGTGCCCGCAGGCGCAGCGTCCGGCTCGGACGCCGACTTCACGGCCTCAGATGATGACATTCCTTTTTGACCGTGACATTCCGTTCTAAGGAGAAATAGCTTGGCACAGAAGAGAGACGGTGACCGGACCTCGAGCCGGAAGCGCATGGCAGCAACCGGCCCCGGCCGGCGCAAGTCGTGCTTCTTCTGCAAGTCGAAGGTCGACGAGGTCGACTACAAGAACATCAACGAGCTTCGGCGCTACGTGTCGGAGCGCGGCAAGATCCGCTCACGGCGGATCAGCGGTGCGTGCCGCCGCCACCAGCGCCAGGTCGCAGTGGCTGTGAAGCGCGCTCGCGAGATCGCGCTGCTGCCGTACGTCGGCGACAAGTAATGGAAGTCATCCTCAAGGCGGACGTCGACGGCACCGGCCTGCGTGGCGAAGTGGTGAACGTTGCGCGTGGATTCGCGCGCAACTACCTGCTGCCTCGCGGCCTGGCCGACGTCGCGACGCCCGCGCTCGTGCGCGAGCTGCAGAAGCGCGACACGCAGCGTGCCCAGCACGAGGCGAAGTCGGTCGACGAGGCACGCGCGATCGCTAGTCGTATCGAGGCGCTCGAGCTTCGTTTCGACATGAACGCAGGCCCCACCGGCTCGCTGTTCGGCTCGGTCACGCCGACGAACGTCGCCGACCGCCTGTGGGAACAGGAGAAGATCCGCATCGACCGGCGCAAGCTGCAGATGCAGATCATCAAGCGCGTCGGCCGCTATGCGATCCCGGTCGAGCTCTTTCAGGACGTGACGGCCGAGCTGAAGCTGGCCGTCGCACCGGAGGGCCAGGAGCTGCCCGCCGCGGAAGAGCTCGCGGCACTCGAGCAGGCAGCCGCCGAGGCGGCAGCAGCCGAGGCAGCGGAGGCCGAGCGGGCACACGCCGAGGCGGCCGCGCTCGAAGAAGCGGCAATTGCCGCGGCTGAGGTCGAGGAGCCGGAGGCTGACGCAGAGGCCGACGAGGCCACTGCCGGCGATAGCGAGTCCGCCGAGGCCTAGAGCCTCCTTCCACAGGCTCTCCACGGGCCTGTGGACAGATTGACCCACAGGTGTTCCACAGCCCGTCGCGGCCTGTGGATTGCGTGCGAAATCTCCCGCTCCGTGCGGGCGAATCGTCCACCGTGCCGTCCGATCCTAACGGGAACATATGTTCCCTTTTTCCTGCTGAACCGCCCTACCGCGTCACCTGAGGAGGCGTTATGCACACCGTTGAGGATCAGCCCGGACACGGCTCTACTACGAGGAGCATGGCAACCCCGGCGCAGGCACTCGCCGCGGCTCCGATCCCGCCCCAGAACCTGGATGCGGAGGAATCGGTGCTCGGCGCGATGATGCTCTCCTCAGGCGCGATCGGCGCTGTCTCGGAGATCGTCGATGCGTCCGACTTCTACCGCGAGAGCCACGGCCACGTCTACCGGGCGATCATCGGGCTCTACGGACGGGGCGAGCCGGTCGACGCGATCACGGTCGTCGACGAGCTCGATCAGCTCAGCACGCTCGAGCAGGTCGGTGGCGCGGCTCGCGTGCACGAGCTCGCTGCGCTGGTGCCGGCGGCGTCGAACGCTGCGCACTACGCGCGCATCGTCCACGAGATGGCAACGCTGCGTGGCCTGATCCGCGCCGGCAACGACATCGCGCGGCTCGGATTCGACCGTCCCGGCGAAACGGTCGAGCTCGTCGATCAGGCAGAGCAGATCGTTTTCAACCTGTCGCAGCAGCGCGTCTCGGGCGAGTTCTCGCACATCGACGAGCTGCTCAAGGATTCGTTCGAGCGCATCACGATGCTGATGGAGGCCGGCGAGGACATCACCGGCACGGCATCCGGCTTCCGCGATCTCGACCGTCTCACCTCCGGCTTCCAGCCGGGCAACCTGATCATCGTTGCCGCACGCCCCTCGATGGGAAAATCCGCGCTCGCGCTCTGCATGGCCGCGAACGTCGGGGTGCGCAAAGAGAAGCCAGTCGCGCTGTTCACGCTCGAGATGTCGAAGTCGGAAGTGACGCAGAGGCTCATGTGTTCTGAAGGAAAGGTCGAGTCGCAGCGTCTGCGTACCGGCCGGCTTGCCACCGACGACTGGCCGCGGCTCACTGCGGCGTGCTCGAAGCTGACGAAGGCACCGATCTACGTCGATGACACAGGCTCGATCACGATGATGGAAATCCGCTCGAAGCTTCGCCGGTTGAAGATGCGCGAACCGGATCTGTCGCTCGTCATCGTCGACTACCTGCAGCTGATGACCAGCGGTAC
Organism: Gaiellaceae bacterium; assembly: GCA_036496645.1. Classification (GTDB taxonomy): domain Bacteria; phylum Actinomycetota; class Thermoleophilia; order Gaiellales; family Gaiellaceae; genus PALSA-600. The sequence goes on from DASXKU010000077.1 coordinate 7,853, forward strand.
GACAGTCGAGAACCGTGTGCAGGAGGTATCGCAGATCTCGCGCTCGCTGAAGGTGCTCGCCCGCGATCTCGATGTGCCCATCGTCGCGCTGTCGCAGCTGTCGCGCGCGGTCGAGCAACGCCACGACAAGCGTCCGATCCTGTCCGACCTGCGCGAGTCCGGCTCGATCGAGCAGGACGCCGACCTCGTGATGTTCGTGTACCGCGACGAGTACTACAACCCCGAGGACACCGATTCGGCCGGCATCGCCGAGGTGATCCTCGCGAAGCACCGCAACGGGCCGACCGGCATCGAGAAGCTCGCGTTCCAGAAGCGCTACGCCAAGTTCTCCGACCTCGCGGCGGCCGCCTAATGAATACGACTGTCTGGATCTCACCCAGCGCGACGGCATACGCGTGTCTGTGCGAGCAGTGCCTCGAGTTGGCGCGCGTGCGCGGCGATCTGTTCGCCGACGCGCTGCACGGTGCGAGCGTGCGCGGCATCGTCGACCTCGCGACGACGGTCGCGGCGATTCACTGTCCCGCAGGCCACGAGCTCACGCTGCGCCGCGTCGAGCGGCCACCGACTTTGGAAAAGCCCGACGAACGGCAGCTCTCGATCGCATGAAGGTCGCATGAAGGAACGCCAACACGTCTGGCTCGGTCCCGATACGGAGACGTTCGAGGAGCAGTGTGAGGCGTGTCTCGGTGCGCGTGAGTCGGTCGCGAGCAGAAATATCGTCGTCAGCGGGCACCTGCGTCGCGATGCCGACGTCGGCTTCATGACCTGCCGCCGCGGCCACCGGATCATCGTCCACCGCATCGCGCGCCACCTCACCGCAGTCCGCTGACCGTCCTCCTCGTCGCACTCGCGTTCTCGTTCGCGTGGTCGATCGGCTCGCACTACACAGGCGCGTGCATGGGCATGCCGTACGCGCTCGGCGCGGTGCGTGCCCGCACGGCGCTGTTGCTGATGGCGCCGCTGGCCTTGATCGGCGCGGCGACCGCGTCGAGCAAGGTCGCAACCACCGTCGGCCGTAAGCTGGTCGACGCGACGCCGACGCGCCTCGGCGAAGTCGTTGTCGTCGCGGTCGCGTTCGGCGTCACCTCGCTCTACAACCGCGTGCGCATCCCGACGTCGACGATCCAACTGCTGGTCGGCTCGATCGTCGGCGTCGCGGTCGCCGGCTCGTTCGGCGTGCACTGGCACACGATCGCGACGCTCGCCGTGATCTGGGTCGCCGCTCCGCCGGTCGCGGCGGTCGTGGGCTTCCTCGGCGGGAAAACACTCGGGGGGATCGAGCGCGTGGGCATCGGACTGGTGCTCGTCGGCTGCGTCGCGTCATTCGCAATGGGCGCGAACGATGTCGCACTGGCGAGTGGGCCGCTGGTTGGCTCGAGCGTCTTCTCGCCGCACGTCGCAGGCCTGATCTGCGGCGCCGCGATCGCGCTCGGCGTCCTGATCACGGGCCGCCCGCTGCTGGAGCGCGTCGCGTTCGACATCGTCGAAGTCGATCGCGCGACGGCCACGGCGGCGCAGCTCGTGCAAGCGCTCGTGGTTCTCGTCGCGGTGTCATTCGGGTACTTCACGTCGATGAACCAGGCACTCGTCGGCGCGATGGCCGGCGCGGGCACGGCGCGCGGCCGCCACGCCGTGCACCGCAAGACGCTGCTCGGCATCGTGCGCGGCTGGGCGGTCGGCCCGCCATCGTCGTTCCTCTTGGCGCTCGTGGTCGCGCTGCTGGTGAAAGCGGCCGGCGGCTCGCTCGCTCACTAGACTCCGAGCGTGCCCGCAACCGTTGTGGTCGGTGCGCAGTGGGGCGACGAAGGCAAGGGGAAGATCGTCGACCTGCTCGCCCAGAAGTCCGATCTCGTGTGCCGCTATCAAGGCGGCCCGAATGCCGGGCACACGATCATCGCCGACGGCGAGACATGGAAGCTGCGCCAGTTGCCGAGCGGCGTCGTTTCCGGCACGGCGTCGGTGATCGGCGCCGGCTGTGTCGTCGACCCAGAAGTATTTCTCGGCGAGATCGACACCCTCGTCGAGCGCGGCATCGATCCCGCGTGCGTCGTGCTCTCGGGGAACGCGCACCTGATCATGCCGTGGCACGTCACGATCGACCAGGCGTCGGAGCGGCGACTCGGCAAGTTGCAGATCGGCACGACGCGCCGCGGCATCGGGCCCGCGTATGCCGACAAGGCGTCGCGCATCGGCATCCGCGTGCAAGACGTGCTCGACGCAAAGATCCTGCGCCAGAAGATCGAGGTCGCGCTCGCCGAGAAGAACGTGTGGCTCGAGCGCGTCTACGAGACCGAAGGTTTCGAGCTCGAGGACGTGTGGTCGCGCTACGCCGGCTACGCCGAGCGGCTCGCGCCGTTCGTCGGCGACACGTCGCTCCTTGTCGACGAGGCGCTGCGCGACGGGAAGCGCGTGTTGTTCGAAGGCGCGCAGGCGACGATGCTCGACCTCGATCACGGCACGTATCCATTCGTCACGTCGTCGAACCCGATCGCGTCGGGCGCCGCCACGGGCATCGGCATTGGCCCCACGCGGATCGATCGTGTGCTCGGCGTGGCGAAGGCGTACGTGACGCGCGTCGGCGAGGGGCCGTTCCCATCCGAGATTCAGGACGAGCGGCAGAGTCAGTTGCGCGAGTTGGGCGGCGAGTACGGCACCGTGACGGGTCGCGAGCGCCGCTGCGGCTGGCTCGACCTGGTGGCGCTGCGTTACGCCGTGCGCGTGAACGGGATCACGTCGCTCGCGGTGACGAAGCTCGACGTGCTCAGCACATTCGACGAGCTGCCCGTGTGCGTGCGCTATCGCCTGCCGGGCGGCGGCGAGACCGCGAACTTCCCCGCGCACCAATCCGACTTCCACCACGCGCAGCCGGTCTGGGAGACGCTGGCCGGCTGGTCGGAGCCGCTCACGGACGCCAGCTCGCTGTCCGACTTGCCCGCTGCGGCGCGCACATACGTCGAGTTCATTGCGCGCGAGCTCGAGGTGCCGATCGAGTTCGTCGGCGTCGGCGCCGAGCGCAGCCGCGTGCTCGCTTAACTCGTGCTCGCCGTCACGGGGAACAGCTGGCTCGAGGTCATCCTGATCGCGTCCGCCGTCGTGCCGCTATCGATCGTGGGCGTGCTCGCCTGGTTCATCCTGCGCGGCAAACGGGACGATCCGGACGAGCAGCGCTGGCGGCGGCTTGAAGAACAGCGCCGGGAGGCCGAAAAATGAAAGTGATAATCGTCGGCTCGGGCGCGCGCGAGCACGCGCTCGCGTGGCGGCTCGCCCAAAGCCCCGGTCTGACCGACCTGCACGCGGCGCCGGGCAACCCCGGCATCGCGGCGCTCGGCGATTGCCATCCCGTGCGCGCGGACGACGGCGATGGCCTGCTCGAACTGGCGCGCACGCTGGACGCAGATCTGGTGGTGATCGGTCCTGAGGCTCCGCTCGTCGCAGGCGTCGGCGACGCGTTGCGACGGAACGGCGTTGCCGTTGTCGGCCCGAGTGCCGAGGCTGCGCGCATCGAAGGCTCGAAGACGTTCGCGAAGGACGTGATGCGCGCGGCAGGTGTGCCGTTCGCGCAGATGCTGTCGGTCGCGCGTCCGCCGTGTGTCGTGAAGGCGGATGGGCTTGCCTCCGGCAAGGGCGTCTTCGTCTGCCACACGAATGACGAGCTGAACGATGCGTTGCACGCGGTGCGCGCGTTCGGCGACGCCGTCGTGATCGAGGAGCTGCTCGAAGGGCCAGAGGTGTCGGTGTTCGCACTCAGCGACGGTCACAACGTGGTGTCGCTGCCCGCGGCGCAGGACTTCAAGCGCATCGGCGACGGCGACGCAGGCCCGAACACCGGCGGCATGGGCGCGTACTCCCCTGTTCCATGGTTGACAGAAGCAGGGCGCGATGATGTGGAGCAGCTGGTCGAGCAGATTCACCGCCCCGTCATCGAAGAGCTCGCGCGCCGCGGCACACCGTTCGTCGGCTGCCTGTTCGCCGGGCTGATGGTCACCGACGACGGCCCGCGCGTCCTCGAATTCAATGCCCGCTTCGGCGACCCCGAGACGCAGGTGCTGATGCCCCGCGTCGGCGGCGACGTCCTCGAGCTCCTCGCCGCAACCGCCCGTGGGAGTCTCGCGGGCACGCACGTCGAGCAGGCGGACGGGAGTGCCGTGACCGTCGTGCTCGCAGGCCCGGACTATCCCGCGCGCAGCGACTATGCGGGCGCGGCGATCGACGGGATCGAGCAGGCGGAGGCGACGGGAGCTCTCGTCTTCCACGGCGGCACCGCAGCGCGGGACGGACGTCTCGTCACGAACGGCGGGCGCATCCTCTCCGTTACCGGGACCGGCCTCACGCTCGCCGCCGCACGTTCATCCGCCTACGACGCGGTGGATTTGATTACGTTCGACGGAGTGCAGTTCCGTCACGACATCGCCGAGGCCGTGCATGCCTGATCCGCTCGTCGGCATCCTGGTCGGCTCCGAATCGGACCGTGAGCGCATGCAGGGCGCGATGGACGAGCTCGACAAGCGCTCCATCGCGTGGGAGTTCGAGGTCCGTTCGGCACACCGGACACCGGATGCCGTGGCGGAGTACGCGCGCTCGGCGGCCGGGAGAGGCATCAAGGTGCTGATCTGCGGCGCCGGCCTCGCGGCAGCACTCCCCGGCGTCGTCGCGGCGCACACCGAGCTGCCGGTGATCGGCGTCCCGCTGCGCTCGTCGCTCTCCGTGCTCGACGGGCTCGACGCGCTGCTCTCGATCGTGCAGATGCCGCCCGGCGT